>CAYTTY010000013.1:0-88600 GCA_964440935.1 uncultured Ignavibacteria bacterium | reverse complement strand
CCTCGCCCTCCCCAGTCTGAGGTGATGATAGTCAGCAGGTTTTTCAACACGCCCCTTGAGGCCCGTGGCACCCTGATCCGAACGGAAAAGATTTATGACAAATGCTATAGTGTTGTGTCCCAGCAATAGCTTAACGAAGTCGCTTCCACGACGGGAGCCGTCACGCGCCCTCGGGTGACGCCACAGGGTACAATTTCGTAGAGACACTGATGAACCGTATTTTGGGGACATAACAATAGACCGATTGTCAGAAGTATTTTCCGTTTGTATTTGGGTGCCACGGGCCTTTAGGCCCGTGGCACCCAAACCTGAAGACTGAGTGAAACAAGTCTCGCTATTTCTCAATCGGACAGGAAATCTGACAATTGCTCTAATCGTCTTCGAGGTTGTCCCTACTCAATACAACCGAAACGAATCAACCGCCCGGCAATTGGGACAATACCATGTCGGCTCATCGACTTTATGATGACACTTCTGGCAGATCAAACCATCAGTCCGAAACGCGCGGGTGTTCAATAGATCCTCAATCTCCTCGGCCGCCGTGGGGAGCTTCTGTTGTTCCACAAGGACACGAACGATTCCTGCACGCGCTCCGACATTATCCGGATCGATGTCGAGCACACGCCGGAAGTGCGCCAGGGCGTGATCGTGTTCGCCCTTCTTCAACGCCAATTCAGCAAGGCCCAATAACGCCGGTGTGTTTGTCGGATCGGTGTCCAGCGTCTGTTCGTAGACACGCGCGATCTCGCCGAAATGACCCATTTCGAAGAAGGCCTTGCGCAATCGCTCAAAGACGAGATGGGCGGCCTTTGGTTCGGCATCGGTGAATTTGCCCCACCAGGTCACCGCGTCCTCCTGACGCCCCTCGCGCCAGTACGAATCCCCGATCGAGAGCATCGCGGCGAGACAGCGGTTGTCGTGATTGAGCGCTTCTTTGTAAAGCAAGCGTGCGTCGTGGCCTTTGCCGTTGGCATCGATCTGCTGGCCCTGAAGAACGCGGTAGATCGCCAATTGATGGCCGTCGGATTGACCCGTGCGTTTGACCAAATCGCGGTGGGTTTCGAACGCTTCCTCGAATCGACCGGTCAACTCGAGCAGACACACAAGCGTGCTCGACGCCCAGCGATTTTCCCGGTCGAGTTCCAAAATCCGTCGCAGCGAACGTTCCGCCGCTTCATAGTTCTCCGCGGCGAGATGGTCTTCAGCCAGAGAGCGGTGGATGGCGATGGTATTGCTGCGTGTGAGGCCAAGTCGAACCGTCAGGTCCTCATGGACCTGAATCGCACGATCTAAACGCCCCCGGCGACGCAGCAAATCGCCGAGCTTTAAGTAGGCATCGAGATTACTGGAGTCCTCGGAGACAACCGCCTTCAAGCGCTCAAACGCCAGTTGGTCTTCGCCGTCGACCAGCGCGCGCAGCGCTTCGGTATACATGCGCGGCGCCTGCGAAACGCGGCGACGTTGCGTACGTGTCCACACAATTGCGGCGCCCGCCACCCCAAACGCGACCACCCAGAAAATCGTCCAGCCGTATCCCGTTAAATCCATGCTCAGATTCCTGTCTCATTCGGTATTGTGCGTCGGCACCATCACAACTGGTCAAGTTTCTCAATCGTCCGGTTTCGCAGTGCCGAAATCTCCATCTCCAGTCGCTTCCTGGCGAGCCGCTCGGAACGGCGATCGGATTGCATTTTCAGGATGTAGGAGATGGCGAGGAGAAATGCCACCAGCATACCGGCCAGAAACGACCAGTAAACCACCACGACCAGCGGCACATTGTACTGTGCCCGTATTAAATCGACATCCACGCGCGGCCCGGCGTTGTACACCGAAAAGCCTATGATGATGGCCAGCACCACCAGTATCAGGAATGCCCGCAATATGATCATGGCGCCTCCCGTCGTTGGCTCAATACTACTCCGGCCGGGCCCAATCGGCAACCCAAATTCGCACTTCGAGTTGGACCTGCCGCGCCACGGGTCTCGAAAAACGGTTGCCGCCCGGCATCGATGCGTCGTAAGATAGGATCAGAGCCGTGATGGTACGGCCATGCCCCCGTGGTGTAACGGATAACGCACCAGCCTCCGGAGCTGGTAATCCAGGTTCGATTCCTGGCGGGGGTATTCTCAGTCACAACAGCCCGCCGATTTGGTCGCCGCCACCCGCATGTCTGCCAAACCTGAATCACGATCATCCCACGGTGACGATCCGCTTCGCATTGCCATCATTATCCCGATCCTAAACGAGGCTCGCACGCTTTTGCGGACCTTGGCGTCGATAGCCGCGCAGGATTATCCTCGGTCTCTGCTCGAAGTGATGATTGTCGATGGGGGCTCGACCGATGCGTGGCGCGACGTGATCGACTCAGTGCCGATCCCGGGTGCCACGCTCACGGTCCTTCACAATCCACAACGTGTGACTCCGGCCGCCGTCAACCTGGCTCTCCAGTCGACCGATGCACCAGCGGTCCTGTGGATCTCGGGCCACTGTGCGCTGGCGCCCGACTATGTGTCGACATTAGCGCGCGAGTTCATTCGTCATGAGAATGTCGCAGTCGGTGGACGGTTGCTCGTCGATGGGGAGGGGAGAGCCGGTACGCTCAATGCGATGGTCCTCCGGTCACCGATCGGAACCGGTCTCGCTCCCTGGCGATGGGACGACCGCTCGGGATGGGCATCGACCGTGAACTTCGCCCTGTTCAACCGCCAAATGTTGATCGACATCGGCGGGCTCGATGAGCGACTGGTACGCAATCAGGATAATGATTTGATTCGACGTTTACGGGAACGCGGTATTCGATTCTATCAGGTTCAATCCACCGTCCAGTATCTTGCTCCCACGAGTCCTGTGGGCCTCTGGACGCGGGCTTGGGGTAACGCCAGTTGGACAGTCTGGAGCTGGAAGCTGGGCATACCGTCGGCACAATGGTATCATGTCGCACCGATGGCGGCCATTCTCATCGGTTTGGTACTGGCCATTGCATCGCTTTACTCGACTATCGCACTGTACATTCTGCTTGGTTTAACTGGATGTTATGGGGCGCTTGTGGTGGGTCATACAGTCGCCGTAACCGTACCACGCGGCCCGCTATGGGCAATCCCGCTCTTACCGTTCCATTTGGCGATATTCCATGCCACTTACGGCGTGGGAGGCTGGATCGCCTTACTGCGCCCGGTCCCACGTCGGTCGCATGCATAAGATGGTGACGGATAGCCATCTACACGATCACCCCGGAATACTGAAAAAGCACTTGGTTGCATCCGGCAGGTGTGGTTGATTGCCCGGCTGTTATGTGTTGGACCATGTTCGGATAGAGGAGGGTCACATGGAGTTGACAATCAATGTCTCGGGAGCCTCGTTGGCCGATCTGTCGGCCGAGTCGCCTGTCGCGGTATTTGTGCATGGCGAGCCGGCGGCGATTCCCACCTGGACCAGAGAACTCCCCGAACCCCTTCAGGACGCCATCAAGGCCCGCTGCGATGCCGGCGACTTTACCGGCAGGGCGAATTCGACAGCGACGGCTGTCGCCGCCGATGGAACGCGTGCCATATTAGTTGGTATTGGCACCCGTCGCCGTCTTGATATGGAGTCGCTGCGCCGTGCCTACGGCACTGCGGTCCAGGCCGCGCGTAGCCGCTCATTCAAATCACTCATTGCACCGATGCTGCCCGGTACCGACGTTACGGCGATTACCGAAAATGCCGTCGCCGCAGCGATGATGGGCAACTATCTCTACGATGAGTGTATCTCTGAGAAATCGGGACTGACACCACAACTCGAATCCTTCACTCTCTGGGAGCCTGATGGCAAACGCCGACGCCGGGTCACCAATGCTGTTGACAACGGCAAGGTGTTGGGCGAGGCGACGTGTCGGGTGCGCGATCTGACCAACGCTCCCGCGAATGATCTCTATCCCAAGTCGTATGCGACGAAGGCCGGGCAGTTCTGCCGCGATGCAGGGGTGAAGTTGCAAGTGCTCGGGCTGAGCGACATCAAGAAATTGAAAATGGGTGCGGTCCTGGCCGTAGGCGGTGGTTCCAACAATGAGCCGCAATTCCTGATCATGCAGTACAACGGCCGCAAGGGACGCGCCAAAACCGTAGATGTTGCTCTTGTCGGCAAAGGCGTCACTTTCGACAGCGGTGGCATTTCCATCAAACCCAGCGCCGACATGTGGGAAATGCGCGGCGATATGATGGGCTCCGCCGTGATGATCTCAACGATCTGCGCGGCCGCCAAACTGAAGCTACCGGTTAATCTTGTAGCCGTCACACCGCTCGTTGAGAATATGCCGTCCGGAACGGCATACCGTCCCGGCGACGTGGTTCGCACCATGTCGGGGCTGACCGTCGAAATCATGTCGACCGATGCCGAAGGACGGATGATCCTCGCCGATGGTCTGCACTACGTGCAACGCTACGAGCCCAACCTGATCATCGACTGTGCCACCCTGACCGGTGCAATGGCAGTGGCGTTGGGCGACGTGTACGGTGGTTACTTTGCGACCGATGAAAAGGCTGCGAAACGCTTGGAGAAGGCATCGGACATCAGCGGCGAAAAGGTTTGGCGGATGCCGCTGCACCTTGATTACGACGAGAAATTCAAATCACCGGTGGCCGATATGCGCAATGGCGGTGGACGCTACGGCGGCGCGTCGATTGCCGCGCGCATTTTGCAGCGATTTGTCGGTGATTACCCATGGATGCACATTGATATCGCCGGCATCGATCTATTCAAGTCGGGTAATCCGTACACGCCCAAGGGCGCCAGCGGATTCGGCCCCCGATTGCTGATTGAATTTTTGCGACAGAAATAGAATTCCAACATCAACAACACCTTAGTTGCAGGAGACCAACGGACCATGATTATCGAACTGAAAGAAAAGGACAAGCTGCTCGACATGCTGAACAAGGCACTCGCTTGGGAACTGCGCGCCCACGCCATGTATGCACATTACGCGGCGTACGTGAAAGGCCTCGAGAGTATTCCGCTGGGTGAGCATTTCGAAGAAGAAGCGTCCGAATCAATCGGCCATGCCAAAATGGTGCGCGACATCATCGCCCAACTCGACGGAACCGCTGTCACCGATCGCGACAGCACTGCCATTGTGCATACCGACGACTTGAAAGTGATGCTCGAAGAAGCATTGAAGACCGAAACGACGGCTGCGAAAACGTATCAAGAGATCATGCCGCTGGTAAAGGAACATCCGGTGTTCACCCATACGCTGATACACATCTACATGGATGAACTCAAAGCGGTCGACGAAGTGAATACCTTTCTCGGCAAGTGAGCCGATACGAGAGCGCGCGCTGGCCGGCGCGCGCGTGGAGTGAAGTGATGGAACCAGAGGTGCAGATGTCCGAGGAACAGAAACTGACCGAATACGAAAGTCACGAGAAGTTCGCCAAGGACTGCTTCAATCAGGTGTGGACGCTTCTTGAGAATGAGGATCGCACGATTGAAGAGGATGATGAGATGGTGCACGCGGCGCACGCGTCGCGGTATCATTGGGGCGTCATCGGCGAAGCGGTCCACCGCGCCCGCGGCGAATGGCAAGTCTCACGCGTCTACGCCGAGCTGAACTCGCCGGAACCGTCGAAATACCACGGTCTCCGCTGCCTCAGTCTGGTGGAGGACAACGATCTGGGCGCGTTCGATCGTGCGTACGCCTACGAAGCGCTTGCGCGAGCGGCATCAGTGTCCCGCAACAAAACCGATCGCGATCATTATCTCGCGCTGGCAAAGGGAGCAGCCGAAGGGATCGAGGAGGACGACAACAAGAAGATGCTGCTCGACGATCTCAACTCCATCTCCTAAGGCGCGGTGACCCGGAGCATCGATCATGCAGGATGCCAAAGCATACATTCTTCTGGCGATTCTCATAGTTTTTCTTCTGGTTGTGGTCCAAAACGCACAAGTCGTCACCCTCCGTTTTCTGTTCTGGCGCATGCAGATTTCCCAGGTCCCCCTCCTGTTGCTTGTGGGGATTATCGGGTTTGTGGGCGGTTATGTGGTGCGAATGGCGCAGGTGTCTCGTAAAAAGGGCAAAGGAGGCTCACGTGATACGACGACATCATCGCATCGCTAGATTGTTCGTTTCGGCTGTTCTTCTGTTGAGCGTCACGGTCGTGTGCCCGTCGACAGCCTCAGCGCTGATGGCCGGGCCGCGGGCCGGTGTCAGTTTTGACCCCGACCAAGTCGTCATCGGTGCACAGGGGAAAGCCGGCCTTCTGACCAGAGGCATCGGATTTGTGCCCGGAATTGAATTCGGTCTTGGAAATGATATCACCGTGGTTTCGCTCAACGGCGACTTTCAGGTCAATCTGCCGAATTTGCCCAACACGAATGTGAGTTTCTATGCTTTAGGGGGACCAACGATTTCGTATTTCAGTCCCGACAAAGGCGACAGCGACACCGAAATCGGCATCAGTCTGGGTGCCGGGTTGCGTGTGCCCATTCGCGAGGAATCATCATACTACATCGAATCGCGGTTCGGGATCGGCGACATTCCTGATCTGAAACTACTTGTCGGTGCCTTGTTCAGTTTGTAGTGTCTCATTCGTTATGAAACGGTTTGCCGATATCACCTCCAGCGAGCTGGTGTGGAACCAACCGAAACACTTCCGCATGGAGTATGAATTGAAAGACGGCGACGAGGTGGTCGCGACGCTGGCATGGGAGAAACCGACCGGATCGTTGGCGCACGCAACTACAGCGGATGGTGAATGGACGTTCAAGCGCGGCGGATTCCTGCGTCCCCACGTCAATGTCCGTATCCACGGCAACAGCGACGATATGGCAGAAATGGAGATCAACCTGTCCGGTGCCGGGACGCTGCGATTCACTGAAGGCGCCATCTATCGTTGGTTGAGCACCAGCTTCTGGACCGGGGCGTGGGAATTCGTCACCGATGACAAGACCCCGTTAATCCGTTTCCGCAGCCCCCAGATGTTCGGCCAGGCGAAGGGGACAATGGTCCTCGAGGAGGACGCCAGCGAAAACACCCGCACCCCGTTGCTGGCCTGCCTCGGCTGGTACCTCCTCATCCTCATGGCCGCCGACACGGTCAATCAAAACGTGAGTATTTCCTAAAGAGCACCGAACCGGAGCACCGAGCCCCAGAATCGTAGGGTGGGTGAACCTCATCATGACTCGTACCGAGCCATGACGAGAACCACCCACCCTACACTGATGGGGGGCGGGCCAGGGGAAACCAGACCTCTTTTGTCGTTGACTCACAACGACTCTCACGGATATTTTGATGGGTTGTAAAATGACATTCATGTTCAATTTCTCAATACGACAGGGAGGACCAATGGAAAACAAACTGATCAAATACGAGGTGAACGAGGGCATTGCCACCATCACGATGTGCGATCCCCCCGCCAACACCTATACCTACGAAATGATGCGCGAACTGGACGAGGCCATCCTCAGTGCGCGGTTCGATGACAATGTGCACGTGATCGTGCTCACCGGCGAAGGGGATAAGTTCTTCTCGGCCGGTGCCAACATCAAGATGCTTTCGTCAGTGACGCCGCAGTTCAAATATTACTTCTGCCTGCACGCCAACGAAACGCTCAACCGTTTTGAGCAGACGCCCAAGCTCGTGATTGCCGCGCTCAATGGGCACACTGTGGGCGGGGGACTGGAAATTGCACTCGCCGCCGACATCCGCATCGGTCGCCGTGATGCCGGCAAAGTCGGGTTGCCCGAGGTCACGCTCGGTGTCCTGCCCGGCACCGGAGGCACACAACGTCTCGGACGGCTGGTCGGCAAGGCACGCGCCATCGAACTGATGTGCACCGGACGCACCTTCACCTTCGAGGAAGCCGAAGAGTGGGGCATCGTCTCGCATGTGTTCGACCGCGACAATTTCATGGAGCAGGTCTACGATTACGCGCGCCAGTTCGCGCCGCCGCACAAGGCGTCGAAAGCGGTCGGACGCATCAAGCGGTCGGTCTGCTCGGGCTGCGAAGTGCCATTCAGCGAGGGGCTCGCCATCGAACGCGAATTGCAGCAGCAGTTGTTCCAGTCCAGCGACGCGACCGAGGGTCTCAACGCCTACGTCGAAAAACGCGTCCCGCAATTCACCGGCCAGTAATAGTAGGATGGGTGGTTCTCATCGATGCGTGTAAGAGTGTCGATGAGGTTCACGCGCCGTGCATGCCGTGTTGAGACGTTAGTTTTGCAGGCCGTGATGGCATGAGGCCGCCATCAGGGCCACACAGCATACACCAGACAGTGACAGCCAAATGGTGGGTGAACATCGTTGCGGCTCGATCCGCGCCGCAACGAGAACCACCCACCCTACAATCAATCGTTTCCATCAAGCCGCGTAGCGGCGATACAACGTAGCACCGGGAGTAAGCCCGGTGTTTGAATGAGCAAAGGAACTCAAAGCCCCGTAGGGGCGGCACAAACGCGCCCCCCTCACCCCAGCCCTCTCCCCGAAGGGGAGAGGGAGCAAAACTGCGCACACAGATCAAGGCCTTACCAGGACATTCCATAGTCGCCTGTTGGCAGCATGTTACCTCTTCCCCACAACGTCTTTTTGTTTGAAGGAGAGGGTTAGGGTGAGGGGGAATATGATCCTCGACTGATCAATTCCTCTTGTGTCAACTGCTCGCAATCGCCCTATTACGCGCTCACACATTCCACCCGGAGAAATCAATCATGACCGACCTGAACGCGATCATACCGCATTTTACTGACCTGTACATCAACGGCGAATTTGTCCCCGCCGAATCGGGGAATCGCTTCGAGAACATCTGCCCGATCACCGCGAAACCGTGGTGCGATGTTGCCGAAGGGGACAAGGCCGATATCGACAAGGCCGTCGCCGCCGCCAACGATGCGCGCGAGGGCGACTGGGCCACGATGAAACCGTCGAAACGCGCCCGCATTCTCAATAAAATCGCCGATGAACTCCAGTCGCGCGCCGAACGTATCTGCCAGCTCGAAACGATGGACAACGGCAAACCGATCTTCGAATCGCAGATCGATTTGAAGACCACCATCGACGTGTTCCGCTACTACGCCGGCTGGGCCGATAAGCTGGCCGGGGAGACGATTCCCAACAACTGGGACTGCCTGATTTACACCGTCCGCGAGCCGGTCGGCGTGGTGGGCGCGATTGTCCCGTGGAATTTCCCGCTCAATCTGGCGTCGTGGAAAGTCGCCCCGGCGCTGGCGTGCGGCTGCACAGTCGTTCTCAAGCCCGCCGAGCAGACCCCGATCACCGCGCTCGAACTGGCCGATGCGGCTGCTGCTGCGGGGCTGCCCCCCGGAGTGCTGAATGTCGTGCCGGGATATGGCGAGACCGCCGGACGCGCCCTTGTCGATCATCCCGGGGTGCATAAGATCGCATTCACCGGGTCGACGAGTGTTGGACGGGAAATCGCCCGCCGCGCCGCCGATACGGTCAAACGCGTCTCACTCGAACTGGGCGGCAAGTCGGCCAACATTGTGATGGCCGATGCCGATGTCGATACCGCCGTGCGCGGCAGTCTCAATGGCATTTTCTACGGTAAGGGGGAAGTGTGCGCGGCGGGGTCGCGCCTGCTGGTGCACAAGGGACTGCACGATCAACTGCTCGAAAAGCTGATCGACAAGACCAAACGCTTTGCCCCGGCCGACCCATTTCATCCGAAGACCCGCACCGGCGCGATTGTCAGCGAAGGCCAGATGAACCGTGTGCTTAACTACATCGAAACCGGCAAACGCGAGAAGGCCGAACTGGTGGCCGGGGGGAAACGCGCCGATGGTTTCGACGGCTATTTTGTCGAGCCGACCATTTTCGATCGTGTGCAAAACGACATGACCATTGCCCGTGAGGAAATCTTCGGCCCGGTCCTCTCGGTCATCAGTTTCGAAGACGAGGAGACCGCCGCGGCCATCGCCAACGCCAATGAATATGGACTTGCAGCAGCGATCTGGACGCGCGATATTAGCAAAGCGCATAGATTGGCACAACGTCTGAGGGCCGGAACCGTGTGGATCAACACGATCAACCTCTACGACCCCGCCGCCCCCTTCGGCGGCGTAAAAGCCAGCGGCTACGGCCGCGATCTGGGCCGTATCGCCATGGAGCAGTACACGGAGACGAAGACCGTGTGGGTGGGGCTGGGGTGAGGGGGGAATCGGACTTTTGTAGGTCAGGAGCACAGCGCCGGGTGCCGGGTGCCCCACAGCTCTGCTGTGGGATCGTAGCGATTAGAGATCAGGTAACGTGACCAAACTCCGACATTGGGATGACCTTGGCACCGCGCGTTTCGTGACGTTCAGTTGCTTCATGAGAAAACCGTACTTGAACCAACCCGGGGCAAAACGATTATTGGTTGACGAGATTGACCGGGCTCGAACAAAGCACTTGTTTAAGATTATCGGCTATGTGCTGATGCCGGAGCATGTGCACATTGTCCTGTTTCCACAGGACAAAATGAAGCTTGGAATGGTCGTTGGTGAGATCAAATCGCGCATGGCCAAGCAGTACTTCGCGCAATCCGGAGTTGCTCCAGTAGGCGTGACGAGAGTCTTCTGGCAGCGTCGCTGCTACGATCACAACTGCCGGTCTGTCGAGACGGTGAGGGAGAAGGTGCGGTACTGTCATCAGAACCCGGTCACGCGCGGACTTGTCGATTCTGCGGAAAAGTGGCCGTGGTCGAGCTACAATTGGTACCATGGGCGGCGTGATGTTCCGCTGGCGATTGACGATGATGTGTTTGGTTGAATTTCCTGCGAGAGGTGACGATCCCACAGCAGAGCTGTGGGGCACCCGGCCCCTGACGTGTGTGCCGGGTGCCCCACAGTCCTACTGTGGGACATGTGGAAGTGTAAGACAGGGTCGCTCCGACGGGAAGAACTGTTCGTTTTGGGAAGGTTTCCTACAGCAGAGCTGTAGGGCACCAGGCATGGCAGCGGTGAAATCGGTGGTCGCGTATCGACCATCCTCGCCGATACCGACAAACCGGTAAGCCCGTACATAGGCCGGGTGCCCCAGACTTTGGTCCCGGTCTCGATCATCATATCAAGACAATGAGTAACGACTCTGTAGGGTCTCCGAAATGTGTAGTCTGTCATTTTACAGATTTCAGATTAGGGCAGGAGGAAGTCATGAGTGTCAAAGAACTGCTGTGGGATTATGAGACGCCAATGCAAAGACGTACGGTGCTCGGTATCTTAGGCGTTATCCTCGTGGAGTATGTCTCTGGTGGTCTAGTATCAGAGGGTCTTGAAGTCGGAGCACGATACGCGCAGAATCAGTTCTACGATGCTACAAAGCGGAGAGACGATATTCTCTCGCTATTCCTCCCTACAAGTGGGTTTGATCTGAGTGTCGCCACGGAGGGAGTCCCCGATGGAGCTATTACTTACAGTAATGAGGAGTAGGCAGTTGAAGCTATTCGTGGACTCTTCGGTGAGCCTGAAATCATCCACCAATCTGACTATTATTTGATAAAGAACATACGGCGATCCATACTCTGTTTGGGTGGATCAGGAACGAACCTATTCACGAGAGATGTCCTAGGTGAACCGCTGAAACCCAACTTCAGGATCGCTCATAGATTGAATACCACTACGTTACCGTATTCCATCTTTCGCGAAGGTGATGTGAGAGACGTTGAGCGGATGCAAGACGGGAACCTGCATCGTGCTTACCATTACGCCATCGTCGACAGTTCTGGAAACAAGATTGCGGTACCAGAGTTGATCGGAAAGAAACTGAATGAAGATTACTTGCTCTATACGCGTTTTCCCCTAGATACCAGGAGACAGGTTGTACTGATGTCTGGCCTGCACGGCCCATCAATCCGCGGCATTGCACAACTGCTTTGGCAAATAGAACGAAAGGACATCGAAATCATCAGAAAGAAAATCCCTCAGCCACATATGGGGTTCCAGGCCATTTTCCGCGTGAGAGGATTGAAGGATGACGGAAGTACAGAGAAGCTGACAACTGTTCCTACGGAGATTTCACTTCTTAGCTCAGAGCACGTTTTACCAGTGTTAACAAGTGTCAAACTGTGACGCCGGGTGCCGGGTGCCCCTGACGTGTGTGCCGGGTGCCCCACAGTCCTACTGTGGGACATGTGGAAGTGTAAGACAGGGTCGCTCCGACGGGAAGAACTGTTCGTTTTGGGAAGGTTTCCTACAGCAGAGCTGTAGGGCACCAGGCGTCCGGCGCCAGACCTGATGACCTGACGATGGTGGAGTTCGACAATGAGAAGAGAAGTTAAGCAAAACCTGCAGACACTGGTTTTGTGGGTGATTCTAATGACGGCCGCATTCTTGTACCGGGGGCGATTGGATTTCGAGCTGATCGTATTGGGCGGATGGGCTTGTCTCATTGTAGCCGGAGTATCGGTTGCAATTTGGGAGAAAATTGTCGACTCGCTTGGTTGGTTTCAATCGACTCAAGGGCGCGCCCGGGCGCAAGCATGGGAGGAGTGGTACCTAGGAAAGCAGTTGTATATCAAGAGAGAGTTCCGTAATGCATTGACACACCTGAACAATGCTATTGAGTATGGTCCGGTAAACGAAGCATATGCACTGCGTGGCGCTTGTTATCAAGAAGCGGAGAAGCACGATCTTGCAATAGCTGACTTTACGACGGCGATATTGCTCGATTCAACAGACTGCAATCTGTTCTACCAGCGCGCACTTTCAAAGGAAGATTGCAACGACCATGAGGGCGCAAAGGCTGATATTATAGAGGCAATTCGACTCTCAAAAATCACCTCCACACTTAATGAAGAGTACGCGGACGAAGCTGTGAAACTGGGATGGTCTGACGGTCATACCTCGATCTATGAAGCGGAGCTATCCAGAATTCAACTGCGGCTTGAACTTGCAAATCTCAAATCAGAACAGGAAGGCAGATAATATACAGCCGCCGGGTGCCCCTGACGGGAGATGAAGAAATAAGATGGGTGGCTTGGACCTTGGTCCGAGATTCAGAGCCGGGTGCCCCACAGCGCTGCTGTGGGATCGTAACGATTAGAGATTAGGTAACGTGATGTGGGAAAGGCCCCGTTCACGGATAATCTGAAATGACCAAACTCCGCCACTGGGATGGGTTGGGCACAGCCCGTTTCGTGACCTTCAGTTGCCTCTACCGCAAACCATACCTGAATCAACCGGGCGCGAAGCGCCTTTTAACGGACGAGATTGACCGTGCACGCCTCAAACACAACTTTAAGCTGATTGGGTACGTCCTGATGCCGGAACATGTCCACATTGACCTGTTCCCTCCGGACGACTTAAAACTTGGACTCGTGATCCGTGAGATTAAGTCTCGAATGGCCAAGCGGTATTTCGCATCCTCAGGTGTGGCCCCGGAGGGCGCGAAACGAGTGTTTTGGCAGCGCCGGGTGCCCATGACGAATAGCCCAGTGTGGCACTGACCTTGGTCAGTGAGAGACAAATACGTACCACTGACGAACGTCAGTGGCACCCCGCGGTGAGAGATCGGTGAAACGGGAGTCGAAACTATCTCAGTGGAGCATTCTATGGAAGCGCACATTTGCAAGTACTGCGGCCAGATTGCTGGGACCGCTTCAACGTGCCCAGTTTACAGTGATCCGAAGCATGTGTTTGTTCTGATGCAGCTGCCGGCACACTGCAAATACTGTGGTCAGCTGGCGGGGGAAGGATCAAAGTGTCCGGTCGGTTCGGACGAAAAACATGTGTTCGTAGAGGGCTGAGGCTCTTGGTATCGGGTACC
This sequence comes from uncultured Ignavibacteria bacterium, assembly GCA_964440935.1. GTDB lineage: Bacteria > Zixibacteria > MSB-5A5 > WJJR01 > WJJR01 > WJJR01. Next base: position 74,871 of record CAYTTY010000013.1, on the reverse strand, counting down.
CGCCGGGTGCCGTGAGGAAGTGAGGCTGGCAGCTATGAAATGGAAGAATTTGATTCACAGAGCCAGAGTTGGTGACCGGGAGATAGATCCGAGAGAGGTTGTTTCATCGGTGAGCGAAAAGTACGCCGATCTTAGTGACCGGGGCCGAATTGTGATGCCTCGATCGAGCCTGCCGTGCTCTTGGTTCAGAGTTCGGGAGTGCTTCGCAGAGGCGTACGAGATGGAGTATCTCCAACTGCCACAACACTTGAAGGATTCCTATCATCAGGTGTACCGGAATTTGGCATATTTTCTGGATGATTCTCTGTGCCGCGATTTCGACGTGTCGCTTGCATCCTTCACAAAATCACGCGCAGAAAGATGTGGTTCCGTAGGGATTATTCTGGACGAGTCGAGATCAAAAGCATTGAACGCTGGACTTGCTTTGGCCGCTATTGCGGAGGATCGGAAGAAGATCTGGGAGCGTGTGAACCAGGAGGTGAATTGCCCTCTCCGGGATCGCACCCGAGTCGCTGAGACACTGATCTACTGTACAGAGACTTACCGATCGTTGTGGGATGAATGGGCATCGTTTGCGAATTTCATGTCCTACCTTAAAGACCCCGGGTGCCCGTGACAGCGTGAATTCCCAACTGGGGTGGCCCGGACGGCTTGTCCTGAGCACGGTCGAAGGATCGTCCGGGTCTCAAAGGACGTATGCCGACTTATGAAAACCCTCGAATCGCACTTAAGGACCTGCCGGAGTAGTTGGACAGGTTTAGCTTCATATGTGGCAGTTGTGTGAGACCCGGACGATACTTCGACCAGCTCAGCACAAGACGTCTGGACCACCTCAAAAGTGCACCCGGCGTAAACAAGTTCCAGGTTCACTCCCGAGGCTCGATAAATAGGAGAAAGTCATGCGAAACCCATTTGCAACCGCTGTCGGCGGAGTCCTCAGTGCAGACATCGCAGTACCAGACCACGAGCGGGAGCTTGACTTCTACGCCAAGGTTCTGACAACGGGGAAGGCGCCTCTTTGGCGGGACGACCTAACGAATAACCAAGGCACACCGGTAATTGGCTTGGGGGCACAGTCACAAGAATACGAGGCACTCCCCTTGCAATGGATGCCTCATTTCCAGGTCGCTGATGTTGCCGACAGCGCGGCGCGCGCGCTCGAACTTGGCGGCAAGGAGATAATGCACGGCAAGGGCGATGACGGCCAGAGTCTATGGGCCGCTCTCTTTGACCCTAACGGCGCTGCGTTCGGTCTGATTCCAATCGTTCCCGACGAATGGCTCGCCGCAGACAAATCTGAAGATGTTGGTTCAATTGCCTGGCTCACGCTTACAGTTTCGGACGTGTTGCCGACCCGCGACTTCTACCAACAGGTCGTTGGATGGTCGGCAGCTCCTGCTGACGTCGAGGGCAGGTTTGAAATGCAACGCCCCGACGGTGGGTCTTCCGCAGAGATTTGCAACGCCCGAAGTGACAAGGAAGGCATCCCACCCGTCTGGATTCTCAGTCTTCCTGTGGATGACTTTGAGGAAAGTCTTCGACGAGTTCGCGAAGGTGGCGGGCAAGTCGTCAATGAGTCGACTGATGGTAGATATGCCGTTATTCGAGACCCTGTCGGCGTTTACTTCGCGTTGCAGGCAAAGAAGTGATGCGTAGCGCCGGGGTGCCCCTGCCGCGGGGTACGAAAGGACTGAACGCCGGGTGCCCATGACGATTGAGACAGTGTGCCACTGATCTTGGGGCGTGTTGAAAAAGTCTGAAATGGCGTTCCGGGACGGGGCGGCTACACTATCATTGGTAGGGGCGTATTGCATACGCCCTGTCCCCGTTAGGGTTACGTGCAGGGGGGCGTATTCAATACGCCCCTACAAATACACCCGAGCTGCCGGGTGCCCCACCGCTTGCGGTGGGTTTAGATTGGTCGAGATCAGGAATTTCAATCATACTCAACAGCTAAACTCGGGATTGATAGCACCAACGTCTGTCTCCGCGGAATCCGAACCCATCCCAAGGGGTGGGGCACCCGCCCGGTGCCCGTGACAGCGTGAATTCGCAACTTGGGTGGCCCGGACGTTCGTCCGGGTCTCAAAGCCCTGTCTCAATACGAATGACCGAATCACTTTCACACAGACGATCCAAAAGGACGCCTCTCTGAGCCAAACACATTTCACTCTTAAGCGATAAAGGTGTAGTGGATGCAGGAGTGCTCTGAGACCCGGACGAACGTCCGGGCCACCCCGTGAGCTTTGGATGAGACGCAAGTCCTACAATCTGCCGCACCATGCCCACTTCCTGACGTTTTCCTGTTACCGTCGTCAGCAACTGCTCACGGACGACGCGCTTCGCAATCAATTGCTGGAATGCTGGGATACAGCGCGACGCAGGCTTAATATGGCGATTTGGTCCTACGTCATCATGCCTGAGCACGTTCATTTGTTAATCTATCCGCAAGTCGAGGGATATACCGTGGCAGCCATTTTGCGCGGATTGAAGGAGCGCTTCGCGCGATGGGTTGTGAGTCATTGGCGAGAATGTGCTCCCCACTTGTTGAAGCGGATCACTATCGCGCGCGGGGAACGAACGCTGCATCGATTCTGGCAGGAGGGGGGCGGTCATGACCGGAATCTCTATGATTGGGATGCCGTCGCGCGTGCGATTGAGTACATTGAAATGAACCCGGTGCGCCGCGGTCTGGTGACTGATCCGTATCACTGGAGATGGTCGAGTGCTCGCAGCCGCGCAGGACACACGGATGTACCACTTGTTGTAGATGACATCGACGATAGGAGCGAGGCGTAAGTGACACGGGTTCTGAGACCCGGACGAACGTCCGGGCCACCCACCATTCGATTGTGGACCATTCAGCCGTTAGTCGCCTGGGAAGAATTGCGGACCACCGGGCAATTGCGGGCGACGTGGGACAAGATGGAAAACGACTTCCACAGACGTCCTTATCTCTGGTTGATCGAGCAAATGAAGAAGCGAGTGGGGAATCCGCCTCTCGATTGTGAAATTCCAATCTGGGCTTGGGCTCAGTGGGAATCTCATGAACGCGTTCGACCCGATCTCCGAGCCATTCGATGGTGGCATCCTAAAGGAGAGAAGAACGTGCGAATTGAGTTCGACTGTCCCACCCGGGATGTCTTGCTTTCCGACTACGAACTCTGGCACCATGTTCTGAACAACTGGTATCTTGCCAGTTCCGAGTCTGATTCTAACTGTTTTGATGCCCAGTGGGGCCATCCAAGCGAAACAGAGATTCTCGCCAATCCAACACTTCGAAAGCTGATTGAAGAAAGCTGGGTGAGGATATTCGATCTCGAGTGGGAGGACAGTTATTGTACATCTCCCTGCTCGAAAAAAAGTATTCAAGCCACCCTCTGGAGCTTGGAGCTGGATTGGGTGTTGGCCGTAACCCCGTTCGTGGGCAGCCGGTGCGAGTGACATGGCGTACCCCAGCCCGGCCGGGTGCACCTGACAACTGTGCAGTAAAGATGGGTGGCCCGGACGTTCGTCCGGGTCTCTAAGCCCTGTCTCAACACGAATGACCGAATCACTTTCACACAGACGATCTAAAAAGACGCCTCTCTGAGCCAAACACATTTCATTCTTAAGCGATAAAGGTGTAGTGGATGCAGGAGTGCTCTGAGACCCGGACGAACGTCCGGGCCACCCGCGGAGGGAGAACGATATGAAGAGTGTCTTCACGACGACATGAGTCCCCGTCTTCGGCACGACGATCAGCCTCACGCTGCTACTGACCATCATTCGACGAACTCATGGCAATAGGTCAGTGGCACCCGGTGTCGTAAACGGTAATGTCACCGTCTACACAGTATTGGTAGAACTGGGATACACGTTTGAGTACACTCCTCCTATGGCAAGCCAACACCTCCTGACCCCATTTCTGACACTGATTACCCTGTGTCTCACTCTGCTCGGATGCTCGTCCAACCCCGATCCCTCGCGCGCCGTCGTGTACGAAGTGCCCATGATCGAAAATCGTCACTACACCAGCGGCTGGAGTGTGAAAGCGACCGACTCGATTTGGCGCCCGTGGGCCGCGTATGGTGCGCTGCAGCGCTGGGATGACACCGCGCGTTGCCGTCGGGTGTACATTGCGTTGGCTGTTCTCGACACCATGTCATTCCTGGACGACAGCACACACAAAGCGGAATTGCTGTCCAACGCATTTGGTCTCACAGCGGAGGACACGGCGGGACTATGCACAGCGCAGCATTGCGAGTTGACTCGCCTCGATTGGGACGGTGCCCCGCCCGACGATCTCGCGCTTATTCGCGACTCGCGGCGATTGGCCAACTGCTACGATTACAGAGTGGCGGTTCGCCGGTACGACACGGTCACATTCCAGAATCTCGCCGGTTGTCGACGTGGCATGACTGACATGATGGCCCGTGCGGCCGAACGGGAGACCGATTCGCTGTTTCGCTCAGTGAGCGGTTATGACGATTGGTCTGTTAAATCCAATGGTGACGATCAGGCATACGTGCTGATTCACAACAACTGCTTCTGGCCGGGCGGAGGAGGACTCTCCGTCCCGATTGCCGATTTCCCGGTGCCCTATTTCTGGGATGGTGAGAAACTCGCGTTTACCCGGACACACGCCAGCGCATTTTACGCCCGCCTTGACACCGCGTCGCAATACCTTCACGACGACGATGCGCGACTGATCCTCTTCGGTATCGAGCGAACGCTGAGCGAGGGAGTTATTGGGAACGCCGAGTAGCGCAGTAGGTACCATTAATATGTCAACGGCATTCTCCGTATGTGAACGAGCAGGGAACAAGCGAAGGTGGGTGTTAAGATGAGAAAGAGGATCTGGTACAAGAGGTGTCTTTTCTTATTCCTGTTCGCCGTTGTTTGTATCGAAGGACATGCCGAGCTTAAGGCGGAATCACCTCTGTCTGTTTACAGGACCCTATCGACCGGTACCGCACCGTCGTATCCCGCCATCGCCGATGTCAACAGCGACAGCCTGCCCGATTTGCTCGTTTCCGATCAGGAGAACAATGTGATGTATGTCTTTCTCCAAAGCGATTCCGCAGGACTTGTTCCCGCACCGGGATCGCCGTATCCGGCCGGGCACTCACCGGGGCAAATCGCCGTGGGTTCATTCAATCGCGACGGTTACATAGATTGTGCTATTGCCAATCACGATCGGAACCAGGTAACGATTCTGCTCGGCGATAACGAAGGACGATTTCGCGAATCACAGATGTCACCGATTCCTGTAGACAACGATCCGCACACGCACAGTGTGAACTGTGCACAGATTGCTGACGATGGAATCATGGATCTAATTGTAGACAGCCCGAATGATCACGCGGTCATCGTGCTGTTGGGCGACGGCGCCAGTGGTTTTGATCCGACGGATGAAATGGTCGCGGTGGATGGCAAACCGTACCGCACCTTCTCCGTCGGCGACGTCAACGGCGACGGCCATACCGATATCATCACACCCAATGTCAACAACGTGACTGTCCTGCTCGGTGATGGCCAGGGTTCATTCACGCCCAGCGACAGTTCCCCATTCGTTGTATCACAGCCATTTGCGACGGCGCTCGGTGATGTCAATGGCGATGGGCACGTCGATATCGCGACCGGCGGGGGAGAGGGCGCCGCGGTCACAACGGTGCTGATCGGCGATGGGACTGGCGCATTCATACCAGCACCCGGTTCCCCGTATACATCCGGTACCGGCGCCAGCAGTGTGGCCATCGGTGATGTCAACGGTGATGGTATCCACGACGTCTGTGCCAGCGCCTGGAACAGCGGGGACGTGACCGTCCTACTGGGTGGAGCAGACAAACTCACGCCGGCCGATGGATCGCCGTTTGGGACAGGTGAGAACGCCTATGGAATCGCCGCCGGCGACCTCACCGGCGATGGCATCGCCGATATTGCCGTCGCGAATCAGGGAGACGGAACGGTTGTGATTCTGACGAGCGATTGAGATCAGCACTCAACCGAGCATTGTCCGCAAGCCGATTCGGAACTTAACCGACCACTTTTTTCTGCCGTGAAAATTCCATTACCGTCGGCTCCACGAGTCGTTTGACGTCGGCGCACGGCCTCCGGATCAGCTTCGTATGCGAACAGGCATTGAAGGCGATTTTCGCGTCCTGTGCCAACGCCTTGGCCACATACACGGGGACACCGTAGAGATTGCCGAAAGGCGGCATGGTCAATCACAACATAGCGCACGTTGTGCTTGTCGAGATAGTGTAACAACGTCTCTAAGGACATGGCATCCTCCAAAGCATCCGGTGGAACCGTTACTGTTCCGGAGGGCGCGGGGAGGTGCTTGGTTCTCCGACGGAACCACCGCACGGCCACCCATGTGGGCAGTCCAGCGAGTCACGCCAGTGCTGTCATGTTGCCGGTACATTACCTTCGTGTCGGCGATTTGTCAATTCGACATACCTGTTCCCAACGCCGGAACCTTTGGGATTGGCATTCGAATACGAACGGACCACGAGCTAAGTCCGTGAGTGTATTGGGCGCAGAGATGGGGCTATTCTAGCCCATAGGCACCGCTGCGGATCTGATTCAGCAATGATACAAACTCGTCGGGGGGCTTATAACCCGGAAAGGATTCGAGATGATCGCCACTGCGGGTGAGCAGGATGACCGTGGGGACACCGCGCACGTTGTATAGCGTCAGCAATTCATCGACGGAGAGGCTCTCACCGAGATAGTCGATCGGTTGATCACTGTCCGGATCGATGATGCCGACGTTGAACGATTCGCCAAGTGTTTGGCGCACGGTTTCATCGGCGAGCGTCTCCCGTTCGAATTTCTTACACCAGCCGCACCAATCCGCTGTAACGAATAATAGTGACCAGCAGCCCTCGCCCTGAGCCGGATAGAGATCGCCGGGATTGAGCCAGTCCAGTTCCGTGTACATCGATCCCGCCGATACCGTAACGTTGATGGTATCCGAATAATAGACCACTCCGTTGGCATCCTCAACCGTCGCGTGAATCGTATGTGAGGAGCCGGACTGAAAGCGTCCGCAATCCCAACAGCATTCCCAATCCCCATTGGCGTCGGTAGCGTAGAGCGTGTTATCGATATAGAAATGTAGCTGCCGGGGATCTGTGATACCGCTGACATCGGCCGAGACCACGGTATGTTCTGTAATCGTTGCCCCCGCCGGCGGGTCCGATAGACGCAATTGGGACGTTTCGGGGGTCGGCTCGGGCTCATTAGGAGATGAATCCGAGCAGCCCGGAATGTTGAACGTCAAGGTAACTAGTGATAGTATTCCGAACGACCACCAAATCCGATGTCTCGCCATCATAGCGCACCACCTCACACGATGAACGATCATTTACTCATAAAATAACGCCAAATCAAGGGAAAGGGGCGGACTGGTTGAGCAAATTGACATTATTCAGACGTCTGTGGGTACGGTGAGGCGCGCCGATGCACACACTTCCGCCGGCTATTCGTGGTCTGTTGGATGCACGCTCGTGGGTGAGGGCGCCTGTCTGCGTGGGAGACTCTCCGAAGTTCTACACTGACACAACCCGCCCATAGCGCCGAACGGCACCCGACTCGATTTCCGGGAATCTCTACTCACAGCATAGGAGGACTGACATGTCTGACGCCTGGTTCCGGGAGTTGAGCATCACATGTCCAACGGTGCTTTGAGGAGCTCCACATCATCTATCCAGGCCGTACCCGAACCCTCGATGACCAGATTGAGCGACACGCGATCCGGACGTTCACCCGGTTGGAGGAAGAAGAGTGTCTCTTCGGTGCTCCACTCCGTGCTGCCCGAAAGCGGATGTTCCAAGCCGCGTGAGAAGAATTCGCCCATCCCAGGGAAGTGGCAGAGCATTTCCAGATACACGCGTCCCGACACATCGGCCGTTCGCAGTTTAGCACGGTAGACCAAACGCGCGTCGTCGATCCTTGGGTTCTGCACTTCGAACAGACGAACAGTACGCGGTTCCGTGCTGACAATCTTCAGCGACGCGTTTCCATCGGCCATCGTCGACTGATCGAGTTCAACATCGGTGGTCGTCAGCACTCCGTTCATATCATCGATCGGGAAGCGGGCGACCTCAGTGAATTCCATCGGCTGTTGGGAACACGTGGTGACCGCAAAACAACACATCACCACGCCCACACCTGAGAGCATCTTGCGCATCATGATCAGTTCCTCCCACTTGACATATCGAACGCGAGTAACGACAGCTTTAGAGTTTGTGCACCGCACCCAAACGACACAGATCGTGACAGACTTCATTTTAGAGGCCATTGACCGGAGGGTAGACGAAGGTAAATTAGGGGGGGGGCAGCAGCAACGTCATCTCCGGCCCGCGAGGTCGCCACGTCCGGAGTTCCCATTCGACAATCCCTATGGCTGGCACTGACCATCTGCCTCCTACTGGGTGCCGCCAGGCACTCACATGCCACCGTTCTGGTCGTTCCCACTGACTATGCCACGATTGCGCTGGCGATCACTGAAGCCTCGGACGGCGATACAGTCGAAGTGGAACCGGATGACTACGCGAAGACAGCGGTGATACAGGCGAAGAACCTGGTAGTTCGCTCCAGGGTTGGTGCACTGGGCACGACTCTTCAAGGCGTCGAGTTGATCAGTGTCGATACGGCACGGGTGCCCCTGACGCCCTCGTCAGGGTTTAATCGACTCACGTGTTCCTCCACGGAGTCGCCACTCCGGTTCGATGATCTTCCAAATGAAATGATTGTGTGGCCCGGACTCATCGACTCACCCGGTCACGCGCTTGCCCTGATACGTTGCATGATGTTCTCGAACGGAGACGGGTCAATCGGGCGACATCGTTGCGATTGCGACATCACCCACAGTAGAATTGTGGGGTACCCGGCTGTAAACCCTGACGAGGGCGTCAGGGGCACCCGTGCTTCGGATTGGGAATGGTCAAGCTACAATTGGCATCACGGACGTCGCGATATTCCTTTGACAACAGACGACTATGTGTTTGGTTGAGCGAACAGTGAATGTATAGGTTCCCACAGTAGAACTGTGGGGCACCCGGCAAACCTGATCCAGCCCTTCGGTTTAATGAGAGACATTCCGGGGGCGGGTGGAACCCTCCTCAAACCAATCTGCTCGGCAAACACACCCGCGGGGCGAATACCCAAGATCCCAACAAGAGACGCCATAGCACGTGGCATTACTCCAAGCGGCCTGCTTAGATAGAGCTGGTTGATCGACCCGTCAACCGCACGAGTTGCCGAAACTGGCATAGCCCCGTTCCGTATGCACAATTCTCTCTGCAGTCCCATACGCTACCCGTTGATCCCGACGACAAGTTAGGTTATCTTCCCAATCTTGACTCGATGTACCGAAATCGAACGAAAGTGAGGTCACCCCGATATGCCAGCCATTGTTGAATGTGTCCCCAATTTCTCCGAAGGACGCCGCCCCGAGATCGTCGATGCCATCATCGAACACGCCATGCAGAACAACAATGTCATCCTCCTCGACAAGGAGATGGATGCCGACCATAACCGCTCCGTTGTAACTTTCGTGGGCGAACCCGACGCTGTCAGCCAAGCGGCGTTTCTGGCGATGCAGAAAGCCTCCGAGTTGATCGATATGCGCACCCACCAGGGGGAACACCCGCGGATGGGAGCGACGGACGTGGTTCCGTTCGTGCCGATCAGCGGGCTGGGTCTCTCCGAATGTGCTGCCTTGGCGCGCCAATTGGGTCAAAAGGTGGGGGAGGAGCTTGGAATTCCCATCTATCTGTACGAAGCCGCCGCTCAACGTCCTGAGCGCGAAAATCTCGCTGATGTGCGTCGCGGCGAGTATGAAGGCATCCGCGATGCGATAGAATCCGACGAGAACCGCAAGCCCGATTTTGGACCCGATTCGATGAATCTCAAGGCGGGCGCCACGGCCATCGGTGCCCGTATGCCCCTTGTGGCCTATAACATCTATCTGGATACCCATCGCCTGTCCACCGCCCGTGCCGTGGCGCGTGCGATCCGATTCGGCGGCGGTGGCCTGCGCTTTGTCAAAGCCCTCGGCTTTGAAATCAAAGACCGCGGGTGTGTCCAGGTCTCGATGAACCTGGTTAACTACCAGAAGACGCCGATCTTTCGTGTTTTCGAGATGGTAAAGTCTGAAGCCGCCCGCTGGGGAACGCGTGTAACCTCCTCGGAGATCGTCGGCTTAACACCGGCGAAATCTCTCTATGATGTGGCTGAGCATTATCTCCAACTGGAGCAATTCTCTCCGAATCAGGTCTTGGAGGAAAAACTCCAGGAGGCCCAGGCGCGCCAGACCGAGCGCTCCGGTTGGACCGTCTTTGCCGACCGCGTCGCCTCCAAAGAGCCCGCCCCCGGTGGCGGCTCTGTCGCAGCTTCCGCTGGTGCTTTGGGCGCGGGTTTGTGTGCAATGGTTTGCCGACTCACGATTGGTCGGAAGAAATACGCCGATGTCGCCGAGGAAATGGAGGGCGTCCTCGCCGAATCCGAAGATCTTCGCAAGCGCCTCACCGAACTGGTCGACCGCGACGCCGAGGCCTTCGACGGCATCATGCGAGCCCGTAAGATGCTGAAAGACACGGAAGAAGAGCAGGAGAAACGAAACCAGGCGCTCGATGAAGCCACCCGCCATGCGGTTGCTGTTCCCCTTGAGGTCATGACCACCGCCAAACGCGTCCTTGAACTGGCCAAGACCTGTGCCGAAAAAGGGAATGTGAATTCAGTATCGGATGCCGGAGTGGGGGCCGAAATGGCCCAAACGGCGATCATCGGCGCCGGACTCAATGTGAAGATTAACCTCATGGGATTCGGCGACGAAGCGTATGCCAATGAGAAATTGCATCATATGAGGGAACTCGAACAAAGCGGTGCCAGTTTAAAGGATGAGGTGCTTCGAATCGTGCACCAGAAGATCGAAGGGTAGAGTTCTCCGCCAAACTCCATCCTCCAGTTGTCCGACAGGCAGCCCCCAGGTTGCCCATCCGTGGAAGGAATTGCTCTCAATGCGCAGACGTAACCCCGTGTTGTGTGTGCTTCTCGGCGTGTGTGTAGCCACTGTTCTGGCTGGCTTCGCACCGGCAACATATGCCGCTGACAGCGACTACGAACGTGATCTGATCGAGCGTGTCCGGGCAACGTTTGGTCGTATCGGTATGGCGGCCGGCCTCGAACCCACAATTCCAATCAAGTGCGGTACACCCTTGGTGTACGAAATCCGACAGGCGTGGCCGAACCTGAGCCGCTCCGCGAAGAACCAAATCGCGGCGGATGTCGATACGACGCGTCCCCAGTTGGATGAGTTCTACGATTTTGATACGCCGGAAGGGAATTTCCGCATCCACTATACGCGTACCGGTAGTCACGCCGTCGACATGTCGTATGGCGTTGGCGAGGGGAATATCCCCGTGTATGTTTTGAGATGCGCGGACTTTGTCGATACGGTGGTTGCGAAGCAGATCACCGAAATGGGTTTCATCTTCCCAGTCTCGGATCAGGAGGGTAATCCCTCGCAGGATCCGCGTTATGATATCTACTTTCGCAACTTGGGCAGCCTGTTTTATGGGATCACCTGGCCGGAAGAAATTGTCGGGCCGGCGCCCGGCGGTGCCGCCGCCCGGCAAACCAGCTATCTTGAGTTGAACAGCGATTTTTCACAGATTCAAGGATACCGGGATCGTCCCTTTGATGCGATGGCGGTCACAGTTGCACACGAGTTTCACCACGCGATTCAATGGTCGTATGATGCTGTCGAAGCCGAGTTCCGCGAACTGCGTGGCGAGCTGCGGCCCTACAGTTGGTTCTTTGAATTGACGTCCACGTATCTCGAAGATGTCTGCTTCGACCACGTCAATGACTATTACAACTACCTCGAGTTTTTCTATCTGAAGCCCTGGCTGTCGCTACGGGTCTTCGTGCCGAGTGCCGGTTCCGGGTCCATTGAGGAGATTCTGCACTGCTATGGCTCGGCAGTCTTTGGCCTGTTTTTGCACGAGCGCTACGATGAAAGTGTGATGGCCGACGTTTGGGAGATCTGCGGATCCAAGCAAGGGTTCAACACCTTTGAGGCGTTTGATGAAGCCCTGATGGCACGCGGCTCGTCGTTCGCCGAGGCCTGGGCGGAGTTTCTTGTCTGGAATTATCACACCGGTCCACGGGCCGAGCCGTGGGGTTTTGAAGAGGGAGCGGCATACGACACGATCCCGTCACGCTACATTCAGACGCGAAGCACCTATCCGGTTGAAGGATCATCCTCCGATTTTGGCTATCCCAGTCCGGATGAGTTGAGCGGGTCCTACTTCCGGTTCATCACCGGTCTGGGAACCGAGGATTTCAATTTCCTTCTCGACTCCGATTTCAACGAGTGGATGGTCGTGACCGCAGGCCTTCGCGGCGGTCTTCCTCCCGATATCACGTATACGCGCGATTTGATTGGTGGAGCGGTTGTTCCGTTGTGGTCGCAGTATGATGAGATTCTCGTTGTTGTTTCGCCGTTCAAGAATGAACCGAAGCAAGACGTACTCGATCGTGAAATTGCGTACAGCTTCGAAGTGCCGGACACTCTAACGACGTCTGCAAATGTATCGGCGATCCACAAGATTTATTCGAATCCACTGAACCTGACGGCGGGGACCGGTAAATCGGTCTTTGAAGTCGAAGTCTCGCTCGCGGAACCCACTGACGTGAGTATGTATATCTACACGCCGTCGGGCCAACTCGTTCGCGGTGGTCCTGAGGATGGCATGGCCAAATCCAACGTGTCGCTGGGCAAAACGCGGTTGCGTTGGGCGGGTGTCAATCGCGACAATCAACGTGTGGCGAGTGGCATCTATCTGGCACTGGTCAAGATTGGGGATAAGGAAGAGGTTGTTAAAGTCGCGGTGATCAACGACGAGTGAACCATCAAGCGATCCGACGATTGACGATGAGCGGCGGTCTGGTGGCCGCCGCTTTTGCCTTGAAGTATCCGCTGGTCGGCATCCCCAATGTGGAACCGCTCACACTGGCGTTTTTTGCCGTCGGCTACGCCTACGGTGTGCCGTGGGGCGCCTTCGTCGGCGCCGCCGGTGAGGCGCTCTACGCCACGATTAATCCATTTGGCCCCCCGATTGTACCCGTCTGGGTCGCCCAAATCGTCTCTATGATGATTGTGGGAATGGTGGGGGGATGGATCGGACGGTTGGACAATCGCAGCGAGTGGTCGCGCAAGATGACGGTGGCGATCATTGTGGGGGCCGGAATCGGGGTCACGATCATCTTCGATCTGCTGACCAATTTGGCCCTGGCCGTCTCTATCGGACCGTTTTGGCCGGTCATGTTCGCCGCTGTGCCATTCGCCGGTGTCCACATCGCATCAAATGCATTGCTGTTTCTCACGGTCTTTCCGATTCTCCGGCGATGGTTTCTTCGGTCGACCAGCGTCGTCGAACCCCCCGTGGCCTGACGTGTGGCCAGTTACCATGGGGGCGTCAGTCGATAGCTCGTGTGGCGAACGGTCCTAGCGTGCTGACGTATCATCGAGCACTTGGTAGTCTGTTTCCTGTCCCCTCAGGGAAGAGGGTTGGGGTGAGAGGGCGAATCACACGGCTGTTTATGCTGGCTGTCGTTCTGTCTGTCATTGTCCTTGGTCTGACCGCCACTGCACGTGCCGATACCACCGACACAGCCCCCCCAGCGGATTCACTGATCATGCCGGATCGCCTGCACGGCCCTCCATCACCTCCCCTGAAAGCCGACGAAGACCGCACGCGATTCGACTCTCTCTTGGCAACGATACGTGGCGATACGGCCGACGCAGACACCACCGAGCCCATCCGCGTGCGTGATTTTCGGGCCATCGAGACATTATTCGATTCGACGCGTCAGACAATTCGGCGTATCCGGGAACCATTTCAACCAAGCCTACCCTCGCCACGCGATCTGGCCACAGTCGACTTGGCGGGTTGGCTCGTGTTGCAACCGACGGTTGATGTCAACAATGCGGCCGGTCCGGGAGCAACACGTTACTCGTCACGTTGGGGATTGGTCGACCGCAGGCAGTGGTGGGTCGACGACGCGGGTGAGTCTTTTGATTGGCTGCGTCTCGGTTTTCCACAGTCGGCGCGCGCCGATCTGAATGTCGTCCCGGTGTTCCTCTACGATTCTCTCACGATGCGCGAGCATTTGTATTTGGAGCGTGAAACCGATTGGCCGTACCATGCGCGCTCGTCGTATTTCCTCAGGCAAGGCTATTACGGAGAAACCTATTCGCAGGGGACGTTCCGCCGCCTGTTCGCGCCCGGATTTGGAATCGACTTGGGCTTCGGCTTCTACGAGAACAATGGAACGTCGTTCAATCAAAACTACGACAGCCGTAATCTACGACTGAGAGTGGTCGGACCTGTCGGCGAGAATCTCTTCTGGAATTTCCGTTTCAATCAGTTTCGCGATCAGTCGTTTCGTCCACCTCCGGCGCCGTTCTCATCCGTAGTTCCCGTACGCGACGATCTCTTATACGTCCTCGAAGGCACCGTCTACCGTCCGACCGACTCAACCGGTCGTGTCTGGCCCTGGATTGCCGGATTGACTCGGCAACGGGGCAAACACGACATCCGAGAATCCGGATCGGGATACAAGCTCGTGACACACTCCGACCGCTTCGATCTGTGGACACGGTACATGCTGCGCGGCTGGTTGATCGATGCTCGCGCCATACTCGAAACATTGGAGATTGAAGACGATGAGCCATCCCGTTGGGGGGTGAGCGTTACCGGTACGAAATCATTTGTGGTCGGTGAACAGACTGACGCGGCGGTCGATTGGACGATGTCCGATTGGGATACCGATCCCCCCGCGCCGGAAGGTTCGTTTGCGTTGGCATTGCCGCCGACTGTCGCCGACCTGCGTCCCGGCGTGCGTATTCAACGTTCGCGCATCATTCCGAACCTGTTCGATCGCCTCGACACGTATCGCGACTATCCCATTACCGGGGGATTGACCCTCAATTACGCCGAAGTCGGCAATCCTGCCCTCGATGCCGAATGGCGCAACGACGTGTCTCTATCACTGGTACATGAGGCGGACACCGCGGGCGCGTTCGAATTCGGTGTGACGGCGAAGGCCGGATATGTTGAGAATTACACCACTTGGGATGAGACTCTCTCGTCCACGAACGATGCGACCATTTCCACGCCGGTGTCCCGCGATGCGCGCCATGTCGGCGCGGCGGTCACGATGTCAACATCATTGCCATGGAAGTTCGCCACCTGGTTCAACTACGCCTTTAAGTATGCCGAAGACCTCAATCATGAAGAATTGACCGAATACAATCCTCATGCAGTATCCTGGGTGTTGTCATGGATTGCCCCCAAACTGCGCTATAATATTGACATTCGCCTCAACTCGACTCTGTTGTGGTGGTATGGGGACTCGCGTTACCCCGTGACACTGTATGAGAGTTCCCCTCACGTGGTTCGTTGGGATGTGTCCGCCAGCGCGCGTATGCAAAGTTTCACGTTCCATTATTCGCTACAAAACGTTACCAATTTCCCGTATCGTACTGAAAGCGGCGGTGACCTTGCGGTACAACGGATGCGCTTCGGGATCGCTTGGCAATTCACCGACTAGCGCCAACAGAACAGGGTTCAATTAATGCCAGTGTGCGGAGTCCGAGGCGCGGTGCAAGCCTCATCCAATTCAACGGAGGCTATTCGGACTGCCACTCAGGACCTGCTGCGCACAATGGTGACTGCAAACGATTTGGTTGAGGAGCAGATTATCTCGATCTTTTTTACGACCACCGTCGAGCTCACCGCCGCTTACCCGGCGGCTGCCGCGCGGGATCTCGGCTGGACCGATGTGCCGTTGCTTGGCGCACAGGAAATGGATGTTCCCAATCAACTGCCCCGTGTGATACGTGTATTAATGCATATCGAATCCGGACGGACGCGTCCGCAGATTCGTCACGTGTATCTCGGCGATACGATTGCGTTGCGTCCAGATCTGAGTGAGTGAGCCATGTCCCGACCTCCCGCACCACCACCCATTGCGCTATCAACACTCAAGGATCAGGCGATCGGCATTATCGGTCTCGGTCAGATCGGTGGGTCGATGGTACGGCGCCTGATGGTCTACCGTCCGGACCTTACGATCTACGGGACGGATCGCAACACGCGGATCGCCGGACGGGTGCGCCGATACTGCCGTTGGATGACGACCCTGGAGGACATGGTCCGCGCTGTTGACATAGTTGTCCTGGCCGTGCCGGTTCCCGCGATTATCGAATACCTCCCGCGGATCGCCGACGCCGTCGACGCCACAGGATCGGAACGAATGCTGGTCATTGATACGGGAACCCTGAAATTCCCGGTTCAAAAAGTGGCAACGAAATACACCGATCATTATCACTACGTGGGAATTCATCCCCTGTGCGGGATCGAACGCAACGGTTGGGACAGTGCGCGGTCGGATCTGTTTGCCGATGAAACCGTGGTCTGCTGTGGGTCGCCGCGCAGCAACGCGACGCGTACGGCCGTGGAATTAATCCGATGTTTGGGTGCCAATGAATTAATGATGGACGCGAAAGATCACGACCGGCAGGTGGCGCTGACCATCGGATTACCTCATGTCCTCGCTTTCGTCGCTAACGGTGCGGCTCAGAACGTTAAACCCGATCCGCCACTGCTCAGCACCTCATGGCAATCGTTGGTGCGTGTTACGGCCTCCGATCCTGAGATGGTGGCGGGCTTCCTCACGGTCAACAAGACCGAACAACAACGCATCCTCGGCGAATTTCGCCGCCAATTGAATCGGCTCGAAGAGCTTCTGGCACAAGCCGATAACGAATCGGTAGCGGAAATGCTGAGCCGCTGGCACAGCCCGCATCCGCTGAAGTAATCCAACTCAATCGTGGACACGGAACGTCCGGCCCCCTACATTCGGGCGCATGGCGATTGCGTATTTCGACGGTCGATTTATTGATGAGTCCGAGGCGCTCATTCCCGTATCCACGCACGCTCTCCATTATGGGACTGCGGTCTTTGAAGGGATCCGTTCGTACGGCGATGGCTCCAAAGCCGCCATCTTTCGTCCCCGGGAACATTACGAACGCTTTCTGCGCAACGCCACCCTCGTCAGAATGAAGCCAGAGTATACGGTCGATCAACTCATCGAATTGACCATCGAACTCCTGCGCCAGAATAAGAACTACTCCAGCACCTACATCCGTCCGCTGTTCTACAAATCCGCAACCGCCATCGGCGCACACATCTATCCGGGCGAAAAGCTGACAATCTACACGCGTGAGTGGGCGCCCCGTGCAATTCCACCGCCGACCGCCACAGCCACAATCAGCCGCTGGCGACGGAATTCGCACCTGTCTGTTCCGGCTGGGGCGAAGATTAGCGGCCTCTATGTCAACTCGGCACTGGCCATCAGTGAGTCGATGGAACGTGGGTTCGATCAAACGATCATGTTGACCACGTCGGGAGAAGTCGCCGAAGGGTACGGTGCGAATCTCTTTGCCGTTTTCGGTGCGAAGATCGTTACACCGCCGGAGACAGCCGATATCCTGGCCGGGATTACCCGCGACACGCTGATGCACTACTTCAATTCCCGCGACGATCTGACGATGTCGGTCGAATCGATTTCGCCGGAGCAGTTGCTCACAGCCGATGAGTTGTTCCTGGCCGGAACCGGCCTGGAAGTGATTCCGTTAGTGTCGGTCGACGGAGCACCGATCGGCAGCGGCAACCTTGGGCCAGTCACACGCGATGCGGCCCAATGGTATCGCGATTTGGCGACCGGTAAGATCGACGCTCCCGATGGCTGGCTCGTTCCGTTGACCGCCGATTAATCGCCCATGTTCAAAAGTTGGCCCAATCCGCGTGCCGTCGCATCGTGGTGTCTCTACGATTTCGCCAACTCGGTTTACGTCGCGGTCATTCCCGCAACCGTCTGGTCGGCCTATTACGCGACCGTCATTTGCGGCGGCGGAGGAGACGGTCCGCTGTGGTGGGGGCGAGCGGTCTCACTGACGATGCTGTTTGTGGCGGTGACCTCACCATTCTTGGGGGCGATTGCCGATTTGGCCGGCTGGCGCAAACGGCTCCTGATCACCTACACGGTTGCATCGGTCATCGCAACCGCATTGCTCGCGACCGTTGGCCCGGGAATGATGATCTATGGATTCATCCTCAGCGTGATTGCCGGGATCGGTTTTGAAGGCGCAATGGTCTTCTATAACGCCTACATGCCCGCACTCAGTCCGCCGGAACGGCGTGGACGGCTTTCGGGCATGGGATACGCCATCGGGTATGCCGGTTCGTTTCTTGGGTTGATTGCCGTATTGCCGTTGGTGAATGCGGAGATGTACGCCGCGGCATTTGCCGTTGTTGCCGTACTGTACTTCGGTTTCGCGCTACCATCACTTATCTGGTTGCCGGGACAGACGATTGTCACTCACGGTATCGGCGCGGCAGCACGCAATGGATGGCGGGGTACCAAGCAAACTGCCCGTGACATTTGGAAGATCAAACCGTTGCGTCGGTTCCTCCTCAGCTTTTTCCTCTATCAGGACGGTGTCCTGACCATCATCTTCTTTTCATCAATCTTCGCGCGTCAGGTGCTTGGTTTCGATATGAGTGATTTGATCCTGGTGTATATTGTGGTTCAGGTTTCGGCACTGATCGGGGCATCAGTCTGGGCCAAGCCGACCGACACGAAAGGCCCGAAGTTTGTCGTGTTGGCAATGATCATCCAGTGGATCGTGATCGTAACGCTAGTCTACTTCGTCGAAGAGAAGTTGACGTTTTTTGTTGTCGCGGCATTGGCCGGCACCGGCCTCGGCGCGATCCAATCCGCCAGCCGCGCGCTGATGGCAACCTTTATCCCGAAGGGGAGAGAAGGTGAGTTCTTCGGGTTCTATTCATTGTGTGGCAAGAGCTCCTCGATCCTCGGCCCATTGGTCTTTGGCTGGATCGCTTCGGTCACTGGCGGTGATTTGCGCCTGGCGGCGTTGTCGGTGCTGGTGTTCTTTGTGATTGGAGGGGGAGTGCTGATCGGTGTGCGGGTCAATCGCTAATTGGTCCTATCCGTCCCTTTTCTCCCCATCCCCTTTACTCAAATTGTACTTGTTGATCTTGCGGTACAACGTCGAATTGTCGATCCCCAAAATCTGCGCCGCCTTCGCCTTCTGCCAATCCGTCTGATTCAGCACCCAATAGATATAGGCCTTCTCAATCGATTCCAACGTCGGTGTCTCAGCTTGCTCCTTCGTCGCTGGTGTGACCACTGGCTCGGCCGAGAGCTTCTCGGGAAAATCGCTGACATCCAATGTGTTACTTTTCGACAACACCACTGCCCGTTCAATCACATTCTGTAACTCGCGCACATTCCCCGGCCACTGGTATCCGCGTAACAGCCGGCGTGCGTTGTCGGAGATCGTTTTCGGTGGGGAGTCCGTTTTCTTGCAACTGCGTACGATGAAATAGTCGGCCAGAATATCAATGTCCTCGACTCGCTCCCGCAACGGTGGCACGCTGATCTGAATCACATTCAATCGGTAATACAAATCCGCACGGAACTTACCACTTTGAACCAATGACTCCAGATCGGCATTGGTGGCGGTGATCAAACGCACATCAGCCGGAACACCAATCGTCGATCCAATCGGTGTGACGATCTTGTCTTCCAAGACTCGCAACAACTTTACTTGGATCGCCTGAGTCGTTTCCCCGATCTCGTCGAGAAACAACGTGCCACCCTCAGCAGCACGGAACAAACCGGCATGATCACGAATCGCCCCGGTGAATGACCCTTTGGTGTGACCGAAGAGTTCACTCTCCAGCAGCGTCTCCGGCAGCGCGCCGCAATTCACTGTGACAAAGGGTTTCTCGCGACGTGGCGAATGCTGATGGATGGCCGATGCCAGCAGATCTTTCCCGGTCCCGCTCTCACCACGAACCAGAATCGTTGCATCCGTGGCCGCCACTTCGGCGGCCATGGCCTTGACCTTCTGGATAAGTTCGTCTTCACCGATAATGCGATCGAACGCGTTTTCGCTGGTCAGCAACGCCTTCAGTTCGAGATTCTCTTTGCGGAGTTCGGTGTTCTCGAGCGTCTTCTGGATCGTCAGTTTGATCTCATCGACCTTGAACGGCTTGGTGATATAGTCGCTCGCGCCCTTCTTCAACGCTTCGATTGCCGTCTCCACCGAGGCAAATGCGGTCATCACCAAAAACGGCAAATCGGGCTTCGCTTCGCGGATCTGATCAAGCACCTGCAATCCCGACATTTCGGGCATCATCAGATCGGCGATGATCATATCGTACGGCTTCTCGTTGACCCGCTCAATTGCCCGTTGGCCGCTCTGCTCAGCGTCGACCTCATATCCCTCCTTGCCGAGCATGATCTTCATGAACTCGCACATCGAGTTTTCGTCGTCAATCACCAGGATCCGGTGCGGCATTCTAAGTCCCCGTCGTTGTTGGTTCTCTGGGAGTTATCGGCCCGATGGCCGATCCGGTTGACCCTTGGCAGGATTGTCACAGACTCGGCAAATCGGAGCGAAGTGGTTGACATATTTCAAGTTGTGAGTAGATTGAACGAGGGGGAGTACTGACACAGAGGCATCACGCGGACCAGGCCGATCACCGTGTGATACAACAGATGTACCGGACGTTCGTGTTGCCGAACCACAAGACGTCTTTTCAATCAACCGATTCAGCGAATCCCGCTGTGACCGATTGTGTTCGACCCGCTCGGCCGGCGACCGATGGTACGAACAGATAGGGGAGATGTATACATGAAGCGCGTTGTCTACACCATCGTAGCTCTGGGCCTCGTTCTTGGAGCCTACACCCAGTTCGACTCGATGCCGGAAGCCGCGACATCCGATGACTACCGAATCCGTCTGGTCGGTGGTGAGTTACAGGTATCATCTACATCGAACGCCGAGTTCGTTCGCGAGCTGAACGCCTCGCGATTCGCCGAGCGGGGAGTTCTGCTGCAATTTTATGATACGCCCACGGAAACCGACCGCCAACTCCTCGAGGCAGCAGGCATTGTGCTTCATAAATATATTCCCAATTCCACCTACCTGGCCACCGTCTCAACCAATCTCACGGAACCCGATCTTTCCGGTGCCGGTGTTCGCTGGATCGGTGAGCTACGCACCAGCGACAAGCTGGCACCCGCACTGGAACTGGTTGGAACACCCGACTGGACGCGTGATTCCGCCGGAGTTGCACAATTCACCGTGAAAGTGTTCAAACATATCTCACTGGACGATGCAGCCGACTGGCTGTCTGCAGAATACGGTGCCATTGTTGACGGCACATCCGATCTCATCAATGGACTCGCGGTGCGTCTGCCGGCGGACAACTGGTACGATATCGCACAAGACGAGCGCGTCCAGTGGGTCGAACCGTATCTCGTGCCACGCGAGGCGAACAACTCGAATCGTGTCAACACGGCCGCCGAGGTCGTTCAACAGGCACCATACAATCTCGATGGGGCCGGTGCGATGGTCGGCGAATGGGATGGCGGTCGCGCCGACTGGACTCATCCCGACTTTGCCGGACGCATCTATTCCGGCGACGGGTCCGGAGTCTCCGGCCACGCCACTCACGTTGCGGGCACGGTCATGGGATCGGGAACGCAATCGGGTGGTACCTACCGTGGTATGGCCCCTGGGGCCGAGCTGGTGTCGTACAACTGGTTCACCAACATCAGCAACCTTATCTCTGAATACACCGACGCCATCAACAATTACGATATCGATATTTCCACCAACTCCTGGATCGTCGGCTATGGCAACGACTCGCCGGAAATCTGCGAGGCGTATCAGGGAAACTATTTCGCCTCGTGTGAGATTCTCGATGACATTATTCGCGGCAGTCTGGGCAAACCGGTCGCGATCGCCTGGGCGGCCGGTAACGAACGGTCCACTGGTTCCAGCTATTGCGGCCGCTGGGGCATTACCTGGAATTCGATCCCGCCGTATGGAACGGCCAAGAATGTTATCACGATCGGCGCCATCAATTCGAACAATTCGACAATGACATCGTTTTCCAGTTGGGGACCGGTTGATGATGGCCGGCTGAAGCCGGAACTCGTCGCACCCGGATGCCAAACCAGCGATGACTGGGCTGTGACCTCCACGACACCGGGAGGCGGATACGGTGGTGCATGTGGCACGTCAATGGCGGCACCAACGGCCGCTGGTTGTTTCGCTCTGTGGATGGGTCGTTACAAGGAACTGTATCCCGGCCAGGAGCCCTTAGGATCGACCGTTAAGGCCGTCTTCTGTGAGACCGCCGATGACCTTGGGAGTCCGGGACCGGAATACGATTTCGGTTTTGGGCGCATCAATGTTCAGAATGCCGTCGATGTTCTCGAGGCCGGTGCGTTCGTCGAGGCAGAAATTACAGACGGCGATACCTTGACCTGGCTGTTCCCGATGACGGCCGATATCGATTCCATCAGTTTCACACTGGCGTGGGATGATCCCGGCGCCGCCGAGAATGCCAATCCGACACTGATCAATGATCTCGACCTGCGTGTGCAGACCGCCGTGTCCTTCGGGGCGACCTATCGGCCGTGGCAATTGGATCCGTCAAATCCCAGTTTCGATGCCACCATTGGCGAAGATCATACCAACAACATCGAACAGGTTCGGCGGGATATTACGTTCTCCGCCGCCGGCACGTGGCGCGTTCTCGTCATCGGCCACAACATTCCTGAGGGACCGCAGAAGTTCTCGCTGGCGCATTCGCCGGAGCTGACGTTGACGCCCGGTGAGGCGCCCTTTGCCGTCGATCTGATTGCCGGTTCGGATGTCATCGAAACGCCCGGCGGTGTCGACGTCGATTTCAATATCTTCAACACGGGAACAAATGCCGACACCTATGATCTCACGCTGACCAGTGCGCGCGGCTGGTCGATCACTCCCAATCCCGCAACCGTTCCTGTTCCCGCGCGTGACTTTATTGTTGAGACGTTTACTGTTGACGTTCCGCTGGGAACTGCGATCGGCACCAAAGACACAATTGAATGCGTGCTCGTGTCACAGGCCGATCCCGGTGTCACAGACACTGACCTGTTGGAACTGGAGGTCATTGCCGGCTATGGGGCGGAAGTCTCATCCCTATCCGATACAATTGGCGTTCCCGGACGGGAATTCGCCGTCGACGTTGTGATCAGCAACACGGGAACACAAGCCGATGTGTTCGACTGGACCATCACTGATGACCAGGGCTGGGCGATAACGCCGATTGCCGGTACAGAATCGCTCCCGCTGGCCGGCCAAACGACCATTCCGGTGACCATTACGATTGATCCGGGCACGTCACCCGGAACGTCGAATAGCATTGTTATCGAAGCTGTCTCACAGGCGGAACCGGATGAGACGGGATCGCATGCGATTGACGTAGATGTCATTGATTTCCCACCGGAACCGATCTTGGTATCGCCGATTGACGGTCTGTCGTCGACTGACACATCGCCGGTACTCATGTGGCGTCACGATCCGTATGATCCATTTCCGACGGGATTCGATGTCTTCACGTACACACTCGAAATCGCCGATGATACCACTCATACGATTGGCGTTGAACGTTACGAAGGACTTTCGGACACATCATTCTCCTTCGGTGCACCGCTCGACGACGGTGTCTATTACTGGCGCGTGATTACATACAACGCGGCCGGTGATTCGAGCGGTTATTCGCCATCGGCTCGCTTCGACATCGATACGCAGGCCCCGGATGCGCCAACGCTTCTTGCGCCGGCTCCATTCGGCGTCGATCGTACGCCAACGTTCCAGTGGGGACAGGTGACCAGCAGGGTGATGGCGGCGTCGGCCCCCGTTCCAATGATCTACTACTTCGAATTGGCCGACGATACGGCGATGATGTCGCTGATTGATACAACCACCACACCAAATCTGAGCTACCTGTTGCCGGTGGCGCATCTGCTCCCGCGTTGCAGCACGGTTGTCTACTGGCGCGTAACCGCAACCGATGCCGCCGGCAACGTGTCGGAACCATCCGATGCCCGGCGCTACGAAGTCTACATCGTCGGCGACATGAACTATGATTGCATCTATGACGCCCAGGATCTGAATGGCCTGATCAATCAGATCTTCTTCAACATTGATCCACCCGATCCCGCCGCGCGCGGTGAGGTCAACTGTATCGCGGGCATCGACGCGCTCGATCTGAATTATCTGATCGAGTACCTGTTCTTCAACGGACCGTCGCCCTGCAAGCCGTAGTGCGGGCCGTTCGTTTAGCGTTTTCTCGAGACGACCGACCGGACTGTGGGACAAATCCCACAGTCCGGTTGCTGTTTCTGTATCGATCAGGGGCAATTGCCCCAAATCCAAGATACCTGCCCCCGCCACTTTAGTCGCACCCCCTCAAAACCGATTCTATTAATGATCGGAACGCTGGCGAGGGCGCGGGGCGTACATGGTATCCAACAAGACACTAAACATACTACTGGTCGACGACGACCCGGAGATCGCACAGGCGGTGGTGAACTACCTGCCGCCGGAACACTACCGCGTGGAAGTTGTCGGCGACGGCGCGGACGTAATGCCGGCCACGCGACAGTTCACGCCTGATGTCATCTTGCTCGACGTTAATCTGCCGTCGATGTCCGGTCTTGAACTCCTGCGTCTTATCAAAAATGAGAATCCACGCGTGCCGGTTATCATTGTATCGGGCTACGTCTCGACCGGCAACGCCATCGATGCCATGAAAGAAGGCGCGTTTGATTACCTGACCAAACCGTTTCGTCTGCAAAAGCTCGAACGCACAATCGCGCGCGCCGTCGGACACCTGCCGTCACAGACCGTGATGGCCGACGATGACGTTCCGCTGACCGATGACCAAATCATCGGTAAGTCGCCCGAAATCGTCGAAGTGGCTAAAGTCATCGGACAGGTGGCCCATACCGATGCACCGGTCCTGGTGATCGGAGAGACTGGTACCGGGAAAGAACTCGTTGCTCGTGTCGTTCACCGCAATTCCAATCGTCGCGACAAACCGTTTGTAACGATAAACTGCGCATCGACGTCGGAAGAAATCCTCGAGGCCGAACTCTTTGGCCAGGTCCCCGGCGGCGCAGGTAGTCGACAGGGCGCCCGTCTCGGACGATTTGAACAGGCTGATGGCGGTACCGTCTTCTTGGATGAAGTGTCCGATCTCTCGATTCACGCGCAGAGCAAACTGCTGGGGATCCTTCAGGAAGGAACGTTCGAGCGGCTCAACGACGATCAGCCTGTCAATGTGAATGTCCGCATCGTCGCGGCGACCAACCGGAGTCTTGTCGATCTGATGAAGGAAGGTCAGTTCCGAGTTGACCTCTTCTACCGCTTGAAAGTCATCTCACTATTTTTGCCGCCATTGCGGGAGCGCCGCTCCGATATCGAGTTGCTGGCGGAGTTCTATATCAAGAAGTACTCGCGCAAGACCGGCCGTTCGGTCAAGCAGTTGTCACCGAGCGCCTTGGAACGGCTGACGAAGCACCATTGGCCGGGCAACATCCGGGAATTGGAAAACGCCATCCATACGGCTGTCGTCCTGTCAAGAGAAACGGATCTACTTCCCGAGGACTTCCCGATGGTGGGCGGCTCCACGCCGGCGTTCGCTGCCGATCTCGACAACATGCGCGACAATTATCGAAGTCTCTTTAGAAATGTAATCGAATCGGTCTTCGATAAGATGATGACGAACTCGGAGGGCCGCATTCATAACGTACTGACAGATGCACTTGAACAATCGTTAGTTGAAGCAGCACTTGAAGCTACGGACAACAACCAGGTCCGCGCGGCGCAACTATTGGGCATCTCCCGCAATACCCTGCGGGAGCGGATGCGCCGGTTCGACCTCTCGTCCGTGGCGGCCATCGATGATTCGATACGAATTCACGCCTGATAGGGCTCAGGCGGTACGAATCTGGACAGAACCGGAAATGAACAGACCATGAGCGATGAGGCGACACAGCTCTATTGGAGGTCCATCAAATCGTTGCCAATCAAGGACTCAATCCTGTTGGGGCATCAAAAAATGCCTAAATCAAAGTATCGCGCACGCCGATGCAATTATCAGGCAGTGGCGGCTGTCGAAGGCGGTCTCGGGGTGAGCACGCTTTCAACCGCAGTGTAACATGAGCGATGTGGTGTGTGGGGTTCACGCACTGACATCATCAATACGGAGCGCATCACATGTTTCCATTCAAACGCCGCGCGAAAACGGTAGCCGCACTGGATATCGGTGCCAGTTCTATCAAATATGTCCGATTGGACCGCAAGGCCGATGGGTTTGCACTGGCTGCTGCCGGTATCCGAGAAGTCCCGATCGAATCGATTGTTTCCAAAGAGATTAAGGATCGCGATTCGGTTATCTTCAGCGTGCAGGGTCTGCTCGATCAGTGTGATCCCCGCACCACCGACGTGGTCGTGTCTGTCGCCGGCCACGGTGTCATCACCGACAAATTCGAAATCGACAAGAAAAGCGGCGCCGAGGCCGAGCAGGCGATTCTGTTCGAGGCCGAGCAGCGCAGCCCGTTCGACGTCGATGACGTCTCGATGGACTACCACGTGCTGCACACCGACGAAGAAGCGCGCAAGATGGAAGTGCTCCTCGTTGCCGCGCGACGTGAGTACGTGCTCGAGTACCTCAATCTCCTCGAGGACTCCGGCCTGCACACGCCGCTGATCGACACCGATGCCTTTGCCGTGTTGAACTCGTACGAAATCAACTACGACATCGATCCCGACCGTGTCACCGCGCTCGTGAATATCGGCTTCGACACGACCAATGTGGTGTTCCTGAAAGACGGACGGTTCCATTCAACGCGTGATGTCTCCGCGGGCGGCCGCGTGATCTACGAAGTCATCCAGCGCGAATTCCGTTTGAACCAGGAAATGACGATGAAGGTAATCCGCGGAGAGCTGGAAGCGTCGGTCGATCAGGACATGCTGAAAGCCACCATCATGTCAGCGGCTGATGAGTTACTGACCGGTCTCGAACTGGCGTTTTCGTACTTCCGCACGTTGGCCAAGACCGATTCGGTCGACTGGATCGTGCTGTCGGGCGGCGGGGCTTTGATTCCGTACCTGCCCGAATGCGTGCAGACGAAGCTCAACGTTCCGATCGAAATCGCGAATCCATTGCGCAACATCGAGTATGATCCCGAATTGTTCGGAGATCTTCAACCGGAGAAGATCGCACCGCTTCTTGCCGTTGGCGTAGGGTTGGCGGCGCGCGAGGTGTAGCATGCCCATGATTCAGATCAATCTATTGCCGAGTGAGTATCGGCGCCGGCGCAGCAACCTGGCCGTGTCGAAATCGATGCTGGCTGGCGTGGCCGTAGCGGTCGGGCTGGTGGTCGCCTTGGGTGGCATCAGTTACTACCAGAGCCTGCGACTGGCCAGCGTCAATCAGGACATTGCCAAGATCGAAGCGAAGACCGAGCAAATGCGCGAAGACATTCAACTGGTCGACCGGCTGGTCGATGTCAAGACGCGTATTCTGCGACGCATGTCCGCCATTGAGAAGCTCGATCGCGACCGGGCCGCCTGGGTCCAGAACCTGGAAGACTTGGCGACCGTCATTCCGGACTTTCTCTGGCTTTCAGAGTTCCACCAGGGCGAGGAAAAATCGGCGTTAAACACACGCAAGAAGGACAAGAATGCCAATGCCGATTCACTGGCGAACCTGAACAACAAGCTGACGCTGTCGGGATTCAGCTACACGGTCAGCAGTTTGGCCAACTTTATTCTGAACCTGCAGGATTCGCCGCGATTCAGTGATGTTCGGCTGAACTATGCGAAGATGACCGACCTCAACGAACGCAAGGTATACGACTTCCAGGTTGCCTGCCAGTTGGAGCCGATCACTGAAGACGCCGGTGGATTCTTGGATGAACCGGCAACCGGTGAAGAAATCGGCGCCGAGGATGTGGATGCCGATGACGATATGTATGGCGCGGTCATGGATGAGGAGCAGTAGGACACGTCTGAATGAAGATGCGTCTCTGACGCTTTAGGAACAGGTGGAGCGATATGCCCGATATTAGAGATCCCAGAGTACAAAAGTGGTTCCTCATGCTGATTGGAGCCGTGGTGGTTGTGTACATCTGGCACGCGAAGATGTACCAGCCCGAGCAGGAACAACTCGACATGAGCTACATGAAGTACGAGACGTTGCAAATGCAACTGAAGTCGGTGGAGATGAAATTCCAATCGCTCCCGTCGCTCAAACGCGAATACGAGGACCTGACCGACCGTTACATGCTGGTGGCGCAGTTGCTCCCGGAAGAGGACCAGCTCGCACCGCTGTTGAGCAAGATCCACGCCGCGGCGTTGGAAACATCGACGCGATTGGGCGACATCGAACCATTGCCGCCGGCGGCACAGGGATTCTACGACCGGAACGATTTTCGACTCACCGTCTATTCGACCTACCATGACTTGGGCGATTTTCTGGCGCGGGTCGCGAACCTGCCGTTCATCGTGAACGTCAACGACGTGCAGATGCTGACGGTGGCGCAGTTCAATTCACCGAACAACGAGTTCAAAGAGTTTACGATGATGGCTCAGTTGACCATGTCGACATACAAAGTGAAGGACTCTGAGCGATTGATGCTGGCGGACCTCTAATCTGACGCGAGACCGAGGAAGGCATATGATGTCAGGACGATACAGTCGGTTGATCGGAGTGGGCCTCGTGGCCGTGGCACTGTGTGTTCCTGCGAGCGCCCTGGCCGAGACCGGTGTGAACAACCTGGTCCTCTCACCGAATGGTGAATTCACCGAACTCACCGTTGTCGGTGGCGGCAACACACTCTGCAACCACTTCACAGAACCGGCCGAGAACGGTACACCGTTCCGAATTGTGCTGGATTTCTGCGATGCGGCGCACCAGCTCGGGCAGATGCGCTTTTCCAATCTGCCGGCCACTCGCATCCAACGGATCCGTACCAGCCAATTCGAAACGTCGCCGAAGATGATCGTGCGCGTAGTCCTGGATATGGCCGACGAAGCGACCTACAGTGTCGTTCGCGACGGGTCATCGTTGACCGTGCGTGTGGTCGATCCGGATCGTGCGACCTTTGCCGTGTGGAATGCGAAAGACAATGCGGTGAAGGCCAAAGAGCCGGTCATGGCGTCGACCGAGTCACAGAGCAAAGTCAATCCCAAAAAGGCACAGTCACCAATAGCGCAGTCGACGTTGAGCAGCAAGGCGAAAGAACCGGTCGTTGCCAACAAGCCAGTGTCACGATCTGCGAGCGAAATGACCATGGAGACACCGGAACCAACCGCCAACGCGGAACCGACTGTCGCACCAAAACGCTCACAGGTCGAAGCGTTCATTCCACCGGAAACACCGCTGGTGTTTGCACCGGATGTGCTCGAGAATCCGGACAAGCTAAAGGCGACGTCGCAATCAATGGATGGCAATGACGAGATCGTCGTGAGTAAAGAATCGATGCGTCCTCTGGGTCCGGATGTTGCAGAACAACAGTCGGCCAGTGAACGGGCTGAACGTGCGGTGTCCGAGTCCCAGTGGGCAACCACCCGTGAGCCGGAACCGGCAGTGACAGCACCGTCCGATGAGTCGCCGGTGTTTGCCAACGACGAATCGCAACAGTTCGCAGCGACGACGCCCAATGACATGGCGGGAATCAATGAAGAGGAGACACTCCTCGAACGATTGAAACAGAAATTCTTCGGTGATCAGTCCGCACCGCGGCCGTACACAACAGTGAGTGAAGGAACACCATCGGCTGAAGTGCAGGGACCTCCCGCACCGGACTCGAAGATCAGCCGCGAAGAATTGCTGGCCCGTATCCGTGAGGCGCAAAAACGCGCTGCCAGTGGCGAATATCGTCGCAGTGGTGAGGGCGCCGGTGGTGTCCCGACGCGTCACATCCTGTACTACGATGACATGGGACGCCGTGACCCGTTCGATCCGCTCGTCACCGGCCAGCGATCCGGCTTCGTGACCAATGAACTGCCCAATGTCGAAACGCTGCGACTGGTCGGTATTCTGCGCGATGACCATGAAGCCCTGGCGTTGCTGGAAAACCTCGAAGGCTACGGATACATCCTGCGCGTTGGCGATCCGGTCAAAAATGGTTCATTGATTGCCATTCAGAATAGCCGCGCGTTGTTCCGGATCGATGATTATGGTTGGACACACACAGTCGCATTACAACTAACATCACGTGGCACCGATCCGTCGAAATCGCTCGGCGCGGTCCCACAGGAATACCCGACCTACGAGAATGACACCGAGGGTGCCGAGAATAATGATCAATCCACAGGTAATCAGGGGAGTGAGGGCGAATGATGCTGCAAGGAACGAACCGATGGATGCTCACCGTGAGGCGAATCGCACTGATCGCAAGTGTGATTGCACTCGTCGTCGCGGCAGCACAGCCGGCGGGCGCGGAGCCAATCGAGAGCATCAATTTCCAGAATGCTGACGTCCGGTCCGTGCTCAACTTCCTGGCTGAGTATGGTGGCGTCAACATCGTTGCCGCCCCCGCTGTCCAGGGGCAGGTGACTCTCAATCTGAAGAACGTTGGGTGGCGTCAGGCCTTGTCGATTCTGGCGAAGACGTACAGCCTGAAGGTGGTTGAGGAAGAGGGCTACTACCGTGTCATGCTGCTGGCCGACTACCTCAAGGAAGTCCAGGAACTCGAACGATTCGAAGCCGATAAGCGGCAACTGGTCGATCTGCGGACCGAGTTGATCGAGATCAAGTACGCCAATGCCAAGGATCTCGTCAAACCGGTCAAGAGTCTGCTCACGTCGCGCGGTAAAGTTGACGTCGACGATCGGACCAACACGCTGCTCATCACCGATGAGCCGGGGACGGTTGGACGGATCAGTGACTATGTCGCCGAGTTGGACAAGGAAACACGCCAGATCAAGATCTCCGCGCGTCTGCTGGAAGTCTCGAGCGAATACCTCGAAGAAATCGGCATTGACTGGTCGGTCGTGACATCCGGTACTGATTCACGTAATCGCAAGTATGCGAATGATGCGTCCACCGATCACGGTACCCGGGTCACCGATCCGTCGTCGATCTACAAGTTCAGTACGCTGCAGAAAGACTGGCGACTGGACGCAACGTTGCAGGCGATTGTCAACTCCGGTAACGGCAAGATTCTGGCGCAGCCCGAAGTGACCACCGTCGAGAACAAAGAAGCCCGCATTCAGATGGGGCAGAAGGTGCCGATTAAGCAGTTCTCGGCATCGGGCGACGTTGTCATCACGTTTGAAGAGGTGGGCACGATTCTCCGTGTCACGCCGCATATCACGTCATCCGACCGCATCCTGCTTAATCTGCAGCCAGAACGGTCATCGTTCTCGTTTGAAGCAGCCGGTGTGGTGAT
This sequence comes from uncultured Ignavibacteria bacterium, assembly GCA_964440935.1. Taxonomy (GTDB): domain Bacteria; phylum Zixibacteria; class MSB-5A5; order WJJR01; family WJJR01; genus WJJR01. Next base: position 43,473 of record CAYTTY010000013.1, on the reverse strand, counting down.
CAATACCAACAACGCGAACACCAACGTGGTCGTCGCGGACGGTCAGACGGCCGTCATCGGCGGGCTGACCACCGAAGACGAAATCCTCACGCGTGTCGGTGTTCCGGTGCTGATGGACATTCCGGTCCTGGGACGTCTGTTCAGTTACGACAAGAAGGACATTCGCACTCGCGATCTGGTCGTCTTCGTGACGCCCGAGATCGTCGACAACGCCCTGATGGGCTCCGTCGAACCGGAAGAACTCCCCACACAACCATAAACAACCGTCGCTCCTGACGTGCTGTTGTACCAATAGCCCCGGGCCCAAAGGCCCGGGGCGTATTCTTGGGTGACAGTTGTTTTCAATCGACAAACCCGCGAGCGAGCGCCCGCGGGTTGTCATCCTCCCCGGGGAGGTTCAGGCCCCAGCAGGCCTGGCAAGAGATTTATGGCGGAGCAGTTGCCTTACATGTGTGTAGCGTAAATGTAATAAGGACATTATCTACCTGTGCTCCCCGGGGGCGTAAGTTGCACTCCCGCACCTAATTGTCAGGTGTCAGGAGTTGTAGTAAACGTGTAGGCGCTGATTACGCACCTTTGAACTGCGATGGGACTCCACTATTACTCCTCCCAAAATCTATTGTCGCGATACGGAAGAAAATGTTACTTAGTAAATATTGGAACTGTCCGATGACCCGGAAAGGTCAGGAATCAAGATGCGTCCATTCCATATCCAGCTGTGGCTTTTGACTATAGTACTGACGGCCACCCTGACACATGCTCAATCGAATCAGGCACCGCTCGAACAGATTACATCACATCTTCAGATGTCGGAATTTGTGATGGCGGAGTCCCTGGCAACCCGAGTCCTCGCAAGCCTCAGATCGGATCAAAGGACGCCGGACATTGACCGCATTCGCGTCCTCAACACCTGCGCCGAGGCGTACCGCGTGCGTGGGCGGTTTTCCGAGGCCGAACGGCTGTTTCGCGAGGCCGTCGATCTGGCTGTGGGGAATCCCGATCACGATCGTCTCGAATTGGCCAAGTCATGGGCAGGAATGTCGCGAGTCGCGCGAGTCCAACGACGAACAAATAATTCGATTCAATGGGCCGACCGGGCCGTGGCGCTTATCGACGGTGTGCCGGATATCAGCCCGATGGACCATGCCTCAATCCTGGATGCCTGGGCGCGGGCGCGCCGGCAAATCGGAGAGTATGAAGACGCCGAACGCGCATACCGTGAGGCGTTGGATCTGATTGTCGCGAATTATGGTCCGGATCATCCGGAAGCGGCCGTGTATCACAACTGGCTGGCCGCCCTGCACGTCAATCTGCGCTGTCTTGAAGAGGCCGTCATAGAGGCAGACCGGGCCATTGAGATCACTCGCCGGTGGCATTCCGGCGACCACCTCGAAATCGCGGCTGCGCTGTTCTATAAGGCGGTGGCAGGGACTTTCCTCGAACCGGAGAAAGACATGTCCGGGCTGTTCGAGGAATCACTGCGTATGTACGAGACTCTTCTCGGCCCCGATCATATCCGTTTGGCGCGGGTCTACGGCTACTACTCCTACGAGCGCCGCATCAATGACCAGTTGGATGACGCCGTCGCATTGGGGCTTGAGGCGACCCGGATCAGCCGCACCAACTACATCAAGCACGGTGGCGGACTGACAGACTTGGACGCAGTGCAGTTCTCGATGCATATGATGTACGCTCTGTCGACAGCAGCCAGTGCCTACTTTGAGATGCCACAGCCCGATGAGGTGGTGTCTGCCGGAATGTTCGAAGAGTTCATCCATGGCGCCGGACTGGCGCCGCACGACTTGTATTTACGGCGTGAATGCCTGAAAGATGTATGGACTGAGCCGGTCACTGAGACCTACGAACAGATGCATGAGATCAGTGCCGCCACGGCGGCCAACCGTTTTCGTGACCCCCTTGAAAAGTCATTGGACACACGCCGTCAGAACGACTCTCTGGAGTGGGTCCAACACGGTCTCATGATGAATCTCGCAGACCTGACCGGCGATTGCCGTCAGACGGGACTCTCTGATGTGCCGGCACTCGATGATGTGATCGAGGCATTGCCCGACTCAGCAACGCTTGTCTGCTACTTTAGCTATCTGGATGTCAGCAGAACCCTCACGTATGATGAAAAAACCATGTATGTCGCCGTAGTGGTCGACAACGACGGTCTGAAGCAGATGCGGCTAATAGGCGATAGCGCTCCCCTGGACAGTATCGAGAGCCGGCTGTCAGCGCTGATGCGTGACCGCGGCTCGTCTCCTCCTGGACTGTCCAACAGTTACCATACTGAAATCGACTCTATCGCGCGCACACTGTACGATCACCTCTGGGCGCCAATTGCAGATGCGGTCCGTCATGATTTTGTGTTGATCGCGCCGGAAGTGATGATGGCAAGCATTCCTTTTTCATTCCTAAAACGAGACGATGGCACGCACCTCGTGGAAGAGCACACCCTGCACACAATATCGAGTATTCATGATCTCACTCGCGGCAGGGATCGGCAACGCCAGCCCTTGGAAACTCTGCTTGCACTCGGAGACCCCGATTTTAACGCTCCTGCCGATAAACGTCGGTCTACAGCAGGGAACTTGCCCGCTGGTCATGTCAAGCGTGTTGAGTATGTGACCCGCAGTGTCCGGCCCCAATGCGAAGAGTTTGAGGACATTTTGCTCGCGCCGTTGCCGGGAACAGGCGAGGAAGTGATCACAATCGCCGGTGATTGAAAGCGCTTGGGGCAACGGAAGGCCGATGTCTACACGGGAGCGGCGGCTTCGGAAGAATTGATCAAGGCGCGTGCGCGCGAGTACGATGTACTGCACCTGGCAACGCACGGGTTTTTGATGCCCCATGAGTGTGGTCGGCGGATGCTTGCAGGATCAAGTTGGATTCATCGAGCGTCACCGCTGTTGAATTCGGGACTGCTGCTATCCGGGGCCAATCTCCATGAACCGGACGTTACCATTCCCGGCGCTCAAGACGGTATCCTGACCGCCGAGGAGGTCACTTTGCTTCCGCTCGACTCGACGCGTCTTGTGGTCTTGTCTGCATGCGAGACCGGCCGCGGGGCTGTGTATCGCATACAGGGTGGAACCCTTGGAGTTTCTCGCGCATTTCAAATGGCTGGTGCGGCAACAATTATCAGTGCCATGTGGCCGGTCTCTGATCAAACAACGGCCGACATCATGCGCTATGTCCATTCCGCCACAACGGACACGTACGCCGAGGCCCTGCGGGAGTACTCAGTTCGCTACATTGAGGCCGCTCGTGCCAGCGGCCGTCCCGCCGACCCCTTCCACTGGGCGCCGTTTATCGTCACGGGCCACTGGAGTCGATGAGGACATCCTCACGGGATCTCAGTTGTCTGTAAGACAAACGGGTAGTCAATCCACCGACCATCGCCGGTTTTCAAGCCGGTCTCTAATCGGAGCGTATACCGTCCGTCCTCTAGCATAGCGTCAGCAATCGTCACTCCGAGGTAATTCGTGGATCGCGAGGACGATGCGCTGACTGCGGCCACGACCGCACCAGTGGAATCGAGCAACACAGCCTCAAATGATCCCTGAACGGCCTGCTCGCTGAATACGACCAACCGCAGGAGATCCTCACTCGCTGTTCGCTCGACCGTTGTCGGTCTCAGCGTGGCACGGGTTTGGGGGATGAGGGGAGAGGTCGGGGCGACGATGAGCGGATTGTGGTCGTCGCCAGACCCTTGCAGCGTTTGCCATGCCGGGATTCCTAAAGCGATCAGCAATAACGCCGCCACGAGATAACCGGTGACCGGATGCCATAACAGCTGAACCCACGCAGGTCGTAAATGCGTACGTGCCATCCCGATCGCATACTCGGAGTGTTGTGGTGATTGGGATTCTGCCAATACCGCCTGACTCGTATCCACAGCAGCAGCGCAGGACGGACACAACAGAAGGTGCTCCTCGACAGCGACTCGTTGAGTATCAGAAAGCAGGGAGGCCTCCCGCACGTATTGAACAAGCACCTCTGCACCGGGATGAGTCACATCGGACTCACGCGCGAGCGCACGGAGCCCATCGGTCAATGCCGCCGCCTCTTCCAGCGCCTGGCGGCATTTCGGACACGCATTTACGTGGAGGCGAAAGGACTCGTTGTCACTCTCACTCAACCGGTGCTGCAAATAGTCCGGTATCTTCGCTTTCCACCGCTCGTGATCGACAGGCTCGTTCACATAACCCCCGTATTGATTGTCGACCTGAAGCGCTGCCTGTTACGCGTCATCGTCCAGCCGCCGTCTGATCTCGTGAACACGTTTCATGCAGTCGTGCAATCTCTTGCGCAATGCGCCATAACCAACACCCATCGATTCGGCCAGATCCTGCTGGCGGACTTGATGAAGATAGACTTCGACAATCAATTCCCGACAAGCCGGATCGAGATTTCTCAGGACGGACCTCGCCAGACGAATTCGATCATCCCGCTCCATGCGATGTTCGATTCCCGGGTGTTCGTAATTAGCGTCGGGCGGTTGCTCCTGTTCGTGCCGCTGTCGACGTTCAACCTGACGGAAGACGTCGATGCATTTGTGTAGACAGATATTGATCACATACGAGTGCAATGAACCGCCTCGATAAGATCCGTTCTGCAAGTTGATTAACAGTGTTTGGATGGTGTCCTGACGGATGTCGTCAATATCCAATGCATGGCACCAACCCTTATTGTTGATTACCGATCGAATCCATGATTCGACCAGTCGTACGCTATCGCGGTCTCCCGAGAGAAAGGCCTTGATTAATTCAGGGTCGGTACGAGTCATACGCCTTTCAGGCGGAGGATGATCGGTGCCTCCGGCTTCAGGCACCAACAATGTACCACTCTTTCTCGGATCGCAAGTCCAATAATCGCAGTAGTATCAGGCCTTCGGCCCGGGGCGTCTTTGTTGTTAGTCGCATTTACGCTATCCCGAAACCTTGACAACACGCCGAGATCGCTTAACTTACAATCAACATAACCGGACCAAAACTGTCCCCATCGGCCGCCGGTGGCGACCGATGGCTTCGGTGTTCCAGCCAGAAAGGACTGTCCCATGAAGCGTATCGTCTTCTTGTCTGCTCTCGCATTGCTGTTACTCCATCCGGCCTCCATAATGGGTGCTACGCCGATAGAAGAAGTCCTGGATGAGAATGGTCGTATCGATTCTCGTCGGCTTGCTCAAGCAGAGAACACCGGCGAGGTCAACGTCTCCGGATACGACTTTCGCCTCGATCCCACCACCGGCGAGCCGGTGTTCTACTCAAGTCAGGGAGCGGCCCCATCAATCGATGACTGCTGGTCGGATGAGTTTCCGCTGCCGGGGGCGAACCAGGTGATTGCCGATGCCGTCGTTTACAATGGCATGCTGGTGGTCGGCGGCTCGTTTCAGGGAATCGGATCGATTGCGGCTACCGGTGTTGCTGGATGGGATGGCACGCAGTGGCATGCCATCGGCGCAAACTCTCCGGGAGCGGTCAGTGCGTTGTCCGTCTACAATGGCGATCTCATTGCCGGCGGGAGCTTTGATACATTCGATGGCAGTCCCGGCGACCATATCGCCCGTTGGGATGGATCAAGCTGGTCGGCTCTCGGCAGTGGTACCAATGGCCCGGTATACGCGCTGCGGACCTACGGATCGAACCTGATCGTTGGGGGCAGCTTCACGATTGCGGGTGGCATCGGTGCCAATTTTATCGCCCAGTGGGATGGCAGTTCCTGGTCCGCTTTAGGCACTGGGATGAATCACATCGTCTGGGATATCCAGGAATTCAGCGGCGAGGTCTATGTCGGTGGGCGTTTTACCACCGCCGGCGGTGGCACGGCCAATTACATTGCGCGCTGGAATGGGTCCAGTTGGTCGTCCGTGGGTTCGGGAACAAACAACGACGTTAATGCGCTGGCGATCGGTCCGTTGGGGTTCCTCAACGTCGGCGGTGACTTCTCGATGGCCGGCGGCATGACGCGCAATCATGTCGCGGGATGGAATGGCTCATCATGGTTCGACCTTAGCGGCGGATTGCCACCCGGGACCGAGGTTCATGATCTCGCACTTTATGGATCGACGCTGATTGCGGGCACTGATATCGAAGTGTGGGAATATGACGCCGGGGGGACCTGGACAACCCGCGGCGGAACATTTGATAACCGCGTTGCCGCCGTCGCCGAATACAACGGCGATCTCTACGCCGGCGGTGACTTCCGCAAGACCGATGGTCACACGCGCGCGGCGCTCTACATCGCCCGTTGGGATGGAGCCTCATCCTGGGTGGAGTTGACTCCCGGGATCGATGGCGAAGTGCACACATTCGCCATTTACAACTCGGATCTGTATATCGGCGGCCAGTTCAATCGTGTTGGTAACATCCAGGCCGCCAATATCGCTTACTGGGATGGCTCGTCCTGGAACGCACTCGGGACGGGAACAGACGGACCTGTCTTTGCATTGGCCGAGTACGGCGGCAATTTGCATGTCGGTGGCGCCTTTGGCATTGCGGGGCCATTTGGAAGTGTCGGCAACAATGCCGTGTGGGATGGCTCAAGCTGGCAGGGGTCAACGGGCGTCTTCGACAGCTACATATTCGCCTTTACGGTATGGTCAGGACAACTGATTGCCGGTGGGCGGTTTACCGTTCCGGGGAGTCGTATCGCCGCTTACGATGGTGTGACATGGTCGCCGCTGGGCGTGGGGCTGAATGACTGGGTGTATGCACTGACCACATACGGAACCGATCTGGCCGTCGGCGGGCGCTTTGACGAAGCCGGCGGATCACCCGCCAACTATGTCGCTACGTACGATGGCACCAACTGGAGCGCACTCGGTAGTGGTCTCGATAATAGGGTTGAAGCACTCCTGGAATGGAATGGCGATCTCATCGTCGGCGGGGTGTTCGACAATGCCGGCGGTTCGCCGGCGGCCGGTTTGGCTGAGTGGGATGGAACATCCTGGTCGGAGATCGGCGGCGGCGTCTTAGGGAACGTCTACTCGCTGGGTGCGTTTAATGGCGATCTGGTGGTCGGTGGGAACTTCGCTGATGTAGGCGGCAACACGGCTGCCGATATCGCCCTCTGGGATGGCGCCAACTGGGAGACGATGGGCAGTGGTTTGGTCAATCAAGGTGTCAACGACATCATCGTATATAATTCTTCGCTCTACGCGGGAGGCGACTTCTATCTCCAGGGGCCAAAGGTGTCATCGGGGTTGGCGCGATGGGGCGAAGACCTCGACGGCGACGGTGTCCTCTGTGGCACCGATAACTGCCCGTATACTTCAAACGCATCGCAGACGGATTCAGACGGCGATGGCATCGGTGATGTGTGTGATGACTGCCCCAGTGATCCTGACAATGATATCGACAACGACGGCATTTGCGGCAATACGGACAACTGCCCCAATACTCCAAACGCCTCACAAGATGATGCCGACGGCGACGGTTTCGGCGATGCCTGCGACAACTGTCCCTCCGTAAGCAACCCCGCACAGACCGATTCCGACGGCGATGGGTTTGGCGATGCCTGTGACAATTGCCCGTTCAATTCAAATCCATCGCAAGACGACAATGACGGTGATGGCGTTGGTGACATCTGCGATGTCTGTCCCGGTGCCGATGATACCATTGATTCTGACGGCGATGGCGTTCCCGACGGGTGCGACATCTGCCCGGGTTTTGACGATCTGGCTGATGCTGATGGCGATGCTGTGCCGGACGGATGTGACGCCTGTCCGGGGTTCGATGATAACGCGGACGCCGATGGTGATGGTATTGCCGATGGATGTGACGTCTGTCCCGGGGCGGATGATACCCAGGATGCAGATGCCGATGGCGTTCCCGACGGGTGCGACGTGTGTCCGGGCGCTGACGATCTCGCGGACTCCGACGGTGATACTGTTCCGGACGGCTGTGATGTTTGTCCCGGCTTCGATGATTTTGCCGATGGCGACGGTGATGCCGCGGCCGATAGTTGCGACAATTGCCCGGCGTTAAGCAATCCGTCACAAACCGACTCAGATGGTGACAACATTGGCGATGCGTGCGACATCTGTCCCAATGATGCCGATCCGATGCAGTTGGACGGCGACAACGATGGTCGCGGAGATGCGTGCGACAACTGCCCAACGGTTGCCAACTTCAACCAGGCAGACGCCGATGGCGACGGTGTCGGGGATGCGTGCGACGTGTGTCCCGGTTCTGATGATGCAATCGATGCCGATGGTGACGGCGTTCCCGATGGCTGTGACATCTGTCCCGGTTTCGACGATTTGGCCGATGGTGACGGCGATGCCGTCCCCGACAGTTGTGACAACTGCCCGACCGTTGCCAACGCGGGCCAGGCCGATGCCGACAGCAATGGCGTCGGTGACGCATGCGAATGCGATTGCCCGTACCAGAGCGATTTCAACGAGGATGGATTCCTCGATTCAGTCGATCTGAACACGTTAATTCAGATTCTGTTTTTCAATACGACCGATACGCAGGATCCGAATTGTCCAATCACGCGTGCAGACTTCAATAACGACGGCGTTTCGGATGCGACCGATCTCAACGGGCTGATCGATCACCTGTTCTTTAATGGGCCGGGACCGGTCGATCCGTGTCCGTAGTCGTTGCGCGATACAGTTCCTCCTCCTAACGCAAGGGCGGGCCATCCGGCTCGCCTTTGTTGTTGAGGGATTTCCACCACGCACGTATACTCCGCCCGGTTGTGTCGCAGAGAAGGCACACGAGGAGGGAGATACAATGGCCAAACGTCGTGCCAAAACACTTGGAATACTCGTCGCACTGTTTGTCGTCTTTATCATTATCCAATTTCTCCCGGCAGGGGAGCGCACAAATCCGCCGACGACCGGGAGTCCGAACTGGGATTCCCCCGAAACCGAACGACTCGTCCGCCGTGCTTGCTTCGATTGCCATAGTAACGAGACCGAGTGGCCCTGGTATTCCTCGATTGCACCAGCCTCGTGGCGTCTACTATCGCATGTTGAAGATGGACGCAGGCACATGAACTTCTCGGAATTCGACAAGCCCCAACATCACGCTGACGAAGCCGCGGAGGAAGTTGAGGAAGGACACATGCCCCTGTGGGACTACCTGCTGCTCCATTCCGACGCCCGTCTTGACGAGGAGGAGAAGCGTCAACTGATCCGCGGTCTCATCGCCACATTCGGTGATCGTCGCCTTAGCCGCAACTCCGTCGAACCCCCTCCGGGGCAATAGTGTTACACTCCGAGGAAAATACTCCGTGCAAAGCGGCCTTGTGATGAAATAGGTACAAATCCTGAGTCTGTACCGGTGGACTGCTAAAAAGAAAATGCAAACTCAGGGCTTTTGCACGGCGTACTCCCATCGATGAACGCAAACCAATCATATCGTGCCGCTGAGCATCATTCGCATCACCATCCGACCCGACGGGCCGGACTGTGATGACTGGTTTGCATTAACGTACGAGCCAATCAAGCACCGGCCCCGAAAGGGACCGGTGCTCTCTTTTTTCGCAAAACCGCAGAGCGCAAAGGTCCCCGGTGTCGAACCATGAGGACCTGTGATGAGCGCACCAGAAATACCCCCGTTACGTATCGGGCTGCCCAAGGGGCGAATGCAGGATGGCGTGCTCCGTCTCTTTGCCGATGCCGGCATTCAAGTTCGGATTCCCGAGCGCGGATACCGTCCGGGGTTATCGCTGTCGGGCTTTGAAGCAAAGATTCTCAAGCCACAAAACATTGTTGAGATGTTGCACATGGGCTCCCGCGATATCGGGTTCGCCGGGTTTGACTGGGTGTCCGAGCTGCAGGCTGATGTCGTGGAGTTGCTCGATACCGGGCTTGACCCTGTGTCGTTGGTGGCGGCGGCTCCACCGGACGTCCTTGCCAACGGAGGACTCAAGAATCGCCAGGTTGTCGTCTCCTCTGAGTTTGAGCGCCTGACTCAGGTGTGGATCCACCGCTGCGGGCTGGACGCGGTTTTCATTCGATCCTACGGAGCCACGGAGGTCTTTCCTCCTGAGGATGCCGACTGCATCGTTGACATTTCAGCAACCGGTGACACGCTCCGCCAAAACGGTTTGCGTGTCTTCGACATTCTGCTGGAGTCGTCGACGCGCCTGTACGCCAACCCGCGCGCCCTCAGCAATCCTGGAGTTCGCAGCCGATGCAAGGAACTGGTCATGATCCTGCAGTCCGTGCTCGACGCCCGTTACCGTGTGATGCTGGAGGTGAACGTCTCACGTACGGCACTCGAGCAGGTGATCGGCGTGCTTCCCTGCATGCGTTGTCCTACGGTCGCTCCGCTGGATGGCGATGATGGCTTCGCCGTGAAAGCGGCTGTCCCACGATTGCAATTACCAGGCCTTATTCCCAAAGTAAAACGTGCAGGAGGAACCGACATTGTCATTACTGCTCTTCAACAGATCGTACCATAGCGCCTCGCTGTCTCCAGGGAGTTCGCCACCATCGACAAACGCCGCGATGTCACGCGTGCGTCCGACGATGCTCCGCGTGACACCCTATGCCGTACCGAGACTAACCACTCCAGTCGACTTGCACCTGGACAGCAACGAAGGCGCAACGCCACTGAACATACCCGTCTTGGACGAATTATTGCATGATCCACAGCAACTGCGCCGTTATCCATCGGCACAAAGTCTCGAAGGGCTTATTGCGACACAGTACGGATTCGCTCCCGATTCGGTAATGGTTACCGCCGGTGCCGATGAGGCCATCGACCGGCTATGCCGTGTCATACTCGAGCCGGGGGTCAGTATCGTCCTGCCATGGCCGAGCTTTGAGATGCTACGTCAGTATGCCCAGTTGTCCGGTGCCGAGATCCGGACGGTACCATGGCTTGCTGACACCTATCCGCTGGACGATGTTTTGAATGCGGTCGACGCGTCGACTGCTATGATCGCAGTCGTCACACCAAACAATCCCACCGGCGCAATTGCCACACGGACACAAATCCAACGCCTCGCCGAGGCGATGCCCGAAGTTGTCGTCCTTGTTGATCTGGCCTATATCGAATTTGCCGATGATGATCCAACCGAGTTGGTTTCAAGCTATCCAAACATCGTCGTCACACGGTCACTGTCGAAATCATGGGGGCTGGCCGGGCTCCGAGTGGGATTTGCAATCGGTGATCCGTTGATTATCAAACCGATGCGAAGCGCCGGTGGACCGTATTCGGTGTCTTCGCTGTCGCTCGCCATCGCCCGGCATTGTCTCGAATCTCAGGGAGCCGCCGTCACAAAATACACGCTGCAGACACGCAAGACTCGCAAGGCTCTCATCGATACTTTGCAGAGTTGTGGCGCCGTGCCGCAGGCGTCTCAAGCGAACTTTGTTCTCGCCCGATTCTCAAACGCGTCGTGGGTGAGGGAGGCACTCGCCGGCTTGGGTGTGGCAGTGCGTGCGTTTCCCGATACATCCGAACTGAGCGATGCATTGCGCATTACGTGCCCAGATGCTGGAGATTTCGCCCGCCTAGCGGCTGCCCTGGTCACCGTCCTGCGCCCCGAAGCACTTCTTCTGGATATGGATGGTGTGCTGATCGATGTTTCAAGGTCCTATCATCAGGCCATTATTGGTACTGCCAAATCATACGGCGTGACCATTGACGACTCCGTCATTCATCAAATCAAAAACAGCCCTGATACGAACAACGACTGGATCGTCACCTATAATCTGCTCATGGCACGCGGCGTCGTGGCGTCACAGGATGAAGTGAAGGAGCATTTTGAGTGGTTATACCAGGGTGACGACTCGAGACCGGGGCTCTGGGAACAGGAACAACTTCTGTGCGAACCCAATGTGCTCAGCCAATGGAGAGAGCGAATCCCTTTGGCGATCGTGACCGGACGTCCGCACCGGGACGCCATGCGCACACTGGAACAGTTCAAACTTCAGTCACTCTTTGACGCTGTGATTTGCATGGAGGATGCCCCGGTGAAGCCATCACCCGAACCCGTTTTGAGAGCATTGAATGCACTTGGCGCTCAGCGTGCGTGGATGGTCGGAGACACACCGGATGACATCCGTGCCGCCCGATCCGCCAATGTGGTTCCCATTGGGGTTCTGGCTCCCGGTTGCGAGCCGGATGACACCCGAAGAGTGCTCATGGAAGCCGGCGCTGGCCGGGTTGCAAGTTCGTTGGTTGAAATCGGAGAGTTGTTGCCATGACATCAAATGCAGCGCGGAACGCGGCGATCAGTCGCCGCACAACAGAGACACGCATTGACCTTGACCTGAATCTTGATGAGGCCGGAACGATAACGCTGCACACCGGCATTGGGTTTCTCGACCACATGCTTTATGTATTGGCGTTTCATGCCGGCTGGAGTTTGTCGGTAACAGTTGACGGTGACTTGCATGTTGATGATCACCACTCAGCCGAAGATACAGGCATTGCATTGGGCATGGCTCTCAACGATGCTCTCGGCGACCGAAATGGTATCGCACGTTTTGGATGGGCATACGCCCCTTTAGACGAGTCCCTGTCACGAGCCGTCGTCGATCTGACGACCCGTTCATACACTCATTGCCGGCTGGAACTTCACCGCGAACGGATCGGCGATCTGTCGTGTGAAAACATCCCTCACCTTTTGACATCGTTGATCGTCAACGGACGCTTTACCGGGCATATCGACGTCATCAGAGGTGGCAATGATCACCATCGCGCTGAATCAGCGGTCAAGGCGCTGGCACTGGCTCTGAGGCAGGCCGCTGCAGTAGTGGCTCCGGGACGCATACCCAGTACCAAGGAGGCAATGTGAACATCGCCGTTGTCCAGACGGGAACAGCCAACACTGCGTCGGTCATCGCCGCCTTTCGGCGTCTTGGCACCAAACCCTACCTGACCATCGACCCGCGAGAGGTGGAATCGGCGGGGCATGTTGTGTTGCCCGGCGTCGGGGCGTTCGGTCCCGCGATGGAGCGCCTCCGGACGACCGGAGTTGCACGCGCATTGACGCGGCGTGTCCGTGCCGCGGAGCGCACCTTGGCCATCTGCCTGGGAATGCAACTTCTCGCCTCTGGTAGCGATGAATCTCCGGGCGTCGATGGACTCGCGGTGATGTCCTGCCGGGTCAAGCGGCTCTCGAAAGCAAACCGGGTCCCGCACATCGGCTGGAATCGCGTCGAGCCCGATCACGGGGACGGACTGGTGCAACCCGGCTTTGCCTATTTCGCCAATTCGTACGCGCTCGAAGGTGCACCCGAAGGATGGCGCATCTCACGCTGCAACGACGGCGACTCGTTTATCGCCGCAATTGAGCGGGGGGGCGTGCTCGCATGTCAGTTCCACCCGGAACTATCGGGACGATGGGGCTGGCGTCTGCTTCAGCGATGGATCGAGGCGGGGGAGGACACATGTTAGCCGTTCGCGTGATACCCTGTCTTGACATACGAGATGGTGAAGTTGTCAAGGGGGTCAGATTTTCGAATTTGTCCCGCGCCGGTGATGTGGTTCAACTGGCGACCCGCTACGAATCAGAGGGGGCCGATGAATTGATCGTTCTTGATGTCAAGGCCACACCCGAGGGACGAGGGCATCGATCCGATGTCATTAAAAGCATCCGGCAGTATCTCAGCATACCGCTGACTGTTGGAGGTGGTGTACGTCATGTGTCCGATGCCCGTGCACTCCTGGAAGCCGGTGCCGACAAAGTGGCCGTCAATACTGCCGCGGTTACTGATCCGTCTCTGATTTCGGCGATCGCTTCGAACTTTGGGCGGCAGTGTACCGTGGTGGCCGTCGATGCCGCTCAAACTCCCTCCGGTGGATGGGAGGTCGTCGTCCGGTCCGGACGAGTCCGTACCGGGCTGGATGCCGTGTCGTGGGTCCAGAGCGCCGTCAGGGCCGGGGCCGGCGAAATTCTCCTTACCAGTTGGGATCGCGACGGAACCGGTGCGGGGTATGATCTCGATCTGATCACTGCGATCTGCAATGCCATTACGGTTCCGGTCATCGCATCGGGCGGCGCGCGAGAACCGGAAGATTTTGTCGCGGCCGCTGATCGTGGAGCCACCGGACTTCTGGCCGCTTCCATTTTCCACTATAGGCGTGTGTCCATCAGAGAAATCAAAGACGCTCTGGCACGCTCACGGCATGAGGTGAGACATGATTGTACCATCGATTGACTTAGTGGCCGGCCGCGCTGTTCAGCTGATTGGCGGCGAAACGGAGGCACTTTCCGCGGGCGATCCGTTTCCATTGGCACGGCGGTTCAGCATTGCCAATGATCTTGCGGTAATCGACCTCGACGCGGCGCGTGGTGAGGGAACAAATGAGGAACTGATCACGCGACTGGTTCGCAACTTCCCCTGTCGCGTTGGCGGGGGGATTCGTGATGTCGAATCAGCCCGGAAATGGCTTGATCGTGGTGCACGTCAGATTATCCTCGGCACCGCCGCCACTCCGGAAATCTTTCGACAGCTTCCGCGCGCGCGTTGCCTGGCCGCCATTGACTGCCGTGATGGTGAGGTGGTTGTTCATGGCTGGCGGAAACGAACCGGGCGAATGCTCGCCGACGCCATTGCACAACTGCGCGAGCATGTCGGCGGTTTTCTCGTCACGATTGTGGAGCGGGAAGGGCGTATGTCGGGTATCAACCTCAATCAGGTGGCACAGATCAAGGCATTGGCCGGAGATGTTCCACTGACGATCGCGGGCGGCGTTCGCACCACCGATGATATAAGGGCGTTGGATCAAATGGGTATCGATGCCCAGGTCGGAATGGCGTTGTACACCGAACAATTCACACTCGGCGATGCCATTGCCGCACCACTACAGGCGACCAGCCGTGCGGATTTGTGGCCAACCGTCGTCTGCGACGAGTACGGTGTCTGCCTCGGAATGGCGTGGTCGAACCGTGATAGTCTGAACTATGCCGTGGACAATATGGTAGGCGCCTACCACTCCCGACGACGCGGACTGTGGATCAAGGGTCAGTCCTCCCGGAACGTTCAGGACTTATTGCGAGTGGATCTCGATTGCGACCGTGATACGTTGCGATTCAGCGTTCGTCAAGCGGGATCGGGCTTCTGTCACAACCGCACGTACACGTGCTGGGGTGACGACCGGGGAGTCACGCGGCTGTGGAGACGTATACGTGAACGAACACGATGGGCTCCTGAGGAATCATACACCAGACGCATGCTGTCGGATCCGCCAATGCTCGCGGGCAAATTGCGCGAAGAGGTCGACGAATTGATTGATGCCGAGGACCCCGAATCCGCCATCCATGAGGCGGCAGATGTGCTGTACCTGATGATGATTAAGCTCGCCGCTGAACAGTGCGACCTTGGCGACTTGTCATCCGAACTGGATCGCCGTGAGTTGAGAGTCTCGCGGCGTGGTGGGGATGTGAAGAATCGGCGAGGAACAGAGAGATGACAACGGACCTGTCGGAGCTTTTACAGGAGATTCCCCCAACTGACTGCCTGGCATTTCGTCGCGATCCGATCGATTGCGAAACGCTTGAGACGGCGCGTTCCATCATAATGGACATTCGGAGACGGGGGGATGTTGCCATCCGGGATTACGCCACGCAGTTTGGTGACTGGGACGGCTCATCTCCACTCTATATTCATCGGTCATCCCTTCCCGCGTACGCGACAGCCATTGATCAGTCTCAATGGCAACTGTTGAATCGAGTTGCCCAGCGCATTCGCAACTTCGCCCTCGCACAGAGAGAATGTGTCCGAGATTTGGACATCAGAATCCCCGGCGGACGTGCCGGGCATCGAGTCGTACCCGTCGCATCGGCAGGGTCCTATGCTCCCGGTGGTCGCTATCCTTTGCCGTCTTCCGTGCTCATGACCGTCATTCCCGCGCGAATTGCCGGCGTGGACAATGTGATTCTGGCATCACCGAATCCATCGCCATTTACCTTGGCCGCCGCGATGATTGCCGGCGTGGATGGCGTGCTCACTATTGGGGGAATACAGGCAATTGCGGCCATGGCCTATGGATTCGATCGCGTATCTGCCTGCGATGTCATTGTCGGTCCCGGAAACCGATGGGTTTCCGCCGCCAAACAAGTAATTGCCGGGCGAACACGAATCGATATGATTGCCGGACCCTCTGAAATTGTGATCCTTGCAGATGGGACCGCCAACCCTGGGTATATCGCCCTCGACCTTCTCGCACAAGCCGAACATGATTCAGATGCGCTGCCAATCCTGATCACTACATCACGAGATCTCTTGAGTGCGGTGCGGCAGGAGATCATCGTCCTGCTGCGAGAGCGGCCAACACCAGCCGCACGATCATCTCTGCAACGTGGCTTTTGCTCAGCGGTAGGTGATTTGAAGCAGGGTTGTGCGCTCTGCAATGCGCTTGCGCCGGAGCACTTACAAGTAATGGTGAAAGATGCCACGGAGATTATTGACGAACTGCGCAATTATGGCGGACTGTTTCTCGGCGAACGGAGCGCGGAGGTATTTGGCGACTACGGAGCCGGGCCCAATCACGTGTTGCCAACATCGGGTCAGGCAACTCGCTACTCCGGTCTTTCGGTTATGAACTTTTTGAAGCAACCGACTTGGATCTCACTGGACGACTCCGGCGAATTGTCCGAACTGGTATCCGACGCCGCTGCGATGGCGGAACTCGAGGGATTGCAATGGCACGCGCGCGCCGCGCAAGCGCGGTTGCGAGGGGAACACTAAGTGTGGCGCGGAAGGTCTACACACGCACCACGATTTTCCCCATGTGCCCACCCGACTTCAGATACCGCAGGGCATCCGGCAGTTGCTCGAATGAGAAGATTCGGTCGATAACGGGCTTGATCGGACGAGTACTCAGGTATTGACTGAAGTTTGTGAAATCGCTGCGCGATCCCACGAATATCCCGTAAACAGTCAGACGCTTCATCATCACAAACCGCAAGTCGATCTCCGACTTCAGTCCTTCAATCGAACCCAGAAAAGCGACAGTACCGTTCCCTTTGGTGGCGCGAGTCGACTGCTCGAATGATTTTGCGCCGCTTGTTTCCAGTGTGAGATCGGCACCCTCGCCATCGGTTAGTTCCATGACCGTCTTGTACCAGCTCGGATTCTCACGGTAGTTGATACCGTGGTCGGCACCGAGTTCTCGTGCTCGTTTCAGTTTTTCATCGCTGCTGCTCGTGATGATCACTGCGGCGCCCAACGCCTTCCCGAGCTGCAGGGCAAACATCGACACGCCGCCGGTTCCCAGAGTCAGGATGGTTTGTCCCGGCTCAATCGCACCATGCTCAACCAGACAATTCCACGCTGTCAGGCCCGCAGTTGGCAACGTGGCGGCATCGAGCAAGTCGAATCCATCCGGGACTGGCAACACCGCCTGTTCCGGCAGAACGACTTCTTCAGCGGCGACACCAGGGAGGGAATAACCGACGATGCGTTTGTGATACTCGAAACGAAATGGCCCGTCGACCCAGTCGACCATCGGGTGGATCATCACGGGCTGGCTGATTTCCACGCTCTTGACACTATCACCCACCGCGGACACAAAGCCTGCACCATCGGCAATCGGCACCACGGGGAGTGACAGTTTCGGATTATACGTCCCCTCAACGATCATCAGATCCTTGTAGTTGAGGCTCATCGCGCGCATCGCCACACGAACCTCGCCGGGACCGGGGTCGGGCGGGGCTGCGTCAACGATGCGTAAATTGTCAATACCGAATGAGTCGAATCGAAATTGTCTCATAACGTGCGCACATTCCCCACGAAATCTCAGGCCGGATTGCCCGTGATGACGGTTCGTCGTTGGTACTCCATTGGAATTAAAAAATCAATTGGGTCTCTTGCCGATTATACCGCAGAATCGCCATTATCGATCAGGAGATTGAGCTGTTTGACGAATGCTCCGGCATTATCGACGGTGAGCCGAATGTCGGTTACGGACTTCTGTATACCGTACATGCCGATCACATGTGTCGCCCTCTTCAGTACCACGCGCACGTTCGGCTGACCAATGAGCGCGGCTTTAAGCGCACGGCCCTTCTCAGGATCGTTCAGCGAACTGATGACCTCCGCACGGCGGATATTGCCGAGAGGAATGTCGGCCTCCCAACGGAGCCCCACGCGAAGCGCCAATCGTCTTATGCTCACGACAATCGGACGCGCGATCATGGCGCGGTAGTCGCCCACCAGCCAGATCATTGCGTAGACACTGAGTCCTGTCAACACCCATGCCAGCGTTTTGCTCCATTGGACGACAAGCAGGTGCACACCGATCGTTTCAAAGAACAGCACGACACAAAGCCCGAGAAGAACGGGGAAGTAGGTCACCTCGCGATATACAGTAAACGTGCTGGCTTGCTGGCGTGCCGGCGGACGTCGCCCGAATGCATAGTGAAGAATTGCGATTTCTGTGGTGAGGATGTCGGCGGGGATGCGGCTCTGCAGCATTCGTCGCGCTACCGTCCGAAGCCGAGTGGCGAAATCTCCCTCGGCATGTTCCGCGCCACGGAATGCCCGACGCGCCAGTATGGCCAAGTACCCGAGAATGAATAATTCAGCGGGGATTGCGACGAACCGGAGCATTTTGAGCAGGTGGTGATCGTCATTGGGAATTGTCGCGCTGGCCATTGCATATCCCGCAACAATCACCGGAACCACAGCAATCCAGGGCAGGCGCCGCTTGCGAACAACGAGCACATAAAACAACGCGGGCGCCGCGATAGTAAAGTCCAGCGTGACCGCAGTTGCGACGACATGGGAGCGGGACGAATCTG
This sequence comes from uncultured Ignavibacteria bacterium, assembly GCA_964440935.1. GTDB lineage: Bacteria > Zixibacteria > MSB-5A5 > WJJR01 > WJJR01 > WJJR01. The sequence goes on along the minus strand of CAYTTY010000013.1, from coordinate 24,753 downwards.
CTATGTTGGGCAGTGCAAATATGGCCACAGCCGTTGCGCCCACGAACACCGCAGCAGTTGCCGAATACCTGACCAACACCGGGATGCGACCGAATGAGGCGATGGCTGTCGCCATTGAACCCCGACCCAGACCACCTGCCAAAATCCCAGCGCCTGCCACGAACGGTGCGGCGATGATGAGCCAGCGAGAGGGCAGAGCCACTTCCGCCGCGAAACTGCTCATGATAGTCGCTGCTTCGAGCAGTCCCATACACAGCACGATCCCGCCCAATATGGCGGTGGCACGGTAACTACGGCCCACGCGCCGGCTGATCAGCCCGGCAATGATGCTGGCACACGCGCCACCCAGTACTTCCAGGACCAGCCAGGGTCCCAGATCAACGCGGCCATCCGCATCATATCCAAGCCCGCCCAACAACACCGTCGCGAGTGCGAGCAACAACATCAGGATGATCAACGTACCGCCACCGGCGAGGACACCTGCAATGAGCCGGGTACGGGGAGAGTTGTCCGATGAATTCGCCGACGAGTGGTGTAGAGTCTGGTGTGGCACAACCGCTCCGTTTAACCGTGACCGTTGGCCGGCCATATCCGCACATCGTTAGGCCGATGTGTACCTCTGTTAATGTAAGCAAAACCGGGACAGTTTGGCTCCCTAATTTCAGATCGTGACATTTGTCCAACGTCAAAGGGGCCACAGGGTGCCTGTAGTCGACAAGTGCTTCACCCGGACGGCAACTTGGGAGGGGCTAAACCCCACCGCTGGGAATACGGGGAATCCATGCAAGCTCAATCCACCCGTCCAAAGCGCATCAGATACCTCTCGGTGACTGGCCCGCCAACCTCCATTTACCATTGACGGCTCAATTCACTTCCCGATCTTGGTTTCGAGGGGGATTGGCGTATGCGCGTTTGTCTTCAACGAGTATCCCAAGCCAGTGTCACGGTCGATGGCGAGATCGTCGGATCGATAGGGAAGGGGTTGGTATTGCTGATTGGTCTCAAAGCGGGTGATGATGAGTCTTTGATCGCGCCCATGGCGAAGAAAGTTGCCGAACTGCGGATCTTTGAGGACGAAAATGATAAGATGAATCTTTCTCTGTCTGATCTGAGCTACGAGGTCTTGGTCATCTCCCAATTCACCCTCTACGCCGACACCCGTAAGGGCCGCCGGCCCTCCTTCACGGGAGCCATGCCCCCCGATCAAGCCGAGAAATTATACTTGCGCATTATTGAGACCTTTCGGAGTATGGGCATAACGGTGGCTACCGGCCGCTTCGGGGCTAAGATGTTGGTAGAAATACACAACTGGGGCCCGGTCACCATCGTTTTGGAGTCCTGACGGACAGGGCTCAGAAGCAACACCCGAGGGGGGATACTGTTCTCTTCAGCCGTGGCTGGAGTCGCGACCGCATTGACATGTTGAACGGTTCGGATTGGGCTAAGGATGTCTACGTCGAAGATGCTGTGGTCCTTGCCAATGCGGTTTGTGGTAGAAGTGTTACTTTAGCATCGGGTAGCCCCCGTCGTAGAGCGTTAATCCGGGCCTGTGGGGTCACGGTACGAGTTGTCCGCCCCGGCATCGATGAGCCGGAACCGTTGGTAAGCCATCCACGTGCTTGGGTGCGTCGATGGGCATTAAGGAAGGCATTGAGCGTCGTGGATATTGTCGATACCGATCTCATTTGGGCAGCCGACACGATCGTGGTCCAGGGCGGTCGAGGGATGGGCAAACCCGCCGACACTCAAGAAGCGGTGGCCATGCTCAAACGGCTCTCCGGAGCCACCCACCAGGTGATTACCGGTGTCGCCGTAACCACTCGGAACGGACGACGATGGGCCACCGGCTCGGCGGTCTCACACGTACGATTCCGGAGGCTGACCAAAGCCGAGATCGACCGCTATGTTGCCACTGGTGAACCGTTCGATAAGGCCGGCGCCTATGGAATTCAGGGACGGGCGGGCGTTTTTGTCGCGGCGGTGGACGGGCCGATAGATAACGTTATCGGATTACCATTACGGAGGCTGGCACAACTCACGCGTCGGATATAACCCTATGTGTGCACGCAGACGACACTCATCACAGAACGGGGAAATCCCCCTGCCCAAGCGCGAGGGATCGGATCTTCCCGATCCCGCCGGCCGTATCGACATGGGCGGCGCTCCGGAGATTGATATCGCCAACGATCAACTCGGAGCGTTGTTCGTGGATCGTCGCCGTACGTTGGGATTGAAGATCGAGGAGATCGCCGAGGACATTAAGATCAAATCCGAGTATCTGAAGGCGATTGAGCGGGAGGAGTTCGATCTGCTGCCGACCCCGCAATATGCACGCCTGTTTGTACGAGCCTACGCTGAACGCCTTGGCTTTAACCCCAGTGAGGTGTACGCGCTCCTCGACGTAAACATGCCGGGCTGGAATATCTCCTCCCGTCCCAAGCATTCCGCACCGTCACAGGACAGCGCGCAACTCAGCGGTCCGCTCCCGGGAACAACAGCCAGTGCTCCGCCGGACACCCGACGGCGTCCCCGCGGGGGGCCATTGGTGATCGGAATCGTTGGGATTCTTATTCTATTGGCGATTATCGCCTGGATCGTGCTGGGTCGTGGTGATGAGACGACAACAGGCGACACCGATAGTGGCACACAGACATCGAAAGCCGCGCTCACCGGCGGCGACATTGCACCGCTGACCCCGTCTGAGACTATCCCATCGGAACCGGCGCAAGACACCACACCCCTCGCTGTTGTTGAAGAAACATGGGACGAATTGCGTCTTGTGCTCACATTTGAGGACGAAACGTGGGCGTCAATACAGGCCGATGGCGACGACGTTGCCAACAGCATCTATCAACCGGGGTCGAGCGTTGAAGCAATCGCCGACAACAATTTCCGGTTGTCGCTCGGCCACACCGTGGGCGTGAATGCCACGGTGAACGGTCAACCGTTGCGTCCCTTTCGCAACTGGGCCGATCGTCTCGAAGGCCATCTGATAAACCGCGATTCGATTCAAGCCTGGCTGGCCGAACCGGAAGACACCAGTGCATCGGAAAGTACCTTGCAGTCGCAAGAGACCGAGTTCGTGGGACCGAGGCCATCGTAGGAGCAAATCGTTCGTGAATAACCGGCAGGGGGGTACAACATGATCAGGCGGCTACTACTGTGGTGGTGGGCACGCCGTAATGTCCCCTCCGAATTTACCTTTCCGAAGGCGCTCCGTGATGCGCGTCGCGTCCTGATCCTCATGCCGTCTCAAAACGAAGCCCTGCGGCAATCGGAAGTCTTCCTGTCGCGTGTCCGCCAAGTGTTCCCGCGCGCCGAAGTGACGTTGCTCTATCCACCCAAGACGATGGTGGCTCGCTTTTATAATCCGTACCGATTCAAAATCGCAACGCCGGAAAAGGGCGACGTGTGGTGGTTTGGCATTCCACGAAAGAGCTTTGTCAAGCGTGTGTTACCGCAGCCGTTTGATGTGCTGATCACACTGAATCGCACCGAGAGTGTCTTCTACGCGGCGGTGACGATGCTGTCGCAAACACCCGTGCGGATCGGATTGCCCGACGGAATGGGCGATCCCTTCATCAATGTGGAATTGCGGCACGGGCGCGACACCGCCGATATTAAAACCGAGTTCATTTTGTTTATCGATATGATTCGACGATTGGCAACTACCGAGACGGCGGCTCAAGCGGGTACTTCCAAGCCGCCGCAACCCGGTGCACCACCCGCCACTCGCTCGGCATCCACCACGTAATCTAAACCTAGTGGAGGCGCTGTGCATTTAAAGCGCATTGAGATTGCTGGTTTTAAATCATTTCCTGATCCCACCGAAGTCATCTTTGGCAGTGGGGTGACGGCTGTTGTCGGTCCCAATGGGTGCGGCAAGTCCAATCTGACCGATGCCGTTCGCTGGGTTCTGGGCGAACAGCGTGCACGTGTGCTGCGTGGCGGCAAGATGGACGAGGTCATCTTTGGCGGGACACCCCAACGCCCGCCGGTCTCGGTGTGCGAAGTGACCTTGATTATCGATAACAAGAGTGGAGTGCTTCCCTGCGACTTTGAGGACGTAGCGGTCACACGCCGTCTCGACCGCGCCGGCAACAGTGAATACCGTCTCAATCGCGCCCCCTGCCGGCTCAAAGATATCAACGACCTGTTTATGGACACGGGGATGGGCTCGCACTCGTACTCGGTGATCCAACAAGGCATGATCGATGCGATCATCTCGGAGAACACAGACGATGTTCGTTATTTATTCGAGGAAGCGGCAGGGGTATCAAAATACAAATCGCGCAAACGCGCGGCGATTCGCAAACTGGATGCGACCGAAAGCGATCTAACACGTCTCACTGATCTTAAAAACGAAGTCGCTACCCGTACACGATCCCTCGCTCGTCAAAAGGGGAAGGCCGAACGGTTCCGCGAATTTCAGGAGGAACTGAAGGAGTTGCGCCGTCTGGAGGCGGGACGTGTCTACCGCGGCCTGCTGACGAAGCGCACATCGGGTGATGCGAAGTTTCGCGAAGCGGATGATGATTACCAGGGGCTACAGACCCAGGTCGACGCACTGGAGATGGAGTGGCAGACGCTGCGCATGGCCAGTGAAGACGCCGAACGCCTGGCCACCGAAGCGGCCGACCACCTGGCCGAGGCGACCGGCCGATGGCACAATTGCCAGACACGCCTCGTGCAACTGCGCGACCGCAAAACATACCTGGAGAATGAACAAACGTCGTTGAGTGACCGTCGCGTCACACTCACGAATCGCCGCACCGATTACACCGACCGTCTCAAGCATGCCGAGGCGACCCGCGAAAGTGCTCACACCGAACGACGCACTGTCGAAGATTCGTCTCGCCAGGCCGAGCAAGCGTACCGCACCGCCAAAGAGATGTTTGACGGCAAAACCGAATCGCATCGCCAGCTCGAAGACGCGCTGCAGGAGGCACGCGATCATCGCGCGCGCCTCGATTCGGAGCAGGCCGCCACCACGGAGCGTCAGGAGAACTGGACCCGCTTAATCGAGGAATTGAACGCCCGTCAGGCGCGCCTCGAGGAGGACTTACGTAGGGCCGAGACCGAAGCGGAACGCCTGAAACGGGAACGCGATGATTCGACTGCGGCATTGAACGAACAGCGCATGAAAACCGGTCAGGCAACAGCACGCCTCACCGAATTGCAACAGGAGCAATCGCAAAAACAGAATGATTGCCAGCTCTGGGAGGAACGACTCCGCGAATGGCAATCGGCGCACAGCATGCTCTCGACGATGATTACGCGCGGCGAAGGGTTCGGCGCTGCGGCGGAGAGTGTGCTCGCGAATTCCGAACGCTGGGGCAATGCGGTAACCGGATTCGGCGACCGCCTCAGGCCGCGCGACGGGTGGGATCGTGCCGTCGAAGCGGTACTGGCGGATCGACTTGGGGCGCTTCTGTGCCGCGATACCGAGACCGCCACCTCGCTGGTCAATTTCCTCTCCTCGGAATCTACCGGCCGCGCGGTGGTACTCGATCCGAGTGTGCCCGTGACCGCTCCGAGTGATCGTCCCGACATTCAGGTATCCGGTTGCGCCGGTTGGCTCGATGATCATGTCGAGTGCGACGATGAAGTCCGTCAATGGACGAGAGCGCTTTTGGGTGGAACGCTGGTTGTCGAAAATCGAGAACAGGCACGTGGAGCGTTCGCGCAATCGAATGGACAGTACGGGGTGGTATCACGCGACGGGTTCTACATCGAACCCTCCGGCGTTGTACGAGTCGGCGATGATACAAGCGTCGAACCGATTGTCGGACGGCGCGAACGTCTCGATGAGTTCGAGCGGCGGATTGCCGACGGGCGAACGGCACTGGCCGATCTTCAAAAACGTCTCGAAGCGATCGGCACCGAAATTCCAACAGCACAAGAAGCGGCCGAGCGCGAACAGATTGCACTGACCGATCTGGAACGGCGCCTTTCCGAGCAGCGTCTAAGTCTCGAAGCCGCCAATGCCCGCGCGGCGGAGTATCGGCGGTCACGCGACGAACTGGCAACCGACATCGAATCCCGTCGTACAGCACTGGCCGACCAGACGGTGCAGGGGGAAAACCAACTCGCCACCGGACGCTCCGCACAGGCGCGCATCGATGAACTCACGGCGCAACTGACACAATCGCGCGACGAGTTGGAGACTCTTGAAGAACAGCTCAATGCTGCCGGTGTGGCGCTCAACGATGCGCGTGTCAAGGGGGTCGAGGTCGTTGCCCGTTATAATGCGGCCGAGGTGGAATGCCAGCGATTGGCCGAGGCAATTCGCGAAGCTGATGTCGAGTTGGACGACATCGCCCGCAAGCTGGAAACACACGCTGAAGAACTGAACACACTCGCCGAGCAACTGCAAACGACGAGCGAAGAACATGCGACGCTGACCGACGAAAAGACCCGTCTCGACGAACAGCGCGCCAACGCGCGCTCAAACGCCTCCCGGCAACGCGAAGTCTTCTCCGAAATGGACGTCAAGGTCAAAGACGTCCGTCGCCGTCGCGATGAGGCCGAACGCAAACGATCTCAAATCGAAGTCGATCGGTCGCGACTCGATGCCGAGCTTGATCAGTACCGTCGTTACATTCAGGAATCGTTGTCCCTCGATCCGGCGGAGTTGCCCGAGGACGAGTCACCGCTCTCCGATGAGGATCTGAAGATCAAGGTTGTCGAAGTCTCAAATAAGATCGACAGCATCGGTCCGGTCAATCCGCTCGCGCTGGAAGAGTATGAACACGAAAAAGAGCGTTGGGATTTCTTCGAAAAGCAACTCTCCGACCTGCGAACGGCGAAGAAAGAACTCAATGAAACGATCACCGAATTGAACCGCACAGCCGGGCAACGTTTCGTCGAAACGTTCGAAACGGCACGTGCACATTTCCAGGAAGTGTTCACCGAATTGTTCCGAGGTGGTGAAGCCGATGTGCGGCTGGTTAATGTCGAAGACCCGCTCGAGTCACCAATTGAAATCTATGCCCGTCCACGGGGGAAGAAGTTCATCGGCTTGCGCCAGCTCTCCGGAGGCGAGCGTGCCCTGACCGCGTTGGCGCTCCTGTTTGGTCTCTATCTCGTCAAACCGAGTCCGTTCTGCATCCTCGATGAGGTCGATGCACCTCTCGACGATGCGAATTGCGGCCGTTTCCTGCGACTAATCGACCGCTTCAAGACCAAAACCCAGTTCATCATTGTGACACACAACAAGCTCACGATGGAAGCGGCCGATGGGTTGTATGGTGTGACGATGGAGCAATCCGGCATCTCACGCATCGTCTCAGTCCGTCTCAACCGCGCCGGTGAAGACGACCAAGGTCCCGGTCTCGCCGAACCCCGCATCGAACTCGACGCCAACGGCACGGTTGTCTCCATCACCGAATCCAACGAGGAGTAAGCGCGGATCGCCGAGCCCCAGCTCAGTGCAGAGAGTACCTCAGGGTAATGTCATCCCGATCGAAGCGAGGGATCCGCCATTGAACCTGTACACGTAGGCCCACTAAAAAGCAGATTCACCGGTCCAATGTGCTGGGCGCATCCTCCCCCGCGGATGACACGCGGGAAAAGCACGTACCGCATGGCCCATGGTCGAAACCTGCCCATTTGCATTCCCCCTGCCAATCACGTATCCTGCTCCGCTTCATGGGCGCTTGGCCCGTGTGTGGAGGATCAATGCGAGAGTTTTTTAGTCGCCTCAAGCGCGGCCTGACGAAAACCAAACAACGGTTCGGCACTGAACTGCAGGAAACCCTGAACCAGGGCGTGCCGCTTGACGACGAACTATTTGAGGAAATCGAGACCATTCTGATTTCGGCCGACTGCGGTGTTGAAGTCGCTGAGGAATTGTCTGTCAAAGTACGGGAACGCTGTGAACGCGAAGGCGTATCGAAATCGACCGATGTGCTCGAACGCATCCAGGCTGAAATGGTCGAGTTCCTGGTTGCCAATCGTGCCAATCGAATTGAGAATACGACTCTACCTGATGTCGTCCTCTTCGTTGGTGTCAATGGCGTTGGTAAGACAACGTCAATCGGTAAGATTGGCAGCCACTATCATGAGGCAGGGGAGAGTGTTCTGTTTGCCGCCGCGGACACCTTTCGCGCAGCGGCCGGTGAGCAACTCCAAATCTGGGCCGAACGTGTCGGCGCCAAAATCATCCGTTCCGAACCTGGCGGTGATCCCGCCGCTGTCGCGTTCGACGCTGTCAAAGCGGCGCAGGCCCGCGGTACGCAACATGTGCTCATCGACACTGCCGGGCGTCTCCAGAGTAAGTCGAACCTGATGGCAGAGCTTAGCAAAATCGGTCGTTCCGTTAACAAAGCCATCGGCGACAATGGTGGGCATCTGCGCTGCCTCCTTGTTATGGATGCCACCACTGGACAAAACGGGTTATTGCAGGCGATGGAGTTTACCAAAGCGATCAATGTCAAGGGCATCGTGCTCACGAAGCTCGACGGCACCGCCAAAGGCGGGATCGTGCTTGCAATTGCCCACCAATTGCAGATTCCGGTCGAGTGGATCGGCGTAGGCGAGACCGCCGCCGATTTGCAATCGTTTGAACCCGCGGAGTTCGTCCAGGCACTGTTTGAATGACGCGGTAACACGCTCATGACGGTCACTTTCCTCACTGTCGGTAAGCCCGCCAAGGGTTGGGCATCAGACGCTGTTGCCCACTACACGAAATTCCTCTCGAAGTATGCCAAGGTCAACATCGAGCACGTAAAGACAGTATCCGGCCGTGAACGTACCGATGCCGATGTATGCAATACCGAATCGGAACGGATCATCGACCGATTGACAGCATTCAGAGGCGCCGCGGTCATTGCCTGTGACAGCCGTGGTCAATCGTCGACGTCAGCGGACATGGCTGACACACTGCGACGTCTCCTCGATGCACACGGCGGACACATTGTGATCATCATTGGCGGCGCCTGTGGTGTCAACGAATCGGTGCTCTCACGGGCCGCGTTCATCTGGTCGTTCGGTCCGATGACGCTCCCCCATGATCTGGCTCTCGTTACCGTAATGGAGCAGACTGCGCGTGCGTTCTCGATTGACCGTGGTGAGGCATACCATAAGTAGGACAAGCCGCCGCTTTTGGAGCGATTGTCAGAATTCTTGTCCGTTTGAAGCGAACACGGTGGTCATATGTGGCGTTACCCGCCTTCGGGTGATGCCTTGTCGGTACGGGAGATAGCCGTCACGCGTGGGCGCATGACGGCACGCTGGAATCGGACAGTTCTTCTGACAATCGCTATAAGATCCAGTCTGCCTCACTGCTTCTCAGTCGGAACGGAGTTATGACGACCCCCATAATCTGTCGATTACCCTTGCCGTCCCCCCAATGAGGTTCATATTCCCGAGTAGCAGGGAGGTGTATGTATCTGTTCAGCTCGGAAATGCGGTGGTTTTTTCACGGACAGCTCCCCGATGAGGTGCTCGACTGGTTCTGCGAGGGCCACGAGTACACGCAAAGCTCGCCGCGTGAAGATCAATACTTGAAACTGCCGGACTGCGATACGGTCGGAGTGAAAATGCGCGAGGGACGGTTCGAGATCAAAGTGCGCCGCACCGAACCGCGTCCAATGGCACTCTCCAACGCTGTCATCGGCTACGCCGACGACTGGGTGAAGTGGAGCAGCCGTGACCTGGGCATCGACCGCTTGATTCGCCGCACCGATGCCTGGGAATCGCACGAGTGGATCACGGTCCGCAAGGAACGATGGCTGCGCTGGTACGGCGTATCGGAAGTGCGTCCGACATCGGAACCGATGACAATGAACCGCGCCAGTGGCTGCGGATTTGAATTAACGGCGGTGCGTGTCGACGACGATCACTGGTGGACGGTGAGCCTGGAAGCGCTGGGAATGCCGGACGAGATTTCGCAAGTGCTCCAGTCGACGGGCAATCAGGTCTTCAGCGGCCGTCCCTTCCCTCAGCATCTGGACCGGGATACATCGTTTGCGTATCCGAAATGGCTAACACGATTCCAGGAGGTGGAGGGTGGCCACCCACGCTGACGACAGTTCGATAAGCAGCCGTCGTGTCTTTCTCGTGTCCGCTCTGGCGTTTGTCGCCGCACTCGTCGTATACGTTCTCACCGCCTATCCAACGATCACTTGGTGGGATTCCGGCAACTACTCGTGCGCGGCCATCGTGCTGGGCATCACCCCACCTCCCGGTTCGCTGTTGCTGGTGATTCTCGGATGGTTGGCCCTGCAACTGCCGAGCGGTCTCGAAGCCGCCTACACGCTCAACATTCTCGCCGCCGCGATCGGTGCATTGACTGTTGGCTTCATGACGGCACTGGCTGTGCGCGTGTGGCCATCTCCAAACTCTGCCGTGACGAACGCGCCCCCACGGATAACCGGCGGATTCGCGATTGGTGCACTGATCGGTGTATTGGCCTATGCCTTCGCTGTCTCCGTTTGGCGGCACGCCGTCAAATTCAATCCGTACATCCTGTCAACCCTGTTTACCGTTTTGATTCTCTGGGTGCTGGTGCGCTGGTGGGATGAAGCCGGTGAGGCCGACGACTGGAGTTGGTTTGTTCTAATCGGTGTATTACTCGGTTTGGACTTCAGTGTGCACCGAACCAACCTGCTACTGGTTCCCGGGATTGTCGTTTGGGTGGCGATTCGACGTCTGCGTTCGGTGTTCACGCTGAGAGCCTGGGCCGGCGGGGTATTGGGTTTCATCGTGGGGTTGTCGTTTCATTTGCTGCATTTACCCATTGCCGCCCACGATCCGTTCATCAACATGGGTGATCCCAGTTCGCTGTCGCGTCTGTACGATTATGTGTCCTTGAAGCAGTACGGTGGCAGTTTTCTGATGAATGTCTGGGAACGCAACTCCGCACTATTCTCCAGTCAGGTACTCGATGTTGTCCGGACACTCAGCGATAACCTCTTCTGGACGGCCGGCAAGTTGCGCATTCTCGGTCTCTTGTCCGGTGCACTCGCCATTGTTGGTTGGATGGCATTGCTCAGGCGACGAACACGAATGGCGATTGCCCTCACACTCGTTTGGATTCTGACGGGCGTCGGCACTGTCGGCTACTTCAATATCCCCGAAGGCTTTTTCCGTCCGTTCGACCGTCACTATCTGCCACTGATGGTCCCGCTCGGGATCCTGATGGGGATCGGCAGTGGAGCGATCCTCAATTCCGTATGGAAACTGCGGCGTTCATTCAGCCGACACTTGGCGGCTCTGGTGTTCCTGCTGCTGGCACCCGCCGGCCAGTTGTTCCGCAACTGGACCGGGCTCGACGGGTCCGAGCAGTATTTTGCCTACGATTTCGCGCACAACGCCCTGTCCGGATTACCGGAGAACGCCATTCTGTTCGCCAATGGCGACAACGATACCTGGCCGACCCTGTATGTTCAACTGGCCGACAGCTATCGGACTGACGTGCACTTGCTCAATCTGTCCCTGTTCAACACATCGTGGTACTTGAAACAACGTCCGCAAGTCGACCCGGATTACCCTGTCCCGTACACTGACAGCATAATTGCAACGTTACAGACGCGCCAGTGGAATGACACGACCGTGATCATTCCTCCTCCCTCGGGTGTCGCAGTGAACAACGCCGATGACGGTTCACTGCCTCGCTGGGGTATCCGATTCCACTGTCCACCAATTCTGGCAGACAAGTACGCTCGTACGCAGGACATCGCGCTCCTGGATCTTCTGAAGAAAAACCGGTGGCAGCGGCCGGTCTGCTTCTACGCAACCGTCTACTCGCAAAACCGCCTGTGGGTCGATGATCACATCCGCCAGGACGGTTTACATTACACCGTCGTGCCGGCGACTGAGCCGGAACCCATTGACAGCATTCTCGCACACAATGTGATCGGCATGTATGAGTACCGCGGCTACAACGATCATTCAATCCCACTCAATGATGTCAGCCGGCACATGGGGAGGAACTATTACCCACTCTTTCTACAGCTATGTCAGCAGCGTCAGGAACGGGGCGACCTCGACAGTTGTCGTGCAGCCAAACAATTCATGCTGGAGCAGTTGCCATTGGAGCGACTCGATCCACCCGAACCGCTCCGCGATGCGGCACTCCGGATGTGTACCGAACACACCGCACCCGGAGATACGGCCAATTGAATCAATCGACTATTGCGTCTGGTGATGGGATCCATATGGGTGGTCGGACTACGGGGCGCCCCGGAGGCACTCCTGTCTGCCCGCGCTGGATTACGGCGCCCGCCCATAAATCCTCGTCAACAACCCCAATTGTGACTGTATTTCGTCGGTGAGCTCGGCCTCCCGCACGCGCCAATCCCAATTGCCACGCGGACGCGCCGGACGGTTCATGCGCGCATCGGGTCCAAGCCCGAGAATATCCTGTAGTGGGACGATCGTCATGCTCGCTTGTGACATCATGGCCGCACGAATCATGTCCCAATGAAACGCTTTACCGTCGCTGCCCAGATAGGTCATTGCCAGCTTGCGTTCTTTCTCAACCGTACGCTTCGATCGCGTGGTCGCGCCTTTGCCTTTGTCGGTAAACCACCCTATAGCGGTATCGTTATCGTGCGTCCCGGTGTATGCGACACAGTCCGTTGGATAGTTGTGCGGCAAATGTTCCGACTGCCCGGACTCATCGCTGAAACCGAATTGCACCACACGCACACCCGGCAGTGCAAACTGCTCACGCAACGCCGTCACCTCCTCGGTCACCACACCGAGATCTTCGGCAATGAGCGGAAGAGCGCCGAGTTGGTTCTTAATGCTCTCAAGAAACGGCGCGGCCGGACCGTCAACATATCGACCGCCCTTGGCGGTATGCGATCCGGCACGAACAGACCACGCGCGCTGAAAGCCGATGAAATGATCAAGACGGACCGCATCGAAACGCTCAAACGCCACCTGGAGCCGCGCCACCCACCATGCGTAATTGTCCGCTTTGTGCGCATCCCAGCGAAACAGAGGATTGCCCCACAGTTGTCCGGTACGGCTGAAGTAATCTGGTGGTACACCGGCTATTTGTGTGGGAGCACCTTCATTGTTGAGTTCGAACAACGCCCGGTGGGCCCACACATCAGCACTGTCATGTTCGACATAGAAGGGCACATCACCGATCAGGCGCACTGTTTTTTTCTTCGCATACGCACGTAGTTGCCGCCACTGACCCTGAAACTGGAATTGCAGATACCGGTGGTAACGAAGCTCACGACCCACCACACGCCGCATGCGTTTCAGCGCATCCGGATCGCGATCGCGAATATCGGCCGGCCAGTGCGTCCACGGCGTGTTGCCGTGAGCATGTCGGAGTGCCATGAACATGGCATAGTCGTCCAGCCAGTGACGGTTTTTGCGACAGAACGCGTCAAAGCCTCTCACCGGACGCTTCTTCATTTGACGTTCGAAGGCCGCAAAGGACTTTCGCAGAAGTTGCTCGCGGAATTGCTGTGTGGCCTTGTAATCTACGCTCCGGTCCACCAGCGCTCGCGTCGAACCTAAATCCCGCTTGGTCAGCAGCCGCTGTGTGGCCAACCAATCGAGACTGATGAACATCGGTTCTCCCGCCATTGCAGAACGTGCGCTGTAAGGCGAATCGCCCTTGCCGATTGGCCCAACCGGAAGCATTTGCCACCAAGATTGTCGTGCCGCGGCAAGAAAATCGATAAAGGCATGCGCCTGCGGGCCCAGATCCCCAATCCCATGCGGGCCAGGAAGGGAACTGATATGCATCAACACACCGCTCGACCGCTGATCAAAGCGGATGGTCGGCGTCGATTTGCTTCGTGAACGAGAGCGTGGTCGTGAACGGGAACGCTGGCGACGGGAAGGAGGCATAGTGGTCAAGCGCCGTTGCAATGACGGCACAATCAAGGAACGTCACCAATTCCCTGGAGTCAACAATGCCGATATCAGACGAGCGTGGGGACCATCAGTCTTCCGGTGGCGCTACGGCGATGCGTTGCCCGGAATCCTCCTCGATGATCCATGTACGCCAGATAATGGCATTCGGCGGCCACTCGGCCTGGCGGCTCTCGGCGCCCACCCGGTACGTCCCGCCGGCGCGGGCCTCGAAGGTCAGCACTTTGTGGTCAGAGGATGTCAGCACGGTCATTGTGGTTCGTCCCGTTGCCGGTGTGGCATGATCGTAAAACGAATCGTGATACAGGACTTCGAGCGTATGCGTACCCGGGAGCAAAGCCACCTTCCCGGTAAAACAGGCCGGTCCGGTGCCGTCATGGTCTTTGTCGGAGACGACACGATCGTCAATGCGTACCACGCGCGCACCGGAGTCGACATCGAGCTTCAAAACCGCAACCTCGGCCGCGTCCCGGCTCGGACCATCGTAGAAGTGCTTTGTTGGGCCGCATCCGAGGAGTGCCAACGCTCCAACCAGGTACACCATCACCATACGATGCATAGCGTCGCTCCCTTACTGCGTGTTCAATCGCTGCCCCGACGATCAAAATCGCCATCGCCGTTATCATGTACTGTTACGAATACTCCCACCGGGAGGTTTCAGTAATCGGAGAATTGTGCTGATGAACCTGTCTATCGGAGCACTATTGTGGGGGAAAACTAGCCGTGTTGGACATGTGCATGATGATGCGCGTCAGATGCGTCGGTACCGGCTTCGCCTGTGCCACCATGCAGCCGTAGCCACAACGGGCGGATCCATACATACACAAAGCCGATCAGCAGAATCGCGGTCCCGATCCAATTGCGCCAGCCGATGTGTTCATGAACGTGCGGCGATGCGATGTTTGGCACCCAGTTCCAACCGCCTAGAAAACCGTTGACCGCAAACCCAATCGCTAGAGCAGTCACGACCAGACTGCCGAGATAGATTGCCGACGTACGGGGACCCAGGCGGCGTCCAATGACCAACAACGATGCAAAATTAGTAGCGGGACCAACCAGCAGAAACACCAACGCCGCGCCAGGGGAGAGGCCCTTCATCATCAGGACAGCGGCAATTGGTGTTGACGCACTGGCGCAAATGTAAATCGGAATGCCGGCCACCACGGCCAACAGCAATTGCGCTGTCGGTGAAATTCCGAGAAGAAATTCCGTCGGCAAGAACGCCGCAACGATTCCGGACAACACAAATCCCAACAGCAACCAGTTCGCAATATCAGGAAAGAAATCGACTGCGATGTAATCTAAGGACGACCTCAGCCGTGACCGCCAACCCGGACGCGCCTGTGGTTGTGAATCGGCTTTGCTGCTGCAACCGCACGAAGAACACGATGCACTCTTGGCGGAAGGTTCAGGGTGATCCTTAACAAAGCGGTCAACGCCCAATCCCGCGACCATCGATGAGAAGAACGCCGCAACCGGTCGCAAGACCGTCATTGCGGGATTGATGAGAGCATACGTGACCGCAATTGAATCCATGCCGGTCTCAGGTGTTGACACCAAAAACGAGACCGTCGCACCCTTCGAAGCGCCGCGATCACGCAAGGACAATGCGGTGGGCAGGACTCCGCACGAGCAGAGAGGGAGTGGGATTCCCAATACCGAAGCCTTCACGATTGATCCCATTCCCGGCTTCCCGAGAAGGGCGTGAACACGGTCTTTTGGGAAGACCGCATAGATGATCATAGCTGCGATCAGACCCAGAACCACATACGGCGCCGCCTGTAGGATCACCGTCCACGTGGAAAGCGCAATTTGAAAGAGAATGATCGTCATTATCTGCCCCTCTGACATCATTACGAGACAATCAGTACGTCATTTGAGCAATTGTGCAAGCGACAAGATCGAATCTATCCTCTTACTTAAGATGCAATCTGACAACGAATTACCGCGAAGGCAGGGGGGCAGGCCACTTGCACTTCAGCGTTAACAGCCATCAGGTGTGCTGCACGTGCTCTAAACCCAACGCGAACAGCGTCTTAACATGTTCGTCGTCGATCGAATAGTAGGCCATCTTGCCGTCGCGCCGGTACTTTACCAGCCGATGTGAACGGAGGATGCGGAGCTGGTGCGAAACGGCCGAGACGCTGAGTCCGAGTATCTGGGCCAGATCACAAACACACAACTCGCCCACAAACAGCGAATGCAGAATCCGTACGCGCGTCGGCTGACCCAGGCACTGGTACAGACCGGCAACATCGTCCACCTGGCGTTCAGGAGGCATGGTTTGTTTGGCCTGATTGACCCGTTCGGGGTCGAACAGCATCACATCACACGTATCTCCCTCTTCGATGGGGACAGAGGGTTGGGTTGGACCTTTATCTGCCATGTTACCTGTCCTTGAAAGAGTCCTCTGTAAGCAATGGATGAAGTTTGCGCCGACGCAACCATAATCTTCACGATCCTGTCGCAACTTGCAGCGGGCGAACGTGTAAGCCCCATAGGTACCCCCGCCTTGACTTGACATGCCAAGTGACGGCGGCTACAATGGAGCGTCTATTTGTGACCACACGCTTGCGAGGAGGAAAGATGCGAAAAAGGTTCTGGGTGGTTGTGTTGGCGGCCATTATGTGCGCGGCCGGTCCCGCCTCGGCACAGCTGTTCGATTCCGCATACGTACCGGACATCGAGACCTTCATGCAGATCGGCGGCAACTTCAGCCCGCAGGTCTCTGAAGACGGCTCTGTTCGATGCTTCACGTCGCGAATGTCCGGTGTCAACCAGTTGTATCGAATGACCGATCAAAACTGGCCGATGCAGGTGACCGTGTTCACCGACGGTATCGATTTCTATTCGCTCTCCCATGACGGTAAATGGGCGATTGTTGGTGCCGCCGTTGGCGGTTCCGAACAGACCAACCTCTACCTGGTTGAAGTGCGGACTGGCATCGTGAAACCACTCACCGATCTTGATAATGTCCAGATCGCCGATCCCACTTGGACCTACGACGACACCAAGATCTTCTACCGCTCCAATGAAGCCAACGGCAGGGACTTCTATGTCTATGAAATGGACGTGAAGACCGGTCGGTCGCGTCCGGTCTTGACGGAGCCGGGATACAACGGTCCTTGGATCGTCAGCAAGGATGGCAACTGGCTGGTGACCTATCTGTTTGCGTCGAACGTCGACAACGATCTCCATCTGGTTAACCTGAATGATCTGACGTTTGAAAACATCACCCCCCATGAGGGTAATGCCAACTTCTACGCGGTCGATTTTTCCGGCGACATGAAGTCGCTGTATGTGATCTCGAATGACAACGATGACGGGATCGCACGTCGCGCGAAGATTGACATTGAATCGAAGGACATTGAATTCCTCGAATCAGGCACTGTCTGGGAGACCGAGGAGTTTGAGATTTCCGAAGATGGGAAGACGATGGCATGGGTCGTCAATGAAGAGGGATATGCCAGACTGCATTTGGCCGACATGGCATCCGGTGAAGAGCTTCCGGTACCGCCGCTCGACGGCATCATTGGCGGTGTTACCTTCAACGGTCCGGATAAGATCATCTTCAGCTTCACCGGACCGGCGAATCCGCCCGATTGCTGGGAGTGGAACTTCCGCACCGAGACCCTTGATCAATGGACCTATTCGGTCACCGCAGGTGTCGATCTCGATTTGCTCGTCCAGCCTGAGTTGGTGCACATACCAAGCATCGAGGGTGTTCAGATTGGGGCCTACTTGTATCTGCCGCCGGGAAGCGAAAAGGGCGATAAGGTTCCGTTCATCGTCTACGCGCACGGAGGACCGGAAAGCCAGTTCCGCCCAACGTTCATTCGAAACTTTCAGTATTTTGCACTCAATGGTTTTGGAGTTCTGGCGGTGAATCCGCGCGGTTCCGCGGGATATGGCCAGGAATTCCTCGATATGGATAACTACAAAGACCGCTGGAAATCGGTCAAAGACTACGAAATGGCCACGCGTTGGTTGATCGATCAAGGGTACGCTGATCCCGACAATATCGGTGTGACCGGTGGTTCGTACGGTGGGTACATGACGCTCGCCTGCATCACCGCCAACCCCGATTTGTATGCAGCGGCGATCGACATCGTCGGCATCGCCAACTTCGTGACCTTCCTGAGAAACACCGCCGACTATCGCCGCCACCTGCGCGAATCCGAGTACGGTCCGCTGACCGACAGCGCGTACTTGTATGACATCTCACCGGTCGCCAATGTCGATAAGATCAAGGCGCCGCTGATGATCATCCACGGCGAAAACGATCCCCGTGTGCCGGTGGGCGAGGCCCGTCAGATGGCCCAGGCAATTTCCGAGCGGGGCGGCATTGTCGACACCCTGATCTTCCCGGACGAGGGACATGGTGTGGCCAAGCGGTCGAATCTGCTCATCCAGTATCGACGGATGGTCGATTTCTTTAAAGAGCACCTGAAAGACGAAAAGCCGCTGATGGAACAGACCGGGGGCTGATCCAACAATTCGGGATGACCAACACCATCCCGGAGCATAATCGTACGAAATGAGGAGCCCCACCCTACATCGAGGTGGTCGACAGGCCAACTCGAGCAGGGTGGGGAACACCGCCCAATGACCGGAGAGAATTGACGTAATACGATTTGTCCGGGCCGGCGTAACTCAGTTGGTAGAGTAGCTGATTTGTAATCAGCCTGTCGGGGGTTCGAGTCCCTTCGCCGGCTTTATGTAGAGATTGTAGCGCGGGCGCCTCGCCCGCACGCCGGTCGAGGCGGCCGGACTGCAAGGACCATAAAAGCGTTGATTTTACGACTGTAACACCATTTGTTTCAACCCCTTCGGCCTCAATATGGGGCCGTGCCTCTGGGAGGGGTGCCCGAGCGGCCAAAGGGAGCAGACTGTAAATCTGCCGGCAGACGCCTTCGAAGGTTCGAATCCTTCCCCCTCCATTTCAGTCCAGTCCTTGTCCGATCAGACCTATCCTTTCGGTCATTTTTATCTCTCCGGACATTGGAATCGACTACACAATCCGCTTGTCGGTCTGTGATCCGCACGGTTTTTATCTACACAAGCGATTTGAACATGGCATTAGGATGGAGGCCTTCTGAAACCCAAACGCCAACCAAAAGGACAAGATCAAACCTACCAGGCCAAAGCCATCGAAATGGCACGGTCATTCTGGAAGAAACAGCAGAAGCGCGCCGTCGAACAGCGTGAACGAATCCGTGGCCTGCAGATCATCCCGAAGGCCAGTTTCTACGATGACTCGCATGGTCATGTGCCGGGGGACAGCAACTGGCGAAAGTTCGGCTTCGATTTGCACCCGCACGTGTCACTCATTGCCGGCGCGTTGATTCTGTTGTTTATCGGGGCGACCTTCCTGTATTAGCAACAAACCGATGTTCTGTTCCGTAATCTTATGGAAAACATCGGTGCCACCTTCGGGTGGTTCTACATTTTATCAGCCAACTTCTTCGTCATTGCGATGGTTGTGTTGGCCGCCGGCAAATTCGGTTCCATAAGGCTCGGCGGTCCCGATGCGCTGCCCGAATTCAGCGCCTTTAGTTGGTACGCCATGCTCATCAGCGCCGGCATGGGGATTGGCCTGATGTTTTGGAGCGTTGCCGAACCGGTATACCATTACGCCGAACCGTCGCCGATGTTCGACATTCTACCACGGTCGCCGCAGGCATCGCAAAGTGCGCTGGTGGGTCTGTCGTTGGCCTTCTTCGCGTACAACCGCGGCCTCCCGCTGACCATCCGTTCGATTTTCTATCCGCTGCTGGGTGACCGCATCTAGGGTTTCTGGGGCAATGTGATCGACGTGCTGTCGGTGTTGGGAACGTTGTTCGGTCTGGCCACGTCACTCGGTCTGGGTGTCACGCAGGTGTCTTCAGGGCTCAATTACTTGTTCGGTTTCCCTGCCAAGACCGGATATGCGGTTCTGCTGATCGGTATCATTACACTCTTCGCAACATTCTCGGTCGTCGCCGGGTTCGACAACGGAGTCCGTCGACTCAGTGCGGCCAACATGTACATGGCGGCGTTCTTCATGCTCTTCCTGTTGGTCGTTGGCCCAACCACCTACATCTTCAAAGCGTTCACACAAAGTATCGGAATCTATCTGCAGAACCTTCCCCAATTGAGTTTCTGGGTGGAAACCTATCACGGCGCCAGCGGCAGCAATTGGCAGAACCCCTGGACGATTTTCTACTGGGGCTGGTGGATTTCCTGGTCACCGTTTGTTGGCATGTTCATCGCCCGCGTATCAAAAGGCCGTACCGTGCGCGAGTTCATTCTGGGTGTGATGGTCCTGCCGACACTGTTGTCATTTTTCTGGATGTCGACAATGGGCGGTTCGGCGATCTGGTTGCAGACGGTGGGCGCTGCCGATATCGCGACCGCGGTCACCACAAATGTCGCCAGCGCGCTCTTTGTGATGCTCGAATCGTTTCCGTTATCCAGTGTTACCTCGATCGTGGGGGGTCTGCTGGTGATCATCTTCTTCGTGACATCGTCGGATTCCGGCTCACTGGTGGCCGATCATCTTACGTCCGGCGGCAAACTCGATTCACCGGTCGGTCAACGCGTCTTCTGGGCGGTGATGGAGGGACTGTGCGCCGCCGCACTGCTGGTCGGGGGCGGGCTGACGGCCCTGCAGAGCGCAGCTATTGCCGCCGGTCTGCCGTTTACACTCGTGCTGTTGGTGATGACCTACAGTCTCTACCGCGGGCTCAAAGAGGAACACTATCACGCGTCGATCATTAAGAAGCTCGAACCGGATGTACAGAAATACGAGATTCCGATGGAGTAGGGATGAGGTCCGCGTCACAATTGTTGCGAGCGATGTACGTTGATATGCTTCGTGGGTCACCCGGACCCTGGAGTCCTGCTGGGAGTTGATTCTCCGCCCCAGCGAGGTAGGCACACATCTAAACTTCTGACCAAGCGAAACCTGCTTGCACGGCTTAGCCGGGCTCAATGCATGGCCCGCCAACGACTTCAGGTGCATTTTCTCTTTTCCGCCGGGTTGTCCAAGCTGCTGATGTACGCCCCCCGATCGGTTGAGAAGACCACACAGCTGGGGCGGATAGAGCGGTCGTCAGAATAGATTTCCGATTGACAAGGTAACCATAGCCGTCATTCCCGCGAATGCGGGAATCCATTGTCTTCGTACACAAGCAATTACGACACTGTCTCGGTCCACCACGGCCGACGGGGATGACAGAGTATAGAAATCCAAACGGAAAATAATTCTGACAATCACTCTATATCATTCCAGTCCCTGTGGGTTGCGTATCCTGAAAAGCCGTGATATTGAAAAATGACCCGCAAGTGAGAATCTCACGGGTCATTGATACAACATCGCTGGGACAGCGGGAGTTTATACCGGCCGGTTGTGGCCACTCGACTGTCGCGAATTCCGTCTGCGTGATCGGCTCGACGTGAGATGTTCGGTTGGTGCCTCGACGACCTGTTTGGGCTGGGCATACACTTTTGCTTCGTTGTTCTGGGAACGGCCCGCTCGAAGCCGACGTTTCCCGCCGAACGACCGTCCGGTTGTGCGACGACTGCCACCACGATTCGACGGAATGTCCCGATGTTTCACCGGCTGCATCCGTCTAATCGAGTCAGCCATGTAGTCAAAGCCATCCAACTGAACACGGGGAATGGACGTCGCCAGTGAGCGTTCGATCGTGCGCAAAGTTGCCTCTTCCTCCGCGGCAACGAACGTTAACGCATCACCCGTCATCTCCGCACGGGCCGTGCGGCCGACGCGGTGGATGTAGCTCTCCGGCACATCGGGAACGTCGAAGTTCACCACATGGGAAAGTGCGGTAACGTCAATTCCACGGGCGGCGATGTCGGTGGCCACCAAGACACGGAAGGTCCCATTCTTGAATCCCGCGAGCGCCTCGGTGCGTTGGCTCTGCGAACGGTTTCCGTGCAAACGTTCGCACGCGATCCCGTTCTTCTGGAGAAACTGGGCGAGACGATTAGCCCGATGCTTCGTACGGGTGAACACCAGCGCATTGCCCAGCGATCCGCGCTTGAGCAGATCGAGCAGAAGACTGGACTTTTCTGTGCGGCTGGCCGGGTATACGGTCTGCGTGACACCCGTCGCGGGCGCCGATACACGATCAACATTGACCGAAACCGGATCCTGCAGCATCTCGCGCGAGAGAGACACAATCGGTCCCGGCAACGTCGCCGAAAAGAACAAGGTTTGTTTGGGCTGCGGGATGTGGTCCAGAATCCTGCGAACATCCGGCAGAAATCCCATATCCAGCATGCGATCGGCTTCGTCGATCACAAGAAATTCAAGATGTTTGAGTGCGGCATGCGAATACTGGAAGTGATCGAGCAGGCGTCCCGGGGTCGCGACGATGATATCGACACCGCGGCGAAAGTCGCTCGTTTGTGACGACATATTTGCGCCACCGTATACCGATGCACAGGTAATCGACGTATGCGCGGCGAGAGCATCGATATGCTCGGTAATTTGCGCGGCCAATTCGCGCGTCGGTGTCAATACCAGAGCGCGCGTCACGCGGCGCTTTTTGTCCATCAATTGCTGCAAGAGGGGAAGCACAAACGCCGCCGTCTTTCCGGAACCGGTCATCGCGCACGCGAGGATGTCGCGGCCCTCAAGGGCAGGGGGGATGGTGTCGAGCTGAATGGGGGTTGGCACGGTGTAGCCCATCTTGGCAATACCGCGCTGGATGTCGTGGTGAAATGCGTAGTCTGAGAATGTCTTCAAGGTGCAATAATCCAATCTGGCATGTCTGCCTAAATAGGGGGATTCAATTGATCTTGCGGAAGATTGATGCCTTCGTGCAGATGAACACCAACGGCCCCCCGTCGGTGGCGCTTGATCTGTATACGGGAGAAATGGCCAACTCTCTCCATTATTTTTATGGGTTACCCGCCGTCAGTGCTATCGTCGAAACCTGGTCGCGACCCTTAACTCCTACTTGTACAAGCGCTTCCCGGTTCTGGGAGCGCAGATAGGCGTGGGGGTCATGATGGAGCCCGCCTTCAGGTAACCACTCCCAGAAGGGGCCCAAATCGTCGCGAATCCGATCGATATAGAATGACGGGAGCTTTGTGGACTCCTGCTCAAAAAAGGCCCGGAACTCCTTATCTTCGGTCAGGCGGCGACGAATGTCCGTGTAGTATCGAATACGGCCATTCCCCTCCGATGACAACGCGCGAATCAGATTCAAGCCGCCCGATATGCCTGGCCGGTTGGCCTTGAGGCGCCGCCACATCATAGACTTCGAGCAGGCATGCTTTGTCACACCGATGACGTGATCGTAAAACTCGATCCACTCATAATTTTTCACCCGCACGTTCATCGCATGATTGTTGTTCAAATGGTGAAATGGAAACGCCAACACGCGGCCATCGCGTTGATAGTCAAGATTCAGTGTGGCTGCTCGCCCGAAACTGGTCAGCAGGGAAAAGGCGGGAAACGCCCCCGGGCACAGATCGAGGAAAAGCTTGGTCAGCTCAAACGGTTCTGACCCCTCGTCGGTGTCGAGTCCTAAAACAAAGTTGGCTTGAACGTACGGAACGTACCGCAGAATCATATTCACGTGATCCGAGACTTTGCGCACTTTTTCCATGCCGACGGTGCTGCCCGTTTTGGATTTGCCGCCGAGATCATTCCATGTTTCGATTCCCGGTAGCAGTGCCTTGAAGCCGACCTTGGCCAAACGTGCGACGTGACTCTCCGATAGCAACGAGAGGCTGCTTTCGGCGATGAAGTCAACGCGGTCACCGGGAACAGTCTCTTCGATGGCCGCCATGATGTCGTCGAAACGGACGCCAAAGTTGGGATCATGCCAGCCGACTCTGGGACGTTTGTACTTCGTCATCAGGAAACGCAGATCCTCTTTGATCACATCCAGATCGAGTGGATCGTACGGTACATCGGCATCGATGCAGAAGCTGCACGTATACGGACACCCGACACTGGCGATCATCGGCACGATCTTGATTGCCGGCGCCTTACGCAATGTGGCCTCGATAAACTTCCATCGTTCGCGGACGCCGGGGAGTTGCGTCGGTTGTGCGTTCGCATCCAGACGCATTCCGGTCGGCCGGTGCGGCGAACAGTCACTCAGCAGATCGCTGATGGTCCCCTTGTCGGTAAACCCACAAACGTAATCGAAGAACCGCTGGGCATCCTCCGGGTAGCAACGGGCATGCGGACCGCCAATCGCCGTTACTGCCCCTTGCAAACGGTAGTAATTGCTGAGGGCATAGGATAAATGGGCCGCTTGCGTGAAGGCGCTGACGAAGATGAGATCCGGAGTGTCGGGCAGCTCTTCCTTAAGGTCTTCAAAGCCGGTATAGCACGTGAGGGTGACATCGTGCCCTTTTTCTTCGCACCAGGTTGCAATGACCTGTGGCATAATGCTCGCAAAGTTCGCGTTCATCACCCGGCCCCAAAGACCGGGATTGGCGGATTTGGAAACGATGTCGATTATCGCAACGCGGAGTTTACGCACGCGGCCTACTTGGCGAAGAGTACGCTATGTTGGTCCTAAAGATTCCGATGCTGTGCCTCCCTGGCCTTGAATGTGAGGGTGCCAATCCATCGTTGGCAAGATAATCAGCGAGTTTTCAGCATACCAAACGAAGAAAGAGTTACCCTGTTGGCCGTTAACATAGCCATTGTCCATGGCCTTCGCCATACCAATATCGACGCTCTTACTCCTTTTTCGGGGATATGGCCAAGCCCAAAAGCCGAAAGTCGGGGTCGATTCTCGCTATGCCTAACGATGACTACGGCTACCTGTTGTTCATTGGCCGCGTAAACGGCCGATGCCGCGTCCTGAGATGGGGCAGCATTGGGGTGATGTCCGATCTTTCCTGTAAAAAGGAGTGGGTGTAAACTCCTGTTGGAAA
>CAYTTY010000012.1:0-89346 GCA_964440935.1 uncultured Ignavibacteria bacterium | reverse complement strand
CGATACACACGGTGCCTCGCTTCCCCTCAATCGGAAATCTATTCTGACAACCGCTCTACTGTGGAACTAGTATATGGGCGCTCACGCAAGCATGGCCAAATTCACCCGTGGCCGTACGAAAGGGGAACTACCTTAAATGACAGCAGAGCTGACGCGCAAGTAAACCCTGACGAGGGCGTCAGGGGCACCCGGCATCGACAGCTCTTCGTTTCGCTTCGCTTCGCTCCCGCACCCATATCTTCGCTTGTCCAAACCGTCTGCCATTGAATCGCCATTTGCAGACGCAGCGCGGCGCTGCTGTCCGAGTTGTGAACCTCAATCGGGCCGATGGCACAAGCGGGCACGGACCGCAGGATGATGAGAACAACGACCAGAAAGAAAAATCTCGTGACGATGTGCATCTCCTGTGTCCTTCCGAAGGGCAAAGATACTCTCGGTGCTCTCCCCACGGAAGAACCTTTGCGCGGTTGAAGCGCCGCAATAACGCGCATGAGCATTATTCTGACAAACTGTTGGTTTCTCGCATGCTGCAGCCATTGAGATCAACCGCCTCAGACCCAATTCCCCTTGACCACACAGTTCTCAATCAACTAAGCTCTAGTCAGGTCTACATCAGCACAATAACTGAGCCATCTGTCTGAAGAAGGGAGAGACCCGCCAATGACAACGAGAAAGGGCGACGTCGAACTTCGTCTCGAGCAACTGGAGCGATCCCTGCGCCGCTCCCGTCGGTTGACCTTGGCGGCGGTGCTCATTCTGCTTGCGAGCTGGACGGTCGGTGCATGGTCCGACGATCCGCAAACCCAGCGGACAGTCCGCACCGAGCAGTTGATTATCGAAGATGCGCAGGGGCGCGAACGAATTGTCCTCGGCGCGCCGATGCCCGACGGACGCAATCAGGCGGGCATGAAGATCCTCGATCCGAGTGCTGCGGAGCAGTTTGGACTGGGGCTAACCCCTGCGGGCGCCACCAGCATGGGCTTCGATGTCATGCTGGGTGTCGGCAATCCCGCCAACCGCGAACGTCTCAACATGGGCGTCACGCCCGACGGCGCCGGCTCGATCAGTTGGCTCGACAACGAGACCCGCGCCCGCATGTTCATCCGCATCGACACTGCCGGCACCGGATTGGTCCAATTCCTCGAGTGGCCGGACGATGAGAAGATCGTCGTGCGTCAACTCTCGGCGGCGGGGGATACGACACTGGAATGGGTGCGGTAACGGAAGACCGATTAGAACGATCATCATCCAACAAATTAAACTTGGATAACAACGACTGGGAAACCCGGACATCGGAGAGTGTTGATCCTGGATGATGTGATGCAACGGAACCAGAGGTTTGCAGCTTCACGCCGGTTCGGTTCACAGTTGAATCGGTGTGGCAAGACGTTGCGTCTGCGCGACGGAGGTACGGGTCGTTTAACGCGCCGGTAAACTCTCATTTGCCTGCAGATGGTTTGTTTCCGAGATTGTCAAGACGAGCACGGTGCGAGTGCGTAAACCATTATGATGGGACCAATCATGCGACACAATCTGATACGTATGTTGTTATGCAGCGTCTTCGTTCTCACGATATCGTGGGGCGTTTGCATAGCAAATGATCCTGAAAACACAACCGATCAGACGCCACAACCGCCCAATGGACCGCATATCGTCTGGATGAATGACTCCACGGTAACAGTGTTCTATCTGTGCCATGATACGGTTGCCTCACAGGAGTTTCGGGTGAGCGACACACTGCACTTTCGTGGTCTCTGCGAGGATATGGCATTGGAATACACGATCCCGCGGCGTCCGGCTGTGCCGTCCGATCCGGTGCTCGATGATGCATCGCGAATTTTTGCCGTCAGCGATATCCACGGAGAGTACGAACGGTTGGTCGACATCCTCCAGGCGGCTGGGATCGTCACAGCCGGTTTACATTGGAACTGGGGTGACGGGCACCTGGTGGTTGTCGGCGATGTGTTTGATCGCGGTGATATGGTAACAGAATGTTTGTGGCTGCTCTACCGTCTCGAACAGGAGGCTGTCGTACAGGGCGGAGGGGTGCATTTGCTCCTGGGCAACCATGAGACAATGGTGATCCGCGGTGATCTGCGATACGTGAATGAGATATACACTGAGGGGATTTGCCGTGAGACACGTATCGACTACGACGATCTCTATGGTCCCGAGACCGAACTCGGCCGTTGGCTGCGCACAAAGCCAACGGCGATTATGATCAATGGAATTCTGTTCACCCATGCCGGCATTCCGCCCCGTGTTCTTGAAGCCTCACTATCGCTGTCGGAGTTGAACGATTCGGTACGCCGGTATCTCGACTTGCCGCCCGCACAAATGCGCTTCAGCGACTGGCCACGCTATCTCTTCAGCGGCGACGGGCCGTTGTGGTATCGTGGTTACTTCGAAGAACGCGACAACCGCTACCCGCGCGCAACCCAACAGGATGTCGCACAGACACTCGCCCGTTACAACGCAAACGCCATCGTGGTTGGCCATAGCGAAGTCGATCACCTACACGCGCTCTACAACGGCAAGGTGATCGCGATCGATGTTCCCGTCGATGAGCTGGAGACGTTTGAAGGATTGCTCTGGGAAAAGGGTGAGTTGTTCCGTGTCACGGGCGACGGCAGTACGATGACTCTGGAATGATCTCAATCTTAAAGACATCCGTCATCGTCACGATGGAATCGCGAGGTGATGGACGCGATATTGTGTATTAGACCATCAATACGAATCACACGGATCCACCGGCGACGGCCCGTTAAAGAACAAGAGCTCGATCAGCGCGTTCAGATCTTCCGCATCGGAAAATCCATCACCATCCAAATCGGTGCGTGTGATCGGGCACAACGGATCCTGTATATCAGTTGCATTGAAGAACAGGATGTTAATCATCAAACCGAGGTCGACCGCATCCGGGAACGCGTCGGCATTGATGTCACCCTGAAACGGACAGCTGCAATCGACCGTGATGATCCCCTTGGTGAACTCAGGGCTGATCTCGCCGAACGTCTCGGCCTCATAGAACGCCAGATGGTTTGTTGGGTTGCTGCATGTCGTGTCGATTTCGAATTGGCCCAGCGTATCCGGTGCGGTGAACACAATTTCCAGCGACGGAACCACATCAGTATCGGCGCTGATCGGAGGGTCAAACCAGGCAATGTTGGATCGCGTGTAGAGGAACGCATCCGGCGATGACACCGCGGTCGGTTCAGCCGTGTATTGCGGGTTGGAGAATCCCGTTCCCGGTCCGCCCGCGCAGTCGCCCCCCATCATGTCGAAGAAGGTCGTTATCTCAATTGGGTAAGTCGGCGCGAATCGTCCGTTCGAATGTTCCCGCAGTTCCAGTGTCGCCGGGTATGTGTCGAGCGCGCGAATGACCAACGGAATAGTCACCCCGTCCAAGGGTGTGCTGTTGGCAATGAAGATGCCAACCGTGTGTTCGATGCCCGGGAGTACCGACCGCGATTCCACGACGACGCTGCCGGTGCCCGATCCCGTCTGCCGCGCGCACGGGAATCCACAGGCACAGGGGTCGGCCGGCGGTTCTTGCGCGAATGCGTAATCGTAGAACATTAGCAGATCGATGAGATTGTGGACATCGTCGGCGTTCAAATCTCCGCGCGTCGTCGGGCAGGTGGGGTCCTGCAAAATCTCCGGCCCGGCGAAGAACAGAAGCTCGATCAGGAAGCCGTCATCAATCGCATCGACAATCCCGTCATCACTCATGTCGGCCTGAAACGGGCAGCTGCACTGCGCCGTTGCCAACGGCGCCAGGCCCAGAACCAGACAACACACCATGCCGGTTTCCATCAACCACTTGAGTACGTGCCGCAATTCGACCTCCTGAGAAGAGCCGGTTGATATCATTATACCGGGTCGTCTCCGGGTGTCAAGTGGGCGCTGCAAGGTATTTACTCCCAGCAGGTTAAGAGTTGGGCTGATGGCGTCGTTCCCAGGGCTGGGTGGCCCCGACTCCCTCGTCAGGGCTTGCCCAACACGTTCTGTATCAGGCGCGAAGTCTCTCAAGTAAATACTGATGTGTGCGGGTGTGCTGAAAAAGCCCAAAGAATAAGAGCCTTCGGGAGGTCGATCCGCCGCGGCGGACCGGCGAGCCGCACCTGCATGTCCCAACCTCGGCTCGGCAGGAGCCTCGCCCAAATCTGGATGGGTGGCCCTGACTCCCTAGTCAGGGCTTGCCCAACACGTTCAGCCATCAAGTAAACCCTGACGAGGGCGTCGGGGGTAGCCGGACCTGAAAGGCGGGCGAACGCCCGGGCCACCCGCACCGTGCGCCCTGCTCAAGTGGATGGCAAACCCGGACCACTAATGAAATAGTTTCGTGCATGCCGACCACCCCTTGTTAGTTGACGCCTGATTCACTATGTTCTTTGAAGGCATTCCCACGAATTCGCGGAGGAGTACTCCTGAAGAAATCAAAGCCAACTTCCGGTTTTGCGCTTTTGCTGGCGCAATTAACAGCTGAGTCGAGTAGTTCCAAGCCGCTAATAGGAAAGCCTTACCTGAGATATGGGCAGTGTTTCGCATTGTGGGTGTATCTATTCGAGGTGGGGTTGGTTCTTGGAGTTAAGTACTCACACAGGCTTGATGAACTTGGTCAAACATTGCTTGGAGTTAGAGGTCCGCAAGGATCAGTACAAAAATTTCTTCAGTTGCTATACACGGAGCATGGCGACGTACTGCACTCGAAGAACATGAGTTCATTCAGCGTGGTCGGTACAGAATTTGTTAATCGAATTGGTTATTCAGGGACAGCATATGACTATTTGTCTGCATTTGGGTCTAAAAAAGTCAAGGTCGAGGCAGCAGCTCAGTATGCTTATCAGTGTTCTCGGCTTGGTGTCGCACTTGGCGCTATTGCGCCACGTTCTGCGGAGGCTATACTTAAGAGAACTCATGATTCAGGGGTAGCGGATGCTCGCTTAGCATCCGCTCTCGGATTTCAAATGCCTGAACATGCTCAGGATATAAGTCTCAACGAATTTCGAAATGAGGTTGATAGCATGTTCTTGGAGTATGCAAGAGCGTGTTGGCCGGATCTACATAATTCCTTAGTCGATACTAAGTGATCCCAAAGTAACCTGAGCGCTACGCAAAGTCCTTGACTATCTGCTGATGCTCTAGGCATTTGGCGACACGCGGGCTTTTCGCTGATGGGGTGCACACGCTCATGTTGCCCAACAGCCCAATAGTGCTCCACGCACTTCAAGCGTGCATTCTTCAACGACTCGATAGAGGATCTCATCCCAAGGATCGTGCTGCCACCCAAATAGTCGGCTCTTGTAGGCAAGTGGTACAAACAGTGATTTCCCTGCCAGCCCTGCCAGCAGCGCTACTGAATCAGGAGCCAAATGCTTCTCAATGAGGGATTGTTGGGGTTGGGTAGCGGGTCCAAGTTCAGCCTTCTCCTCATCCTCAACACGTCTGAAACATATTTGTCTAAAAGCCCAGCCATGGCCATGAACAATTGCGGACAACAATCTATAAGCGCATTCTTCATCGAG
Source organism: uncultured Ignavibacteria bacterium (assembly GCA_964440935.1). Taxonomy (GTDB): domain Bacteria; phylum Zixibacteria; class MSB-5A5; order WJJR01; family WJJR01; genus WJJR01. Next base: position 83,818 of record CAYTTY010000012.1, on the reverse strand, counting down.
TTCATCTCTTACCAGATCGGTCGCGGTATGCATCCTCCAGCGCTTGCGTTCATTCATTTTGTCGTCCCCGTTGCGCTGCCGATATCCATTTGTAGCCGCAACTATCTCGATGGACCGCATCCGTTTGCTCACCCACCCCTCGTGTTTCTTGTCACCGGTGCAGTTTGCATACTTTCGTTGTTGGTCCATTCCCTCGTACATTAGTGTCAAACTCCTTTGAACACGATCGTCGGTTCGAATCTCTGGATCCAATAGCCAACATGCCAAAGAGCTCGCCTCCAATATCGAACGCGTACAAGTCCACGGGGCCATTGTTAGAATAGGTTCAGTTAATGTTCTCACTAAAGCATCAAGCTGGTCGGCCGTCGATTCGATCAGCACCGTCCCGTGCACAAATGCATCCCGGAGCGATTCAGAGTCGGGATGACCCTTGAGTTCGTTTTCAGCTTTAGATCCTGCACTCGGTCCACCGGAGTTGGATCTAACTATTTCCACCGTCTCATCAAAGAGCCTCGACAGAGCGTAAATCATAGTCCTTTGATCTTCGGTAGAGAACTTGAACTGCTCTGTCATTCTTCACCTCACTCTGAAGTTCGGTTCTTCCAAAGTGAAGAGGGCGATAGTTGCCCCCCCACCAAAAACCCCCGCGCGGGGGAGACGCGGGGGTTACGGGGATTATGGAAGGGGAAGGTCTGCTTTTTTGTCTCTGCCTAGCATTGCGAGTAACCGCACCCCCGGCAGAGAACACAACCCTCTTCATGTTCAAGCAGCCCGCCGCAATCGGGGCAGTGCTCCTTGGAGATGTCAGGTGCTTTGGTCAGCTTGTGGCCGTTGCCGAAGTGATCGTTGAGCACCTTGGCAATCGCATCGGGAATCGAGCTGATCACACCGCCCTTTTCGAACACCGGCTGCGACCCGCCAATGCCCTGCAACTGTTTGACCACCTGCCGCACCGGGATGTGGGACCGCAACGCCAGCGAAATCAACCGGCAGATTGCCTCGGTGTCGGCCATGGTCGAATACCCCGACTTACCGATCGACGCGAACACCTCAAACGGCCGCCCGTGCTGCGTGTTCACCGTCACATACAGGTTGCCGTACCCGGTTTTCACCTTCTCGGTGAATCCTTCGAGGATCTCCGGACGGTCCAGCGGCTCGACATTGTCGGCATCGGCTTTCACCGGTGCGGCCGGCTTTGTCGGCTGGGCCTGAACGGGCTTCGGCACGGCCGCCGGTTCGGATTTGGCCACCACCGGCGTGCTTTCCAGTCTCGGTGGTGCGGCCTGCTTCACACCGAATGCCCCCGTTGCATCGCTGGTCCGTGAGGATTCCGGTGTCGCACCGGTCGACAAAACCTGCCCCGGCCGCGACCCGTCACGATAGATGGTCACACCTTTGCACCCCTGACGGTACGCCAGCCAGTACGCAGTCTGGACATCATCCTGCGTCGCGCCGTGCGGAAGGTTGATCGTCTTCGAAACAGCCGAATCACAGTGTTTCTGGAAGACCGACTGCATGCGAATGTGCGATTCGGCGGTGATGTCGGCCGAGGTGACAAAAACGTCACGCACATCCTGTGGAATTTCATCAAAACCCTGGACCGAATTGCTGTTGGCGATGCGTTCCATCAATTCCGGCGAATAGAAGCCGCGTTCTTTGGCAATCGTCTCAAAAATCGGATTCACGTCGACCAGACGTGTGCCCTCCATCACATTGCGCACAAACGATATTGCGAAGTACGGCTCGATGCCCGAGGAACACCCGGCAATGATCGAAATCGTCCCGGTCGGCGCAACGGTGGTGACGGTCGAGTTGCGCATGACCTCACCCTGTTCCTCGAAAATCGATTTGTCCCAATTGGGGAACTTCCCGCGCTTGGCGCCTAACTCCGATGAGTACATGCGCGCTGCGTTATTGATGTGCTCCATCACCTGTTCGCCGAGTTCAAACGCTTCCTCGGAATCGTACCGCACACCGAGGGTTGCCAGCATATCGGCCCAACCCATCACACCGAGGCCGATGCGACGGTTCTTATGCGTCTGCTCGGCGATCTCCGGAATCGGGTACTTGTTGATGTCGATGACATTATCAAGAAAGTGCACACCCAGTTTGACCAGTTGCGTCAACTTCTCCCAGTCGACACCATCGGACGGATTGCGGCGGTCATAGGTGTTCGGCAATTCGCGTTTCACAACGGTCCCGAGGTTGATCGACGCGAGGTTGCACGAGTCGTACGGGGGGAGAGGCTGCTCCCCGCATGGATTCGTTGCTTCGATCTCTTCGGCACGGTTGGTGGGGTTCTCGCGATTAATGCGATCAATAAAGATGACGCCTGGCTCACCGGTGCTCCACGCGTGCTCGACGATGGACGAAAACACCTGGCGCGCATTGAGCCGCTGTACCTGCCCGTTGACTTCATACGGTTTGCGGGTGCGCGGATTGATCAAATCGTAGTCGGTCCCCCCTTCAACCGCATTCATGAAATCGTCGGTGACCGCCACCGAAATGTTGAAGTTGGTCACCTGGGTCAGATCGCTCTTGCAGGTGATGAACTCTTCAATGTCGGGATGGTCGACCCGCAGGATGCCCATGTTGGCGCCACGGCGTGTGCCGCCCTGCTTGACCGCTTCGGTGGCGGCATTAAAGACTTTCATAAACGACACCGGCCCCGACGCGACACCCGACGTCGACCGCACCTGCGAATTGCTCGGACGCAGCCGCGAGAAGGCAAACCCGGTTCCGCCTCCGGATTTATGAATCAGCGCCGCGTTCTTGATGCTCTCGAAGATCTCTTCCATGGAATCTCCGACCGGCAAGACAAAACAGGCCGACAACTGCCCAAGGGGACGGCCCGCGTTCATCAGGGTGGGGGAGTTCGGCATGAACTCACGGTCGACCATGGCGTGATAGAATGTAATGGCGGTCTGTTCGACCTCTTGGGGCGTGGCGCCATAATTGGCATCGGCGGCGGCGATCGCGTAGGCGACACGCCGGAACAATTCCGCCGGTGTCTCAGCCACACGACCGTCGGCATCTTTCATCAGATAACGACGTTCCAACACGCGAATCGCGTTCTGCGGCAGCACAGGTGTCTTTTCGGACATAATTCCTCCCTCAGGGACACAGATCGGCATCCGGCCTCACTGGCCCTTCCCCTCAATGATGTTACGACTTCCGAGCAGTATTCTCGTTGTCGATCTGAGAGTCTCCGGTGCCTCCCAGAATGGCCGAAGACTCGTTAAGAGCGGTTCTCAGGTTAACCGAAAAGGCCAAAACCTGTCAATCAGAAAAGTGGAATTTACATAAGGAAAATCACAATATAATGTGTCTCACAGGATTACTCGCCCCATGATATGGTGATTTTTCCACATTCTGCCCCCAATTCGTCCACAATGGTGCTTCTTTTCATGTTCTAATGCCGTAACCGTTTCATAACAAACGATTTAAGACGTCACCAATACTTGAGTCGGATTTGGCTTGTGAACCAAATCTTTCCTGTTAAACAATCGCCGATTCTAAGATCAAAGGGGACAGGGTCTTCTGTGTTAAATGGTCGGAGGGTATGTGGGAAATTGGGTAGAGACGGTGTGCGCAACCGCGGTTTTGATTGTCATTATGTCATTATTGGGCTGTTGGGGTCGGCTGTGGCCCTCATGGGTCTTTTCGCATCAGGGCGTGCGTAACTCACCTTTCCGTCCACATCCATTATAGAGTAGACCCGGGACGGCGGAAGCTCGGACCGTCCGGTTTGATCAGATCGGGGCAGGGTGGGGCACCCCAGTTCATTTCTCCGCGTACCACGGGCGTCCTCGCACGTGGTGCATGGCCGAGGACGGCCACGCTACGCTTTGAGCCGATCCGCCAGTAAATGCAGAAACAGCCCCACGTCGGTCACACACCCAATCGCCTGGTGCGAGCCGCGGTCGGCCAGTTTGGTGGCCACCTGGGGGTTGATGTCCACACACACGGTTTTCACCGACGCGGGCAGCATATTCCCGACCGCAATCGAGTGGAGCATGGAGGACAGCATTAAGACAACGTCAGCATCCTGCAGCAATTGCCAGTAGTCTTCCTGTGCTTGATTGACATCGGTGACGACTTCGGGCAGGGGACCATCGTCGCGGATCGATCCGGCCAGCACATATGGGATGTTGTGTGTGACGAGCGCATGCATGACACCGTCGGTGAGGATGCCCTTTTTGACCGCTTCGGCGAGTCCACCAGCCCGACGCACCGCATTAATCGCCCGCATGTGATGCTGATGACCGTTAACGACCGGCACTCCCGTATGCGTGTCGACACCCAACGATGTTCCATACAGAGCGCGTTCGACATCATGCACCGCCAGAGCGTTACCCGAGAGCACCGCGTCGACATGCCCGGCGGTGATGATACGCGCCAACGGTTCGACACCGCCGGTGTGAATCACCACCGGGCCGGCGACAACGATCAGTTTTCCTTGTCGGTTGGTGATCCAATCCGCAACGCGTCCCACCACCCATTCCACTTTCTTTTCCGACGATACTTCGTTCGTCATAAACGCGAAGTCGGACCGGTCACGTTCTTTGAACTCGGGAAGGATGCGAATGCCCTCATGGCCGCAAACCACGCGCTCGCCCTTTTTCACGTCGCGCAGTTTCCGGCACTCGACCATTTCGCCATCATTCGCGACGATCAACACCGCATCCATGCGCTGATTGGCCGCCCGTCGCCACTGGCCTTTCAGGTAGACCTCGGTGGCATGGTTGGTAGTGGAGTAGAAGTCCTCCGGCACGGTCCCGTCCTTGGTCGATTTGTGGATCACCGGCTCGTGGACATCGGCGGTGTAGAAACCCAGGCGTATCAGCCGATCCAGCACTTCGCCCAACTGGGCTTCCGATGGCGCGTGAACGTCAATCACCGCCCGGCTGGGCTGAGTATTGGTCGAACCGAGCGTAAATTGGCGGACTTTGAAGGTGGCGCCGCCGCGCACAATCAGGTCCATCGCCTCCGACAGGGAGCCGGAATCGACCAGATGCCCCTCGGCGGTCACGGTGGACCGGTACTGGTTGTTCGTCGCCATATCATTAAGACAGATCGGACTTTGCTCGATACTCTATAGAGAGGGTTTGGAACGTGGCATGGCCGTCTCGCTTGCCGTGAGCAAGAGTTGAACGGGCCATGCGCTCGGGCGGGACGCCCGTGCTACGTTCGGGTTATCAGGCCGAGGCATCACCGGAGTGAATCCAGAGGGAACGTGGATCCAACATCGTACATCCCCCAGGGAAAACTGGGCCACCACCGGGTCGAGGACAAGCTCTTTCAGGTCCAGACTGAATTTGCCCGTCGCCCTAAACAGCGGGTGACATCGTCGGTGGTGCTGGATGGCCGCACCGTCCACAAGACCGACCGTGAGTGGAACGGCGATCTGGTGCTGGAGGAGGACCGCGACGGACTTGATCGGTTCATCGCCGAGCAGCACAAGCAGACACTCGATCTGGTGAAAGCCCAGGCGCATGAGTTCCTCCGCGAGGATTCACGCACCCCCGTTGAGGATGGGTATCCGGAACCGACCATTCGTGACACGATCGAAGAGGTGCTGCGCAGTGTGCCGTATACGATCGGCTTGTATGAATTCGATCCCGAGGGCCAGGTGATCTATCGGCAGAGCTTCCGTGATGTGGTCGCCGACTGGGATCGAGAGTTCGTGGCCATGAGTTCATTGGTGTTTGGTATGCCGACAATCATTCGCGTCGGCAATTTTCGCTATGGTATGGTGCATTTCGGCGCTGAGAATTTGATTGCGGCCCGCATTCGTGGACGCGCCTTTGGAATTCTCACCGATCCGTCGGCAACGGTCGAGCACCTGAGACGCGATTTCCCGGAACTGTTTGAGGCGGTGTATAGTGCTCCCGATCCTGCGTGATATCCGCGCCGTCTCCGGCGTCACCGGCGTGGCCATTCTGGTGAAACACGATGGCCGTATGGAACGTCTGTTTCCGGCGGCGTTCACCGAACGTCACTCGGAGGAACTGCAGAAGCTGGTGACGAATGCGTATCAGCGGCTGCGCGGGTTTACGCGTTTGTCGCTGCGCTACGAACGGGTGGTCGTGCATCTTTTCAATCAGCCCGAATTCCTGCTGTTCGCTACGGTGCTGCCCGATGTTGAAGAAGCGGTGTTTGAGGCCGTTGTTCGTTCCAAACTCCCGGCCATTACACGGTCGATTACGCGTCCGACCGCCGGCAGTCCCAAACGCACCAAGAATGCTCAACACACGTCACCGTCGCCGTCGGGACCATCCAAGACCCCGACCGGTGACGCCGTGCGCGTCTTGTTGGATGCGTTTTCCCGTGTCACACAGGATATCGGGGGACGATTGGGCTGGGCGCGAGTGGCTGGCCTCTGGCGCGACGCGCGCGACCGTGCGGCCATGGAGAATGTCGGTATTGCCGCCATCGAGGTCGATCCCGGCGGGCAGTTCACCATTCGGAAGGGACGATACGTGCAGCCCACCGCCGCCAATGTCGAATCGCTTGCCCAGATCTGGCTTGGCTTCGTCAACGCAGTCGGCACTCAAGCGCCCGACGCCGAGACCATCTTTTTCCGCTGCATCGAGCCGTACCACGATCTCTTGGAGTACCACGGATTTTTCCACTTTCTGAAGTCGCACGGGCCGACACGGCGGTCGGTGGCGATGCGCTGATTGCTTCTCGTTTGTGAGTGGTCGCCTAAGAGCGCCGAACCCTAGCTCGGTGTGGGATGTGTTACGTTCCACCTTTTGTAGGTCAGGTGCACCGCGCGTCGAGGCTCTACCCAACGACCATCACATTACGGCGCGGGGCACCTGACGTCTCGAGCACGAGCAATGGCCGTTTCTCAGGAGCCCGGCGCACAACGGTCCTGGAATATCGTCATTGTCCCAGACGCGCCGTGCTCCTGAGCTACAAGTAGTCTTCCCCCAGAAAAGAAAACCGCCCCGCTTGCACGGGGCGGTTGTGGCTGTCGAGAGTGATTTGAAAGAACAACACTTTTCGTCGTATACGGTAAAGGCGTTTTACAGCTACTGCGGCCATTTTGTCCTCGCTGCGCCGGGTTCACCGGCGGTCACGGCGAAAAACGCAAGCCACTCGGAGCGGCCTTCATTGGCTACGTGTTAAAGGTCTTTCAAATCGACTCTCCTCCTCCAGCCAAAATCATGCTCTCGCAATATACAACCAAACTCTGTTCCTGCAATCACTCACTCATTCCACTCTAGTTCGTCGTCACCGGTTTCGTCAGAATTGAGACCTACCGAGCGTTCACAGTGAGTCATACGAAGAATTGTGCCATTCGTTCATGTTCAATCTTTGAACAGATCATCGAGATCCTTTTTGGTCTTCTGCGGTGTGCCGCCGGCTGCGCTCGGCTCCTCCGCCAGCCGAAAATAGTCGCAGGTGTTGGCCACCTCTTTGTCGGACACCAACTCCGCCTGCGGTTCCCGGCACTGATTGTGCGCGTTGGGATCGTAAAACTGGCACCCCCGGCAGCAACGCAAATAGGCCGCACAGTGCGGGCATTCGCTCTCTCGGGTGACCAAATCCGGCACGTCGTATCGCTTTTGGCAACTCCAGCAGGTGGCCATCCATCCTCCTTCGCCACACGCATACCCTAAGGACGACGACCCGACCGGTCAAGACGGATCGGGACCATCCAATCAGCGCATTTGACATAGGGGTGCAGATGGAAGTAGATTGGGAATCTGTCCGAAATGACTGAGACTTTAGATGTAGGTGGGAATTGTGATTAAAGGACGAGTTGACAATGTATTGCAGGCGATCGGGCAGACACCGCTGGTGTCGCTCCATCGCGTGATCGGGTCGATTAAATCGCCCGTCTGGGCTAAGGTGGAATTTCTCAATCCCGGTGGGTCGATCAAAGACCGCATGGCGATTCATATCATCGACAAAGCGGAAAAAGACGGAAAGCTGAAACCCGGCGGAACGATCGTCGAAAACACCTCGGGCAATACCGGGGTCGGCGTCGCGATGGTCGCCGCCGTCCGCGGGTACCGTGCGATCTTTACGATGCCCGACAAGATGTCGACCGAGAAGATCAATCTGCTCAAGGCGTATGGCGCCAAGGTCGTCATCACACCGACGAATGTCCCGGCCGATTCGCCGGAGTCGTATTACGAAACCGCGAAGCGGATTCACCGCGAAACACCCGGGTCATTCTACCTCAATCAGTATCACAATCCCGACAACATCGAAGCGCACTACGTGACGACCGGTCCCGAAATCTGGGAGCAAACCAAAGGACAGGTCGACTGCTTCATCGCCGGGATCGGCACCGGCGGCACTCTCAGTGGTGCCGGACGGTACCTAAAAGAAAAGAATCCGCAGATCAAGGTGATCGCCGTCGATCCCGAAGGTTCGGTCTTCTACGATTGGTACCGGGGCAAGACCAAGGACCAGCTCGAACCGCGCGCGTACAAAGTCGAAGGTATCGGCGAGGATATGGTCGTCGAGGCGATGGATTTCTCGGTCGTCGATGACATGGTGCAGGTCGACGATAAGGAATGCTTCAATATGGCGCGCCGTCTGACGACAGAGGAAGGTCTCTTCGGCGGTGGCTCATCAGGTGGCGCTGTGGCCGGTTTGGTCAAATACCTGTCGCGTAATGACCATTTCAAGTGTGTCGTGACCGTCCTGCCTGATTCGGGCACGCGTTACCTGTCAAAGATTTTTTCCGATGAGTGGATGCGCGATTGTGGATTTCTGGATGAACAGCCGTCACTTGGCACGGTCGACGATATATTGACCGACCGTCACCCCGACGTGATCACGGCCGATGCCGATGACAAGGTGTTTAAAGTCATCGAATTGATGAAGACCAAAGACATTTCGCAGTTGCCCGTAATTGACAACGGTAACGTCATCGGAGTGATTAACGAATCCGATCTGCTGAACTACATGGTGACCGGCAGTCACCGTCTGGTCGATCCCATCCGCCAGGTGGTCATCCGCGACGTGCACAAAGTGTCGCGTTCGACAACATTGGCCGACGTGTCAGAAGCATTTGCCAATGGACGTAACATGGCGTTGGTGGTGGACAACGACCAGATCGCCGGCATCGTCACCCGTATCGACTTAATCGATTACCTGGCGAAGACATTCAAAGAGTAGGCCCAACGATTTCCATTCTGAATACACAATGATTCGCGCGGGGCGCACGGTTAGCGCCCCGCTCAGTATAAGGAGACACCACCATCATGAAGTTCGAAACCGCCGCCATTCATGTTGGACAGGAGCCCGAGGAAGTCACCGGGGCGATTGTCGTTCCGATTTTCCAAACCGCGACGTACGCCCAACCCGCGATTGGTGAACACAAGGGTTATGAATACTCGCGCACGCACAATCCGACCCGCACCGCCATGCAGCAATGCCTTGCCGCACTCGAAGGCGGCAAGTACGGTCTCGCCTTTGCCTCCGGCATGGCGGCCGCCAGCACGACGATGACGCTGCTGAAGCAAGGCGATCACATTATCAGTTCCGATGACGTGTACGGTGGCATCTTCCGCGTCTTCGAAACGGTTTTCCGTGAATGGGGTTTCGATTACACGTTTGTCAACACATCGGATTTGTCGCAAATCGAAGCGGCGATCAAGCCGACGACAAAGATGCTGTGGATCGAAACGCCGACCAATCCACTGCTGAAGATCACCGATCTGAAAGGCGCTGCCGATCTGGCCAAGAAGCACAACCTCATCAGTGTTGTCGACAATACCTTTGCATCGCCATATTTCCAGCGTCCCCTTGAGCACGGTGCTGACATCGTGCTGCATTCAACCAGCAAGTTTCTCAATGGCCACGCCGACGTGGTCGGTGGGGCGCTGGTGACGTCCGATGATCAGTTACACGAACGACTGGCATTCTCTCAGAATGCGATGGGGACAATCCCGGGGCCGTTTGATTCATGGCTGATTCTACGGGGTATGAAAACACTCGGCATCCGCATGCGCCAGCATGAAGCCAATGCCAAAGCCGTGGTCGATTATCTGAATTCACATGGGCGCGTCAAAACCGTTTTATATCCCGGTCTCCCGGAGTTTCCCAATCACGACGTTGCCAAGAAACAGATGTCGGGTTTTGGATCGTTGATTTCGTTCTACATCGACGGGGGGGAAGCCGAGGCGCGGTCGATCTGCAAATCGACCAAGGTGTTTCGTCTGGCCGAATCGCTCGGCGGGGTCGAGTCTCTCATCGAGCATCCGGCGTTGATGACACATGCGTCGATCCCCCGCGAGATTCGCGAAAGCCGCGGCCTGGGCGACAGTCTGATCCGCCTCTCGGTCGGCATCGAACACGCCGACGATCTGATTGCCGACTTGGATCAGGCACTGGCGTCGTACTAGCCCTTGGGTGGCGTGGCCGTCCCCGCCGTGGTCCTCCCGGCGAGCGATAGTCCTCAAAGTGTCACAATGGCGCTTTCACCGGCAGCGGAATGACGTGTCCGTTCGTATGACTCTGATCAACCAACGGAGGAACCGATGCAAAAATCGAATTATGGCTACTCAGTGAAGACCAATCTCTCGTACGACGATGCCATCAAGGTCGCGACCGATGAACTCAAGAAGGATGGGTTCGGCGTGTTGACCGAGATCGATGTGTCCAAGACACTGAAAGAAAAGATCAACCTCGACTTTCGCCGCTACAAAATCCTCGGTGCCTGCAATCCGCATTTTGCCGCGCAGGCGTTGCAGGCCGAGACCGAAATCGGTCTGCTGATGCCCTGCAATGTGATTGTCTACGAAAACGATGACAAAACGGCCACCGTGTCATTCCTGTCGCCGCGAACGCAATTTGCCGCCACTGGGCGCAATGATATGGGTGAGATGGTTGATCAGGTGGAGAACCTGATCGAAACCATCGCCAAGCGGGTTCCGGAAGCGTAAGTTCAAATCGATGTGATTTTCTTTTGCGGGGTACCACTGACCTTGGGGCGTGTTGAAAAGGCCTGAGGCGCAATCCTAACGCATGTTGACGGGACGATCATTCGTAGGGACGTACTGAGAGTGCGCCCTGTCACTGTTACCGTTACGTGAAGGGAGCGTATTCAATACGCCCCTACAAATGCATGTTCTCAGCAATCAAGCACCTTTTTCAACGCACCCCTTGCGGCGTGTTGAAAAACCCATAGGTGCATCGCGTAGGTCCGGCTCTTCGCCGCACCTACACGAGGTTGTGAGTCCCTCATTCTCTTACATCATCTCCGCTCAGCACGGTTTACCACCACACGTTTTCTCCGTATAATATCTTTGATGACGGATTCAGCCAACCACACGAGCCAGGCCAAGCTCACCGGCAGCGAACGCAAGCGCCCACCCCGCCGCGGCGACATCGTCGAATTGCACATCGACGATTGGGGCGACAAGGGCAAAGGCATTGCCCGCTACGGGCGCATGGTGGTGCTCACTGATCGCGGTCTGCCGGGTGATACGGTCCGCGCGCGTATCGTCGACCGTCGGCGCCGGCACCTGGTTGCAGAGATCGAAGAAATCCTCCGACCGTCGCCTGATCGCGTGGAGGCACGCTGCCGGCACTTCGGTCTTTGCGGTGGTTGCCGGTTGCAGGATTTGGACTACAGCAAACAGGTCGAAACGAAGGTCGAACATATCCGCCAGCAGATTCGTCGTATCGGCAAAATCGATGCCATACCCGACATCGACGTGATCCCCTACGAACCACCATACCGGTACCGCAACAAAATGGAATTCTCTTTTGGCGGCGAAGCCGGCTCCGGCTTGGTTTTAGGATTGCACCCGCGCAACAACTATCGGGATGCGTTTGCCCTCGAAGAGTGCTGGATTGCCGATGAACGCGCGGCACAAGTGGTACAGGCAGTACAGTCGTTTTTCGCTGCAGGTGCTGAGGAACCGTATGACCCGGTCGAACACACCGGCTTCCTGCGGTTTGTGGTGGTACGGGTGGGTGTGCACACTGGTGACGTGTTGGTCAATCTCGTGACGTCGGATCGTCCGTGGCTCCGTGCCGACGAATTCGGTACGGCGCTGAAGTTCGCTTGTCCGTTCGTGACAACGGCACTGTGGACGGTGAACGACAGCCGTGCGAATATCGCCACCGGCGAACAGCGCACGATTTGGTTTGGACCTGGCGTATTTCACGACCGTCTCGGTCCATACGAGTTTGAGATCGCACCGACCGGCTTTTTCCAGACCAACACACGGCAAGCCGAACACCTGTTTGAGAAGGCGGTTCAATGGGCCGCGCCGGCGGGAGATGAGGAAATACTCGACCTGTATTGCGGTGTCGGTTCAATATCGTTGTTTTTGTCGCAACGCGCCCGTCACGTCGTCGGCGTCGAACTCCACGAGGAGTCGGTGGCGGCCGCCAAACGCAACGCGGAGCGCAACAATGTCACCAACTGCGAATTCATCGCCGCCGATGCGCTCGATTACCTGCGTGAGCGGGCCGCCGACGACAGGACATTGCCCAATGTCGTGGTCGATCCGCCGCGCGCCGGCCTCCACCCGAAAGCGGTCAAAACACTGTGCCGCTGCGGGCCGCCGACGATCACCTATGTCTCATGCAATCCGGGCAATCTTGCGCGCGATCTCGACTTGATGAAGGGTGTGTACGGCTTGAATCGTCTGGCCGCGGTCGATATGTTTCCCCACACGCCGCATATCGAGGCGGTCGCGTACCTGATCCGAACCGAGAGCCGCGATGAAACGTGATCTGCTGTATGCACCCTGGAGGGAGGAGTTCATTCTGGGACCGAAACCGGAAGGCTGCATCTTCTGCGAACCGCAGGATCGTCCCGAGGTCAGTGAGTTGATCGTACACGAGGACAGTCGTCTGTTTGTCGTCCTCAATCGCTATCCCTACAACTCCGGGCACCTCATGGTTATCCCATACCGTCACGTGGCGTTGCTCGAAGAACTCGACCGTGAAGAACGCGCCGACTTGATTGAAATGGTGAGTTTGACGTCACGGATCATGAACGAAGAAATAAATCCGGCGGGTTTGAATGTCGGGATGAATCTGGGACGCGCCGGGGGCGCCGGCATTGAGGGGCATCTGCATGTGCATCTCGTCCCGCGCTGGGTTGGTGACAATAACTTCATGCCGGTCCTCTCCGGGACGCGTGTCACCTCGGTTGGTTTTGAGACAATTCTGGCAAAACTGAGGCCGGCATTCGCACGCGCCTGTCCGCAACGATAAGAAAGCAATCAGTAACAAACTCTCCGCCATCGGCTTGTAGCGACCGCGAAATCACCCTCCATCGGACGTGTAAGCCTTTTTCATGACTAACGTTAAATTCGGTTACGGATTTGACATCTGATGGCCGCGCTTGAATTTGGCCTTGGACTCGTCTATCTTCGTCCTCTTGGCTTCAGTAGCGTTGAGCGCTGCCGGACCGGCAGCACAGGGAATTGATTTAGCGATGAAGTGTCCAAAGAAAAGCGAGCTGCTACGACTCCAATCGCTATACAAGACCGATGCCCGCATCGCCGAGGTGTTGGCCGTCGAGGAATACCTCGTGGCGTACTGGCGACGGAAGAAAGGTCTGCCGCGGTACAGTGCGCCGAAATTCAGCTACGAGCAAATCGATGAACTCTGGTCGCGGTACGGCGACGATTTCCGCTGTGGCCGTGAACTGAATATCTCGAAAGCCGCATTCTACAGTTGGCGCCGGAAGTACAACATCCTCGAGCGCCCGGCAGTGTTGAAACTCGAGCAATTGGAACTACGCTTGGGTGCCACCGCAGCGACATCCGCCACTCCCACCGTCACGACGCCCAAAACCGGTTCACACAAGATTCGCGAGCGTTGTCATGCCGAGTGGCCCGACTCTCAGCTTGCGGCCGACTGGCGACTCCATGATGTCGGCGATGACGGTGCGCGGCACACGGTCCTCAGTCCCGGTCCGCAGCCGATTGCGCCACGCAGCCGCTTTGTGCCCGATGCGATCCCATCCGGCGAACTCGAGGAGCCGGTCTGGCTATCCGAGGAATTCGGACAAATCGAATGGCAGCTCATCGAAGCGGGGGCCATCCTGCCGGGGCAACTGGTGATTGATAACGACTCCCGCATCACTGGACTCGGTGGGGCAGGGATACTGGTGCTGTCTGACGAACACGCCCGCAATCAGAACACTCGCGTTCTCAAGATTGAAGTGACACGCAAACTGGGATCCAAAATCGAAGTGGAGGATCTGGCGTTGGCACTTCTTGCACGCGGTGTGCAGGAGGATTGGAACGGGGCCATTGTCGAGCTCCTCGGCGCTGCGGTCGAACGTCTCTCCATCGACCGCAAGGCAAAGCTGGCCTCATTGATTGTTCATTACGGCGCCGCCGCCGCACTGACACCATTCGATGATGTCATCCGCCGCCACTTCGGCCGTCAATTGCGGGGCCGGTTCCCGCAGAGCCATCCCGACCGGACGGCCGTCTACGATGGTGAACACTTCATCGAGGGAAGCGGACTGGCCCCGTTCGTCGCGAACTCGGGCACCAAAGTGGCTCAGCCGGAATCGTCTTACTCCGGAGGAATTATCATCGGCCCTGCGGCTTTGCCCTATGAAATCGAGCAGATTGCTGCAACCGTTCGTGGGCGTCGTGTTGCCGGTGATCAGGCGCTGCTGGTGTGCCCCGCAACGCCCGGCGTGCTGCGCCAGGCGCAAAAGCGAGGGTGGATGGAGGTCATTGCGTCTGCCGGTGGCTCGCTCCTTGATGTCGGGCTCTCGCGCCGATTGGGGTTGAATGGTGTGTTAAACCTTACAGCCGGATCATCCGGTCAGGTCTGTTGCACACGTCCCGTCTGTTGTTCTCTCGATGGCGTTGCGATCAGTACCACCAGTGCTCGGACAGCGGGTGATTTGCTGCGTTTTGTGTAGCGGCATTCTTCCCGTAGCTCGGGCGCCTCGCCGGGACAGCCATGCTATGAACATTGGGACGCCGCGGGCCCTTGAGCCCGCAGGTCAGATGCACGGCGCGGCCACAGCCTCCACAATTGAACGTCATATCAGCGCACGGGACACCTGACCTGCGTTTGGACATGCATAGCGGGTTTATCAGGACCCCGGCGCACAACCGCTTGGGGGAACGCCAATGCTCGAGATACGCCGTGGTCCTGATCTGTTTTACCCTTGGTCCCACGTCCGCAACTCAAACGACCCATTCTCCAAAACCACATAATGAAACGCTTCGAAGAACTCACCGGTATTGATCCACCACCCGTTCTCGACTTTCCGCACCCACCCCTGGTGCAGGTGCCCCATCAACACCGCATCGTAGCTGTCTGCGAGCAACTGCTCGGCGATGGCATCGTACTCCTGCAGGAATTTCGGCGGCCGTCCCGATGTCAATTCGCGCGATTGGCCCGAAAAGAAATTGGCGAGCCCAAAAGCCAGGTCGGCAGGCAGGAGGCGGTACAGGGCGATATTCGGACGAAATCGCAGGATCCGTCTCAGAACACGATACCCACGATCAGACCGCGCCTTCCCGTCACCGTGTGAGATCAGCAGACGCAAGCCATGGCGCGTCTCCTCGACATCGCCACGATGCACAACAACTCCTAAGTCTTCGGCAAAGTAATCAGTCGCCCAGGTGTCATGATTCCCCAGCACGAGGTGGAACGCATTGCCCGCGCGGCTAAACCGCTGAATGGCAGTCAATACCTCCAATGGCACCTTGGGAATCCAGTGCTTGTATTCAAACCAGAAATCGAAGAGATCGCCGAGGAAGAACACCTCCGCACTCATCATTCCGGCATGATCCAACAGCGAGACGAATCGTTCGACCTTCACCGACTCTTGCTTAGGGTCGTGAGCGCCGAAATGGGCGTCAGAAAAGAAGATGACAGGCGTGGGATTGTTCATGAGCCAATTCAACGAGTAATATAGGTGAGAATGATCGCTCCGCGTGAGTCAGAAATTAGTTCCGATCAATTCCAGCATCGTGCATATATGGGAGCGGGTTCGGTGTCGCTGTGTAAAATGCAACAGGAGCCGCTCGCGCGAACAGACGATCTTCGATTCCGGGGGTAGGGATATTTGGATAAATTCATCATAAACGGTGGCCGTCGCCTCTCCGGCTCGGTGACGGTCGCTCCGGCCAAGAATGCGATTCTGCCACAAATTTGCGCCGCACTGCTGGCCGAAAACGGCCGCACCACACTCCTTGATGTCCCCGACCTGGCCGATGTCCGCACGTCGATCGATGTGGTCACTCACCTCGGAGCCCATACCAGCTACGATGCCGGCCAGCGGACATTGATCATTGATGCCACGCACTTGACGACCCACGAAGTCCCGTACGACTTGATGCGCCGCATGCGTGCGTCGTTTCTCGTCTTGGGAGCCTTGCTGGGACGGATGCGGAAAGCACGTGTGTCCCTGCCTGGCGGATGCGCTTTCGGGCCGCGTCCGGTCGATTTGCATATCAAAGGCTTCACCACAATGGGGGCGAAGTGTACCGATGATCACGGGTACATCAAGTGCGATGGCTCCCGAATGAAGTCTACGACATTTGTCTTCGACCGGCCGACTCATACCGGTACCGAGAATCTCATGCTCGCGGCCGCCACCACCCCGGGGGAGACTGTCCTGGTGAACGCCGGTTGTGACCCGGAGATTGCCGACCTGGCCGACATGCTCACCAAGATGGGAGCCAAGATTCAGGGAGCAGGGACCGCCACCATCCGTATCACCGGCGTCAAGAAGCTCAAAGGTGTGGAGCACCGCGCCATTCCTGACCGACTCGAGGCGGGTACATTCTTGCTCGCCGGAGCCATGACCAAAGGCACCGTCGAAACGCGTAGTGTCGAATCGGGACATCTCGAAGCCGTCACCGCCAAGCTGGTCGAAATGGGCGCCAAGATCACTACGACGAAGAAGCGCATGACAATCAAGGGCCCGGCCCGGCTCTATCCGGCCCAAGTCGCCACCTTTCCGTATCCCGGCTTTCCCACTGATTTGCAGCCGGCGATCCTGTCGGCCCTTACGATTGCCGATGGACCGTCGCAAGTCGTTGATACCGTGTTTCCTAACCGATACTCCCACTCGATGGAGTTGGTCCGCATGGGTGCCGACATCAACGTCACCGGCAATGAAGTGCGCATCGCCGGCGTCCCCGCCCTACGTGGAGCCGCCGTCATGGCCTCCGATATCCGTGCCGGCGCAGGACTTGTCCTGGCGGCATTGGCGGCCGAAGGCGAGTCGACGATCCGCCGTGTGTATCACATTGATCGCGGCTATCAGAATCTAGAGACGAAGCTGGCCCAATTGGGAGCCGATATCTCTCGTGTAGAGGATGATTAATCCGCCTCAGGTGTAGTCCCTATGGATCAATGGAGGCGGAACAATCCACCACTTGGCTGGTTCAATATGGCAGATTCGGGGTTGCGGATCGACCTTCCTCGCCGGGCGTTCGTACCTGACCACATGAGGAGTGATTGATGACGTTACGGTTCCTTACGCTGGCTCTCATTGCGTTGGGCATTCTCCTTTCCGGAGCCCTCGACGGATCCGAGGCCGTCGCCCAGTTCGGCAAGAACAAAGTCCAGTATCGCGATTTCGACTGGCAGTACATATCCTCCGAGCACTTTGACGTCTACTTCTATGACGGTGGCTACGGCCTCGCCGTGTTTACGGCAACCGTGCTCGAATCGGCGTACGTGCAAGTCTCCGAGGAATTGAACTACTCGCTGCAAAATCGCGTCCCGGCGATCATCTACCAATCGCACAACGAATTCCAACAG
Source organism: uncultured Ignavibacteria bacterium (assembly GCA_964440935.1). Classification (GTDB taxonomy): domain Bacteria; phylum Zixibacteria; class MSB-5A5; order WJJR01; family WJJR01; genus WJJR01. Next base: position 66,076 of record CAYTTY010000012.1, on the reverse strand, counting down.
ACCAACGTCACCAGCAGCCTGCTGGAAGAGGGGGTCGGGGGGTTCACCGAATCGTTTAAGAACCGCATGGTGATGCCGTTCACCGGATCGTACGAGGACTTCCGCCATGTGTTGCACCATGAACTCACGCATGCCGTGACCTTCGACATGCTGTTCAGCGGCGTCGGCTCGATCTTCTCACGGCAGGCGCTTTTCAATGTTCCGCTCTGGTTTGCCGAGGGATTTGCGGAGTATTCCTCTCGCCACGGATGGGACACGTTCGCCGATATGGTCATCCGCGACGCCACCGTGCACAACTATCTCATCCCGCTGAATTACGTCGGCGGCTACCTCGCCTACAAGCAAGGGCAGTCCGCGGTCCTGTATCTCGCCGAACGTTACGGTGAAGAGAAAATCGCAGAGGTGTTGTCCAAGGGGCGGTTTGAACTCACTATGGACAACTCCTTGAAAAAGACGATCGGGAAGGGTATCGAAGAGTTCAATGAGGAGTGGCAAAAGCGCCTGCGCAAGGAGTACTGGCCCGAAATCTCGATTCGCGAAGAACCGGAGTTGTTCGCGCGCCAGCTTACCGACCACGAAGAAGACGGTTCGTATTTCAATGAGAAACCGGTGTTCTCGCCCCGCGGTAATCGCATCGCCATTCTTACTGAGAAAGCCGACAATACGGAAGTGCAAATCATCTCGACCGTTGACGGCGAACACTTGGGCACAGTGATCAAAGGCGGACGGACCGATCGCTTTGAATCACTGCATTCTTTTGTGTCAGGTATGGACTTCTCTCCCGACGGTTCCACGCTCGCCCTGATTGCCAAGTCGGGCGGCCACGACGCCTTGATGTTGCTCGATGTCGATGGCAGCGGTGACGATCAAACGTTGCGCTTCGGCTTTCAATCAATGCGGTCGCCGTCGTTTTCTCCCGACGGCAAGTCGATTGTCGTAACCGCGAACCGCCACGATCAAAACGATCTCTATCTCGTCGATCTCGCGACCGAATCGGTGACTCGGCTCACAAACGACCGTTACGATGAGCAGGATGCTCATTTCCATCCCGACGGTGATCGCATCATCTTCGCCGCCGACCGGCCGTCCGACGCCACCACGCCATTGATGCTGCCTGACGATCAGAATCCGGCCACGTTCGCATTCGGCCGCTACAACGTCTTCGAAGCGAATTTGGTAACGCGGACGGTGCATCCGTTGACAAACGACGATGCCGAAGACAAAACACCGGTGTATGCGCCCGACGGGAACCGAATCTGCTTCGTCTCCAACAAGAACGGTATCTATAATCTGTACATCATCGACTCGCTCGGTGCGGAGCCGTTTCCGGTCACCGATGCCATTTCCGGTTGCTTCAGCCCGTCCTGGTCTCCCGATGGACAGCAGATCGCATTCTCCGCATTCTACCGCGGTGGTTTCGATGTGTTTTTGATGACAGACATTCGACCCAAGGCGGAGCCGGGCAAGAATCTCGCGCCCACGGCATTTGTACGACGGCTATCCGGTGAGGATTCCAGTGCGTTCGTCATTCGTCGTGAGGTCGAATTGGAAGAACGCGCGCCCAAGCTGCTCTCGGAAGACTTGGAGTTCACGTCGTTCGTCCAGCCGGCGAGTACTCCGTACGAGCACCGGCCGATCAAGGACGACACCTCGGCAACGTCAGGGGACACGACCGCGGCCCGCCAGCCGCTCGGTCCGCCGACGCCGGAAGACCTTGATGAGATGGCAGTGGCGGAGGACGACACCACATCGGCCACAATGGTTGCCCAAGCCGACACCGTGCTGACCGAATACGAGGTCCACGACTACTCACCGAAATTCACGCCCGATCTGGTAACCGGTGGCCTTGGCTATGACACCTTCTTCGGGTTGCGTGGACAGTCGTTCTTTGTCATCTCCGACTACCTGGGCGATCACCAGGTCTTCGTTGCCACTGATCTCATCAACACAATCGATCAGTCGAACATTCAAGTGTATTACCGGTACACGCCGAAGCGGATCGACTACGGCATCGGTTTGTTCCACTCAAAGTACTTCTATTTGAATTTCAACAATAAGCTGTTCAGTGACCGCACGTACGGTTTCCAGGCGAATGTTGCCCGACCGTTCTCCAAGTTCACACGGCTGCAACTCGACGGTATGATGGTGTTTATCGACCGGCGGTTCGTGGATCGGCCGGAACCGCCCGAACGCGACCGGTCGGATCGCGTTGCCGTCGGCGTATTGTCAATGGTTCACGACAATTCGACCTGGGGGATGACCGCCCCGAAAAGCGGCCGGCGTTATCGCGTGTCGCTGGAGGCCGCTCCCGACGGGTTCTCCGACGGGATCAGCTACCGGGCGATGACCTTCGACTTCCGTCAGTACGCCCGTCTCGGTGGCCGCTACAGCGTGGCCCTGCGTCTGGCCGGCGGTGTGTCCGGAGGCAGCAATCCGAAACGATTCTATCTGGGCGGCATGAGCAACTGGATCGGATCAACGATTAGCCGGTCGAGTGTGTACGACGTGGAGGGATTGTATTTCAGCCAGTTGATTACCCCGTTCCGAGGGTATGACTACTACGAAATCGACGGATCGCGATTCGGCTTGCTCAATGCCGAATTCCGCTTTCCATTCGTCGACTACTTCGCCATGCGCTTTCCACTACCGTTAGTGCTCAGCCAGATCGGCGGTGTGCTTTTTACCGATGTTGGCTCGGCGTGGAGCGACAACGATAAGTTCCGCGGAACCAGCAGCGCCAACGGATTCCACCTCGAAGACATCAAGATGGCCTTCGGCTACGGATTGCGGGCCAACCTGGGGTTTGTACTGTTACGGTTCGATCAGGCGTGGCGGACGGATCTCGACGTGGTGGCTGCCCATCCGAAGTACTACTTCTCACTGGGCGCCGATTTCTGATATCCTGAAATCGATACATTTATTGTCTGAGAAGCCGGGAGTGGGGGGCACTCACAGCCCGGCTTCTATTTCCTGTCAGAATGCCCATAACGGGATTGTCTATTCCCGGTGGGGTGCATAGATTTAGAGTTTGACTCTCAGGAAGAGCCGATGCACGAACCCACTGTCACACCAGAGCTTGTCGCCCAGCACGGGATCACACCCGACGAATACGAGATGATCAAGTCGATCCTTGGGCGAGAACCGAATTACACCGAACTCGGCGTCTTTTCGGTCATGTGGTCGGAACACTGTTCCTACAAAAATTCGATTGTTCTCCTCAAGACGCTTCCCAAAGAAGGACCAATGATGCTGGCCAAGGCCGGGGAGGAGAATGCTGGTGTGGTCGATTGGGATGACGGTCTCGCGGTCGTCTTCAAGATCGAATCGCACAATCATCCCTCGGCGGTCGAGCCGTATCAGGGCGCCGCGACCGGTGTCGGCGGCATTTTGCGTGACATATTCACGATGGGTGCGCGTCCTATTGCGAGCCTCGATTCTTTGCGTTTCGGCAGTCTCGACAACCCGCGTGTGCGGTTTTTGGTTGATGGCGTGGTGCGAGGTATCGGCGGTTACGGGAATTGCTTTGGTGTCCCCACCATCGGCGGTGAGATGATCTTTGAGGATTCGTACACCGGCAACCCGCTCGTTAACGCGATGGCGATCGGTATGGTCAAGACCGACAAGATCGCCCGCGGGTCGGCATCCGAAGTGGGCGCGCCGGTCTACATCGTTGGTTCGAAGACCGGACGCGACGGCATCCATGGCGCCACCTTCGCATCGGAGGAACTCTCCGAGGAATCTGAATCGCGCCGCCCGTCGGTGCAAATCGGCGATCCCTTCACCGAAAAGCTCCTACTCGAAGCGACGCTCGAAATGATCGACGCCGACTTGCTCGTCGGCATCCAGGATATGGGCGCGGCCGGCATTACCTGCTCGTGTTCCGAAACCGCTTTCCGTGGCGGACAGGGGATGCATATCGACACGGGACGGGTCCCGGTGCGCGAAGAGGGGATGACGCCATACGAGATTCTTCTGTCCGAATCGCAAGAGCGCATGCTCGTAATCGTTCGCCCGGGACGGGAGGATGATGTCATCGCCATTTTCAAAAAGTGGCAATTGGAGGCGGAGCGAATCGGGCAGGTGATTGAAGGCGGCCGCTTCATCGTCGATCATAACGGTGAACGCAAAGTCGACGTTCCCGCCGATGCGCTGGCACTTGGTGGTCGGACTCCACAATACAAACGTGCCGAAAAGAAACCGGATTACATCGACACCGCACAGTCCTGGGATCAGGATAGCATATCACAACCGGACAATTACGGGGACATACTGAAACGTCTGGTGGGGTCACCCAATCTGGCCGACAAGAGCTGGGTGTATCACCAATACGATACCAGCGTTCGAACCAATACCGCCATCGGCCCAGGTATGGATGCCGCCGTCTTGAGAATCCGCAAGACCAACACCGCCCTGGCCGCTGCAACCGACGGCAATGGCCGTTATTGCTATCTCAATCCCCGACGCGGTGCGCAAATCGCCGTCGCCGAAGCCGCACGCAATCTTGTGTGTGTCGGGGCGCAACCGTTGGCCATTACCAATTGCCTCAACTTTGGCAATCCGTACAAGCCCGACGTCTACTACCAGTTCGCTGAATGTGTGCGTGGTATGGGCGAGGCCTGCCGCTTTTTTGGGACACCCGTCACCGGCGGCAATGTCAGTTTCTACAACGAAGAGGGGCCGCGCGCCGTCTACCCGACGCCGACCATCGGCATGATTGGCAAGATCACCGATGTTCGCCATATCACCACCAACGACTTCAAATCATCGACCGACTACATCGCGGTCATCGGGGAAACGCGGAATGAACTTGGCGCTTCGGAATACCTGAAGACGATCTACGGATTGACGACCGGTAAGGTCCCCGCCCTCGATCTCGCGCGGGAAAAGGCCGTCCAACAGTTCCTCTTGCGCGCGATTCAGAATCAGTGGATCGCCTCGGCGCACGACTGTTCTGACGGTGGTCTGGCGGTCGCATTGTTTGAATCGTGCATCGGCCGCGACGATCATCTCTGGGGTCTTGACTGCGAGGTGGATGTAGGTGATATTCGTCCCGACGCCTACCTCTTCGGTGAATCTCAGTCACGTGTCGTTATATCGTTTGACGATGCCAATCGTCATGTGATCGAACAAGCCACACAGGACGCGTACATCCCGCTCACCATTATTGGCCGGGTCGCCGAGGGCGGACGATTCGTCATCAAACCGTTCATCGACGAATCGATCGAAGAACTGCGCGCTCTGCATCGCGATTGTATTCCCACGCTCATGGATGAACGTGTGACCGCGTCGCGAGTCGCATGACGGTTCTGCAATTGAGGAGTACAGCCATGGCCACAACACCAGATGCAATGACAACGGCAGCCGGCGCGCCGGCCACTGCCGTCCGCGCGCCACGGGGCAGTGAACGTACGTGCAAGGGATGGATTCAGGAAGCCGCGTTCCGCATGATCCAGAACAATCTCGACCCGGATGTGGCCGAGAAGCCCGACGAGTTGATTGTCTACGGCGGCTCCGGCAAGGCCGCACGCAACTGGGACTGTTTTCACACGATTATCGCGTCGCTGAAGGATTTGGAAAACGACGAAACACTGCTGGTCCAATCGGGCAAGCCGGTCGGCATATTCAAGACACAGCCGTCGGCGCCGCGTGTTCTGATTGCCAACTCCAACCTCGTTGGCAATTGGGCCAACTGGGAGGAGTTCCGCCGGCTCGATGCTCTTGGACTGATGATGTTCGGCCAGATGACCGCCGGATCCTGGATTTACATCGGCACACAGGGCATCCTGCAGGGCACCTACGAGACACTCGCATCGCTGGCCACCCGTCACTTCGACGGCAGCCTTGCCGGTCGATGGGTGCTCACCGGCGGGATGGGCGGCATGGGTGGTGCGCAACCGTTGGCGGTGACTCTCAACGGCGGCATCGCGTTGGTTGTCGAGGTCGATGAAGCGCGTATCGACCGCCGCATCAAGACCGCGTATTGTGATCGCAAGACATCATCTCTCGATGAAGCACTAAACTGGGTGAACGACGCCGTTGCAAAGAAGCAACCGTTGTCGATCGGGTTGGTCGGCAACTGCGCTGACGTTCTTCCTGAAATGGTCAAGCGCAATGTCATTCCGGATGTCGTCACCGATCAGACGTCGGCGCATGACGAACTCTACGGTTATGTGCCGTCGGGACTGTCTGTCTCCGAGGCCGCACAAATGCGCGTCGAGGATCCCGACGAGTACATCCGTCGTTCGTTCGATTCGATGGCGTGGCATTGCCAGGCGATTGTGGCGATGCAGAAAGCCGGCGCCATTGCATTCGACTACGGCAATAATCTGCGCGGACAGGCACAGAAAGCAGGCTACGAAAACGCGTTCGAGTATCCCGGATTTGTGCCGGCATATATCCGTCCGTTATTCTGCTATGGCAAAGGACCGTTCCGCTGGGTGGCGCTCTCCGGCGACCCCAAGGATATTGCCGTCACCGATGACGTAATCCTTCGTGAATTCTCCTATAATGAACCCTTGTGTCGCTGGATTCGTCTCGCCTCCGAGAAAGTCAAGTTCCAGGGATTGCCGGCACGCATCTGCTGGCTCGGGTATGGCGAACGCGACAAGTTCGGTTTGATCATCAATAAGCTGGTGCGCGACGGAAAGATCTCGGCGCCGATTGTCATCGGTCGGGATCATCTCGACTGCGGTTCGGTCGCTTCACCGAATCGCGAGACGGAGGGCATGAAAGATACGTCCGACGCTGTGGCCGACTGGCCTCTACTCAATGGGTTGCTCAATGCCGTTTCCGGCGCCGGATGGGTATCGATTCACCATGGGGGAGGGGTCGGCATGGGCCAGTCGATCCACGCCGGCATGGTGATCGTCGCCGATGGATCGGAGGACGCCGACGGCCGCCTGTCGCGCGTTTTGGTCAACGATCCCGGGACCGGGGTGATGCGCCACGTCGACGCCGGGTACGATGAAGCAGTCGGATTTGCCAAAGACCGGGGGATGAACCTCCCCGGCCTGCCGTAACAACTAGATACAGTGCGTGCTCGCTTGGGACCGGCGACAGACGCACATCTATTGGGGTTTCCGGTGCTCGCAACTGGAAGGTGACTCATGGTAAGGAACTCGCGGCAGGGACGCCGAAACCGACGCCCCGAAACGAAGAATATTAACCCCTTCGGTGCGAACAATGCGCGTGCGGTGGCGTATGATCTGACAGTCAACGCCATGAAGGGGGGCGAACGTCTGGAACAAATGTGGGATCATAGCGCCGGGCTGGCCGGGCTCTCCGCACGCGATCGCGCGCTGGCCGTTCATTTGGCCGCCGGGGTGCTGCGCCGTTTGCGCGTGCTCGATCACCGCGCCAATTATCTCACTGACGGTAAATTCGAAGGGTTGAAAGAACCGGTGCAGTGGGTTCTGCGGATGGGACTATTCCAGGTGGTCGATTGCGATCGTATACCGCCCCATGCGGCTGTGTCGACCGCCGTCGAAGCGGCCAAGGCCGTCTCGCACCAGGGGATTGCCGGATTGGTCAACGCGGTGTTGCGCCGCGCGGCACGTGAACGCGATCAACTGCACGAGCAACTCGATAGCGCACCGCCGGCCGAGAAGCTCTCCATGCCCGACTGGCTGATCAAAATGCTGATCTCCAAGTACGGTGAAGAGCACATCGATCGTATTGCCCGCTGGGCGAACGCGCCGCCGCATCACTATGTCCGGCTTGCCAGGGACGGTCCCGGTCTCGCGCGTCTGAATGAACTGTTGGCCGGCGCGAATCTGCTCTCCGGCAAATCCCATCCGGTGTTCGATGAATACGTGGAAGTGGAGACGGCGGCGCTGACGTCGGACTCTCCACTCTATTCTGAACCGATCGGCTGGGTGCAGAATCCGGCGTCAGGATTGGTCGTCCGATTACTCGACCCTCAACCAGGCGATCAAGTGATCGATTTGTTTGCTGCGCCCGGCGGCAAGTCGTTGTTGATTTCTGAGATGATCGGACCCGAGGGCCAAGTGTTCGCCGTTGACCGCAGTGCCGAACGGTTGAAACGGCTCGAAGAGAATAAACAGCGGTTTGGCGCCGATAACATGCTGCCGATTCAGGCCGATGTCTCCTCACTCGGGGATCGCACCGCGCCACGGGTGCTCGCCGATGTGCCCTGCTCGGCGCTGGGCACATTGCCGAAGAATCCCGAAGTCCGCTGGGTGAAGACACAGTCGGATATTGAGCGTCTCGCCCGTTCGCAACGCATCTGGCTGAGTGTGGCCAGTAATCACGTCACGCCCGGCGGTGTCCTTGTGTACGCCACCTGCACAATCACATCCGAAGAGAACGAATTCACCGTTCGTTCCTTCCTCGAAGCCAACGACGAGTTCGAATTGGAATCGGCGGCGCCGTATGTCCCCGGGCAGTTTGTAACCAAGGAAGGGTACGTGGCGTCACGGCCGCCATTCGATGGTCTCGACGGTGTCTTTGCCGCCCGGCTGCGACGGAAGTCCGCCGACTGATGATGGGCACACTCCGCGACATCTGGACACGGCAGCCGCGGTGGGTTCGCATTCCCGTCACGTGGATCGTTGTACCGATCATCGCCGCGTTCGCGTTGCTGTTGATTGTCGATGAAATTGTCATGCCGTGGTACACCCGTCACGGCGATGAATTTCCCGCGCCCGACCTGGTCAATCAGTCGATACACGCCGCACAAGAGCGGCTCGAAGCCATTGGATCGTCGATGAAGATTGCCGAGCGACGGTTCTCACCCGACAGTCCCGACGGCACCATTCTCGAACAACGTCCACCGGCCGGTGCACCGATCAAAGACGGACGTGTGTTCAGTTTGGTCGTCTCACGTGGATCGGAATTAATTGACGTTCCGCATGTGCGCGGCTACACACCACGCCAGGCCGAGCTGATTCTGACGCAGGCGGGTTTGCACGTCGGCGGACGCGCTGGTGAACGCGATACGACGTCGAATCCGGTTCCGGTCGGCACCGTGGTACGCACCATCCCCGGCGCCGGCAGCAGTCTGCCGCGCGGCGGGGTGGTCAATCTCCTCGTCAATGAACAGACCGATCGGCGCAGCACCTGGTGTCCCAATCTCGTCGGTCTCAATATCGAAGAAGCCCGCCAGATCCTCCGCGACCGTGCACTGCTCATCGGCTCCGTCGACCGCCGCTATGATACCACTCTCCTTCCTGGCACCATCATTGCCCAGTCGCACGCCCCCGGCGAAGAACTCGATTCCGGTATCGAAATCGATCTGGTCATTTCGCGGGATCAGTAGCTCGATCGTAAGCGGTGCGGTCATTCCTGTCCGCACGCAGATCTCGACAACATGTAGAGCGGCCGCCTCGGCCGGACCAAACGGCCGAGGCGACCGTTCTAGTGTCGTGTCCCAGAAATACGGTTCATCAGTTTCTATACGAAATTGTACCCCGTGGCGTCACCCGCCCTCGGGTGACGCCTTGTCCGGAAAGAAGATAGCCGTCATGCGAGGGCGCATGACGGCACGCGGCGTGGAAGCGACTTCTTTAAGCTATTTCCGGGACACGACACTAGAGCTATTGTCAGAAGTATTGTCCGTTTGTATTTGAATACCACGGGCCTAAAGGGGCGTGTTGAAAAACCTGCTGTCTATCATCACCTCAGACTGGGGAGGGCGAGGCTCCCGCCGAGCCGCCGTGTGGAACATGCCGTTGCGGCTCGCCGGGAGGCTCGCCCTCCCGAAGGCTCTGATTCTCGGGGGGGGTGCGACACACCCCTAAAGGCCCGTGGCACCCTGATCCAAACGGAAAGGATTTATGACAATTGCTATACAACAACCGATGCCCGGTGTACCAAGATCAATGTGTCATCCCGAGCGAAGCGAGGGATCTGCTCTTGATACCCCCGCCACGCGCAAGCAGCAGTTTCCTCACTCCGTTCAGAATGACAATGCCGGTGAACAACTACAGCGCAAACGCCACAAAGAAACTCTGCCCGCCGCGATTGATGTGCAACAGCACATTGTCACCTTTGTCTTTGCCGCTGAGCGCGTTGTTGAATTCCTCTTCGGTTTCGACACGAATACGTTCGGCCGCATGAATCAAGTCGCCTTCGCGCACGCCCGCGCGATACGCCGCACTCACCGGATCGATCGACGTGACCACGACACCGCGATACGTCTCATCAATCCCGTACCGTTCAGCCAGCGCATTGGTGAGCGTGTTGTACGAAAACCCCAGCAGTTCTTCGAGCGAACCAGTGGCCGCGGCGATTGCACCGTCGCCCGGCAGCTCGCCGAGTGTCACCGTGATGTTTTGCGTTTGGTCATCGCGAATGACCGTGAGTGTGACGTCGGTTCCGGGACGTGTCGCCGCAATCGAATTGCGCAGGTCCTGCACCGATTCGACCTCGCGTCCGTTCAGTTCGGTGATGACATCGCCCGCTTCGACTCCCGCTTTGTCCGACGGGCTGTCGGGTGTCACGTCGCCGACCAGCACACCGGTGATTTCATCGAGTCCCATCGCCGACGCGAGCTGTTCGTTGACGTCCTGAATCACGACGCCCAGCCAGCCGCGCACGACGCGTCCTTCTTCAACCAGCGATGTCATAATGTTCATCGCCATATTCACCGGGACGGCGAAGCCGATGCCCATGAAACCGCCGGTGCGCGAAGCGATGGCGGTATTGATGCCGACCAGCTCACCGTCGAGATTCACCAACGGTCCGCCCGAGTTGCCGGGGTTGATTGCCGCGTCGGTTTGGATAAAGTCCTCGTAATCAGCCAGCCCGACATTCGACCGCCCGGTGGCGCTGACAATGCCCTGTGTCACCGTGTACGCCAAATTCTCGCTCATCGGGCTGCCGATCGCCATCACGATTTCGCCGACTTTCAATGTTTCGCTGTCGCCGATGGCAATCGGTGTCAGATCATCGGCATCGATGCGCAGGACCGCGATGTCGGTCTTTTCGTCGCGGCCAACAATCGTTGCGGTGAAGCGGCGTTCATTGTAGGTGCGGATGAAGATGCTGTCGGTATTCGCGACCACGTGGTTGTTGGTCAGCACGAGACCGTCTTGACTGACAATCACACCGGAGCCCAATCCGCGCTGACGAAACTCGCGCTGTTCCGGCTGATCGGGTTGCGGCCCGAAGAAGCGTTCGAAAAACGGATGGTTGCCGAACGGGTTGACCATTTGGCGCGTAACAATGCGTTCGGTCGACACGGTCACCACTGTCGGCCGCACCGTCTCGGAAATGTGAATAAACGCATCGCTCAGGTCGCGCAGCGTGCGAATTTCGTATTCGCCGACCAATGGTGTCGGCCGGTCGGTGTCCTGCGCCGGCGACGGTAACGCCATCAACGAGATAACTACCACCACCACCAACAGAGCCGGCACCGCCGCCAACCGTCCACCGAATCGGTCACGAGTCTGTATCATCCTGAAATCCTCCTCTTCCAGTTTCAATATCCCGCAGGGCAATATTCTACAGCGGAAGCGGCCGAATCGTTGCAGGGTGAAACCCGGGAGATGAGGGGTCGCCTCTCCCCCAATGCCACTGGATCCCCGCTTTCGCATCTCGTCCACTTCGCTGGACGAGATACTCGCGGGGATGACAGTATCGATGGCATCTAAGATGTTGTGATACAATGGATTGCTGTCGGAGCCGTTTGGGTGGCTGACACTTGGCCCTTCTTCACCCCCCACAATCCCAATTGATTTCCTCCAAATCTTTTGTACCTTAGCCATTTGCGCCGATCCAGGTCCATCGGTCGGCGCTGTTTTAACGTTTGTAGTCGAAGGCGTCCCCGTACGGATGTCCTTGAGGGTGAAGTAGCATGTTTTCGAATCTGAGCGACCGACTCGACAGTGTCTTTAAGACGCTCCGGGGCCACGGTAAGATCACCGAGGCCAACGTCAAAGATGCGCTCAAGCAGGTGCGTCGCGCCCTGCTCGAGGCGGACGTCAACTATAAGGTCGTCAAGTCGTTCCTCGACGACGTGCAGACCGAGAGCATGGGCGACAAGGTCCTGCAGTCGGTCACCCCTGGCCAGCAGATGATCAAGATCATCTACGACAAGATGGTCGATCTGCTCGGCGGCCAGCACCGTCCGGTGCACTTCGCCAAGTCACCGCAGCCAACGATCTGGATGCTTGTCGGTTTGCAGGGATCGGGTAAAACGACCACGTGCGGCAAACTCGCGATGCATTTCAAGAAAGCCGGACGCAAACCGCACATGATTGCCGCCGACCTGCAACGTCCCGCCGCCATCGAACAGCTCAAAACACTCGGTAAGCAGGTCGGTGTCGACGTGCACACCGGCAGTGGCAACCCGGTCGACGTGGCTGTCAAGGGTGTACAGACCGCAACCGACGCCGGCGCCGACTTGATTATCCTCGACACCGCCGGACGGTTGCATATCGACGACCAATTGATGGGTGAAGTCTCGTTGATTAAAGAGAAGGTCGAGCCGACCGAAACGTTCTTCGTCGCTGATGCACTCACCGGTCAGGACGCGGTTACATCGGCGTCATCATTCGCCGAACGCATCGGCATTGACGGTGTCATTTTCACCAAGATCGATGGCGACGCCCGTGGGGGCGCGGCGCTATCCGTTGTCAAAGCGACCGGCGTGCCGATCCTGTTTGTCGGGACGGGGGAGAAGCTCGACGGGCTCGAACCGTTCCATCCCGACCGTATGGTCTCGCGCATCCTGGGCATGGGCGACGTTGTCTCGCTCGTCGAAAAGGCACAAGAGAACTTTGATGAGGACAATGCCGCCGCGCTCGAAGACAAACTGCGCAAAGCCCAGTTTGATTTCGAAGACTTCTATGAGCAGTTGCAGCAGTTGAAGAAGATGGGTCCGCTCGAATCGGTCCTCGGCATGATCCCCGGTGTCGGCAAGCAGTTGAAGGGGATGCAGGTCGACGAACGCGCGCAGGCCCGCATGGAAGCGATGATCCTCTCGATGACACCGTACGAGCGCCGTCATCCGGAGGTGCTCAACGGTTCGCGCCGCATGCGCATCGCCAAGGGCAGCGGCAACACGATTCAGGACGTCAACCGGCTGCTCAAGCAGTTCCAGATGATGAAGAAGATGATCAAACAGATGAGCAAGGGCGGTATGAAGGGCATGCCGAAGATGCCGTTTCCGTTATAGCGATTATTGTAGTGCAGGCGCCTCGCCTGCTCAGAGCGGCCGAGGCGGCCGCGCTACAAAGAACGGTGAGCAAACGCGAATTCAGTTTGTAGACATCATAGGTCATTAGTAGGGAGGTAACACATTGTCCGTTAAGATTCGTCTGCGCCGCATGGGCAAGAAGAAACAGCCGATGTACCGCTTTGTGGCGACCGACTCGCGCATGCCGCGAGACGGCCGGTTTCTCGAAGTGCTCGGCTGGTACCGTCCGCTCGAACGTCCGGCAAAATTGAAGGTCAATGTCGAGCGTACACTCGACTGGTTGCGCAAAGGCGCGACCCCGTCGAATACGGTCAACACGCTCTTTCGCCAGTGCGGCATGACGCAGATTTGGGAAAAGGCGCAGAACGGCGAGGACATCACGGGGATGGACGTCAAAGACGCCATTACCGAGCGCCCGCACAAAGCCAAGAAGAAAGAGCGGGCCAAGATGGTCGCCCAGGAAGAGGCCGACAAGAAAGCGGCTGACGAAACCAAGAAGGCTGAAGAAGCCAAAGCCGCTGAGAAAGCCAAGGCCGCTGAGGCAGAAAAGCCGGCCGAGGGCGGTGAGGAAGCCACGGAGGCGCCCACCGAGGCGCCCACCGAGGAGAAATCTGAGTCGTAAGGTCGGACCCACACCCGGGACCGCACGATCATGAATGACCCCGTCGCGTTGGGACGCATCGGCAAGGCCCACGGGGTCGAAGGGGTGTTTCGCCTCTGGCCATACGCGGACAACTGGGAGCGCTTCGAAGAACTCGACGAGGTGACTCTCACGGCGCGCAACAAGTCGATGACCGTGCACATCACCGGCGTGCGATCCGGCAAGGGCTTTGTGCTGATTGAAACCGAGGAGTTCGAATCACCCGAAGATATCCGTCCGTGGATCAATGGCGAACTGGTTATCGACGAATCCGAGCGGGTCACACTGCCGGAAGGGCAGTTCTTTCACGATCAGATCATCGGCTTGCGGGTGCAGACGACCGAAGGTGAAGACGTCGGCGAGATTATCGAGATTATTGAAAATGCGGCCAACGACGTCTATGTCTGTCAACACAACGATCGGGAGTTCATGATTCCGGCGGTCACGGAATTCATCACCAACATCGACCTCGAATCCGGCATCATGACGATAGCTCCGATTCCGGGAATGATCGAGGAAGAGTAAGGCAGCAGGTTGAGCACGATGCAGATTGACGTCATCACCACATTTCCCGGTATGTTTACCGGCTTTTTGCGCGAGTCGATGATGGCGCGCGCATTGGAGCGTGGTGTGTTGTCGGTCAATGTGCACGACTTGCGCGATTTCACCGATGATCCGCATCGTTCGGTCGACGACACACCCTTTGGCGGCGGTGGCGGGATGATCCTGATGGCCGAGCCGATTGCGCGTGCCATTGAGGCGATCCGCGGCGATGACGATGCGACGATCATCATCCCCGCCGCGCGCGGTGAGCTGTTCGATCAAGACAAGGCCAACTCGTTAACCACGAGCAACCGTTTGATCTTTGTGTGCGGGCATTACACAGCAATTGATGAACGCATCTTTGAGTACTTCAAGCCCCTGCGTCTCTGTATTGGCGACTATGTGCTCACCGGAGGCGAATTGCCGGCGATGGTGATCGTCGATGCCGTCGCGCGTCGCCTGCCCGGATTCTTAGGCAACGATGATTCCGGACGCGAAGACTCGTTTGTCATCAACGGTCTCGGTGCACCGCATTACACGCGTCCGCAGAGTTGGCGGGGGTTAGAAGTACCGTCGGTTCTGGTCTCGGGGCATCACGCCAATGTGCGCGCGTGGCGACGGCAGCAGGCACGTCTGACGACCGAACGATTCCGGCCTGAACTGCTGAGTTCAGAGGCCGATGATAAGAGCGGCGGGAGCCAGTCGGCTCCCGCCGCGATGTCCGATTCACCCGCGACCGGTCGGTCGCATGATCAAGACACACGTAAGGAGAATGACCATGGTTGATCTGACAACTGTCGGACTGAACACACCGGCCGACCGGACAATGGATTTCGCCCCGGGGGATATGGTCAAGGTCCACGTCCGCATCAAAGAGGGCGACAAGGAACGTATCCAGGTGTTCCAGGGGACCGTCATCCAAAAGCGCGGCACCGGCGCGGGCGCCACGTTTACCGTGCGCAAAGTCTCCCAGGGCATCGGCGTGGAACGTGTCTTTCCATTTCACTCGCCAAATGTTGCCAAGGTGGAAACCATGCGCAGAGGCAAGGTCCGTCGCTCCAAACTCTACTATCTGCGTCAGCGGCGTGGACGGGCCGCGCGGGTGAAAGAAAAGAAAGCCGACACCGGAGCCTGATCACGGGACGCTGGACATTGGCATGGCGCAGAGGGTCCCCAGGCAGAATGTCCAATCCGATCGCTGGGAGTACGAACGCCAATTCTGGGATCGCGGCTGGCGCTGTGTGGCCGGCGTCGATGAAGTCGGACGCGGTCCGTTAGCCGGTCCGGTTGTTGCAGTCGCCGTGATCTTGCCGCAGGATTTCGACGGGACCGGCATCACCGATTCCAAGCTCCTCAGTGCAGCCCAACGCATTGCTCTGTATCCTAATATCTGTGAGAAAGCGCTCTCATGGGGAGTCGGTCTGGTCGATCCGGCCGGGATCGATTCCCAGAACATCCTGCAGGCCAGCTACACGGCAATGCGTCTCGCACTCGATGAGCTGCCGGTGAAAGCCGAAGCGGTTTTGGTTGACGGTAAGTTCCGCATTCCCAATCTGGACATACCCCAACGCGCCATTGTCGACGGTGACAAGTTGTGCATCTCCATTGGCGCTGCATCGATCATTGCCAAAGAAATCCGCGACCGCATCATGGAAGATTACGAGCGGCAGTTTCCCGGATACGGGTTTGTGCGTCATAAAGGGTACGCGACGCCGGAACACCTCACCGCGTTATCGCGATTGGGTCCGTCTCCGATACACCGTAAGTCATTCACACCTGTGCGCGACTGGCAACAGAATCGTCTGGAAATCTAAGAGCCACAACAATGACCCCGTCTCCCGACCATCACCAGCACACCGGACGCGATGGAGAGGAGCAAGCCGCGCGCTATCTCGAATCGAATGGCTGTCTGATTCTGTCCCGTAACTGGCGTTCACCGTATACCCGTAACGAAATCGATCTGATCGTTCGCGATGGTGAAACGATTGTGTTTGTCGAAGTCAAATCCGCGCGCACGGTCTCTTTTGGTGATCCACTGGAATGGATCACACCCCAAAAGCAATCGGCCATCATCCGCGCCGCCGGCGCCTATATCGAAAACGCCCCCGACATGCCCGGCGGCTACCGCTTCGATGTCGTCACCGTTGCCCCACAGGACTCCTCGGGTCATCGTGCCATCACGCACGTACGCGGCGCATTCACCGCTGATGACGTCCTTGACGAGGAATAGAGCGATTGTCATAAATATTTTCCGTTTGGGGCCAGAAAATTCTAGACTTTTGTAAGTGATTACGGCATGGTGTGTTCATGGCACGCCGCGCACTCGAGCCGAATCCGGAGAACGCGAGTATCCAGGAGTTGAAGGGGGCGGGGCGTGTGGGTTCACCCGAAACGTCGGTCCGCTGTACCGCGATTCAGTTTCTGCTGGCCGGCACACCGCGTGACACCGTGTGCGCGGCGTTGGTGGTGACGGAGCGGTCGCTGCGCAGTTGGGTTAAAGCATTCAACGACCGCGGTGTGGATGGGTTGATTGTGCAGAAACGTCCCGGTCGGACAGCGATTCTTCGAGGCGAACAAGCCACGCAGTTCGCCCGTCTGATCAGCGACCCCGAACAGGCGGACCGCACGTTTTGGACCGCCAAGGCGTTCCACGGCTACCTCTCTGAGACCTATCAGGTGGAGTGCAGCTATGAAACGGTGGTGCGATTCTTCCATCGGCAGGGCTTTGCCCTCAAGGTGCCACAACCGTGGCCGGATCGTCAGGATGAGGTTCTGCGGGAGGCGTTTCGGCAACAGCTACAGGAACTTAGCCAGGATCCCGACGTCGAGTTATGGTTTGCCGACGAGTCGGGATTCGAGGGGGATCCGCGACCCCGACGGCGCTGGGACAAAAAGGGTCACAAGACCCGCAGCACCAAAAACGGCGATCACCTGCGGATGAATGTCATGGGGATGGTCTGTCCCCGCACCGGCGAGTTCTTTGCCATCGAAGCGTCTCATTCGGACTCGGACACCTTCCAAGCGTTCCTCAATGAAGCAGACCGATCGGTGACCGTCCAGCGACGACGCAACATCCTCATTGTCGACAATGCCTCCTGGCACAAACGCAAATCGTTGAATTGGCACGGGTGGGAGGTGATGTATCTGCCGCCCTACTCCCCCGATCTCAACCCGATTGAACGCATCTGGCTGGTGATGAAGGCCACCTGGTTCAACAACTATATCTGTCGCCATCTCGACCAATTACTCGAACGCTTGGATCACGCCATTCTCGATGTGATCGACAACCCACAACGCACCAGCCAAACCGCCGCAATCGGAAATTTAATCTGACAATCGCTCTAAACGGAACACCGAGCAGATTTATGGCCCTGATGGCGTTCTTTGCCATCAGGGCTCGCTTGACTCACGCTTCGTCTTTACTGAGACATATCAAAAACACAAGAAACCGCTAGAACGGCTTTGTAGAGCGATTCTCAGAACTATCTTCCGATTGAGAAGGCGATGCAGTACGGGCGCCTCGCCCGTACCCTCTGGCCTGGACGGCCATGCGACGGCCCCGAACACCGGAACGGAATTTTGATAATTGCTATAACTCGTTGTCATTCCCGCTTGTCCTGAGCGAGCCGAAGGGCGAAAGCGTGAATCCAAGTTCAGACGGTGAGTGGTGGCCAAAAGCAAAATGGATCCCCTCTTTCGAGGGGATGACAGCGGGGAACCCTGGTGACAGTACGGATCGCAATCCCAAACGGAAAATACTTCTGACATTCACTCTAAATCGCAGTGACAGCCAATGTGAGTTACGCAAGCCCTGATGGCAAAAAGCGCCATCAGGGCCACAAGGTACACTAGAACTCCATCTCCAACCTCTCAATTGTCGC
This sequence comes from uncultured Ignavibacteria bacterium, assembly GCA_964440935.1. Lineage (GTDB taxonomy): Bacteria > Zixibacteria > MSB-5A5 > WJJR01 > WJJR01 > WJJR01. Next base: position 47,853 of record CAYTTY010000012.1, on the reverse strand, counting down.
TAACACACCCAACAACGATGGCCCATTGACCCACGCATCGGCCTGTGCCTTGACGGCCTCACGTATCACAACACCACCAAACCCGATCACCGGTATCCCCAGACTCTGCGCCTCCAAATCAGTGACTCCATCACCGATCATTACCGCGCGTCGTCCATTCGCAGTAATGCCGCGAATGACTTCGGTCTTGCCGCCTGAGCGTGACGTGGGAGCCGTCGCGTCATAGCCGATATATGTGCCGTCGTCAGACAGAGTCACCGGGACACCCACGACATGTGATCGAGTTATCTTCAATTCCTCCGCGAGCACGTGAAGCGCCTGTAATACCCCACCGCTGACAATATGCACTGCCCGTCCCGTCACTTGAAGTGTGGCAATCACGTGGTGTGCACCATCAACGATCATCTCGCAGTATCGCCGGCCCAGCCACGCCAGATCATCTGCATTGGGACGAATCAAATCGAGACGCTTACCATACACGTCTTCGAGTTTAATGTCACCTGCCATCGCCGCCTTGGTCAGTTCACGAATCTGCTCGCCAACGCCCGCACGTTCGGCCAATTCGTCGATGCCTTCAATCGACGACAACGTGCTGTCGCAGTCGAAGATGACGGTGTCGATGCGCTGTGTTTGTGGACTATCGGATGTCACAGCGCCAGCTCGTGAATGTTCAGAATGGTATCGATGGAGAGGATCGCATCGCGCGCGCTGGTCGGTAACGGCTGGTCGAGACCAATGACGGCCACTGCCAATCCCTGATCACCAACAGGCCCCAGGTGCATACGCGTGATGTTCACACCGGCCTCGGCAATCGCACCGCTGATGGCGGCCACGACACCGGGGCGATCGCTATGGCGTGTAATCAGTAGTTGCCCTTCGAGAATCGCTTCGATCTTCAAATCATCAATGCGCACCAGTCGCGGATGCCGTTCATCAAACAACGTTCCGGCAACCGACAGCTCATGGTTGGTGGTCTTGCCGACGACTTGGAGGAGCGTGTGATACTCAGAGGATTCCGCCGCGCGTGATTCGACAACACTCAATCCCTGGCGCCTAGCGAGATGCGCCGCGTTGACCTGGTTGACCGGCCCGCGATGATGATCGGCGAGAATTCCAATCAGCGTCTCGGTGGCGACATGACTGACATTGACACCGGATGGTCCGCCTGCCAGTGTAATCTCAACACGCTTGAGCGCTTCAGGCGCCAGTGTCGACAGCAACCGTCCCAGCGCGCGCGCCAGATTCTGAAACGGTTTGAGTTTGGCCAGTTGCTCACGCGAGACGGGGGAGAGATTAACGGCATTAATCGCTTCACCCGAACGCAGAAACGTATCGATCTGTGTTGCAATTTGCATTCCGGCAGCGACCTGTGCTTCACGCGTCGATGCGCCCAAATGCGGTGTGAAGACAACATTGGGAAATGTCAACAGACGCGAACCCTCAGGCGGTTCATTGGCGTACACGTCGAGCGCGGCGCCGGCAATTGTCCCGGCTTCCAACGCCTGGATTAGCGCTTCTTCGTCGACCAAGGCCCCGCGCGCGCAGTTAATCAGCCGTGCGCTCGGCTTCATCAGGGATAACTGCTTTGCGCCGATCATCGAACGCGTTTGCGCCGTCACGGGGGCATGTAATGTGACATAGTCCGACTGCGACAAAAGAGTGTTTAAATCCACGGCGGTACCGCCGGTCTCCGCAATGACGTCATCGGTGACGTAGGGATCATGCACCAGCAATGACATCTCCAGCGCCTTAGCACGCTTGGCAACCAACCGGCCGATCGTACCATACCCCACGATGCCCAGAATCTTCCCAGCCACTTCAATCCCGGTGAGGGCACTGCGTTCCCACTGGCCGTTGCGTACCGACTGATCGGCGGTGGGCAGGTTGCGACTCAACGACAGCAAATGCGCGATCGTCAGCTCTGCTGTTGTCGTCGCGTTGGCATCGGGTGTATTCAGCACCACGACGCCGCGCGCCGTTGCCGCTTCAATGTCAATGTTATCGATACCAATGCCCGCGCGTCCGATCACGGCCAGTTGGGGTGCTGATGATATGACACGTTCACTGATGCTCGTGGCACTGCGCACAACCACGGCATGACACGGCTCGATGACCCGGCACAGTTCATCTTCGGCGAGTCCGGTTGTCACCGTGACATCATACTCGGGTTTCGATCTCAGGAAATTGATCCCATCGTCGGCAATCTTATCAGCAATCAAAATCTGTCTTGGCATGCACTATGTCCTTCTTGTTATCGATCACTTCGCCACTTCGGCCAGCGCCCAATCAAGCCAGGGCAACACCGCGGCGATATCGTCTCGTTCAACAGTCGGCCCCGCCCAGATGCGAATTCCCGGGGGCGCATCACGGTAGCCGGCGATGTCGAATGCGACACCGTCATGGGCCAACAGTGATGCGATCTTGTTGACACGTTTCTTCTGCTCGTCATCTGGCAGCGCCCCAAACCACGGCGCAATGATCTTAAGACAGACCGATGTATTCGACCGCGTACGTGGGTCGGATGCGAGAAATGCGAAGTCATCGGAGTTCTCAACCCACTCCGCAATCAGCGCCAGGTTGCCTTCCGACTTCTTGATGAGACCTCTCAGTCCACCTTGCGACTCACCCCACAAGAGTGCATCAAGCCAGTCCTCGACGCACAACATCGACGGCGTGTTAATCGTTACGCCCTTGAAAATCCCCTCAATCAATTTCCCATTCTTTGTCAGTCGGAAGACTTTCGGTAGCGGCCACGGTGGTGTGTAGTTTTCGAGCCGTTCAACCGCACGCGGACCGAGCGCAATCATCCCGTGCCCGGCCTCACCGCCCAGACACTTCTGCCACGAAAATGTCACCACGTCCAAATGGTCCCACGGCAATTCCATGGCAAACGCCGCCGATGTGGCATCACAGAGAGTCAGTCCCTCGCGGTTCTCATCAATCCATGAACCGTCGGGCAGCTTCACACCGCTGGTCGTGCCATTCCAGACGAAGACAACGTCTCGATCAAATGAGACAGAACCGAGATCCGGCAATGTCCCGTAGTCGGCCTTCAGCACCCGTACATCGTCGAGCGGCAACTGCTTGGTAACATCAGTTGCCCATCCGGCGGAGAAACTCTCCCACACGAGTACATCAACCGCCCGTGCACCCAGAAGTGTCCACATCGCTAGTTCAAATGCGCCCGTATCAGAGCCGGGAACGACACCAAGCCGGAAGGAATCGGGTATTTCGAGAAGCTTTCTGGTGCGGTTGATTGCATCGGCAATTCGCTTCTTGCCGGCATCCGAGCGGTGCGACCGTCCAACCAGAGCCGTCGCCAGAGACAGTGGCGTCCACTCCGGGCGCTTGGCGCACGGACCCGATGAGAAATGGGGACAATGGGGACGGTTCGGTGGTGTCGTGCTCATGACGAATATCGACGTGCTTCAAAAAGAATTGCCGCGCTTCTGCTGATCGTGACCAACCCTGCGCGGCTGTAAGACGAGATGCGATATGGAATGTGTCAGGTTGTATCCGCTGGAGTGGGGGGGGGGGCCGACGCCGGTTCCAATTCCTGTTGCCGTTCCTCCAATTCCGCTTGAATCCGTTCCCAAACCGGCTGCCACTGTTCGGGATGTTCATTGTATGCCGCCAGTGCCTTTTCGACCTGTTCGGGTGTCAGCCCCATCGATTCTAAGACCCGCCTCTTCTCGCGATCATATTCTGGGGTCCCGATCGGCATCCGTTCCGCCAACGCCGCCAGTTCGACATAGGCGTCCACAAACTTGTCCTGTTCCAACATTTGCGGACCGCCCGAACTGTCCTGGAAAAAGAGGAAATAGCCGGCGACAAACACGCCGACTAAGACCACAATTATGACAATTTTCGCACCCATTGGCTCATCCTCAGATTTCCTGAATATAGTGGCCAAATGCCGCTTTACCAAGACCATTCACGAGTCCCGATCGTCATCGTGATACCCGGGTGGCGGCGCCGGTTCCACCATGACCGACTGCTCGCGCGACACCCGCACCAGCCCCGGCGGGGCCTTGCGGGATTTGCTCACATGACGCACCTCGGTGTAGATCACCGGGACGACGCTTGAATGCTTGGCCTTCGAGAAATAGGCGGCCGCCTGGGCGGCCACCGTCAGCACGTCGCGGGGGACGCCCCGTCCCTTCTCCGGCACCCGGATAATCACATGCGATCCGCCCACCTTGTCCGCATGCAAGAAGAGATCATGGGGCCGCGCGACATGGAGAGTCAGCTCATCGTTGTCACGTCGTGACTTGCCAACCAGGATGGTGAACTTGCCAACGGCGAATTCGCGGTAGGGTACGCGTGGAGCCTGTGCTTGCGACGAACGACCGGTGCGTTCGGAACGCTGGTTCGAAGCCGCCGTTAGCGACTCAAGTTCGTCCGGACCTAAATCCTCGTCATCGAGTCGGTCCAATTGCTCTTCGGCCTCGTACAAATCATGCTCAATCTGAGGCTTGGCGTTTGTGGCCTGCTCGGCACCACGCGCCAGTTTGCGGGCGCGCTTGTAGTAGGATTCGATATTCTCCTGCGGACTCAACTTCGGATCGAGGGAGACGACCTGTGTTCCCCCCTGCTCCCAATCGGTTACCTCAACCGAGGCTTGTCCACGTTTGATGAGATGCCGATTGGCGTTGAGCAAATCACCTAGTCTTTTGGTGGGTTCAGCCCGCTCTCCCTCTGAAATCGCTTGGTCCAATGACCGAAGCCGTCGTCGCAATTGCTTCACACGGCTCTGGACTTGAGATCGCGCCTTGTGAATGCGCTCTTCGTGTCGCGCCACTTGAACCTCTTCGCGATCCAGCTTTGAGAGAATATGCGCGAGGGAGGTGGTGGAATCAGTGCTCGACGCAGCATCCGGATTTGGGACGATCTTCGGCGCTTTTCGTTCGTCTCGCTTGATCCGTAGCGGCGTTTGCGGATCGACTATCTCACGGAGTCGACTGATGACACCGGAGAATTCCTCCCACAAGTCATCGCTCACTGATTCGGATTCGATGTATTCAGACAACTCGTCATCGATTCCCCAGAGACGTTTCCTGAGGAACCGCCCCAACGGTAGATCGCTGTTTTCCTCTCGCTCCTTTGAGTAGTCGGGAAAGGTCATTTTCTGCCAATTCACCAGTGGCGGAGGCTTCGGTAACTCGAACGGTTGGCCGATTGACTGCGCCGATGTCTTCCACAGCATTTCGAGGACTGTGTTTTCCCGGCGGTCGGTCAGCCAAATGTTCCCCGATCCCCCCATCCAACCCAGCCACAGACTGAACGCCTGGGTTGTGTCATCCTTCTGTTTATCGAAATCCAGCCGTAGCAGGCGGTCCGCCCGAGGCAGGGCAATATCCGTTAACCTGCTATCCCTCAATCGATTAAATCGTTCGGTGGGGTCATAGGCGGATGCCGAAGGCAGATCGGTCCGACGGGTTACCCAATATAATGTGGGCTTCGGTGGACGGACTCCGACCACCACGAAACGCTTGCCATGACGCGAACCGAGCTGCAGCAATAGCCGCCCACTCGATTGGTCGAAACGCAACGATTCGACGATTCCGCCTCTCAGATGGGTGGCTGCTTCGTTTGTCAATCGAACAAGTTGCCAGCCAATCATATCGTGGCAAGTATACGTCGGATGCGCATTTATTCGCAAAATATCATTAAGTTGTTGTTTGGCCAGGTTTTAGTGCCGACACGATGAAGGCGCACTCATCACATTGCGTTTGACACCTGACATCCCGACGAATATTATGTTCGCCTTTTTGGCATTTCACGGCAGGTGACGATGATATCAAGCATGACTGGCTTCGGCCGGGGAGAAGTGGAGCGGGACGGGTATCGTGCCTCATTTGAGGTGTCGTCTCTCAACAGTCGGTACTTGGACATATCCATTCGCACACCGCGATGGATGATGAGCATTGAGTCGGAGTTGCGCGCGATCATTTCTTCGCGGTTCAGTCGTGGCAAAGTTGTGGCACAACTCAACTGGGAGCGCACGGCCGTCGAATCATCGGTCTCTATTAATGAAGAACTGGTCGACTGGTATGTGGAAAACATCCGGCGCGTGGCCAGCAAGAGCCATCTGTCCGATTCGCTGACGATTGGCGACGTTCTGTCACTTCCCGATGTCTGGGTCACGACACGTGATCCGCACAAAGACGAGGTGATCGATTCGATCGTGAAGGAAGCGATCAACGCCGCCCTCGATCAATTGGAAGAGACGCGGGCGGCCGAGGGGGCCAAGCTCTCCGAGTCGTTCCGCGAACAAGTCGGACGAATACAAAGCGGCAACGAGGAAATCAGATCACTCGCCGGACGCCAGGTCGAACAATACCGCGAGCGGCTGACACAACGGTTGGATGAGATTCTCGGCCAGGCCAATTATGACGAGCAACGGCTGACACAGGAAGTCGCGTTCATGGCCGAACGCTCCGACATCACCGAAGAGTGTGTGCGATTAGATATCCACTGTAAGCACTTCCTGGAAACCATCGACAGTGCGGATCCGGTTGGCCGGCGCATGAACTTTCTTGTACAGGAGCTGAACCGCGAAATTAACACGATCGGTTCGAAGTCGGTCGACATTGACATCTCACGTATTGTGGTCGGTCTCAAAGACGAACTCGAGAAGATCCGCGAACAGGTGCAAAACATCGAGTGACGCCCCAAGCGACCAAGAAAACGACACGCGAGTGGGTTGGCATCCCGTTGAATGTCATTATCTCCTCGCCGTCTGGTGGTGGGAAGTCGACCGTCATTCGACGATTGTGCCGCAGGCATCCCGAGTTCCTGTACTCACTCTCGGTGACAACGCGTGAACGGCGCAAAGGCGAACGTGATGGTATTCACTATCACTTTGTCGCATCCGACGAATTTCAAGAACTGATCGATCGTGATGAACTGCTCGAATGGGCGGAAGTCCACGGCGAACGGTACGGTACACCCCGCGCCAATGTCGCCGATGCGCATCGCCGCAAGCGCATACTGCTCTTTGACATCGATGTGCAAGGGGCAGCGAGCCTGAAACGCAGTGAACCATCAGCCGTGTCGATCTTTTTGCTGCCACCATCATGGGCCGAGCTCAAAAGGCGGCTCGAGATGCGGGGGTCAGAAACCAAAGCCAGACTGAAGAAAAGACTCGAAACCGCCCACCGGGAACTCACCCGGGTATCAGAGTACGACTATTGGATCACAAACGATCAGTTGTCGGCTTGCGTTACGGACTGCGAGACGGTGATACGCGCTGAACTTCTGAAACGGGAACGACAGCGTGACTTCGGGCGTATAGACAAACGCCTGTTGACCGACAATTAGAGACAGCCCGAAAGGGCAGACGATCATAGAGAGGATCAACGATGCAAATGGATGCCAAGAACTTCGCCCAGTCATTTGGTGACGGTGATGATGAGGGGCTGAGCGGTCAGACCTTCATGCCGAAGCTCCCCGAGCCGTCGGAGGTACCGATGCGGCTGCGGCGCCGCGCCTTACGTTCGCTGGAGGGGCTCGAACAGTACGCGAAAAACCGGTATGAAGCCGTGCTGATCTCCGCCGCCCGCGCGCGGCAACTCAATGCCAAAAAGATCGCATTGGAAGAGCGGGGCTTGGAGGACGACGCGGCGGAACTGAAGCGTCTGAAAATGACCTCGTTTGCATTGGATGAGCTGCTTGACGGGAAGATCGAGGTAACGCGTCTAGAGGAAGGCCTTGAATCGTAAACGGTTGTAGCGTCTGCGGGCCGTTACCGGCTCCGGACGGCTAAATGGACCGGCCACCGACCCGATAGATCATACCAAGTCGATGATCGCTCAGCGCTCATGGGAACAGGGATTTGTTGTGACCGATGGCATGGAGCCAAGGGGTGGCGAGTAGAACCGATCGCCATGTACTTCGAAACGACGACAACACAGAGGTCCTGATTGCATGCCACATCAATTAGTCATCGTTGAGTCACCGACCAAGACCAAGACGTTGCAGAAGTTTCTGGGCAATGGGTTTGACATTATGGCCACGCGCGGGCATGTCCGCGATCTGCCGACCAAGTCTCTCGGTGTGGACATTGAGAACAACTTCGAACCCGAGTATGTCCCGATCGATTCCAAAGACAACGTTGTCAAGGAGTTGAAGAAAGCGGCGAAGCAGGCCGACGTTATCTACCTCGCTCCCGACCCGGATCGTGAAGGGGAGGCGATTGCCTGGCATGTGGCCCACATTCTCAATCGGACCAAAGCCGAAGTGCGGCGCGCATCATTCAACGAGATCACCAAGAGCGCGGTGCTGGAAGCGCTCGAGAACGCCGGCAAAATCGACATGCGCAAGGTCGATGCCCAGCAGGCCCGGCGTGTCCTCGATCGTATTGTCGGCTACAAAGTCAGCCCATTTCTCTGGAAGACCGTTTGCCGCGGCCTTTCTGCCGGACGTGTCCAATCTGTGGCGTTGCGTTTGATCTGTGAGCGCGAGGAATCGATCCGTGCGTTTACACCGCAGGAATACTGGACCGTTGAAGTGACCCTCCATAAAGAGGGCAAGAAAAAAGCGCCGAAGTTCACGGCGATGGTCGCCGAGGTTGATGGCGACAAGATCGAAATACAGAATGAAGAAGCGGCCCGCACCATTGAAGCCGATCTGAACAAAGCCGACATCGCCGTCGCCGCGGTGAAGGTGCAAAACAAACGACGCAATCCGCCGCAGCCCTACATTACGTCCACGCTCCAGCAGGACGCCGCCCGCCGGTTGTACTTCTCACCGAAGAAGACGATGACCGTGGCGCAGCATCTGTACGAAGGTGTGGAAATCGGCAAGCAGGGTTCAACCGGACTGATCACCTACATGCGTACCGACTCCACGCGTGTTGCCAATGAAGCGATTGCCCATGCACGCGAAGTGATCGCACAGGAATACGGCAAGGAATACCATCCCGATAAGGCGCCGACGCACAAGTCGAAGGGACGGACCCAGGACGCGCACGAAGCGATCCGTCCGACATATTTTGATTTGTCGCCCGACAAGATCAAGAAATACCTCTCGCGCGATCAGTTGAGGCTGTACACGCTGATCTGGAATCGTTTCCTGGCGTCCCAGATGAGCCCGGCGGTCATTGAAAGAACATCAGTGGACATCCGGGCCGAGGCGGAAACCAAGAAGGGCAAAGGCAAAGGAACGCGAGAGTACACACTGAAGACCGGCGCCGAAAAAGTCACCTTCCCGGGATTCCTGAAGATCTACGAAGACACGCCCGAGGAAAACGGAAACGGCAAGAAAGAGAATCCGCTGCCGCCACTGGAACAGGGCGATGCATTGGGACTCGACGATATCGATTCACAGCAGCATTTCACCAAACCGCCGGCGCGCTTCAGCGAAGCGTCGCTGGTAAAAGAACTCGAAGCGAATGGTATTGGCCGTCCGTCGACCTATGCACAAATCATTTCGACCATTCTCAGTCGTAATTATGTTCGGCTTGACGAACGCCGGTTGATGCCGACCGAATTGGGTGAAGTGGTCAACTCGATTCTCGTCGAAGCCTTCCCCGAGCTGTTCAACGTTGAGTTCACGGCGGAAATGGAAAACGAGCTGGACCGCGTCGAAGAGGGCATCGATCCGTGGACCGATGTCATGAAGTCATTCTACGGCTCCTTCGCCGAATCGCTCGACGAGGCATCATCGCGCACTAAGGTAATCAAAGAGTCGCACCGCGAAGTGCTTGATGAGAAATGCCCGGAGTGTGGCTCGGATCTGATCATTAAGTGGTCGCGGTCGGGCAAATTCATCGCCTGCACCGGATATCCCGAATGCCGGTACACCTCCGATGTCGGGGGCGACAACGGTACGCAAACCAATCAGGAAACCGACCAGGTCTGCGAGAAGTGCGGATCGCCAATGGTGATCAAGAGCGGACGGTTTGGTCAGTTCCTTGCTTGCTCCGCTTATCCGAAATGTAAAAACACCAAGCCGATTCCAACGGGCGTTAAGTGTCCGGAAGAACGGTGCACCGGCGAATTGGTGCCGCGTCGCACACGCACCGGCCGGACATTCTATTCCTGCTCGCGTTATCCGGAGTGCAAGTACGCGGTCTGGAACCGTCCGGTCCCGACCCCCTGTCCGCATTGCGGCTCGGAGTTCATGCTGCAAAAGTCAACCAAGGCCAGGGGCGACCATCTCAAGTGTCCCGCTTGCGGTAACATCGCCGAAATCGAAGCAGAGACGGAGGCGAGCAATTCCTAAGTTGCTCTGCTGTTTGAACTTGAAAGACCCCCATTGTGCCAATGGGGGTCTTTTTGTAGTTTAACAGTTTGCCGGAATTCAAGTGACGGCCGTGTGGGCTGTCCGTTCGGCAGTAGTCGGGGGGACGGAATGGATCGAACAATGTCCTCGTGGGTGGCGCGATTTTTGGATGATCTCACTGAGACGCGTCGCTATTCATCCCATACGGTGATGGCGTATCGATATGATTTACAGTCTTTTATCGACTCCCAACGATTGGGCAGCAAGACCCCATCTGAGCGCCTGCTGACCGCCCGCTGTTTCCAGCATCATCTCGCGGGACAGGCCGCTCAGGGGTTGAGCAACCGGTCCATTGCCCGTAGCGCCGCCTCGATTCGTTCCTTTCTTCAATTTCTTCATCGCCGGGGTGCACTGAAAAATGAGTTGTCTGAACGGGTGCCATCGATCAAGTTTTCGCCGACGCTGCCCCAGTTTCTCAGCGAGCGGCAGATGCAGCGGTGGCTCGAATCGCTGCCCGGCGGCGATCGGTGGGAGTTGCGCAACCGGTGTTTGGTTGTCCTTCCGTATGCGACCGGTGCCCGGTTGGCCGAAATCGTCGGATTGAATTGGGGTGATGTCGATATGAGTTCCGCGACCATTCGGTTGTTTGGCAAACGTCAGCGTGAACGGATGGCACCGGCCGGACGGTTTCTGGTTGAGTCGCTCAATGCCTTGCGAGCACAGTCGCCGATTACCGCTATTGGCGCCGACAAGCCGATTTTCGTCAATCGCAAGGGCACACGCTTGACCGCGCGTTCGGTGGGCCGCATCCTGTCACGGACGTTTGCGCAGTCAGGGGGCGGGCATGTGACACCGCATCGGTTGCGGCACTCATTCGCCACACACATGCTCGAACACGGCGCTGATCTGATGGCATTAAAAGAACTCCTCGGACACGAGAACGTTGCGACGACGCAAATTTACACGCATGTCACACCCGGTCGATTGGCCGACGTATATCACAATTCATTTCCCGGATAAACACGCGTACCGTTACCAGTGAGAACACATGACGCAAATAGTTCATAGGTATCACAGCACGACAATCCTCGGCCTCAGTTCCCGTGGACGCACGGCGATGGGCGGCGACGGCCAGGTGACCTTCGACGATACGGTCATGAAGCACACGGCGCAGAAGGTCAGGCGACTGACCGGCGGTGATGTGTTGGCGGGATTCGCCGGGGCATCGGCCGATGCCTTCACCCTGTTTGAACGCTTTGAGATGAAACTCGAAGATTACAACGGCAACCTGTACCGAGCCGCCGTTGAATTGGCCAAAGACTGGCGCATGGATAAGTATCTGCGCCGGCTCGAAGCATTACTCGCGGTTGTCGATCACAAACATGCATTGGTGATTTCCGGCAACGGCGACGTCATTGAACCCGATGACGGGATCGTCGCGATCGGTTCCGGTTCCCCGTACGCCCTGGCCGCGGCGCGCGCACTGATGGGGCATACCAAGTTGAGCGCGGAGAAGATTGTCCAGGCATCACTGGAAATCGCGGCCGACATTTGCATTTACACCAACAAAGACATTACCGTCGAGATTCTGTAGGATAGTGACACATGGCTGATACATCCCTTGTTACCGTTTCATCAACCAGCACGACACCGCAGGGCGGCAGTGCGCCGCGGCAGGAGCTGACGCCGAAGGACATCGTGGCCGAACTGGATCGCTACATCATTGGCCAGGATCGGGCCAAGAAGTCGGTGGCAATCGCATTGCGTAATCGCTGGCGGCGCCAGCATGTGGACGATGCTCTCCGGGAGGAGATTGCGCCCAACAACATTATCATGATCGGCCCGACCGGTGTCGGCAAAACGGAAATCGCCCGACGACTGGCCGCTCTGGCCGGCGCACCCTTTTTGAAAGTCGAGGCGTCGAAATACACCGAAGTCGGCTACGTGGGCCGCGATGTCGAATCAATGGTTCGCGATCTCACCGATCTGGCCGTCGCGATGGTCAAACGCGAGAAGTCGGGCCAGTTGGCTGAACTGGCCGCCGAACAAGCCGACGAGCGTTTGCTTGATATTCTGCTGCCTCCGCCACCCCACCGTCAGCGTCAATCCGACGAGCCAGTATCCGAGCCGGAGACGATGACGAAGTGGGAACGGACACGTGAGAAACTCAAAGGCCAGCTCAAGGCCGGATTACTCGACAACAAGGAAGTCGAAATCCAAACGCCCGACTCCCGCATGCCGATGATCGAAGTCTTTTCACCGCAGGGAATGGAAGAGCTGGGTGTGAATTTCCAGGACATGTTCTCGGGTATGATGCCCAAACGCACCAAAATGCGCAAAGTTCCGGTCTCGGAGGCGCGACGTATCCTCGCCGCCGAAGAAACCAACAAACTGATTGATATGGAAGACGTCTACGGCCTCGCCATTGAGCGGGTGGAGAATGCCGGGATCATCTTCATTGATGAACTGGACAAAGTCGCCGGAGAACGGTCAAAGTCGGGTAATCCCGACGTGTCCCGCGAAGGCGTACAGCGCGACATTCTCCCGATTGTCGAAGGCACCACGGTTATGACCAAGTACGGTATGGTGCGTACCGACCACGTGCTGTTCATCGCCGCCGGCGCCTTTCACATCAGCAAACCGTCGGATTTGATTCCCGAGCTGCAGGGGCGATTCCCGATTCGTGTTGAACTCGACAGCCTTACCGCCGAGGATTTCGTCCGCATTCTCACCGAACCGCAAAACGCGTTGATGCGGCAGTATCATGCGTTGCTTGCGACCGACGGGATCGAAATCGAATTCACCGAAGACGCGATCGACGAAATTGCGCAAACCGCCAGCAAAGTGAACGAACGCACCGAGAACATTGGGGCGCGTCGTTTGCACACCATCATGACGACACTGCTGGAAGATCTGATGTTCCGCGCGCCAAACGTGCGCACGAAGAAAGTCGTGTTTGATCGTCGCGATGTGCGCAAAACGCTTAAAGACATTGTCGAGGACGAAGACCTCAGCCGTTATATCCTCTAATTCCCTACCAACCGCAGAAAGGCCCACGCCTTGTTGAGGACGACCATGCCCAAAAAGAAAAAGAAAGACACCAGCGCCCAATCGGCTGCTAAAAACCCCGCGCGCAAACCCACGACGACAAAGGCCAAAGGCAAGAAGGGGATGCCGCCGGGAGTATCGACCAAGGACTTCCTGCGCATCAGCGATTGGACTGCCGACGAGATCCGTACGACCATCGCCTGGGCGCGCAAATGGAAAGCCGGCAAAGTCAACCCTCGCCCGCTCGAAGGACACGCTGCCGGACTGGTCTTTCACAAACCGTCGCTACGGACACGCCAGAGCTTCGAAACCGGAGTGTTCCGTTTGGGCGGTCACCCGATGTTCATCACCGATGCCGAGATTAAACTGGGTGTGCGCGAATCGATCCATGATGTGGCTAAAGTCATGTCACGGTATTTGGGATTGATCGTGATCCGCACGTTCGAGCAGTCGCATGTCGATGAACTGGCTGAGCACGCCACCGTCCCCGTCATTAACGCACTCACCGACATGTACCATCCCTGCCAGGTGCTCGGCGATATCATGACCGCCGATGAACACCTTGACACGATCGATGATTTGACCGTGGCATTCCTGGGGGACGGCAACAACGTTTTTCACTCCTGGGCCAATCTCGCATCGCGCATACCGATGGACCTGCGCTTGGCAACATCGGAACAAACGATGCCCGATCTCACCGTGGTTGGCGCCGCACAAGAAACGGGTGTGAGCAAAATCACAATCATGCACGATCCAGCCGAGGCGGTGGCCGATGCCGATGTCGTCTACACCGACGTCTGGGCCTCGATGGGCCAAAAGGAGATGGCCGATCAGCGTGCGCAATTGCTGGAGAGGTTTCAAGTGAATAATGATCTCTTGCGCGGTGCAAAAGAGAGCGCTATTGTCATGCATTGCCTGCCCGCCGAACGCGGACGGGAGATTACCGACGATGTGATGGACGGTTCCCAGTCGGTCGTATTCGACGAAGCGGAAAACCGTCTTTGGATTCAGGGAGCGATCATTGCGCAGCTGCTGGCGCGGTGATATGACGTACACGGGGGGAAATGTCATGAGCAAGATGTCACGGATGGTACACCTGATCGCGGCGGTCAGCCTGCTGTCCCTAGTGCTTGTTGGGTGCAGTGATGATGATAATGGCAACGGGGGAACCGGGCCGGTCAATACGATCTCGGCGGAAGAACAATTCGAGCTGATTGATCAGTTCATTGATCTCGACCCCGATACCACGGAAGAAGGTGCTCTGGGCTTCAGCATTCTAACCCTTGGAATCGGCGAAATCAGTGGGGCGTTTCTGGATGGAATCGACGAGCAGGATTTTGAAGGCTTCTTCTTGCCGGGATTGAACAAGGCCGTACCATCGAACCTCGTAAGGGCATCGGTTTCCTACGGCTACAGCAACGGATGGTGGGAAATCCAAATCGACAGTGCCTTCAGTGCATTTGGTCTCATCTACGACCTGAGTTTGATTGACTCCGTCCGTTTTGAGACGGCCGGAGGTGAGCCGCAGCAGATCCCGGGCGATGACACCGAGACGTTTATCGAACGCACCAATTATGATTTGGAAATGTCGGGTGTGTTCGGAGGGCAGACGTTCAACCTGGATATGGACTTCGCGACCGGTGTCGATATCTCCGGGTTGACAACGGCGACAGCGACGATCAATGGGGGAACCTCGGGAACGTTCAGCGGCGGCTATCAAAGCAATGACACCACGGCCACCTTTGCCCTGACGGTCGATGGTTCTACCACCAATGGTGTCGTGCCGAACTTCGAAGAGGGTGGTTGCGTAGCCAGCGGATCAATGGAGATCGGACTGGGACTCGACGCCAATGTCACTACGCCAAGCGGTTCGGCATCGGCTCAGGGCACATGGGACGTTAATGTGACGATTGTGAATGGCATCGCCACGATTACCTACGAATCGGGTGACGTTACCCTGACAGAGACAGCCGACTTGTGTGAAGAAGACGACGAGTAGGTATAAGATCAGCGCTTGATTATGGCGCCCATCCCGAATCGGGGTGGGCGTCGATTCTTATGTGGACACGCTTGCTGTACACGTATCAACTGTCGAGATTCTCCCATACTCTGCCCAATCTCTGCACACTGGCTATTCTATCACAAAATGCGCCGACTCTCACGCCGATATTCCTGATAAGCGGCTTGGCATGTCGCTGAATCAGATTACGTTGGCACGGACTTCAGACATTCGGAGGGGAGATGCGACGGTTCTTGGGAATTTCGGCGACCTTTCTGGTCGTGACCACAGTTGTGCTGCTGATCATCGGTTGCGGCGGCAGCGACGATGACACCACCGGTCCCGGTTCGGGCACTCTATCAAAGGACGACCAGTTTGAATCACTCGATCAGTTTGTCAACATGGATTTCGAATCCGATGACGCTTTGTTCGATATCAATGATATCGTCACCGAACAAGCCGCGAGTCCGTATTGGGACGGCGTCGATAGCGCTGATGTGATGGGTGGTGCATTTGTGTCGCCTGCTGTACAGGGATTGGGAAAGATCGGACAGTTGCAGAACGATACATTGGTAATGGCCTATGACGATCAGTCAGGGTGGTGGTCGATTACATACAACGCCCAGGATGATTTCTTCGGCATTGCGATTGATTTAAGCGATTCGGTGCGTTTCGAAACTCTCGATGGCACACCGCAACGGGACCCCGATGCATCAACCTACCGTGTCACTGAGCGCGGATCGGTGGGGATGAATTGGACCCTCTCTGACGATGAGGGATCGTTCAGCATCGTCATGGATACCGATGTGGATTTGGACGTGACCGGTTTGAACACCAGTGTGGTCACGGTGGCCGGGGGATCATCCGGCCTGTTCGACTTTGACGTTGTCAGCCCGGACACCAGTGTGTTCATGGATTTCGAATTTGATGCACAGAACAACAACGTGACGGTGCCGGGGCCGAATCCGGGCTTGGAAGCCTGTCCGAATGGCGGCAGCGCATCGGCCAGCTTCAGTGTGAGCATCGACGTGTACGAGGGCAGTAACCACGAGTCGGCCAGTGGCGTCTGGGATGCCAATGTCCAGTTCCTTGGCGCCGGCCGCGGTACGATCACCGTCGAATCGGGCGATTTCAGCCACAGCGCCACCGGCGATATCTGCGACTAGCAACCCACACCCACCATATGTCCACGCCCGCCCCATCGGGGCGGGCGTTTTCCTGTCCCGGTGCCACATTTCGGAGCGGGGTGCCCCACCGCTTGCGGTGGGATGAGATTCTCGTGCCCACATTCAACCATTCAGAGGTAGATTCGCTTCATTCTGAATACCAAGTGAAACAAGTCTCGCTCTTTCTCAATCGGACGGACATCTGATAATCGCTCTATTGTGAGGCTACCATCCACTCTGTCCACTCCGATTTCCCCGCTGCGGGGTTTCCTCCGCAGCGGCGCGTTCCTATATTGCCTCTCCGCCGAAGGGGGAACTGATCATGAGCGAGATTGTTCGATACAGTGGCTGCTTCGTATGCGGTGATGAAAACCCCGATGGGATGCAACTGGTCTTCTTGACCGACGGCGATGAGGCCGTATCCGAATGCGTAGCCGAACCGAAATTCCAAGGATATCGCGGCATTTACCACGGTGGATTGGTGTCCACGCTGCTTGATGAAATCATGGCCAAGGCCGTGCTGGCGAAAAGGAAGTATGCCCTCACGGTCGAAATGTCGGTACGATTCAAGAAGGCGGTTACGGTGGGCGATAAACTCCATCTGAGGGGACGCGTAACCGGCCAAAAGGGACGGCTGCTGGAAACATCGGGTGAACTGACCGGTTCCGACGGAACGCTATTTGCCACCGCGACCGGGAAATATCTTGAGGCCACCGGCCAAGCGCGCGATCGGCTGCTTGAATCTTTAGAGTAGAATACGTGTATCATCATTTCGAATCGATGTTGACCACATTGCGGACATTCCTTCTTCGTACATTCATTGCGCTCGCCGTTGTGCTGGCCACTGGCGCGCTGTCAAAGGCTCAATCGCTTAAACTTGATTCCCATGCGGATCTCACCAAGAGCCGTCGCTGGACGGTTCTGCAAAATGGCGGCTGGGTCTATGTCAAGGGCGGACGGCTGGAATTCTACTCGGCCAAGGGGAGCCGCCAGCGTCGTCTGAATCTGCGGGGCAACGAATATCTCTTCGCCGAGCCGGGATCGAGCGTGCTTGGCGTAATCGCCTTTGCCGACCGTCAGCCGAAGACATTGAGCGCGGTGACATTCGATCTCTTTGCTGAAGACGGCGAGCAGATTAAACGCATCGATGATCCGCCATTTGCCTCGGCCATCATCGCACCGACCGGCAGTGCGTTTGTCGGTGTCGATGGGGCGGAGGGATTGCCCCAGAGTGTACTGCGTTTCTATGATCGCAGCGGACGGCGTCACGATACGGTGGTTGTCAAACGCTACAAGGGTGCCGAGTTCTCCCGTGATGGATCGCTGGTGTTCGTAGAATCGTCACAATCGGGACTGACCGCCCATGCGCCCACGGGGCGTGTCGTTCGCCAATACGGTGCAACCGACGATTGGGCGGCGTCACGCGACGGATCCGTGGTGATGCTCCAGCGCGGTGATCGTCTTTATTTTCATCACAACGGTGAATTGAATCAAATCCTCGGTTGGCGGACCGAGGTCGAGCCGATCCGCGACATGGCGGTCTCGCCCGATGGCCTTCATGCCGCCGTGATCTCGGCCGATCACGCGGCGGTCATTCAGGTGGCGAGCGCCGAGGTGGTGTGGGAAACCGAAACCGGCGATCCGGAATGGAATTTCCGCAGTGTCGACCTCATCGATGAAGCTGAGTTGGTCGCTGTTGGTTTGGACTATGATCCCGGCCCGTCATCGTCTGACCGGCACACCCGTAGCCGCTGTCTCATATTCAGCCGAACCGGCGAACTGCTCGATTCGAAAAACAACGCTCCCCGGAAGTGGGTACCGGGTTACCCGGTGGTGCAGATCGACCAGGATGAGAAGCGGCTGTTTTTCCTCAATCGTGACCGGTTTCAGACTTTTCGCATTGAGGGCATTGACTAACTCCCATTCCGCACTGACATTAAAACAGACTACATGTTATCCTGTTTTAATCGCCAGGAGGGCTGAACTGACATGGCTGTTGCGGAACTGAAGTTAGACACCGACGAATGCTCCGAATGCGGGCTCTGCGTGGCGGTCTGTCCGCACGATGCGCTGGTGTTGCGTCCGCGGGTGTTGGAGATTCTCCACGACGAGTGCATTTTGTGTGATCTGTGTGTGATTGCTTGCCCGACCGAGGCGCTCGCGATTGAATAGCCGGTCCTGATGCGTCATGCCTGCCACCGATCACAACTACGATGTCGTCATCATCGGCGCCGGTCCCGCCGGGGGAATGGCGGCCATCACTGCCGCGAAAGCCGGGCTACGCACCCTCCTCGTTGAAAAGCATCCAACCATCGGTGAACCGCTTTGTTGTGCCGAAGCGATATCGTTTTGCGGTCTGACGGATAACGTTGAACTCGACCGCAACTGGGTTGCCGCCGACATCGAGCGCTGCTATCTGCGCTCAGCGGGCGGCAAGATGATCGACTTCTTGCATCCCGACGCCGGATTTGTCTTGTCACGCCGCCGTTTCGAGCAGGGTTTGGCCGACCGCGCCGCCGCACATGGCGCGGAGGTGGTCACCGAAACCGAAGCGATTGGTGTCGAGAAGAATGGCGGTGGACGTGTCACCAGTGTTACTCTGAAAGAGAACAGCAGCCAACGCACCGTCGGCTGTGAAATTCTCATTGCCGCCGATGGTGTCGAGTCGATGATCGCACGCTGGTCAGGAATCGACACGACGCTCTCAGTTGATCACATGGATTCGGCCGCGCAGTTTCTGATCGGCAATGTCCCCGATCTCGATCCGCGTTGTTTGGAGTTTTACTTCGATGCCAAACTCGCCCCCGGTGGTTACGCGTGGGTCTTCCCTAAGGGGAACGGCACCGCCAATGTCGGCATCGCGGTCGCGCCGGTGGTGGCCGGGGGACGCAAAGCGATTCAGATGCTGCGCGAGTTTATCACCTTTCGTTTCGGCAACATCACGCCAACACCATTGAAGAAATCGGTCGGCGGCATTCCCGAATTCCATGGGCGCAAGTTTATGCTCACATCGAATGTCATGGTCGCCGGCGATGCGGCGCGTCTGCTCGATTCGGTCACTGGGGCGGGGATTGCCAATGCGCTGTGGTCGGGACGGTTGGCGGCGAACGCGGCGGTCGATTACATGCAAGACGGACACGGCGATCTGAGCCTGCTCAAAGCGTATCCGAAAAACTGGATGGCCGCCCGTGGCCGCGAAATGCGCTACTTCCTCTGGACACGCAATATCATGTTGAAGATGACAAATCAAGATTTCGACAACGTGGTCGAATTCCTCGGCTCGATTTACAACGGCCAAACCATCACCGCGATCGATCCCATCCACGTCATCAAACAAGGTCTCCGCCACAGCCCGGGGCTGTTGAAATTGGCACGGCACATTGTGTGGTGAGAGATCCCGATCAAGGGCGAGCCTCCCGGCGAGGCGGCGCGTCAAAGGGTTTTCCACAGGACCGACAAGGTGAGCGCCATTGCAGACTTTATGCTTTTTAACACCGCTCTTCAGAGCGGTGGTTGCGGCGGAAAGAATATTTCTCCGAGAACCGTTTCAACGGTTTTCGGGGAGGAGGGTTGGGTTGTCGCAATCACCCGGCTGAAGCCGGGTGCTAGTAATTCTCCAAACACAAAATGGCCGCCATCCTTCGATGGCAGCCATCTCGAATCTGATTGCGAAAACGACTAGCTCGTCTCAGCCGTGGCCTTGTTGGCCTTGCGCATCAGTTGTGAGCGCAGACGGCGGGCTTTGTTCTTGTGCATGACGCGCTTGGAGACCGCCTTGTCGGTCGCGGAGATTGCGTGGCGCAAGGCCGTCTGACGCGCCTCCGGCTCACTGGCCGATTCGAAATTCTTCAACGCGGTGCGGACGCGTGATTTGACGATCCGGTTGCGACGGTTCCGCACGAGGCTCTGACGGTGTCGTTTTTCGACGGATATGTGCTTGGGCACTGGTTAATCCTCTCCTCTGTTTCGATCCTAAATAACTGTGGCCCCAACTGTCCTGTGGGCTTACAGTTGAATTCGGAAATATACGAAATGACCTCCAGCGACACAACGACGAAGACGCAGGCCAGCTCCCGATTCGCGCGTCAAACCGGCACGGTGGCCGGGGCCACCGTGATCTCACGGGTGCTCGGTTTGGTTCGCGAGCAGGTGATCGCCTATATGTTCGGGGCAGGGGCGCTCACCGACGTGTTTGTGGCCGCCTTCCGTATTCCCAACTTACTCAGAGACTTATTCGCCGAGGGCGCGTTCTCGGCGGCCTTTGTGCCATCGTTCACCCGGGTCCTCACCAAAGATGGCCGCCAAGCCGCATTCGACCTGCTCAACCGCGTCCTCTCGGTCTTCGTCCCGGCTATCGGCCTGATCTGCATTTTGGGGATCATCTTCACGCCGCAACTGGCGCTGCTGATTTCGGGCGGAGTGGAGGAGACACCGGGCAAGCTCGACCTGCTCATCGTCATGGCCCGCTGGATGTTCCCGTTCCTGTTGCTGGTCTCCTTGGCGGCGGCCTTCATGGGTGCGCTCAATGCCCTGGGGCGTTTCGGCATACCGGCGTTGGCCCCGGCCGGGTTTAATGCCGGCGTGATTCTGGGCGCGGCGTGGCTCTCACGATACTCAGATCCACCGTTGCTGGCCTTGGCATGGGGTGTTCTGATCGGCGGAGCTCTCCAGTGGGGCATTCAAGTCGCTTTGGCACATCGATTGGGATTCCGGTTCCACATCCGCTCGGGCTGGGGTGATACCGAGGTTGGCAGGATCCTCAAACTGATGCTCCCCGCGCTTGTCGGCATCGCCGCCATTCAGGTCAATGTCTTCGCCATCACGCGCTTTGCGTGGACACTCGGCGATGGCCCGGTAGCGTATCTCAACTTCGCCTTTCGGATTCTCTTTTTGCCACTCGGTGTCTTTGCCGTCGCCGCGGCCACGGTCGGTTTACCCCGTCTTTCGGGATATGTTGCGGCCGGTGATGGGGCAGCCGTAAGGGACACATACGCCCAGAGTGTCCAGACCGTCCTGTATCTCGTCGTACCAACTGCCGTGGGCCTCATCATCCTCGCCGAACCGATCTGCGGCGCACTGTTCCAGCGCGGTCGATTCACTCCTTCCGACACTGAGGCGACGGCCCTCGCACTCCGGTATTATTCACTTGGTCTGCCGACCATGGCGCTGATCCGTGTCACGGCGCCATTGTTCTACGCGCATCAGGATACTCGTACGCCCGCTGTCTGCGGTGTGGCGGCGGTGGTGGCCAATCTGATCGGGATGTCGTTGCTGGTTGGTCCGATGGGGTTCGCCGGATTGGCGCTTTCGGTGGCGATTTCGTCGGTGATCCAGGTAGCCTTGCTCTGGTTTTTCGCGCTTCATCGCTATGGACCACTGGGGATTGTCTGTCACGTGCTGGAGTTGATCAAACTGGCTCTCTTATCGCTGATGTGTGTCGGTGCGGGATGGTGGGTTATGCGCCAGATGCCGCTTTCATCATCGGGAATCGGGATAATCCTCCATGCCGTCGTCGGGATTTTGGTTGCTGCCATCCTTTACCTCGGGATAACTTGGCTGTTGGGGTACCGCCATCTCGGTGGCGCCCGCCGAGCCAACACCACACGGGGGGGACAGGACCAATGACAAAACGAACGTTACTCATAACGGCTGCCGTCATTCTCATCGGATGTCTAACCGTCGGGGCGGCACATGCACAACAATCCGACCGCGAGATCGTCGTGTGGGGTTCGAGTGTGCAGAGTAAACCGCCAACAGTGCTTGAACTCGGAATCACCGTCATGTCGATTGCTCCAACCGCGAGAGAGGCTGCCGAGGCGGTCGATGCCCGTGCCGAGGAAATGGTTGTCGAGTTCCGTCAATTCGGCCTCGATCCCGGCGACTGGCGACTCGACCGCGCAATGATCCGCAGACCGTTGCCCGATGAACCGAAACGTCTCGCGTTCTGGGCGACGATCACGATGCGTGTCCGTCTCGATGATTTCACCGCCGCCACCGACATGCTTGATCGTGCGCATAATCTCAAGGCAGCGAAGATTACGATGAATTTTCAACTCGATGAACCAAGAGTGGTCTACGAATCCGCTCTCGAAGACGCCATTGATGACGCGCGTCGCCGCGCCGAGGTCGTTGCACGCGAATTGAATGTGACACTCGGCCCGCCATTGGGTTGCGAAGAACTCTCCAATGCGCCGACGCCCGAAGAAACACATCCAATTCCAGGCTCCGATGACCTGTTTGAGCAGCAACGTCCACAGCACATCATCCCGGATCCGTCCGACTTCACCACCGTCAATCCTGAGCCCATTGAGATCCGCGCACGCGTGCGAGCCCGTTACGCAATCGTTCGATAGATAGCACCTATGCCATCATGTTAAATCGTCTTGCCGAATGGTTTGATTTCTCCGGCCAGGGAGCCACTTGGCGCGGGGAGATCACCGGCGGCGCGACGACCTTCCTGACGATGGCGTACATCATCTTCCTGCAACCGGCGATCCTGGCCGAAGCGGGAATGGACGTCGGCGCCGTCATGTTCGCGACCTGCATCTCGACGGCGATTGCGACGCTTATGATGGGCATCCTGGCGCGCTATCCGATCGCCGTTGCTCCCGGCATGGGGGAGAATTTCTTCTTCGTCTACGGCGTCGTGTTGGCCAGCGGCATGCACTGGACCGACGCGCTCAGTGCGGCCTTCTACGCTGGGATCATCTTCGTCATTCTGTCGGTGGTCCGGGCGCGCGAAGCGGTACTCCGCGCGATTCCCGACTCACTCAAGAGCGCCACTGGCATCGGCGTCGGGCTGTTGATCGCATTTCTCGGATTTACGAATGCGGGGATCGTGGTCCAAGGAACCGGTGCGCCGGTCAGCATTGGGGATTTGACACAAGGCCCGACATTGCTGGCGTTGGCGGGACTGTTGATTACCGTCTTGTTGATGGTGCGCAACATTTACGGCGCCGTCTTCTGGGGACTGTTATCCACGGCGATCATCGCGTGGGCGACCGGGATTATCCACATCGACGGGATCGTCGGTGCGCCACCGTCGGTTGCTCCCACGTTCGGCCAGCTCACCTGGCTCCCTGAACTGAGCGCCGATTTCCTGGCAGCGGTCTTTGTGTTTCTGTTTATGGATGTCGTCGACACGGTGGGAACGCTTGCGGCCATAGGGAAGCAGGGTTGTTTCTTCAAAGGGGAGGAGTTGCCCCGCGCTCGCCGCGCCTTCACCGCCGATTCGGTCGGGACCGTGCTCGGCGCGATTTTCGGCACCTCGACACTGACATCGTACGTCGAATCAACCTCCGGGATTGCTGTCGGGGCCCGCACGGGACTTGCGGCTGTTATTGTGGCCATTGGATTTCTCCTCGCGTTGTTCATCTCACCACTGGTCGAAGCGATTGCCGGCGGAATTACGCTTCCGTCGGGCGTCACGCTTCAGCCCATTACCGCACCGGCACTCATCATCGTCGGGGCGTTGATGACGCGCATGGCGCGCGACATCCCCTGGGATGATGTCACCGAATCGCTTCCCGCGTTCTTGATCATGACCGGCATTCCGCTGTCGCTGTCGATCGCTGATGGATTGTCGCTTGGCTTTATCCTGTATCCGATTGTCAAATTAGTAGCCGGCAAGCCGCGCGATGTCCATCCGGTGATGTATATTCTTGCGGCCGGAGCCATTGCCCGCTATCTTCTCATTTAGGCCCTGTAGTATCCAACTGAATAACGGCGAGAGGTCCACGGCATCGGGCGCATTTGTGCGTTGACGATACGGCTATCATCCAGCGCAGCGACACTGCAATCACGTGTCGAGGCCACACGACATCCGGCATTACTCCTGGCCATTCTCATTGGCGCCGGTGTGCTGTGTGCGCGGTTGAGCCACTGGACAACGGCCGACGGGCTGTGGGCGGGCGGCGTGGCGTTCGTCCTCGCAGTTGCGACTATCATGTTGGCTCGTCGATCATCGGTTCTACTCATCACCTTGTCAGTCGCTCTTCTAACGGTTACGCTTGGCGGTATCCGTTACTCATCCGTTACCAGCAACCGTCCCAATCCCGGTTTGGTCGATTTGGCCGATTACAAGCGGCCGGTCGAACTGTTTGGCCAGGTTGCCGGATCGCCGCAGCAGCGTCTCTCCGGCTCGCGCGTACCGATTGGTCTTACCAGTGTACGCACGCGTCATGGGACCGCCCCCCTAAAATCGACCGTCCTGCTTACCTCACGCCGCTCTCTCGACAGCCTGCGGCACGGCGACTTGGTGCGTCTGCCCGCACGTGTCGTACTTCCGCATGAGCGCCGCAATCCGGGCGGATTCGATTATGCCGATCACCTGTTTAACAAAGGCATCGATGCGCTCATTCGTCCCGCCGGACGCATCATCCGCCTCGACCATCCCGACGACGGTTTCTCAATGCATCGATTGGTCGAACCGGTCCGGCAGTGGCTGCGCGATGTGTTTGCTGAGCATCTATCCAAAATGCCGCGAACATTGATTCTGGGGTTTCTCATCGGAGAGATCGGCGAGTTGCCGCCAACGATTCTGAATACCGTCCGCGATGCCGGTGCATTGCATCTGCTGGCCGTCTCCGGCGCCAATGTGTGGTTGGTGGTGGGGTTGGTGCTGTTGCCGCTGAAGTTGCTTGGGGTGCCGCGCGCGCCGCGATCAGTGCTCGTAATCGCCGTCGTTGTCGCCTTCTGTTTTCTGGCACGAAATGAACCATCGGTGGTGCGGGCGTCTTTGATGGTTGGAGCGTTGATGACGGGATCGCTCATGCGCCGCCCGATCCGTCCGCTTAATGCCGTCGGCGTAGCGGCGATCATTATTCTGATCCACTCGCCCACGCATCTGTTTCAACCCGGGTTTCAACTCTCGTTTGCGGCCGTCATCAGCATTATCACAGTGGTTGGTTCCATGCGCTACTGGAAGCGACAACCACGAAAGCGCTGGAAACGGTGGCTGCTGATCTTGTGCGTGTCGACAACGGCAGCAACTGTCTCGACAGCCCCGATCATCGCCTGGCACTTTGCCGAGGTGCCGATCGTCACTCTGCCAGCGAATCTCCTGTTGGTTCCACTGGCCTCGGTGTGCGTCTACCTCAGCATTGGTCTGCTTCTGTGCGACTTGGTGTGGTCGGGGTTGGCGGCGCTGCTGAGCATTCCGCTGCAGCTTCTGTTGAAACTGTTTCTGACTATCGCCGGATCATTTGCAGCGCTGCCGGTAGCGGTTCTCCGCTGGCCCAATCCATCGTTGGTTTCAATTGTGATAGTGTATGGTGTGTTCATGGCTGTGCTGAACTGGCGACACCGGTATCGTTTAGTTCGTCCCGCCGCCTACAACCTCAGTGGGACTGCTATCGTCACCGTTACAATCTCATTCCTGTCCGATGCACCACCACCATCCCACAAACTCACACTCCTGGATGCGGGCCGTGCCCATGTGGCGGTCTTCAATGGCGGCCCGACTGATGAAGTCCGTCTGTTCACCGATGATCCTCAGGTGACATTCAACATGAGGGAGTGGGTAATAGAACCATTCCTGCGGCATGAAGGTCTGTCAACCAACCAACTTGATGTCGACGCGTGGCTTACCAGCCTCGTTGACGAGACATCAAGACCGTTGGAAAACGGGGCACCGGGAGTCACCCCACATCATGTTCGCTATCTCTCCGAGCTTCCCGGAGTTAACCGGCGTGACCGGTACTGGGCCGACCAGATCGCACGGCACGGCCATCAGGCGACCTTCATTAGATCACTTCCAAGTGACACGGCGACAGTCGGTTGGAGAAGCCTGCTGGCGGGACGATCGGATGTCCTCATCCTGCCGGCCAACACGCCGCCCCGGCTTCTGCGCCGCCTGCTCTCCCCGACGGCGGCTCAGGATGTCGTGCTCTACGGCAACGACATTCCTCACCGGAATCCCCGCAACTGGTTCGACGACATGCGCACGCATTTCCCCGATATCACCTTCTGGTGCACTCCGATTCACGGTGGGATCACCATCGAATGGCGGCCCAGCGGGATCAGTATTTTGCCAACCATCGCAAATAGTCGGTGGCGGGACACCTCCGTTCAGTAAAGCGCGATTCCCTTGCCCCCGATAAAGATAAAGGGCGAAACGCGGCCCATAGGATGGCCGCGTCGGGAACTTCTCTATGGGATTCACAGGGAATCTGCGCACACTCTCATTTGGAGATATCCTCCAACTGATTGCTACCGGAAAGAAGACCGGTGTTTTGCGTCTGTTCCGGCCTCAGGGAGCGAAGTACATCTACTTCAAGGGTGGCGACGTTGTCGCCGCATCATCCGATTCGAACATTGAAGAAGAACGGCTCGGCCAGTTGTTGATCCGCCGTGGTGTGTTGAGTGCCGATGAGCTTGACCGCGCATTGAAGCGTCAATCCGCCAATGGGAAACGTCTGGGACACACATTGATCGAGCTGGGACTGTGCGACCGGAGCAAGGTGGTGGACGCCCTGCGGGCGCAAGTCGAGGAGATGGTCTACTCGGTCTTCAGCTACCCGGATGGCCAATTTGAGTTCGTCGATAGTGAGGCGCCCGATGCGACTCATATCCCGGTCGAGTTGAATTCACTCAATGTGATGATGGAAGGCGCGCGTCGGTTCGATGAGTATATGGAAGTCGCACATTCATTGCCTGATGGTGATACTGTGCTGCGGCTGACACCATCGCCTCAGCTCGAAAATGAGGAGATCACGCTGACCGCTGAGGACATCGAAGTGCTCTCCGCCATCAATGGGGAACGCAGTATTAACGACATCCTCGTATCGGGTTCGCACGGTGAATATGCCGCGTCGAAGTCGCTCCACAAACTGCTGCAAAACCATTTGTTGGAAGAATGTCCGGACGCTGCAGAACGTGTCTCACGTCGATCGGAGGAGTTCCAGCTCTACGATTTGGTGTACCGGCTGTACTCACACTCGCTCGGGTCCGTGCACAAGGTGCTTACGGAATATCTCGGTGCTCACGGAGACCGGATCTTCTTCACCGTACCGCCGGAATGCACCGACAATCATGCCGAGTTGGTCGGTATTCTGACCGCCGCCAGCGGCGGTTCGGAGTCGGAGTTCCGCGAAGTCGTCAAGCGTATCGCCGATCCAATCCGCCTGCATCGGGTGTTGGATTTGGCGAATCGCCTGCTGGCCGACAAGGTGATGGCACTGCGCGATCTGATCAGTCCTCATGTCGCCGGTCAGGTTCGAGCTGCTATACAAAAAGATGTCACCTTCCTCTTAGCGCAAAAGCGCGACCTGGCCGAACGTTACGATATCGCCCTTGAATTTCGACGGGCGCTGATGGGAGCATGATTATGTCGAGCCGAATCACACATAGGCTGCTGGGACTGGCTGGACCAGCCGTGGTTCTCCTGTATCCATCGATGGCCGTGGCCGAAACAGAATCGCAGGGTGGCGGAATGTTCAGCGGTGGCGCACTTGTTGAACTCGCGCTGTTGTTGGTCGCCGCGGCCTGTGCGCTGACCGCATTCAAGGTGTACAATTCTGTTCGCGGCGGCCGCATTGCTCAGGGCTGGCAGTGGTTCACATTGGGATTTCTCGTCCTCGGATTGGCACAGATGGCCGGTTTCGGAGCCGAAGCGGGGCTCCTGCCGATGTCGGATTTCTGGGTTGGTGTCCTCCGATTGGGGGCCGTGCTCATCATCTTAGTGGGAGCCGCGCGGATGCGGCGCTTGCTGGCCGGGTGAGAACGGCTAACCTATTGTGGTGCACCTTCCAATTACGGGCAATCGATTCTGTCCAGGGCACTTCTACCGTTCACACAATCGTTAAGAAGAATCCCCCAAGGGTCGATACCTATAAATGTCATAAGGAGATAGCCCGAAGTGGCGAGCAGGGTGCGGGCTGTTCAGAGGGTTGGTCTATCCAGGGTGGCTAGATGATAACTGTAGCGGAACTCGATGAGCGCATCGAGCGGTGTCTCGCGATACTGGCCGACAATCCCCATTCACAAGTCTTTGCGGCCCTCGCTGAGGCCTATCGCCGTCGAGGTGAGTTCGGACGCGCCTTCGCCGTCTGCAAAAGCGGACTGAAACATCATCCTGACTATGCGCCGGCGCATCTCGTAATGACCAAATTGTTTTTGCATCAAAAGATGTTGCCCGATGCAATGGCTTCGCTGCGCAAAGCGATCGAGATTGATGGTTCGACACGGGGCACCGATCTCCTCGAAGCGGAACTGTTCATTGAAATGGGTGACGCGTCCGCGGCGCAGCCGATCATCGAACGATTGCAGCGAGCTGAGCGGCGTAACCCGGCCGTGATTGATCTCGTGGCGCGAATGAAGGCAGTGCGTGACCGACCGGCGCAAACCATCGATTCGACCGACATTGGCGATACCGCCGACACTCAGCCCGAGATGGTCGACACAGCCACGACCCCCCGTCCCGACGAAACGCTAACGTGGGCGGAATGGGCCGACCAGATCCGCCGGTTGCGGGGTGTGACATCGGTGTTCGCTTGGGATGAGAATGCGAACGTGATTTATCCCGTCGATGCGACAACCACCGGCGATCCTGCGGTGAACGCGCTTCTCGATGCGTTCCGTGAGATTGACTCCCACCTCAAAGGGATAAGCAGTGGATCACTCGGTGAACTGCGCGTTGAAACCGATCAGGGTGAACTCTGGTGCGGCCGTTTTGACGCGATGATTCTCGGATTGATCGGAGAATCTGGCATGTCCTACGGCGAGGCACGGCGCTTCGCAATCGACTGGTATGCGCGCATCGACCGCTCCGACAGGACAAACCATTCAGACCCGGATGAGAGTTCAGAACCGTGATGCGATAGAAGGTTATGACTATGCCCAGACGACAATCCATACGACCCGGCACCGCTGTCGCCGTCCGTCAGATCATCTTGTGGACCGGTGTGTTGGCCGTCCTGCCACTCCTGCTGTATCCGAAAACGGTTGGTCTGGGCCACTTCAAATTCCATCCGGCGATCGTCTTGGTCGAATGGCTGATCTACTTCGTGGCCCTTCTGTTCCTGGTGCCCACGCTAAAAGGATCGCAACGGTTCATTGCCTCAGGAATGACGGTGGTTTATCGCCTGGTGTGCGCGCTGCTGTTCGCCGGTTTGGCCGCATTCAATAACAACTACGGATTTCAGGACACGGCGTCGATGGCGATGTGGTCGTATCCGTTCACCGTCCTTTTGCATGTGTTTTCGGCGCCCTTAGTCCTCAGAGCGATTTGGAAGATCGTCTATGCCGAGCCGGCGCCAAAGCCGCGGTTCGCCATGTCCACGAGCTACTCGACGCCCCGCCCTTCGGGATCAAGCACCACAGGCACGGTTACAGCGGCGCCGAAACTGGTCGCCACCCGACCGGCGAATTCAGCCGGACGAACCGCATCACACGGAGCAGCCCCCGACAATACGCCCGATCTCGATGCGGCGGTCGCCTACGTCGGCGAATATACCGGCATTCGGATGTGCTGGATGGTCGATCGCGAAGGGCTGCCATTGGCGTTCTGGCAACGCCAGGATTACACCGGGGCGGTCGAGTATTGGGCGCCGACCTCCATCGAGATGGTCCGTTTCAATCAGTACTGCCTTTCGCGCGGTGGAGAAGTGGAACCGCAGCGCATCGAGATACGCTCCAGCGCCGGACGGGTGATTCTGGAAGCGGTTGATGACTTCTGGTTGGGCGTGCTGACCGACTACGAGGTTGATGATTTGGTCGGTGTGCGCCTGACACAAGCACGCGACATGATGCTCAAGTATATCCAGCGGCGCCGCCACAGCTACGCGGTCCTGGAGGAGGTCTGACGATGTACGACGTATTGGCACAGCTCAACAAAACGAGTGGCGTGACCGGAAGCCTCGTTGTCGGCAATGACGGGATCGTCATTGCGGCGGATCTGACCAGTCAGACCGACGACGATACGGTGGGCGCGCTGGCGTCCTCGATTGCCGCCACCGTGCGCAAATCACTCGATGGAATGAAAAGCGGCGATCTGGCTCAGGTGACGGTCGAGTCGGACAATCATAAGATGTTCCTGTCCAACGCGGGAATCGGAACGTTGGTCGTGACCACCGAACCGCGCGTGAACATCGGTCTGGTGCGCCTCGAAATTCGCAATGCCATCGAACAGTTACAGCGAATCTAAACGGTTCATGACGAACCGGAGAACGGACGACTTATGGTCACCATCAACTACGCGTTTCGCGAAATCAGTTGCAAAATCGTCTACTATGGACCCGGACTCTCCGGGAAGACGACCAATCTGCAGTACGTGCACGAGCGCGTACCGGCGAAGTCGCGCGGCGACCTGATCAGTCTTGCCACCGAGGCCGACCGCACGCTTTACTTTGACTTCTTGCCGATCAGTGTCGGTGACATCGCCGGGTTCGCCACGAAATTTCAATTATATACGGTTCCCGGCCAGGTCTTCTACAACGCCACGCGCAAACTCGTGCTGCGCGGTGTCGACGGGATTGTCTTTGTCGCCGACTCGCAGCGGTCCAAGATGGACGAAAACGTCGAGTCGCTGACGAACATGTACGAGAATCTGAAAGAAAATGGCATCGACATTCACGACATCCCCATCGTCATCCAGTACAACAAACGCGACCTGCCCGATGTCGTGTCCATCGAGGAATTGGAACGCGAACTGAATCCGCATCAATTTCCGTATACGGAGGCGGTCGCGGTCAAAGGCACCGGCGTGTTCGACACGCTCAAGCGCATCACCAAGATCGTGTTGGAGCACACGAAGAAGAAGACATCGGTCGGCAGTCCGGCGGCGCAAACCGGCGGCACGGAAGGCGAACCTGTCGGCGTCGCCGGCGGTGCGTCGTTGTCATCCACGCCCGTCAGCGGGATTCCGACACCGACATCGTCCCCCTCCACAGCGCCGAAGCCGGATTCGGGTCCGATCCCACGCATGCGAGCGGTTCCCCAACGGGAGCAACCGGTTGTTCAACAGCAGCCAACCGAACACGCAACGCCCGTTCAGTCACCTGTCGATACACCGCCGGAGGCTCCGGCTGCATCTGCGCCGTCGTCGTCACCGTCGTCACAACCGTCAACGTCTGCTCGGGCGATTTATGCGCCCCAGCGTAGCCTACGCGTTCGTACGCGCAAAAATCGATCCCTGTTTAGCCGCCTCTTCGGGTGGCTGTTCGGTCGATAAGGAGGTGGCCGATGTCGTCTCAGTCATTTGTCCTGATGGAAGAACAAATTGATCAGATCAACGCGATCATTTTGCGGATGATCAAAAAGGCGGAAGCCAAGTGTGCCTTGCTGGTCGACAAGGATGGCCACTTGATCACACGCCAGGGATTTACGCAATCGCTCGATACCACCGCGTTGTCGGCCCTGTTGGCGGGCAGCTTTGCGTCGACCAAGGAGATCGCCCGCCTCGTCGGGGAACCAGAATTCTCGGTGCTGTTTCACCAGGGACACAAGGATCATATCCACATTTCACTGGTCGGCGAACGATGCATTCTCGCGATCGTCTTCGATGATCGCACGACCATTGGGATGGTGCGTTTGTACGCCAAGGAAACCAGCGACAAGCTTAAAGAGCTTCTCACGCGTGCACAGGCCGAAAACAATGCACCGGAGTTGGATCCGCAGTTTGCTGAGTCGGCCGGCTCGAAGATCGATGACGTCTTCAAAGATTAGTCCCGCTCTCTCTTCTCGGGGGGAACGGTGAATTGTGTTTCAACGTAGCGCTGAATGAGTGAGGATGGATGTCTCAGGAACTTGGCCATATGCTGGTGAAAGCGGGCAAGATCACGCCCGACCAACTCACCCAGGCGCTTGAGACGCAAAAGGAATCCCACGAGAAATTCGTCGATGTCCTGCTCAAGATGGGCGCCATCGGCGATGAAGATGAACTCACCCATTTCATCGGACGCCAATTAAACATCGGCGCATTGCGCCTCTCCGACGTTGAACTCAATCCCGAAGTTGTTCAGTTAATTCCGCAGGACATCGCGCGTCGCTTCAACGTCATCGCCATTTCCAAACTGAACAAGACGTTGGTGGTCGCGATCAGCGATCCCCACAATATTTATGTCATCGATGCCCTGAAATTCATCACCGGCTGTACCATTCAGCCCGTTATCTCACCTGAACGGGCGATCACGAAGGCCATTGACCAGTACTACAAAAACGCCAGTGGGATTGGCGATCTCCTCAAGGGATTGGAAGAGGAAGAGGGCGGACTCGAAGTCATCGAGACTGACGACTCTTTCAACGAAACCGACCTGCAATCTCAGGTCCAGGACAAACCCCTGGTGCGGCTGGTGGACGGTCTCATCATGGAAGCGATTCGCAGTGGCGCGTCGGACATTCATATCGAGACGTACGAAAAACGCATCCGCGTCCGCTACCGTGTCGACGGCGTTTTGAAAGAGACCGAGCCGCTGCCGTTCAAATACCGTGCGGCCATTGTCTCACGTGTCAAGATCATGGCCGATCTCGACATTTCCGAACGCCGGCTGCCGCAGGACGGACGCATCAAAGTCAAAATGGGCAAGCGCGCCATCGATCTGCGAGTGTCGGTGTTGCCCACGATCTTCGGTGAGAAGGTCGTGATGCGAATTCTGGATCCGCAGTCGCTCATGACTGATCTGACACGGCTTGGTTTCCCGGGCCTGGCGCTCAAGAATTTCCAGCACGCGATCACTCTGCCGTTTGGGATGATCCTGGTAACCGGGCCAACCGGATCGGGTAAGACGACAACCCTGTACTCAGCACTGAAAACATTGAACAGCGGCGATGTGAACATCATGACCGCCGAGGATCCGGTCGAGTTCAACTTCGATGGAATCAATCAGGTCGCCGTCCGCACCGAAATCGGTCTGACTTTTGCCAAGTCGCTGCGTTCGTTCTTGCGACAGGACCCCGACATCATCATGGTCGGTGAGATCCGCGATACCGAGACGGCCGAGATTGCCATTCGTGCGGCACTCACGGGCCACTTGGTGCTGTCCACATTACACACGAACGACGCACCCTCAACGGTCGCGCGTCTCATCGACATGGGCATTCCAGGATATCTCGTGGCATCGGCGACGAAGTTGATTATGGCCCAGCGAATGATTCGCAAGATTTGCTCGTCGTGTAAACACGAAGTGAGCGTCACCGATGAACACTTGGAGAAACTGGCATTGGAGCCCGGGGAAATCGCCGACTTAAAGATTTTTGAAGGGGTGGGTTGCTCTGACTGCAATCAGACCGGCATGTCGGGACGGACCGGCATTTTCGAGGTGATGCCGGTGACGACGGCGATCGAACGCATGATCCTGGAAGACGCCTCGGTGGAGCAAATTCGGCAACAGGCGGTCAAGGAGGGCATGATGACCCTGCGAATGGCCGCTATCGATAAGATGAAAAACGGGATCATCCCATTGGAGCAAGTCCTGGCGGAATCGTCCTAAAAAACCAGCCGTCAAGCCATGGGGATTCGGAACCGATAATCTCACAGAGGAGCATACTGGGTGTCCCGGAGGGCGGACGGCACCCGGTCACGACATCTTATGGTCACACTGCGCGAACTACTGGAGTTGATGCACGAACGTGGTGCATCCGATTTGCATCTCACGGTCGGCTCACCGCCGCAATTGCGCATCGATGGGCGATTGCAGCGTACCGATATGGAACCGCTGTCCCCAGATCAGACCAAAAAGCTGGCCTACAGCGTGATGAATGAAAAGCAACGGAAGAAATTCGAAGAAATCTGGGAGCTGGATCTCTCGTTCGGTATTGAGAATCTGAGCCGGTTCCGTTGTAATGTGTTTGTCCAGCGTGGTAATGTCGCCGTCGCCATTCGGCAGATCCCGTACAAGATCAACAGCTTTGAAGAACTCGGTATCCCGAAGGTCATTGCCGAACTGGCCGACCTGCCGCGGGGGCTTGTTCTGGTTACCGGCCCAACCGGATCGGGAAAATCGACAACCCTGGCGGCGTTGATCGATAAGATCAATAAGGAGCGGTACAGCCACATCATCACCGTGGAAGACCCGATCGAGTATCTCCACCGCCATGAAAGTTCGATTGTCAATCAGCGTGAGGTCTACACCGACACGCCGTCGTTCTCCTCAGCGTTGAAATACGCCTTACGAGAGGATCCCGATGTTGTGCTGATCGGTGAGATGCGCGACCTCGAAACGGTCGAGTCGGCGCTGAATATTTCCGAAACCGGTCACCTGGCATTTGCGACATTGCACACGAACTCGGCCGCGGAGTCGATCAATCGCATCGTCGACGTGTTCCCTGTGAATCAGCAAGAGCAGGTTCGGGTTACGTTATCATTCGTCTTGCAGGCGGTCGTGTCCCAGCAGTTGATTCCAAAGATTGGCGGCGGACGCGCGCCGGCGTTGGAAGTGCTCATCTGTACGCCCGCTATCCGGGCCGTCATTCGCGACGATAAGATTCATCAGGTATACAGCTTGATTCAGGCCGGCCAGAAGTTCGGCATGCGCACCATGAATCAGTCACTGTGTGACTTATATCTCTCACGGAAAATCACGATTGGCGACGCGATCGGACGATCGTCAAACCCGCAGGAATTGAATGAGATGATTTCGCGTCACCAGACGATGACGGGTACTCGCGCCCGTGCCACCGTCGGAGGTTAACGTGCCGCTTTTTGAGTACAAAGGAAAGACACTGGCTGGAACCGCGGTTGCGGGCGAACTGCGCGCCAAGAACAGGGCGGAGCTGGAGCGCTCGTTGCGCCGCAAGAAAGTCATCGTGTCCAGCGTCAGCAAGAAACAAGCCGAGATTCGCATCAAGATCGGTACCGGCGTCAAACGCATCGAAATCTCGCGTTTCACACGCCAGTTTGCCACCATGATTGGGGCCGGTTTGCCAATGGTCCAGTGCTTGGAGATTCTCTCCAAGCAGATGGATTCTCCCGAAATGCGCCGCATCGTCGGTGAAGTGAAAGAATCCGTGTCCAGCGGTTCGACCCTCGCCGAGGGTCTCGCCAAGCATAAGAAGATCTTCGACGATCTGTATGTGAATATGGTCGAGGCCGGTGAAGTCGGTGGTGCGCTCGATACCATTCTGGTGCGATTGGCCAACTATCGCGAGAAGTCCGATGCGCTCATCCGCAAGGTGCGCGGCGCACTCGTCTATCCGTCCGTGATCGTCGTGGTGGCGATCGGTGTGACCTTTGCGATGCTGACTTGGATCGTACCGGTCTTCGCGAAGATGTTTGCGGGCCTCGGGGCGGAATTGCCTGGCCCCACACAAGTCGTGCTGCAGATCTCGCATTTTCTCCGTGACAATATCGGTAAACTGTTCTTTGCTTTCATCTGTTTGGCCGTCGGCTTCCGTTTCTTCCTTAAGACGGAGAAGGGACGATATTACTGGGATTCCTTCATGCTGAGGGCTCCGCTGATTGGCACCCTCGTGCGCAAGAGCGCCATTTCACGGTTCACGCGTACGTTGGGAACGTTGATCTCCTCGGGTGTTTCCATTCTCGACGCTTTGGAAATCACCGCCAAGACCGCCGGCAACACGGTGATTCAAAACGCCATTCGGAGGTCGGTGCTGGCCATCGCCGAGGGTGATACGATCACCGGTCCGCTGGTCCAGACCGGTGTGTTTCCGCCGATGGTGACCCAGATGATTTCCGTTGGCGAGAAGACCGGCGGGCTCGACGACATGCTGGCCAAGATCGCGGATTTCTACGACGAGGAAGTCGATGCGGCAGTCAGTGCGTTAACGTCGATCATCGAGCCGGTGATCATTGTATTCATGGGTGTTATCATCGGCGGTATCCTGATCGCCATGTATCTCCCGATGTTCGACATCATTGGCAAGATTCAGTAGTGACAGACACTACATGACAGACTTCGGGTGGGGCGTGTCGCAGGGCAGCCCCACCCGTTGCACGTTGGGACAGACACCATGTTTGTTTACAGCCGCCGCGCCGCCAATCCCAACATCCGTCCCGGATGGGTCATCACCACCCGCGTGGTCGCATTCGCCATCACCACCGCTCTCGCCTGGCCGTTACTCAGCCGCGTGTCCGGTTTGGGCATCGCGTTGTTGATCTATGCCGGTATGACGGGCGCCACGATCGGGGTGCGTCTCCTCGAACGCCGTCATCCGCTGATCTTAATTGGACCGATTATCCGCATTCTCCAAATCGCCTGCGAGCTGTTCGTAATCAGCATGATCGTGGCGAGCACCGGTGGATTGCAGTCGCCGTCGATCTTCCTGTATTTGATGACAATCATCTCGGCGGCCATTTCCCACCGTCTCATCGGCACGTTGCTGGTCGCTTCGGCGGCAACCGCGTCTTATCTCGTGGTCATCTGGATCGATGCCGGTCAGACGTCGGCGATACTGAATCCGGGACAGTGGCTCGCCTCGATGCAGAATCTGCCCGACGATCAATTCTTCGCCATCTTCGTCCGCGTATGCATCTTCTATCTGTGCGCATTCAGCGGCGGCTATCTGGCCGAACGGTTGTGGACGCACGATGAAGCGCTGGCGCACACCACACGAGCGCTCGAAGTCGCCAAACTCGAAACCGGCGACATTCTCAAGCATCTGCAATCCGGCATCCTCACGGTCGATCTCGCCGGACAAATTGTGTTCTTCAATCGGGCGGCTGAGGAGATTCTGGGAGTGTCGTCGAAACAGGTTCGCGGACGCACGATTCACCAGGCCTTCGGATCTCAGTTTCCCGAACTGGCCGAACGGTTGGATAACATTATCACGTCGCGCCGCATGGACGTGCGCATGGAACTGATGCTCCAGCGTGCCGACGGGCGCACCGCCCCGATCGGCCTCTCCACGTCGTTTCTCGGCGGACGTGGGAGTGAACCACGCGGCGTGATCGGGATCTTTCAGGATCTGACCGAAGCGAAGATGATCGAAGAGAAAATGCGGGTGCAGGATCGTCTCGCCGCGATCGGTGAACTGTCCGCCGCCATCGCCCATGAGATCCGCAATCCGCTGGCGGCCATCTCGGGCTCCGTCGAAGTCTTACGGAGTGAACTGCCCGTCGAAGGTGACAACCACCGGCTGATGGAACTGATCATCACGGAGTCGGGCCGCTTGAACAAGATTCTAACCGAGTTTTTGACTTACGCGCGAATTCGACCGACGGTGACGGGACGTGTGACCGTGGCTCCGGTGTTGGAGGAGGTTCTGGAAATCGCACGGCAGCGGTTTCAGGGTCGGAAGGTGCCGGTCTTACGCGTCCGTCAATCCGACAAAGACCTGGCCGTCCGCGCCGACACCGACCATTTGAAACAGCTTCTCATCAACCTCGTTTTCAACGCGATTGAGGCGATTGAGAAGGACCGTGGCGAAGTGCTGATCACGGTCCAGGCGGCGACAGACGACGATCTTCCTGATGACTTGCCGCAGGATTCCCAGAATGGCGAATGGGTGTCGATTGCCGTGCAGGACGATGGTGTCGGCATTCCGGCGTCGGTGCGTGCGCGTCTGTTCGAACCGTTTGTATCGTCGAAATCGAATGGTACCGGTTTGGGACTGGCGATCGTTCAGCGTCTTACGCAAAACGCCAGTGGCCACATCCGCGTCGAAAGCGCGCCGGGCAACGGCTCCACGTTCACCGTCATCCTGCCCCGTGTGGTCGCCAACGAGCCGGAGAAACCCAAATTGCCACGGCTGCTGGAACCGGAGATGACATGAACCTGAAGGCCCTGACACCGCTCCGAAGTTCCTCCTCGTTGATTCCGTCTCTATGGTACCTGCCACACAATCGCTGTACTGTCCCGGTAGACCTCTTTGGACCGCTCGTGAAAAGGGCTCGCATCCATCGACCATTCACCCAATTCCACGTCGCAATGCAGCACAAGGTATCGCACACCATGCCGCACAAGCTGGCTGTGCAAGGTGTCCGGGTCATCAACGTCCAATCGATCTTGCAGCGTGGATTCGATCTTCCGCGGTATCGTCCCCTGAACAATCGGGATCTCATGCGACGTCTGGTACATCATGTACAAACCACTTTGCGTCCAACCGCCCGGCAGATCCAGAATGCCATATGTTTCGTTGGCGGGTTCGAGATGGTGATAGGCAGTTGGGACCGTGACGTCGGTGGATTCGGTGCGAATCGTGAAATGATCAGCGATCAACAGGAGACCGATCATCCCGAGACGCAGTAATCGAGTGCGCTGGGAACGCGCTGACGCCACCAACTGACGCACGGCAAACCCCACAATCACAACCCAGAACAACTGTGCGTAAATCGCGTACCGTCCCGGTGCACGCAATGTATCGAACGGTGGAAGGTTTTTCAGCGGGCTGTACGGAAGCACAATCGGCAGCTTCTCGCCGGCCACGTGAACATATGTCCCCATGGCCATCACCGAAAACGCGATCACCGCGCACGTCCAGACACCGGCGGTGCGCCACACCCGTCGTCCCGCAACCAGGACAATCGCGATCGATCCCAGTCCGAGATAGCCGGCGCTTTCCCACGCATTCCCCCAATAGGATTGGTTGATAAATGCGACGATGTCCCAACTATTCAGCCAGTGGTAAGCGGTCGGTATCACGAATCCCATGAGGTCGACAACGTAGCCGCTGTGTCCACCGCCAACGGATCCCGACGATGTCAACCCCAGCCAGACCATCGGCGCCAGCCAAGGGGAGAGGATCACGATAGGCGTCCCAACGATGATGATGCTCTTGCCGACAACTTGCGGGAGCCAGCGCTTCCGACTCCGGTAAGCCAGATACACGTAGGCAAGGATCACGACGAACGTGTTTAATAGCAGAAATGTCCACGAGCATAGGGCGCTCAGAAGGAAGAACAGGGCCGCCAACACCAGATCACGCTTCCGGTTGTCACGCATCGACTTGATGAAGAAGAGAATGAAGAGCGGGATGAACTGAATCGATGCAATGTTCATGTGATGCAGAGAATGTGCCACATGAGCCGAGCCGAATGCGTACAGCAATCCCGCCACCACGCCTGCGATCGAGTCGCGCGTGATATACCGAACCAGCCAGAATGCTCCCAGACCGGCCAGAACGAACGAATGCAGGATTAACACATTGTAGGTTGCAGCAGGCGTGAGTACCGACCGCAGCAGAAGCGACCAAATCAGATTGTACCAGGAGTAATCATTGAAGTAGAGCGAGACTCCTTCGGGATAGAATATCATCTTGGTGAACGTGAGACTCCCGGTACCATCAATCAGCACCCGCTCGGCCCACCACATATTCCACATGTAGCGGACGTTGTCTTCCAATGGTCCGATGAGGTGATTCGAGAATTTGCTCAGAATCGGCGAGAACAAAAGGAGGGTGATCACTGCGTACAGCGCGCCGCCAACAAGCCAATCTCCACGGAGCCGACGTACCGGTTCGGCTGAGACAATCGACCCAAGGGCCTGCGCGTTGCGCAGTCCAAATCGGAGTCCGTGCACGACGAGCGCATAGAACACGAACATTCCAAGGGGAAGGAACAACACCTGCCAGTAGAAGATGTCATCGGCGGCCTCGTAGAAGTACTCAACGGGATAACGGTCCTGGTTGGTGATCAGGGAATTGAGGAGTTCCGGAGCGTTGCCATAATAGACCGCATCGATTAACGGATGTGCGAAGAGCAAATACAGCACCCACAACAGCGCCGTGAAAACGGTTAGCCAGATGGTGATTCTTGTTGTCCTGTGGTGGTGCCTCATCCAGTCTCTCATGTGAGGAGAATATTCGGCGATAGCGAGTCGCTTGGCCAGAGGCGATTTGACGACTCCATTGAGTGTATCAGAAATCCAGGTGAGAGGTCTCCTTCCAGACCCCGATTCGGAGCCAGCCCCTGACCCCCTACGTAACCCCGTTAGCCGCAATGGGTTTTGGGAACTTTCCGGTGTCTTTTCGGTTGACTAACAGGAGACCCGCCGTGTATGATTCGCGTCTATGTATACGGCGATGGAACAGACGCTTCGCGGCACGCTCGCTCCCATTCGTACGGGACTCGATGAGTTCGAACGCGCATTCTCCGACGCACTGGCAGGGCACGCTGGGTTGATCGGCGAAATGGCCAGCCATGTGCTTGCGTCACCGGGTAAACGGATTCGCCCGGCGATGTATCTGCTCTGTTCCTACGCTCATGATGATCGCAAGGCCGTCTCGGTTGACGGGGCCGTAGCCATCGAGTTGATCCACACGGCGACGCTGCTGCATGATGATGTCAATGACGGTGCCGAACAGCGCCGTGGCCGTCCCGCCATGAACCGCCTCTGGGGCAATCTGGCGGCTGTTTTGATGGGTGATCATCTCTTTGCGCGCGCCTTTCGCATCATGGTCGAACTCGACAATCCTCTGGTTTTGCGTGCGATTTCGGCGGCGACCGAACGTGTGGCCGTGGGCGAGCTGTTGCAGGTCCAGGAGACCCACAACATCGCGCTCGATGAAAAGCAGTATCTCAACATCATCGGCAACAAAACCGCATCGCTATTCGCCGCGGCCTGCGAGTCGGGCTCCCTGCAGACGGGCGATGACATGTGGGCGGATCGATTCCGGGAATTCGGGGAACTGGTCGGACTGGGATTTCAGATCGCCGACGATTTGCTGGATTATCTTGGTGACGAGGATATCACCGGGAAGCCGCAGGGGAACGATCTGCGGGAAGGAAAGATCACGTTGCCACTGATTTTCGCCCTCCGCGATGGTCCCTCAACAAAGGCGGATGGAATTCGTGAATTCCTGAAGTCTGGCTCGCGGGAAAATGGATTTGGCGATGTAGTTGAGTTTGTGCGAGACTGCGGTGGTTTTGAATACGCTCAGGAGAGGGCGCAAGCGTATTGTGGACAGGCACTTAGACTGATCGAAGATCTGGCCGAATCGCCCTACAAAGACGCCCTTCAGGCGCTGGTGGCGCATGCCGTGAGCCGCCAGGCGTAGCCGATTTATTGCGATTTGCTGAACCAATCCACTTATTCACGAATCCGGAACACCGCTGAGTTGTACGATAACTGTGCCGGGCCCAATGCTCCGGCACAATACCGACGGCATCCAATTCTATGATCGCTCCCGCCTTTCTCACATTGACATCATCGTACTGGCTCTGGGCACTGCTGGCTCTGATTGTCGCCATCGCCGGGACGATCCTCTATTACCGTCGGACCGTACCACCCCTGGCTCCCAAGGTCAAAATTCCGTTGGTCATTCTGCGCCTGGTGGCGGCGATTGTATTGTTTCTGGCACTTGCCGATGCTCTGTGGGCCGCTTTGAGAACGGACCGCCGGCTGCACGATCTCATTGTCTTGATCGACCATTCCGCAAGCATGCAGGAACGCGACAACACCGACAACACGCGATTCGAGCGCGCCGAAGCCTACGCCGAAGACCGTCTCGTTTCGCCGTATTCTGATCAAGCCGATGTCCGTCGGATGTATTTCAACGGTGACTTACTCGATGCCGAGGAGCCGCCCGATTCGTTCGGTGCTTCAACGGCAATCGGAACGGCTGTTCGCACGTTGTCGGATGTATTGGTCGAATACGATCCTCGCGCGGTGGTGTTGCTCACCGACGGCAACAACAATCGTGGCGTCGATCCCGCTTCCGGCGCCGCCCGCCTTGGTGTTCCGGTCATGGCCGTCGGCGTTGGCCGAATCACCGGGGCACAGGCGCGGATTTCCTCCGTCGATGTACCTGATGTCGTCCTGACCGACCGTTCCTTCGCTATCAAGACGACACTACAAAGTGGCCCCACCGACGAAGTGGTCACCGTGAAACTGAGTGTGCAGGGAACCACGTTGGTGCAGGAACAGGTGACGGTGGGCGGTGGCGCTCTGACAACCGTTCATCTTTCGACCACACTCA
Source organism: uncultured Ignavibacteria bacterium (assembly GCA_964440935.1). Taxonomy (GTDB): domain Bacteria; phylum Zixibacteria; class MSB-5A5; order WJJR01; family WJJR01; genus WJJR01. Next base: position 5,604 of record CAYTTY010000012.1, on the reverse strand, counting down.
CCGAACCGGGCACCCACGACCTCCGGCTCGATCTGGTCGGTGCGGAAGGAACATCGAACCCCACGGCCGGACGCACGGTATTTGTCCGCGCACTGAAGGGCCGTCTCAAAGTGCTGTTGATCGGATACACGCTGGATTGGGAGTACACGTATTTGAAGCGCTGGCTGGCGACTCAATCGCGCGTCGATGTACAGTCATACGTCCTCAGCCGTCCTCCGCTCGATGGACCGGAGCCGACGACATCCGATTGGGCCGACGCGGATATTGCCATTCTTGTTCATCCCAACCGGCGTCAATTGCTGAGCCAATGGGCGGGCAACGTCGACAACTTCCAGGCACCCGGACGAGGCGTTGCGGTTTTGCTCAATCATCGGTTTGCCGAGATGGGTCCGCAATCACTGCCGTATCCGTTTGACTTTCAACGGTCGGTGGCCGAACGGGTCGATGCGGAATTCACCCTGGAGCCACTCGCCACTCGTCAGAATCATCCACTGGTGCGATTTGATCCGGCCGATGAGTGGAATGAGACCATTCGTGGCTGGCGCGAGCATCCGCCGTGGGTCCAGGTCAATTGCTTCTCGGAGTTGCCCAATGATGCCGACGTTCTCGTCACGGCGTCGCCTTTAACCTCGGTGACCGATTGTCCCGGTGTGTGGACACGGTCACGTCGCGGTGGCAAAGCCCTGATTCTCTCCGGCGGACCGATGTGGCGGTGGGTGTCAGCGAGTGCGCGCGCCGGGGAAGAGGCCGTCGAATATGAGGCCTTCTGGGCCAATGCCATTCGTTGGCTTACCTTGCGTGATGACACCGACCGTTTAGCCGTACGGTCTGATCGCCAAGTATACTTCGTCGGCGAACCGATCATGATGGATGCATCGGTCTACGACGAAGCGTATCGTTTCCTCGACCGCGCACAGGTAACTGCACGCATCTGGCGTGACACGACAGGAACAACCGACACAATTCAAGTCTCTCTCCCACCCGGATCGGGCGACCGTTTTACCGGCCAAATCTCCAATCTCGAACCCGGGACGTATCAGTACAACGGTGAAGCATTGGTTGATTCGGTGACGATGTCACTGACTGGCGGTGTCTTTCGAGTTGAGCCATACGGACTGGAACAGCAGTCATTGAGCCTCGACCAGAATACTCTGCAGTCCATTGCTCTGCAGACCGGCGGTCGGTACTACTCAGAGAATCAATCTCCCACTTATCTCGACTCACTCGATTGGTCGGCCACGGTGCAGGAAACACGTCTCGAAATCCCTCTGTGGAACAAGACACCGCTTTTGATCATTTTCATCGCTGCTTTGACAATCGAGTGGTTCATCCGCCGCCGTCGTCAGTTGCTGTAAGCATTGCGAAACACGGGAGGGCAAGCCTCCCGGCGAGCAATTGTTCCTTACGTGTGGCCATGGCGGTGGGTGAACCTCGTGCCAGGTCGCACCGAGCCGGCTCGAGAACCACCCACTCTGCGGCTCTACGGGCAGCGAAAACGGTTGACGCCCTCACTTGGTCATTGTTGCTTGAACAACTCGCCGTATCGACGGCACCGAAGCACGGATACACTTTTGGAGGCCGACCATGCCCATGATTGAATACTGCTCTGCGCGTGAAATACTGGATAGCCGCGGTAATCCCACTGTCGAAGTGGAGATTGGCCTTGAAGATGGCTCGCTGGGACGCGCCGCTGTGCCATCGGGAGCATCAACCGGTGCCCACGAAGCGCTCGAACTCCGGGACGGCGACAAGAACCGCTACAATGGCAAAGGCGTCACCGAAGCGGTCAACGGCGTCAACGACACAATTGCCCCGGAACTGATTGAGGCTGGTATGGATGCGCTCGATCAGGCCGATGTCGACCAATTCCTGATCGAACTCGACGGCACTGACGACAAATCGAAGCTCGGCGCCAACGGTATTTTAGGCGTCTCGCTCGCCGTGGCCAAAGCCGCCGCCGAATCATCGCGCCTGCCGCTGTACGCCTACCTCGGCGGTCCCAATGCCAAGATTCTGCCGGTGCCGATGATGAATGTCCTTAATGGCGGTCAGCACGCCGACAACAATGTCGACTGCCAGGAGTTCATGATTGTCCCGATCGGTTTTGACCTGTTCTCCGAAGCGCTTCGTGCCGGAGCCGAGGTCTTTCACGCGCTCAAGAAGGTCCTTACAGAAAAGGGGTATAATACCGCTGTCGGCGACGAGGGTGGCTTTGCTCCCAATCTGAAATCGAATGAAGAGGCGCTGCAGGTGATCATGGAGGCGATCGAAAAGGCCGGGTACGATCCCGGTGAGGATATCGCCTTCGCGCTCGATCCGGCGTCGACAGAGTTCTACGATGCGAAGTCGGGGAAGTACAATTTGGAAGGTGAGGGACGTCAACTGAGTTCGGCCGAAATGGTCGACTTCTATGCCGACTGGGTCGACAAATACCCGATTATCTCCATTGAAGACGGCCACGCCGAAGACGATTGGGATGGCTGGGAACTGATGACCGAGAAACTTGGCGATCAGATTCAGTTGGTCGGCGACGATCTGTTCGTCACCAATCCCCGCCGTCTCCGCAAAGGGATCGAAACCGACGCCGCCAATGCGATCTTGATCAAGCTCAATCAAATCGGCACACTCACCGAGACCCTCGACACGATCGGCCTGGCTACCCGCGCCGGATTCCGTTCGGTGATTTCGCACCGGTCAGGAGAGACCGAGGACGTTACCATTGCCGATCTGGCTGTCGCGACCAGTGCCGGGCAAATCAAAACGGGGTCGCTATGCCGCAGTGACCGAGTTGCCAAATACAACCAGCTTCTGCGAATTGAGGAAGCGCTCGGCACGCAGGCGGTGTATCTTGGACGCGCCGCCTTTCGGCAATCGTTGATGGACTAGTTGTAGTTCAAGGGGCAGGGACATGGGGTTGTTTGGCCATTCACGGCGGAAGCGTCGCCGGTCGTCACGTTACGTATCGGTGACACCGTTTTCACCCTCTCGGGCGCGCAAGAAGCAGTCTCGATTGTCACCGAGTACACGCCGGGCAATTAAGTGGGTTGCCGGCGGCGTGGTTGTGTATCTGTTCTTTGCGGGGCCGATGGGCGCATGGAACCTGCTGGAGTTGCGGTGGGCCGAGGGTGCACTCGAACAGAAGGAACTCGAATTGCGCGCGGAGATCGTCGAACTCCAGATTCGTCACGATAAGTTGGAATCCGATACCCTGTACATCGAACACGTGGCCCGCAATGAGTACAACCTGGCGCATCCCGATGAAATCATCTATGAGATCGACTAACCCGCGCCCCAATTTCTAATGTCTCCAGCGTCTGTCACCGACGCGATCTGTCTGACGGCCCAGAAGTTCTCCGAGACCTCCAAGATCGCGGTCCTCTACACCCGCCGATACGGCCGTGTGTCGGTCATCGCCAAGGGCGCTTACCGTCCCAAATCGCATTTCTGGGGGCATTTGGAGCCGCTGTCGGTGTCCGAGTGCGTCGTGTACATGAAACCCACCGAGCGGTTGCAGATTCTGGGCTCCTGCCGGGCCACAGTCACCTGGACGCCGCTGACCGAATCGCTGGAAAGGGCCGCCCACGCCTTCGCTGTCTGTGAGTTCCTCTACCGGCACACCTATGAACAGGAGGATGAGGCGCTGTTCCAGCTTTCGGTCGATGCTCTGGGAAGTCTCTCGCAGCTCCCAGATTCCTATGTGGCGCGCCAATTCTGGGGATTTATGCTTGGAGCACTGGAGCAGCTCGGCTTTCGGCCCGAATTCGATCATTGTGAGCGGTGTGGACGGGTCCCGGCGGCCGATCAGCGGGTGGTCTTCGACGCCATCGCCGGCAAAATCATCTGCCGCAACTGCCGCCGTGAGGGGGGACGGCAGTTTATTCTCTCCCCAGGGGCCTTGGCGGAGTTGAAACGTCGCCAGCGGCTGCCCATATTGGGCCCCGGCGAAGAACCGCTGGCGCCGACAGCGCTCGATGAGATCACGGGCGCCCTGAGTGAATTCAAAGTCTACCACCTCGGTGGCGGACGATTGCGCTCACTGGCCTTCGCCCAGCGGATGAGTAGTACGACGTAATACGCAACACGCTGTCATCCCCGCGAAAGCGGGGATCCATTTTGACGGATGTCGCGAAAGGGAGAATGGATTCCTCCGCCACGGCGGACGGGAATGACGACAGGAGAAACAGGGACACCCCCGGAGGACTTTGTGGCCAAAAAAGGCACCGACCCGACCATGGACAAAATCGTCTCGCTGTGTAAACGGCGCGGCATAGTTGTACAATCATCCGAAATCTACGGCGGTCTCAACTCGTGCTGGGATTACGGCCCGCTCGGCGTTGAACTCAAACGCAACATCAAAGACCACTGGTGGACAACAATGACCCACAGGCGTGCCGATATCGATGGCATCGACGCCGCTATTTTGATGCACCCTAAAGTGTGGGAAACGTCGGGCCACGTGGCCGGGTTCACCGATCCGCTGGTCGACTGCAAAGAGTGCAAAGCCCGATTCCGGATGGATCAGTTGGACGAGTCCGAATGCGGCAGCCCGGCGTACAAGGGCCGCAAAGCATCGAAGTGCCACGAAGAGGGCAAGTTTACCGAGGCGCGCCAGTTCAACTTGATGTTCAAGACGTTTATGGGCCCGGTCGAGGACGGTGCGTCGGTGGTGTTTCTGCGTCCCGAAACGGCGCAGGGCATTTACGTGAACTTCCTCAATGTGCAGGGCCCGATGCGCCGCAAGATTCCGTTTGGGATCGCCCAGATCGGCAAGGCCTTTCGCAACGAGATTTCGCCCGGCAATTTCATTTTCCGCACGCGTGAATTCGAGCAGATGGAAATGCAGTTCTTTGTGCACCCATCGGAGGACGACAAATGGCTGATGCACTGGCGCGAGGCGCGTATGCAGTGGTATCTCGACTTGGGCATTCGCAAAGAGAAGCTGCGCTTTCATCAACACACGTCTGAAGAACTGGCGCATTACGCCAAAGACGCCTACGACATCGAATACGAATTCCCGTTCGGCTGGAAGGAATTCGAAGGAATACACAATCGCACCGATTTCGATCTGTCGCGTCACAAAGAAGCCAGCGGTGTCGACCTGACGTATTACAATGACGAAACCAAAGAACGCTATGTCCCCTACATCATCGAAACGTCGGCCGGCGCCGATCGCTCGGCGCTCGTGTGTCTGGTCGACGGATTCCGCGAGGAGGAAGTAAAAGGGGAGAAGCGCACCGTGTTCCGTCTCGATCCGCGCATCGCGCCGATCAAAGTCGCGGTCTTCCCGTTGGTCAATCGCGACGGTATGCCCGAGCTGGCGCATAGGATCGACACTGATCTCCGCACGAAATTCAAAACCTTCTACGACGACAAAGGTGCGGTCGGCCGCCGCTACCGACGCCAGGACGAAATCGGCACCCCCTACTGCGTCACTGTCGACTCGCAAACATTAGAAGACCAAACCGTCACCATCCGCGACCGCGATTCCATGGAACAAGATCGCATCCCAATGGATGGGCTGAAGCAGTGGCTGGGCGAGCGGTTGGGGTACTAGTGCTCCTCCAATTAATATCTCCTAAAGTGCTGTAACGGCGATTGCGGGCG
>CAYTTY010000011.1:0-100697 GCA_964440935.1 uncultured Ignavibacteria bacterium | reverse complement strand
CGCCCTCCCGAAGGCTGTGATTCTCGGGCGTTTTGCAACACGCCCCTCAAGGCCCATGGCACCCAGATGTCATCACGATACACACGGTGCCTCGCTTCTCCTCAATCGGAATTTTATAATGACAACCGCTCTAACAGTTTGATCCTCAGTAGTGCAGACATTCTGAGACTGTCCTATAGGTTGCGCGGGAAGGCGCACACATCGGTGCATCGGGACACAGCCGCGAACTCACGGGACAGTCTCTTCTTACCTGCACAGTCGGCGAACCCGACGGACTTTTCACCACTCATTACAAATGGGGGTTATCCAAACAACTCGTGCGTGTCCGACGAGCTCAATCGTCTGCGGCTCCGCGTTGTCCGCGAGGCCGGGCGTTTAGCTGCGAGGGACCGGGTCCGGGAACTGCCCTGCATTGATGACCGCAGCACAAGAATGTAGCGTGAATCGAGACGGTTCCGCGCACAGCGGCCGCAATACAGCCGTTCCCGCCGTTCCCGATGGAACGTCGCCTGGCAGTTTGGACAGATGTAGACATACTTGGCCCGCGGATGAAGTCCGGGGTACTCTTTGCAGTGGACCGTTGCCCCCACGCGCTCGGCCTCGCGCCGAAACGCGTCATCATGGTGGGGCAATCGGAGATGGATCATCTCGTGGAGCAGGGTATCATCGACGTCCTCCGGGAAATACTGGTGGTAGGCCCACGACAGGCTGATAACCCGGCGGCTGCGGTCACAGGTCCCCGCAATCCGCATCCGCTGCGACCAGCGCACCGTCGCGTGCGGCAACTTGTTGTTGAAGTAGCGCGCGTTGAAGCGGATGAACCGGCGTGCCAGTTCCTCGTTGTCGGGAAGTTCAGGCGCCCACAGGGCGGTCAGATCGAGTTGCGTCATGGCGCCCATAGTGCAATGTGGGACGCCATCTGGCAATGTTAATTTGCAAAGGGGCAGGTGCCGGTTGCGCAACTCGGTCCCGCGCTCGAACCGTCGCTGGTCGTCGTCGCAAATGTCGACATCTTGCGTGTGACATCCTTCGACTGGCACGACGAGCAGACGATCTTCTGTTCCGCGGCACTGTTGAACACCAGTTCTTCAAACTCAGCACTACAGGACCGGCATGTGTACACATAGATCGGCATGATCACACCTCGTCTCGTTGTTTCATCCGTCACACCGAAGGCTGACGCTTCACGTCCGCATCGGGATCATTAACGCGTGATTGTCCTGCTCTGTTTGTCAGTAAGCGTCGGGGGAGTCCGAAATCGAGAGCGAGCCCGCCGTTCAGGGGACCTGATCTCCCTGGATTAGGGACATCGGGTTGTCGATGCGCAAGGGATCGGCCGACACGAATCCCTGCCCGTATTTGACACCGATCCGCGCACCGAAAGAACGCGCCATCGTTTCGAGGCTCCACATGTAATCGCGCGTCTTCTTAGGATTGAGAAACTGCGATTTGTGGGCGGCGAGCGCCGACATCCATTGGTCGAAGTAGTCGCTGATGTCGACGACAAACGACGGATTGATGCCCGACGGCATGAAGTAGTGGTACAGCCCGCCGATGCGATGCACCTCGTGTGGTCCGCGCAATTTCACCAGTGACGCCAGGTTTGCCCCGTTCATGACGATCCGTCCGGCCGCGAGGTGGTCGGGATGCGACTGACGGCGCCCGGTGAACCCTTCCCAGTGCGGGGCAAAGATCAACCGCGGCTTGTGTCGGCGGATCAAACGCGCGACCTGGACACGGTGCTGATAGGTGTCCATCAGCTTGGTGTCGCCCCAGTTGAAGCGTTTGACGATCTTGGCGCCTATAATGGCCGCCGCCTGGTCGGCCTCCTTGCGACGCACCGCCGGCGTTCCGCCGGTTCCCATTTCGCCTTCGGTCAGTAGGATGATGCCAACCTTGTAGCCTTTGTCCGCCAGTTTGCAGAGCACCCCACCGCTGCCAACCTCGACATCATCGGGATGGGCACCGACGGAAATGACATCGTAATACGTCGTCTTCGGTGTGGGGAGTTTCCTCTTTCGGGTGCGTGGCATAGGGGATGAAGCTACTCGACAGAGTCGTCGACGGCAAGCGGTCTCTTACGGTTCGCACGCCGTCACATGTCGGCCAGTCCCAGACTGATAATCACCGCACGTTCAACGTCCCGCATGGTCACCGGCTTGGTACGGCCTATTTGTCCAATTCGTCCCATAAAGCGATTCCAAACCGCCCAGGTGTCATTGCGACATGTTACTATCTCAGCGCACCACTCTACCACTCGTCATCATCGGCATCCTCATCTTCGAAACTCGCAAATCCAGAAACACCCAAATGGCCGAGATTGGTCGGATCCGCCAGGCACAGGCGGCCAATATCATCGACAAGGTCTGATTTCCGTTTCCGTTGCAGGCTGGTCAGGAAGCTGTCTAAGTCAAAGAAGCTATGTGGATTAACATCCCACGTCGCTCCCAGCGCACGGACATGCTTGCAGGGGATTTCGTCCGATGGGCACGTGCAGAATCCCACCGCACGATCCAAATCGAGACTGGTGCGGTAGATACCATACCGTCCACTGATGAGAACAGACAACCAGCCCTTGTGCTGGATACGGTGGGACATGAGCGGAGAATTGATGTACTCCTTCGCTCGATCCTCTCTGGTCCGCCTTTGCCTTTTGTTGTGGGACATTGATTAAGGCTACTCAGTGCCAAAGAGCTTTTCAAACAATTCGCGGGATCGCTCCGCCGCCTCATCGGATAAGTAAACCGACTTGGCCTTCGACTTCGGGTTACTGATGAAGCCCTTCTCGTGGAGACGATTCAAGGCGTCCCAGTCATGTCCCTTCCAGGCACGAAACGCCTCCCCATCCTTGAAGGTGGTCAGGTGGAGCAAGGCCAGGACCGTATCATCAATCTTGTCGTGATCGATCGCCATTGTTGAGTCCTCCGTCGCAAGCAGTCAAAGCCGTCACGCGCTGACGCGTGACGAAGCTTTCGACGTAAACCACTTCGTAAACCTATCTTCGTGGCGCGATACTAATTCATCCGCCGGATGAGCTTGTAGTAGGCCATCTTGGCGGGCTCGTACTCGGGGTCGACATCCAATGCGCGCTTGTAGGAGGTGGCAGCCTTATCGTATTCGTTTTTCGACTCCCAGGCCCGTCCGAGATTGTAATGCGCGAACTCGCGACGGGTGTAGTGCGCCGTCTTGGCGGCACGGCGCAAGTACGGGATCGCATTGTCGGCCTCACCCATTTCGAGGAAGTATGCGCCAATGTCGTTGTAAGCGTTGCCGTAATCCGGATCGATCTCGATGGCGATCTTGCAGAACTCAATCGCCTGAACAAAGTCGCCCAAGAACGACTGAATCCAGCCGAGGTAGGTATAGGCGGCCGCGGTCGGAAACATCTTGATCGACTTGCGATAGTAGTACTCCGCATCCCGGTAGAACCCCATGCCCTGGAAATCGTGCCCCATCACCAGGTACTTCTCGGCATACTGGAGTCGTTTGCGGCGCGTCATCGACATGTTGTCATCCTCGCTTGTGCCGTCCATCACACAACTCGAATATATGCCCCGTTACAGCATACCGCAATCACACCCGGTACACGAAGATCGCGTCTGCGTTGAATTCAGATGGGAAAGTGATCAATTGCGGAGAACACGCGATGATGGCACACAAAAGGAAAGGAGTTCCTCCCTCACCAAAGGAACTCCCTCTACCCCACCTCGTCAGCACCCCTCACCGCAAGTTTCGCTGACAACTCCTCTCGGAGTCACCCGTTATACCAACAAACAGCGTGCCGAAACTGAATCGGCGTAACATTGTTTACCTAAGATGCTGGAAAGCAATTGATTACATGATCAATACTGAAATTATGCGGAAGCCACCGCCTGCAATGACGCATCTTGTGCGAGCAATGGGGTTGGCGTACTGACACAATCTCTCTTAACTAATTGCAGTTCAGTTGCATAGTATAGGCGCAAGAGCTGCGACACCAATCCGCAGGTTGTCATGAGTCTTTGTCCAGAGATTCCCCCAATGAGTTAAGACATTGAAAAACAAACCGTTACATTTGCGGATCAAAACGGCTTGATTGGGTGTTTTCGGAGAAAATAACTTGGCATTCGGCGCATAAACTAGCGGAGCGCCAGAGTCGATCACGCAGCAGCCTTGGAGGGTATGTGGCAATAGACATTCTGATCTGCGAAGGAGCACGGACCCCATTTGGTGAATTTGGCAAATCCCTGAAAGATATTTCGGCCATCGATCTCGGCGTCATCGCGGCGCAAGAGGCATTGAAACGAAACGGCTTGTCACCGGAGAAAATTGACCACGTTGTGTTGGGAAACGCGATGCAGACGTCGGCCGACGCGATCTATGGCGCTCGTCATGTCGGGCTGAAGACCGGCATCCCGATCACCAGTCCGGCGCTGACTGTCAATCGTATTTGCGGATCCGGACTGCAGGCGATTGTCAACGCGGTGCAGTTCATTCAACTCGGCGAAGCGAAACATGTGCTGGCTGGCGGCATGGAGAACATGTCGCAATGTCCCCATGTGATTCGCGGCGCACGTTGGGGATTCGGTCTCGGCCAGGGCAAACTGGAAGACTCGCTGTGGGAGTCGCTGCACGATCCGTTCTGCGATTTGAACATGGCACTCACCGCGGAACGCTTGTCGGAAAAGACCGGCGTTACGCGTGATCAAATGGATGAGTACGCGTTGCGCTCCTTCACCGCGGCTGCCAACGCCCGTGACAAAGGCTGGCTCCGCGAAGAAATCGTACCGGTGGAAATCAAGGGACGCAAAGGGCAGGTGCAAACCGTCGACTCCGATGAGCACATTCGCGAAACATCAATCGAGCAACTCGGTAAACTCCGCGCGGTCTTCAAAAAAGATGGTGGTGTGACCGCGGGGAATGCCTCGGGCATCAACGACGGTGCCTGCGCGCTGGTGGTGTCATCTGCCGAGGCCGCCGAAGCCGACGGTCTCAAACCGCTCGGACGGTTGGTCTCGTACGGTATCGCTGGCGTCCCGCCCGACATCATGGGGATCGGACCAGTCGAAGCAATCAACAAAGCTCTGGGAAAAGCAAACCTCTCGCTTGACGATATCGACCTTGTCGAAATCAACGAGGCGTTTGCGGGACAGTACCTCGCATGCGAGAAAGCACTGAAGCTCCCGCGTGCGAAAGCCAATGTCAATGGCGGCGCAATTGCGATCGGCCATCCATTGGGAGCATCCGGCGCCCGTGTGAGTCTGACAGTCCTCTACGAAATGCGTCGCCGGAATGCGCGCTATGGCTGCGCGTCACTCTGCATCGGCGGCGGTCAGGGCATCGCGGCGATTTTTGAGCGGGTGAGTTGATGCGTCTGTCCAACGCGGGGTGCCGATGACAAGTCATTTGAGAACACGTATACGATGGTGCAACTCCCATACACAAATCCGGTGTGCCACTGGACCTCTTGTGCCGAGCTTGACGAGGTATGGTCAGTGGCACTTCTCACAATGCTCAAGGCTGGGTGTGGCTGTCCACTTCGCCGACGAAAGTCTCCGTGAGCTGACTGCCACAATCCGATGACCCCTTCTTCAGCAACAAATTGGCGGCCATCCACGCCGGTTGCGCGCCTCACTCGGCCGCTCGTCCACTTTCTTCACATCGAGGCTAGCGGTGGCATTGTTCTTCTGGGCGCGACGGTCCTTGCCCTGATTGCAGCCAATACCCCATGGGCTGCCGACTATGCATCGTTCTGGGAGCAGAAGTTCGAGATCCGAATCGGCGGCGTGGGTCTCTCTTACCCGCTCTGGTACTGGATCAACGACGGCCTGATGGCAATTTTCTTCTTCGTGATCGGCCTTGAGATCAAACGGGAGCTGGTCTGGGGAGAGCTTCGTGATCCACGCAACATCGTGCTGCCTGCTGTTGCCGCACTCGGCGGCGCTGCCGTCCCAGTAACGCTGTACCTCATGCTTCAAGGCGATCTACCCGGAAGCGCTGGATGGGCTGTCCCCATGGCCACCGACATTGCGTTCGTGGTGGGCTGTATGGCAATTCTCGGTACTCGTGTCCCCATCGGACTGAAGGTGTTTGTCCTGTCACTGGCGATCATCGACGACATCCTCGCCGTCATCGTCATCGCCGCCTTCTTCACGGGATCTTTGAAGCTCGTCTGGCTTGCCGGCGCCCTCGGCGGCTTGGCGGTTATCTATCTACTCAATCGTGGCGGCGTCCGGCGAATCTCGGTCTATGTCGTGCCGGGTGCGTTCATCTGGCTCTGCACACTGAAGGGTGGTATCCATCCCACGGTGGCAGGTGCATTGCTCGGATTGCTCACGCCGGCGAGAGCCTGGGTGGGCGACATCACCCTGCTGGAAGTCGTACGGAGTGCCGTTTCCCGAATCCGAAGCACGGAAGATATTGGTCCGGCGCCGTCACGACGGGAAGCTGCGATGGATCTCTCCCTGGCAGCGACGGAGTCGGTATCTCCCCTGGAGCGGCTCGAGCACGGGCTGCATCCTTGGGTCAGCTTCGTGATCATGCCGGTCTTCGCACTCGCCAATGCAGCGGTTCCGATCAGCACTGCGGGACTCGCACATCCCGTATCCATGGCCGTCATCGTCGGCCTGGTGATCGGTAAACCGCTGGGGATTGCCCTCACGTCCTGGCTAGTCGTGCGATTCGGCTGGGCACGACTCCCCGCATCAACCAGTTGGACGGCGCTCATCGGGGCTGGCTCGCTGGCCGGCATCGGGTTTACGATGGCGCTGTTTATTGCCTCACTAAGCCTTGAAGGAATCGTGCTCACCGCTGCGAAATCGGGCATCCTGTTGGGTTCGGCGGTGAGTCTCCTCATTGGCATAAGCCTTCTGTTCGCAGCCAGCCGTAAACTGAATGCAACCGGTCGGCCAAAAGCTAGCTCGACGCATGAGAAGTGACCGATGATTTTGGACGGGTGGTCAGCCCTCGGAAGACTGCTCCTGCTAGTATCGTGTCCCGGAAAGAGATTTACGAAATTGTTCACGCTCACCGTGCCGTCACGCGCCCTCGCGTAACGGCTATTTGCTTCCCGGACAGCGCGTCACCCGCTCGTGTTACGCGGCATGCACTTCGCAGAGTAACAAGGGCGGGTGACGCCACACTCGCGAAACCAGATGAGTCAGTGTCGTGTCCCGGAAGTAGGTTATAGCGATTGTCAGAATTCCTGTCCGATTGAGTATAGTTGCGGCGGGCGGGCGCACTGCCGTGCGACCCTACGTTTTGCTCCCTCTCCCCGCGCTTTTCAGCGGGGAGAGGGTCGGGGTGAGGGGTAAATTATACTGCCCAGATTGCGGAATCGGACAGGAATTATGCAAGTCGCTATAATGAAATTGTTCACGACCGCAGTGCGGTTACACGCCCTCGCGTGACCGCTATCTCCTTTCCGGACAAGGCGTCACCCGAGGACGGGTGACGCCACGCTCGGGACCAGCCGCGTTGACTTACTTAACGGACTTCCGGGACACGGAACTACCGGGTGCGGAAAATCGCTGGCCCGTGGCCCCGAGTGCCCATGTCAACTGATCTACGAACACGCCTACGATGGTGTGACTCCCGTTCACTCATTCAGTGTGCCACTGTACCTCGGGGCCTGTTGAGAAGGTCGAATCCTGCTTCCAGTCCACACGGTGTAACTGAATGAAGAAGTGGTCCCCTCCGTGGATCCATCACTCTAGCCGAATCGGTGTGGCTAAGAGCCGCACCTGCGCGACGTAGATGTGTTTTTTCCACACGCCCTCTCGGCCCGTGCACCCCCTTTTTCCCCCAACTTCATGACAATTTCGGTCTTTGAGACGTGAATCCGTCGGCGCGGTTTTGCATGTTCCTGTCCGACCGGGCACCGGACAGTATGCCCAGCGCGAGTATGGTGACGACGATGATGCAACCTCAACGAGCGAGTGACCGATGAACAGTGCCGAAGGTCTCGACAAGATCTTTCGACCGCGATCCATTGCCGTGATCGGCGCCACCAATCGTCCCGGGACGATCGGTCAGGTGCTGACGCACAACCTGATCACCGGCGGCTTCACCGGAACCATCTTTCCGGTCAACCCGAAAGCCGAGGTGATTCATTCAATCAAATGCTATCCATCGATTCTCGACGTTCCCGACGAAGTCGATCTGGCCATCATCCTGGTGCGGAAGGAATTCGTCCTCGATGTCGTCGAGGACTGCGGACGCAAGGGTGTTGGCGGACTGGTCGTCATCACGGCCGGTTTCAAGGAAGTCGGCGGAGAGGGCGTGGAGCGTGAGGAGAAACTAAAGGAACGTGCGGCCCACTACAACATGCGTGTGATCGGGCCCAACTGCTTCGGCGTCATCAACACGCATCCCGACTACGTGATGAACGCTACCTTTTCACGCACGCAGCCCTTACGCGGCAAGATCGGCTTCATGTCGCAGTCGGGTTCGCTGGGTGAAGCAATTCTCAACCATGCCAAGGGACTCGGGATTGGCTTTTCGATGTTTGCATCGGTGGGCAACAAAGCCGACGTTGCCGGCAATGCCCTGCTGAATTACTGGAAGGACGATCCCGCAACACAGATCATTCTGCTCTATCTTGAGAGCTTTGGCGACGCCGAAACCTTCCCGCGCATTGCCAAGACAATCACCAAAGTCAAGCCGGTGATCGCGGTGAAGTCTGGGAAGACAACCGCTGGCGCACGGGCGACAACGTCACATACCGGCGCGCTGGCTGGGTATGACATTGGCGTCGATGCACTGTTCGAGCAGTGCGGTGTTCTGCGCGTGCAAACAATCGAAGAACTGTTTGACGTCGCCAAGGCATTCGATCTGCAGCCACTGCCCAAAGGTAAGCGTGTTGCCGTACTGACCAATGCCGGTGGTCCGGGAATTCTGGCCACCGATGCGGCCGCCGCACTGGGACTCGAGTTTCCGGATCTCGAACGGCAGACCGAGGAAGAACTCCGTTCTTTCCTTCCCGCCGAGGCGTCAACCCGCAATCCGGTCGACATGATCGCATCGGCCACTGCCGAGCATTACCAACGCACATTGGAGCTGTTGTTCAAAGACAAGAACATCGACGCCGTCATCTGTGTGTTTGTCCCACCGATCATGATCGATGAAATGGCGGTGGCGGATGCCATTGTGACAGCCAGCCAGGGACAGGAGAAGCCGATCTTAAGCTGCTTCATGGGCCCGGGTGAGGGGTCCTTGGGCGCCAACCGCCTGAAAGAAGCCGGCATTCCGGTGTATACCTTCCCCGAGGAGATCGCCAGCACCTACGCCTTGATGGCCAAGTATGCCGCCTGGCGCGACCGCCCGTTGGGCACCTTCCCCGAACGGATGCCCGGCGTTGATGCGGCCCAGCAACGACTGAACGAACTGGCACAACAGGGGAAGACAACCATACTCGGCGGCGAAGCACTTGATATTCTGCAACAGTCCGGCATTCCCGTGGCGCCACTGCAGGCTGCCGGGGATGCCAACGAAGCCGTACGAATCGCCGAATCGGTTGGTTACCCGGTTGTTTTGAAGCTCAACGCGGATAACCTCATTCACAAAACCGATATCGGTGGTGTGGTAACCGATGTGCGCACCGAGGAGGAAGTGCGCGGCCATGTCGACGCCCTGTTAGAACGAGCACAGGGGCACCAACTTAAGGGCGCAAGAATCGATGTGCAGAAAATGGTGTCCGGAGGCGTCGAGATGGTGCTCGGCATGGTCCGCGATCCCAAATTCGGTCCCTTAGTCATGTGTGGATTGGGTGGTATACTTGTCGAAGTGGTCAAAGACGTATCGTTTAAGCTGCCGCCCCTGTCACAAGAAGACGCCACCGAGATGATTGACCACCTCCGCGGGAAGCGCCTCCTCAGCGGCTACCGTGGATCAAAGCCCGTTGACCTGAAGCCAATCACCGATTCGCTGCTGGTGCTGTCTCAGTTGGTGGAGGGATTCCCGCTGATTAAAGAACTGGACATCAATCCCTTCGTAGCGGCATCGGGTCCAAACGGCTCATGCGCGATTGACGCCCGGATCATCCTTGACACATCAGCTTGACCTCATCTCAGGAATGCGCACGATGCAGAAACGGCCCCTCAGTGAGGGGCCGTTTGTCGCATATAGGGGGAGAACAACCTTCAGTATTACATGTAGGGCATGTGTGAAGGGACTACCTGGGCCATGAGGGCTGTTCTCCCGGGGGCTTTAGGACCGCGCCGCGCACGGTCTCGTTTCTACAGTCAGTTGCCTCGGGCTCATCACTGTACCACCCGAGTCCAATCACAGGCAATTAACCACAACGATTCGCCGTGTCAACCAATTTCATCAAACTCTTATACAACATGCCCTCTACCGGGGAGACCCAGGTAGAGGGCATGGTTAATGGCATCTCGACATCCGCTCTTACAGGCGTCAGCCTGAGCGCGCTAACACGGACAATCAGGCCCATTAAAGAAGAGGAAGCTGATTAACGTGTTGAGGTCGACCGCATCATTGATCCCGTCGCAGTTGAAGTCGGCGACACGAGGGGGACACGGAGACGGTGCATTGAAGAACAGCAGACCGATCATCAAATTGAGGTCGACAGCGTCTCGGATGCCGTCCCCATTCATATCACCGCAATCTGTAAAGCCAACGGTCACAGCACCTTCGAGAAGTTCCAAGGGCGTTATATGCTCTGCCTGCTCATTGCTAAAGAAGGTGTTCACCGGTGAAATGGTGGCAACCACCGTTCGATCAGTGAGTGAATCCGGCACATCGCAGAAGATCCTGCCAACGACTTTGATGAGAATACCATTTGTAAAGGGCGTAATCGGCCCCGGCAACTCATCGAAATTGTTGTCCGCGATCGCGGTGATGCGCAGGTCGAACGACCCAAATGTACGCGCCTGGACGTAATCCCATGTCTCCGTTAGTGTTCCCTGCTCGTCAATGGAAACAACCTCGACGGTGCACGGGTAAGAAATCAGCGATGTGCAGGCCGAGTCCTCGCACTCATAGCACGTCTCGATAGTCGTGTCGGCGTCAAAGTACATCAAATCCGGTCGACTGAGCGTGATGCCCATCTGGAAGGCTGCGATCGAGTCACTCAGATTCTCGATGAAGATAGACATTGGAACCACATTCCCAGGGCGTGCGATCTCCTCTTCGATGTCGACCACAATCTCGGGAGTCTGTGCACTAACTTGAGTTGAACCAACACACACAACGATGGCAGTGGCCGCAATCCAAGTCACGAGACGACGATACGGGGACATGAAATTCTCCTCACTTGCTGGGACACGGCGTTAAAGGCATTGGTTACAGCCTCAACCGACAACAGCGTCGGTCAAGATTCAGTAAAGGAGGTGCCGCTGACGTGCATTGCACGCGACTTCCACCCACCTCACCGAGGCGGTCCCTCAATTCCTCGGGCCAGCGCCTGTTTATAGTTATCGAACACCCATTCATGCCCCTCGAGCATTAAGCCCGACAATTCCGGGATGAATTGGGTCCAACAAACCAAGCGCAAGTACTGTGGGTGTCAAGCTCCTGCTAAGATTGTACTTTCGGGCACGTATCTTACAATCGCTCGGCCAGCATTCCTGCGTCAGCAGTTCAGCTACAAAGTAGACTTCTGAGGACGGGTCATACCACCTCAGTCTGCTCCAAAATACCGTCCGAAGGCGATCCTGTCAAGAGGGTACTCCCAATATTCCCACCGGCAACTTTATTCATCAACTCGTTTTAGGCGGATCAGGCGCGCCCGAGATCAGTCGCCGCGCCGACACTCGGGGACTGGAATTCGAAGTGGCACCATTTGGACGTTCTTGATCAGAGCCCCCTTGGCATTGGACAGCCGGGACACCTGCGGCTGGATCTCCAACGTCAGCGAATCATCTTCTACTGGTGCCGTCCCATCCGGAGCGACGTCCAGAAGGAGTTCGAACAATAGACCCTGATCGCCCGGCACGATCCGCGATGCTGGATTGGGATCGATGAGTTGCGCCAGACCGGTGATGCGCGCCATGTGCCCCCTCTGCCCTCGGGCTTCGAAGTAAGTCCAGTCATGGGCCAATCCACTGTCGCCCAGAATGACCGGAGCGGTGACCGTATCAGTGGGTAACGTGTCGCTGTTGCCACCCGCAGGCGGGACTGCTGTTCGGGCCACCTGGAAACGCACAGCGTCCGGCCGATCCCATAGAAGCACCAACTCAAAGCCGCTGATCGTGTCGGCTGCCTGATCGAGGTACACACCCACGCGGCTGGGACACGAATCGGCATCGTACGATAGACGCAAACTCAACACGGTCGTTCCCGCCGCATCATCGGCGTACACAGCCGTTGCCGACGCGACGATGAACACCACTGCGGTGGTGGCAAGCGCCAGACGCCGACATGCGACCGTTCTAGTCGATCCAGTCAGCAATGAAGATATTCGTCTCATGGGGTTGCTCATTGTTCCGGTTGGAGGCCCACACCAGCCTGGTTCCATTACGGTTGAACATCGGGAAACCGTCAAACGTCTCATTATAGGTAATCCGTTCCAGTCCGGTTCCGTCAACATTGATGAGATACAGCTCGAAATTACGTCCGCGTGGGTCATCCATATTCGAGGCAAAGATGATCTGCTCCCCGTTGGGATGAAAATACGGGCAGAAATTCGCCGCGCCGTTGTCTGTGACCTGCCGCCTGTTGGTGCCGTCGGAATTGATCACAAACACTTCAAGGTTCATCGGACGAATCAGGGCGTCCTTAATCAACGAACGATAATCCGCGATCTCCTCGTCGGTCTGCGGATGATGGGCCCGGTAGACAATCTGCTTGCCGTCGGGAGAAAAGAAGCCGCCGCCGTCGTAGCCCAGTTCCTGTGTCAGGCGCGTCTGGTTGGAGCCGTCGGGATTCATCGTATACAAATCCAAGTCGCCATCCCGGATCGACGTGAACAGGATGGTGGATCCGTCGGGTGAGTACACCGCTTCGGCATCATAGCCGGGTGAATCGGTCAGCCGCACGAGATTCGATCCGTCAGGATCGGCGGCAAAGACGTCGTACCCCTCATACAACTTCCAGACATATCCCTTCTCACGCGATGGCTTCGGTGGACAGGAATCATCAACGAGATACGTCGAACAATAGATGATGCGTTCGGTGTCAGGCGCAAAGAACGAACACGTGGTGGCCCCACCCGGAACGGAGACCTGCGTCACCCCGGAACCGTCAATATTCATGGTGAAAATCCGATCACAATCGTACCCGCCACGGGTTGACTGAAAGATCAACTTGTCACCTTCTGCGTTGAAGTACGCTTCCGCATTCTCGCCCCCAAAGGTTAGCTGTGCAACATTTTCGAAATGGCGCTCGCCGGGGTGGCGTAGCGATGGTACGGTATCGGCAGTCGGCTCCTTCGCTTGGGCAACCTGAATGCGTGCGGCTACTATCTGTTGATCATAAAGCCCGAATTCCATCGACGCGGATGGATTCGATGCGACAAGGTTGACCGTGGCAATAGAACTGCCGGCCCAATACTCCGAATCGCACAAGGCGGCATCCTCGGCCTGCGACGTTGCAATCGTAGCAACACACAAACCCAATACAATCCCCATGTACTTCAGAAATCCGTCTTTCATGACATGTCCTATGACGAAGTGTGCGTCGTCCGGTGTCAGGTTGGTAACCAGCGTGGTTGCGCGTACAATCCGTTCTGCGGAATCCGGGCGAGCGTTTCGTCCCGCTCCCCACATATCCCCCTCTCGGATCGAGCCAATCACAGTACGTCACAAGGCCGCACACGTCAATCGTAATCACAACCTGACGCACGTCGCCAGGTACTGGTAGGCGCTCGCGGTGCAGCCCGAACCAATCCGGGCGTCTCCACAGAGGCTGAGTCAATTCAAGTCGTCAGGATCAAACAAACAGGTCAATCGGATGCGTTCTTGGCTGCCTTATGCGGTAGCCGCAGGGTAAACATGGTTCCCTTCGGGTGATTCGGACTACAGGAAATCGTACCGTGGTGCGCGTCGATGATCCGTTTCACAATTGCCAGTCCGAGTCCCGAGCCGTGGTTGTCGGCGTCGCGCCCTCGGTAGAACAATTCAAAGACATGCGGACGATCTTCCGATGGGATGCCCACTCCGTTATCACTGATCCGAATGGTCACGCCGCTGTTGTCGTGATCCCACTCCACGCTAATCTGCGATTCGCGGTCCGGAGATTGGTGGGTAATCGCATTGACGAGCAGGTTCTCGACGACCCGCTCCAGTGCCGCGGGATCACCCCAGACGGAGATCGAATCTGACGGTGTCGCCAGTGTGGCATTATGGGCCAGTCCGAGGGTCTCCATGCGTGACCAGACCGATTGCAACATCACATGGAGATCCACCTCATGCCCGGTGGCCACCTCCGCGCCGGCCATGGCGTAAGTGAGCACGTCGTTCACCAACTGCGCCAAACGTGATGCTTCCTCCCCTAATTGTCGCGTGATCTGATGCCCGCGTTCGTCGAGTTGGTTGGTGTACCGACGGCGCAACAGGCCGGCCAGCCCGCGAATCGACACCAACGGCGAACGGAGATCGTGCGCGACGATATGGAGAAATGACTCCAACTCGGCGTTCTTTTCTTCAAGACGTCGGTTCAAGTCGACAGTGCGTTCCTGGCGTACACGGGACTGCGCAACGAGCGATTTCAAGGCGGTATTCGCCGCATCGAGACGTTTCCGGCTTTCGCGCAGTTCGGCCATGGTGCGCTCGCGTTCGGTAACGTCGCGACCAACGCCCTGAACGCCGACCACCCGTCCGGTGTCATCGAACACCAGCGTCTCATTGAACTCCATCGTGAGCAAGCGCCCGTCGTGCGCACGCAGTTCAAGCATGTGCGGTTCGCCTCGTTGCTGACCTTGCATTTGCAACTCCAGCAGGTCAAAGGCGATCTCGTTCATCGGACTATCAGACAGCCACTCCGAAAAGTGTCTGCCCACTATGTCCTCCGGAGTGACGCCCAGGTACTGCTCAACGGACGGCGAAACGTACACGATGTGTCCGTTCTCGTCGTGCGCGTAAACCAGATCTCGGGTCTTATCGACCATCAGATGGTAATCGCGTTGCACGTCCGCCAGCGCCTGGGTCAAACGATGCGAGTGGGTGATATCGCGCAGCAATCCGTCGAACCCGATCAGCAGTCCGTCTTCATCCAACAGCGCTAGCGAGGAATCGCGCACCCAGCGGATGGTACCGTCACGGTGCACAACGCGGTATTGGGACGTGACCGACCAATCGACATCCTCGTCGGACAGTCGATCGGCATCATCGGGTCCCAAGCTGACGCGTTCGCGGTCATCGGGATGAACGAACTTTCGCAGCCAGTCGGCGAACGGCAGGTCTTTGAAATCCTTCGGATCGGCTCCCGTCAATTGCGCTATGGCGTCACTGACCGACGTGAAACAACGGCGCTCCAAATCGACGCGATAATGGACATCGCGTGTCAGTGTGAGCAATCGATCGAAACGTGTCCGTTCCTGCGCGAGCGTGTCCTGCAATTGTATGATCTGGATGTGCTCCGAGGCAGTCGCGACGAGCATTTCCAGAAAGTCCAGCGTCGCCTGATCGGGACGCTGCCCGTCGCACGGATTGTCCACCGAACAGAAGCCAAAAACGTCACCATCGGGACGCCGCAGCGGGGTGAACAGCTCGTCACCCGGTTGCCAGGACCCGGTTGAATCGGGCGGCACTTGAGGGGGAAGGCGGCGGGCGATATTGTTCAGATCAAGGCCCGCTTCCACCGGTACGAAATACGACTGCCCGCGACGGAACTCTTCGCGCAGAATCGACTCGCGCACGTCCTTGCTGACACGCGGCGCACGGCGCGCTCCGTCAATCAATTCCTTGGGGACACCGTAATAGCCGATCGGCCCGAGATTGCCGTGGTCGTCGTGGAGCGATATCACCGTGCAATGGAACAACGCGCAGGCCGCAATAGCGTCGGCGGTCAGTTGCAACGCATCATTAATATCCGTGGAATCATGCAAACGTGCGAGGAACAACGTGTATTCATCCCATGCACGCAGCGATTCATGCGTCATCGGATGGAACGGTGACATGCGGGGCTCAGTCATTCCCGGCGGGGGCGGCCGTCCCGTGCAGCATACGATCGACCATGCGTGTCAACGGCTCCAAACCGCCGTTGGCTTTGTCGAGGATTTCCACCGCGAATCGCTGCCGGATTGATGCCGCCAGTTGCGGGTGATAGAATGATGTCATCATCAGCACGGGGATGCGCAGTTCTTCACGCACCAGTTGATTGATCACCCACAGACCGTCTTTACGGGGTAGACGATAATCCAGGATCAACAAATCAAAGCGGGTTCGTTTCAGCGTTTGCACACATTTTTCCGCCGAATTCACCCAGTCGGCCGATACGCCGATATCGGATTCGAGCACATCCATCAAAATCTGCGCATGCGTTTCATTGTCATCGGTGACCAGGACGCGTTTGGATTTGTGCGGGGAGTGCGACCGCAACACCGACAGTTGGCCGTCGAGGATCCGATTGACGACATCCGCAAACCGGTTCGGTTCCAACCGCTGCAGGGACAGTGGATGCCAGCGTGACTTCTGGGGGGGGGAGTCGTCAGGCACATCCGCCTCAATCTGTAAGGGTCATCGAACCGCGTTCACACAATTGGCTGTGTCTGAAATTGGTCCCACAGACACACTTTGACTACTGAAGTATTTGAATCGCCTCAGTTAAAATACGCAATTCTTCGCCAAATTGCGAGAACGATTCTGTGGTGCCGATCCGGACAGCGTTTTGCCGGTTGACATCGGAATGTCTGTTCGGACACATTCGCCTGTCCGAGGCCGTCTCCATGTTATGGAAGAATGGCTTACGACTGGTGTGCGCCTCGATTCAGGGCGCAAAGGGACGATTGATTCGGCTGAGCAATGGACTTGCAGCGGATACATGGCACAACGGACCTCCTGCCGGAGGAGGCCGCGCGCTGGACCGAATTCGAGCGCCGCATCCGTAAGATCATGCAGCAGTTTGGGTTCGGAGAAATTCGCGTGCCCATCATGGAACCGACCGAATTATTTGCCAAGGGCACCGGCGAGAGCACGGATATCGTTCAGAAAGAGATGTACACCTTCGAGGACCGTGGTGGGCGGTCCATCACGCTGAGGCCGGAAGGCACACCATCGGTGGTTCGAGCGTTCCTTGAACACAGCCTGGGCGCCCAACGACCGTCGTGGAAATTGTACTATATTGGTCCGATGTTCCGCGCCGAACGGCCGCAGAAAGGACGGTACCGGCAATTTCATCAATATGGTGCCGAATTTCTCGGCACCGATGCGCCGCATGCCGATGTTGAATTGATCGCGCTCGCCTACGCGACGCTGGCCGAACTCGGTCTCCGCGAGATGCGACTCCTGATTAACTCGATCGGTTCACCCGATGCACGCCGGGCACACGATGTCGAATTGAGAAAGTACTTGCGTGACGACACCAACTGGAAGCGATTGTGCACAGATTGTCACCGCCGAACCGAAACCAATCCGTTGCGTGTCTTCGACTGCAAAGTGGAAGATTGCATCGATGTGGTGGCCGGTGCACCAACGATCGATGGGTTTCTTACCGACAATGACCGTGCGCATTTTCACGAGGTGCAAAAGGGACTGGAGTCGATTGAACTCCCGTACGAAGTCGACGTACGAATGGTGCGCGGTCTCGACTATTACACGCGCACGACATTCGAAATCAAGGCCGAGGGCATCGGGTCACAGGATTCGCTGTGCGGCGGCGGGCGATACGATTTATTGGTGGAAACACTCGACGGCCCTCCAACGCCGGCGGTCGGATTCGCTTCTGGTATCGAACGAATCCTGGCAACACTCGAGGCAAACGGAATTGAGTTAGGCAAACCGCCAATGCTCGATGTGTTTGTGTGTGCACTCGGGGCTGCGGCGATTGAGCGCGGGCCACGGATTCTCAATCGTCTGCGCGCACTCGGTCTCACAGCCGACGCCGATTTTCTCGGTCGAGGGCTGAAGGCACAGATGAAAGAGGCCGACCGCCGCAATGCCCGCGTGGCGATTCTGATCGGCGACAACGAGATCGAGCGCGGACGGTATACCCTCAGGCGGATGGATGACAGTCAGCAAACGGAGATTTCCGCCGATACCGATCAGTGGACGGCAGATACCTTTCGCTCATGAACCAACGGCTGTGGCAAATCGCGAATAACGCCGCGGGACACAGTTCCTCACATCGAACTTCCAACTTCAGGACAGTAGCATCGTGAAGCTCTTAATTGAACAGATCAAACGCACACATACATGCGGCGAATTGCGCTCCGCCGACATCGGTCAGACAGTGCGCCTCAACGGCTGGGTGGCCCGTTGGCGCGACTTGGGCGGACTGCTCTTTATCGACCTCCGGGATCGATACGGTCTGACGCAGATCGTCTTTAATCCCCAGGAAATCGACGATGAAATGATGTCGACTGCGACAGCCTTGCGCGCGGAAACGGTGATCGGCATTGAAGGAGTCGTACAATCCCGCCCCGAGGGGACACGCAACGAAAAGCTGGCCACCGGCGAGGTCGAAGTACTGGTATCGCGACTGGTCGTGCTGAATCGTTCGAAGACACCGCCATTCGAGATTCTCGATGAGACCGATGCGCAAGAAGAATTGCGTTTGAAGTGGCGCTATCTCGATTTGCGACGTACGCCCTTGCAGGAGTGCATGCGGATTCGACACGAAGCCGCCAAGGCGGTGCGCGATTATCTGATCGGCCAGGGATTCTATGAGATTGAAACACCACTGTTGATCCGGTCCACACCGGAAGGGGCGCGTGATTACGTGGTACCGTCGCGTGTGCACAAAGGCCGCTTCTACGCCCTGCCGCAGTCGCCTCAGTTGCTGAAGCAGATTCTGATGATCGCCGGTTTCGACCGCTATTTCCAGTTGGCGCGCTGCCTGCGTGACGAAGACCTCCGTGCCGACCGCCAGCCCGAGCATACCCAGATCGACATGGAAATGTCGTTCGTCACGGCTGAGGATGTGTGGGCGGTCATCGAAGGAATGATGGTGCATCTGTTCAAGGAAGTGCTCGGCGAGACAATCGTGACGCCGTTTCAACGGATGCGTTTCGAAGAAGTGATGGACACATACGGTTCAGACAAGCCGGACCTGCGCTACGATCTACCGATCGTGAATCTGTCCAATGCCGTCGCCCACTCGGGCTTCAAGGTCTTTGACAGCACCATTGAGAAGACGGGACGGGTTGCGGGCATACGGGCGCCGGGTCTGGCCACCTTGTCGCGACGCGAGATCAGTGAATTGGAGGATGTCGTCAAATCAGCCGGCGCCGCCGGGTTGGCCCACATCTTGTATCAGGAAGAAGGCGTTAAATCCCCGATCACCAAATTCCTCTCAGTCGAGGCACTGGATCGCATTACCGGCGAGACCGACGCGCACGTGGGTGATGCCGTCTTGATCGTCGCCGCTGACGTGGCAACATGCCGTGCGGCCCTGGGCAAGCTCCGTATTGAGTTGGCCAAACGGCTGAATCTCATCGACACTGGTAGGTTCGCCTTCCTTTGGGTGCACGAATTCCCGCTGTTTGAGTACAACAAAGAAGCGGGGCGCTACGACGCAATGCACAATATTGTGACGCATCCATACGAGGACGATCTCGACAAGCTGCAGGCCGGCTTCACAACCGATGCCGAGCCCGGCACACCGGATCATCCGTGGGAGCAAATTCGAGCGCATCAGTACGATCTGGTGCTCAACGGGACCGAGATCGCCTCGGGCGGCATCCGAAATCATCGTCCGGAACTGCAGCGCCGAATCCTCAACGCGCTGGGCATCGACGATGAGCGTGCCCAGCGGATGTTCGGGTTTCTCCTCGATGCCCTTGATTATGGGGCCCCCCCGCATGGTGGTATCGCACCGGGGTTTGACCGCATCGTGGCGATTATGACCGGGTCTAAGTCGATCCGCGATGTAATCGCATTCCCGAAAACAACTCAGGCACAGTCACTTATGGATGGAGCGCCGTCTGAAGTCGATGAACACCAATTACGCGAATTGGGCATCGAAATACGCCGCCAATAACTCTCAGGAAAATCCTATGTAATTGACAGGTAATACCTTAGAGTTTCAGTATACTGTCCGACGAGGTTTTTCAAACGGAACCGGAACAGGCTGCATATATTGTTCGTACTCTATGATCCGAGAGATATCCGCAGAGTGAATCGTCCGACAATGATGGGGCCGGTTGGGCCGATATAGGTAGTAGCCGGAAAAGGAGCCGAGAGTACATTCAATTATGCCAGTTGGTGATACGACCCGCCAGCAGATTCAGCGAAGCATTGAGATTACCGACTGTGACCCGCGCGTACTGTTCGGGCAACACAGTGTCTTTCTCAGTCTGATCGAGGCGCGGTTCTCGGTGCATTTGACGGCGCGTGGCGATGAAGTCACAGTTATCGGTGAGCCGAGCAAGGTGCATGTGGTCGAGCGGTTGTTTACCGATCTCATTCGTCACGTCAATAAGACGGGTGAACTCTCCGAACGCTACCTGCACTATGCGATGACGCTGGTGTCCGAGGGGATGGAGGGACCATCGTCCCAGCTGGAGACATCGCCCGATCTGGCCGGTGTCGGCCGCCAGCGGATCGTCGCCAAAACATTGGGCCAGAAGGCCTATCTCGAGGCGATTGAGAATTACGATATTACGTTTTGTATCGGCCCGGCAGGGACTGGCAAAACTTATCTGGCTGTCGCCATGGCGGTTGCCGAATGGAAGGCGAAGTTGGTCAATCGTGTCTTTTTGGCGCGGCCCGCTGTGGAAGCCGGCGAATCGCTCGGGTTCCTGCCGGGCGACATTCGGGCAAAGGTCGATCCGTATTTGCGGCCCGTGTACGATGCCCTGCACGAAATGATGACGGTGGACAAGATCCAACGATTGATGGAAAACGGCACGATTGAGATCGTACCGCTCGCATTCATGCGCGGCCGCACGCTGAATCACTCGTTTATCATTCTCGACGAGGCACAGAACACCACGCCCGCCCAGATGAAGATGTTTCTGACGCGTTTGGGAGAACGGTCGAAGGCCGTGATCACCGGCGATATCACACAGATCGATCTGGATAAACGGACCGAGTCCGGTTTGGTGTCTGCACATCGTATTCTCAGCGGCATCAAGGGCATCGGCTTTGTTAATTTGACTGACCGTGACGTCGTACGCCACCGCCTGGTGTCGAACATCATCCGGGCATATGAGCACCACGAGCACGGGCGGTCCGGAAGCGACCGCCATGGCGGCGACACAAACACGCCGCAGTCACCGTCACGGGACACGACGGCGGACGCGACGAACACCTTGGACGAGTAGTCCGAGTTTTTGGGGGCACAACTCGTGTTCGCAATACTATTGCGGATCAAACGGTACCTGGCGGCCCGTGTGCGTGGACGCGCCGCGCAGTTGTCATTGTCGAGATCGTATCGGCGCTGGCGGCTGGGCGTGCAAATCAGCCTGGGTGTGCTGATCGTGGTGCTGTCGGTCGCGTTGTTTCCGCTGCAAGAGTTGTTCGTCCCGCCGGACTACCCGCAGGAAGGCGACATCGCCTCCGAGGACATCATTGCCCCGTTCGACTTTCCGGTGATGAAATCGGACGAGGAACTCGCCGCCGATAGCGCTCAGAAGATACGCGAAGTGCCGCCGGTCCTGGAATACGACCGTGACGTCGCCGATTCCGTGCAACGGACGCTGGCGCAGTTCTTCGACCGCGCCGAGCGATTGGCCTCGACGTCGATTCGTCCCCAACTGCGGGCCGAACGGCTGGCTTCGGCATTCCCCTGGCTTGACGTTTCCGAACTGCCCCCGCCCCGGACCGGCGGTGGCTGGCTGGCACTGCGATACGCCGCCGAAGACGTGATGCATCGGTTATATTCGGTCGGGATCTTTCCCGACAATCGGTTCTTGCCGCATTCGGAGAGCCCGTTTGTCGTAGTCGAGCGCAACGAAGGCGATGTCCCGCTCATTCGCGATCAGATTTTCGATGAGACGAGCGCAGAGGACCGCATGCGCCGCGAGCTCGCCGAAATTCCCGGTGTGGATTCGCTCGAACTGGCCGCTCTGGTCGACGTCGTCGGCAGCTTGTTGACGCCGAACCTACGCCCCGACCCGGAAGAAACTGAACAACGGCGCCAGGAAGCGCT
This sequence comes from uncultured Ignavibacteria bacterium, assembly GCA_964440935.1. GTDB lineage: Bacteria > Zixibacteria > MSB-5A5 > WJJR01 > WJJR01 > WJJR01. The sequence continues at coordinate 78,512 of CAYTTY010000011.1, read as the reverse complement.
CGCCGAAGTGTCACCATACAAAGTCCGCATTTTTCGGGGCGAGCGCATCATTTCCAAAAACCAGCGCGTCAATGCCGTCCACGCCGAACGTCTTCAGGCGCTGGCCCAGTACCGTCTTGAACAGATCGACGCAGACAATCCGATTGCCTTCGTGGCGCCGATTGGCGGACGCATCCTGTTCGCCATATTCTGCGTCATGGGTGTGGTGACGCATCTGTATTATTTCCGTCCGAAGTATCTCAAGCGCACGTCACCGGCGATCCTGTTAACCGTGGTCTGGGCAATGACACTGATCGCGACACGCGTCGCCATGGAGGCGGGCGGCCCCGCGCAGTACCTGATTCCACTCCCGTTTGCCGCCATCCTGGTCACGGTCTTGCTCGATTTGGGGACCGGGTTGGTGTCGACCGTGTTTCTGGCACTGCTGGTCAGTGTCGTCACCGGCTTCAACTTCACCGTGTTTGCGGTCGGACTGGCGGCAGGCATGGTGTCGGCATACAGTCTCCACTCGGTGCGTCGGCGATACGACTTCTACCGGCCGGCGCTTTATGCGGCGCTTGTCTACATTGTCGGGTGTTATGTGTTGGAGTCGCTGCGGTTCGCCGTGCCCGAGGTGATCCTGGCATCGGCCGGCTACGGCGTGCTCAATGCCATCGCCGGCGCGGTTTTCGCCGTCGGCATCTTACCGGTCTTCGAATCGATGCTCGGATTCACCACCGACTTGACGCTGTTGGAGTTGTCGAACCTCAATCATCCGTTGCTGCGGCGTCTCACGCTCGAAGCACCGGGGACATATCACCATTCCATCGTCATCGGCAATCTGGCCGAAGCCGCGGCCGAAGCAATCGGCGCCAATGCCTTGTTGGCGCGTGTCGGCGCATATTTCCACGACATCGGCAAAATGGAAAAGCCCGAGTACTTCATCGAGAATCAGCGGCACCTGAAGAGCAAGCATGAGAAACTGCCGCCGTCGATGAGTGCGTTGATTTTGGAATCACACGTCAAACGCGGCAGGGAATTGGCGCTCGAATACGATCTCCCCGACGTTGTGATCGACTTCATCGAGCAGCATCACGGCACGACGACGATGTCGTTTTTCTACCACAAGGCGAAGACGCAGACGCCCGATGAACCGGTGAACGAAGACGATTTCCGCTACCCCGGTCCGAAACCGCAGCGGCGTGAAACCGCCATTGTGATGCTGGCCGACTCGGTCGAAGCGGTCAGCCGTACCCTCGAAGATCCGAAACCGGGACGGTTGCGTGGTGCAATTAAGAAGATCATCGAAGATAAATTCACATCGGGCCAGTTGGAAGAATGCGATCTGACGTTACGTGACTTGCATAAGATCGAGGAGAGCTTCCTCAAGATTTTGCTCGGTGTGTTTCACCAGCGCATTGACTATCCGTCGCCGATTCAGCCGGGCGAACCGGTCGAGGGAACACGCCCGCCGAGTGAGATCGTCGGTGCCCCGGGCGACCCGCGCACACCGTCGGAAACGCCCAAATCTCCGATCAATGCAAACGTGCTGAAACGGGATCGCCAGTGACTCACTGGCCGTATATGAGTTGACCAATGGACACAACCAGCGACCCGAAAGATTCTGAGCCTCCGTCTCGACGCCGCACTGGTTTCCAACCCGAAATCATAGTCATGCGCGGCCCGATTGAGGGACGTGTCCCCCGTGCCGTCTTGCACAACGTCGCGCTGCGTGTCTGCAAAGGCGAGCGCCTGCACGGACCGGTACATCTGATTGTCGTTGGCGACCGGGATATGCGGCAGCTCAACCGGCGCCACATGAAGAAGGATCGTCCCACCGACGTTCTGACATTTCCCCTCACCACGCCCAATATGCCACGGCGGGCCGCCGAACCGATTGGTGAAGTGTACTGCAACATCGATCATGCGCGTCGCTGGTCCGCGGAGACGGGCGACACGCAGACGTCGGAGTTGGCGCGGTTGGCGGTGCATGGATTGTTGCATTTGGCCGGATACGATCATCACACCGGTCAGGGCCGCCGAGCGATGACGGCCCGAGAGAACCGCTATTTGAAGTCAGCCGGACTGATCGACCGTCGCGCACAACGGGAGACCGTATGATCCTCGAAGCGCTCGTTCTGATTGTGGCGACCATTGTCCTGATGTCGGGCGTGTACTGGACCGCGTCGGTGGCCAAACGTCTGCTGTTGCTCAAGAGCAAAACGAACGGCAACGGCAACGGCCTGACACGCGCTCGGCAGGCGCAAGTGTCCGAACTGGTCAGACATCCCCGCGATATCATACTGACTGCCGATCTGTTCAAATCCCTCGCGTTTCTCATCACGGTCGGGCTGGTCGTCTGGGTTGTACCGACGTGGTCCGAGGCGTTGGGATGGTCCTGGCTGCCGACGTTTGTCCTGGCACTCGGTATCATCTGGGTGATCCGCGTTATAGTTGGCGAGGTGTGGCCGCGCGTGCATTTGATCGACGAGAACATCGATACATTGCCGCGTGGAACGACCTTGTTTGTCTGGCTGTCATCGGTGCTGCGTCCGCTGGTGTCCATTGTACGCCGTGTCGGCGGCGGCAGCGGACAGGAACTCTCGGCCGAGGAACGCGAAGAGATTCTCGAACGTGCTCTGGAAACGCTATCCCAATCGGCCGGAACTGGCGAGCCAATCATCGAAGAAGATGAACGCGAGATGATCCAGGGCGTCATCGGTCTCGAAAACACCGAAGTGCGCGAGGTGATGGTCCCACGCATTCACATCGTCGCATTGGAGGCCGACGCTACCATCGATGACGTGCGGCGCATCGTTCGCGAGCACGGTCACTCGCGCCTGCCGATCTACGAGGATGATCTCGATACGATCATTGGAATCTTGTACGTGAAGGACCTGATGACGATCGAACAGGATACGTCAATGATCGATCTCGCACACATGGCCCGCAACGCCTTCGTTGTCCCCGAAACGAAAAGAGTTGATGCTCTCCTGGAGGAATTCAAACGTCGCAACACCCACATCGCCATTGTCGTCGACGAGTTCGGTGGCACCGCGGGACTGGTTACGTTGGAAGACATCCTCGAGGAGATCGTCGGCGAAATCCGCGATGAGCACGATATCGAGGGCGATCCGATCCAGCGAATCTCAACCGATACCGTCATGGCCGACGGTGTCGTGGCATTGTACGAGATCGGCGACGCGCTCGACGTCGAACTACCCGACGAGAAGTTCGAAACGGTCGGCGGTCTCCTTTATGATCGGTTTGGCGGCATTCCAACCCCGGGATACCGCATCGAAGAAAATGGGCTCGGCTTCAGTGTCGAGGAAATGGACGGCCAACGCATCGCCCGCGTGAAAATCCAGCGTCTCGATCCTTCCGAACCATCCCCATCATGAATACGGACCGCCGAGCCCCAGCTCGGCGTCGCGTAGGATAAACACATCAGCTCCGCTCGGCACAGGCGGAGGTGCACCCCTGCGCATCGTTCCCTCTCCTCGCGCTTTTGAGCGGGGCAAGGACCGGGGTGAGGGGTAGGTTGTTCCGCCCGAATGGGGAATTCGGAACCGAATTCTGCAATTCGGTCTATTCCCTTGAACCCACACCCCACCACACGTATGATCCCCCCAGGAGACGATATGCGTGTCATTCGAACGGCGTCACTCAAACCGCTCACGAATAAGACCGTTGCCGTGATCGGCTACGGTTCGCAGGGACAAGCCCAGGCGCTGAACCTGCGTGATGCCGGGATCAATCCAATCATCGGGTTGCCATCCCGCAGCCGGTCCCGCCGTCGCGCCAAGGCCGACGGCTTCACTGTAACAACCACACCGCGCGCGACACGTGACACCGATATCATCCTTCTCCTCGCACCTGATCATCTTCACGGAACCGTCTTCGAATCGGATATTGAACCCTACTTGCATGATGGACACTCCCTTGTTGTCGCGCATGCAGCATCCGTGCACTTCAAGACTGTCATTCCTCCCGATTTTGTTGATGTGATCATGGTCGCTCCGCTCGGCCCGGGGAAGCGATTGCGCGAACTGCGGGCACAGCGCGATGGTGTCGCCTGTTTTGTGGCGGTGCATCACGACCATTCCGGACGGGTCATGTCACTCGCTCTGGCGTTGGCCAAAGGGATCGGTTGTATTCCCGCCGGTGCGATCCCGTCGACATTCGCGCACGAGGCGGTCGGTGATCTCTTCGGTGAACAAGCCGTTCTGTGCGGTGGCCTCGGGGCGTTACTCGAAGCCGGCGTGATGACATTGATTAAGCACGGCTTCCCACCGCATGCGGCCTATCTCGAATGTGTGTACCAACTCGACCTGATCATCGACCTCGTGAAAAGCGAAGGTCTGGCCGGAATGTACAAGAACATTTCTCCGACTGCGGCCTTCGGCGCCAAACACACAGGCAAGCGCGTCATTTCGTCTGCCGTGCGCAGAGCTATGGACGATGTATTTGCTGAGATTGATAGCGGCCGCTTCTTCCGCTCGTGGGTACGCACGGGAGCACAATCGTCGCGTCGAAAGCACTTCAGCCCTACGGTTACGCATGAATTCGAACGCGGCGAACGTGACGTTCTCCAAAAACTCGGTGATAAAAGCAGTTCATCGGATTGACCTTCCTGTCATGATCCTCCGTATTTCAATCGTGCTGGCGTTTGTGTTGATGACAGGTGCCGTCTTACCATTGCCAACACGGGCAGACGACACTGATACACCGCGTTATCCATCACTGTTTACAGCGGGCCCCTTTCTCGACACCGTCTTAATGGGCGTCCATTGGACCGAGAACGAACAGTTCGCGAAGGCGGAATCACTGTTCACGGCAATGGCAACGCGGTATCCTCGGTCACCGATCGGCCCGTTGTTCACCGCCGCCGCCATTCACGGGGAGATGCTGGATCACGAATCTCCCGCACGGGCCGTGGAGTTTCGCCGCTGGCTCGATGAGGCCATCAACGAAGCGGAACTGTGGCGCACATCGACACCCGTGAGCGGTGAGCCAGAATTTGTTCTCGGCGCGGCACTGGGCTACGATGCCGTGTATGAATCGCACTGGGGCGGGTGGTTTGCGGCGTTGAAGCGCGGACTGTCTGCTAAAAACCATTTCAAGCACGCACTCGAACTGGATACCACATTAATCGATGCGTACCTCGGCCTGGGCACATACAACTACTGGAGATCCGTGAAGACTGATTTCGTCAACTGGCTGCCCATCGTCCCCGATGATCGTCAAAAAGGGCTCTCACAATTGCAACGTGTGATTGAACACGGTACCATCTCGCGCAATGCCGCACGCGCATCGCTGTGCTATGCCCTGATGAACGAAGATGACCATCTCACGGTCATTGCCCACGCCGAGACGTTGTCGACGAATCTTCCCAATGCCAAATCACCGTTGTGGATCTTGGCCGAAGCCAGCATGGGCCTCTATCGCTGGAATGACGCCGCCAGGTACTATGATGAGATCGAATCGCGCATCATGGACAAGGGACCCGGCAATTACTACAATCTCATCGCATGTGCCGCGAATCGCGCGCACGCGCTCTACGAAGCCGGTCACTACCGCGGGGCGCTGGCCGAGTGCCATGCCGGGCTATCGTATCCCGCACCAAACGACACTCGGAAACGCCACACCCGTACACTCGAGCAACTCCGAGAGTTGCAGCACACATTAAAGGGCATCACCCATCCGGGGAACTAAACCAAGCACATGGAGTTAACGAATGCCGACAACAGGAGAACTGTATCTTACTGACATACGCAACCTGTTTCAGCGCTATCGCGATCTCGGCGAACGTGCAATGCGGCAGATCAGCGATGACGCGTTCTTTCATATTGTGGAAGCCGACGGTAACAGCATTGCGATTATCGTCAAGCACGTGGCCGGCAACATGCGATCCCGATGGACCGACTTTCTCACCAGCGACGGCGAAAAGCCCGACCGAAATCGTGATACCGAATTCGAAATCGATCCCGACACCACCCGTGACGAGTTGATGACCGTGTGGGATCAGTCATGGGCGATTCTATTCGATACACTCGACAGTCTGAGCCCCGATCATCTTACACACACAGTCATCATTTGCGGCGAACCGCATTCGGTCATTGAGGCGATCAACCGCCAGTTGATGCACTACGCTTACCATGTCGGCCAGATCATCACCTTGGCCCGTCAGACACAAGGTGCCGATTGGCAATCATTGAGTATACCACGTGGCCGATCGGAAACATTCAAATGAGACCATGCAGACCAAACACGGGACATCATACCCATGGCACAAACGATCTATCAGGTGGATTCATTCACCCGGGAGCCGTTCGCCGGCAATCCGGCAGCCGTTGTCATCCTACAGCAAGCAGCCGACAAGCAATGGATGCAGAACGTCGCGCGTGAGATAAATCTCTCCGAAACCGCTTTTCTCGTCCCACGCGGCAGTGAATTCGATTTGCGTTGGTTTACACCCTCGGTTGAGGTCAACCTGTGCGGGCACGCGACGCTTGCCAGCGCCCACATCCTCTGGGAGGTCGGTGTCCTCGATGCCAGGGCTGAGGCCCGCTTCCATACCAAGAGCGGACTGCTCAGTGCTAAACTCGCAGATGACTTAATCGAAATGGATTTCCCTGCTACTCCCGCAAATGCGGTCGGCGGAGCACCGAAGTTGGTGGCCGCACTAGGAGTTGATCCGATCTGGACCGGACGCAACGATGAAGATTTCCTCATCGAAGTCGAATCCGAAAAGGCAGTTGAAGAAGCGACACCCGATTTTCGTGCACTGCGCAAGGCGTCACCGCGTGGTGTGATAATCACCAGCAAAACCACCCGCGAGGGCATCGACTTCGTCTCGCGTTTCTTCGCTCCGGCGGCCGGTATCGATGAGGATCCGGTTACCGGCTCCGCCCATTGCACCCTGGCGCCATACTGGGCCGACAAGCTCGGCAAACCGGAGATGACCGGCTATCAGGCGTCGGCTCGCGGCGGCGTAGTCCGGGTGCAAACCAGTGGTGATCGTGTCATCCTTGGCGGGCACGCGGTTACCGTGCTGAGATCAGAATTGCTCGTGGTTGGACCCGGGTCGATTTGACCTGATGTCTGATCAACCAATTGAGGAGATTTATTGTCTTTAAGTATGTATTGCCTGCGTTTCATCCCGCCCCTATTGCCCGCCATGGGTTTTGAAGTATATTGAGCCTACCAGTACGACGTACGGTTACTCACCTACTTCGCCCGGAGGTAGTCGTGGCTATCGGCAATTCTCTCCGTCGCGTCCCCAGTCAAACGGCGCCGCATGGTGTTGGTGTTCTCGCTGTCATTTTGGCGGCAACCACGTTGCTGGTGCTGGCATCCTCGCCGTCCGTAGCGGCGGCAATCGCTCCTGCGCCCATCGAACGTGTTGATGTCCAATCGCCTCATCTGGCGACCGGGACATCGTCTCCCTGCGGGTGGCTGGGATATCATTATGACCTGCAGTACGCCTACTTCGATGACAGCAGTTCGATCAATACCGATCAATTCGTCCACTTCACACCGGTGATGCCGGGAACATTGATGGCCGCCCGTGTCTTTGTCTATGCACCGCTGAGTCTCGGTACGCCGACGATGCGAATTCGTGTGTACGGTGAGAATGGCGACTTCGATAATGGCGACTGGTACCCGGACTGCCGGACCTGCGCACCGGGCACAGGATCAAATCTGATCGACGAGTTCGAAATTCCCTGGTCGGATATCGATCAGGATTCCAACTGGACGGTCATTGATTTTACGACGCGTCCGAACTGGCCGGCCGACTATCGCGTGACCGACCGATTCTTCATCTCCGCGTCGCTCTCGCCCAACACGCCCGATCCCGGCCTTGACCGTCTCGCGCTGACCATCGATGGAGGCTACGGTAATCGTCACTCGGGCGCGTACCTCCTCGATGATTCATACTATTACTTTGATGATGCCTATACCGAAGACTACGGCTTGTTGTTGGAGGCGGAGGTTTGCTACGACGACGTGCCGGATATGTCCTGCCGTCAGCCCGACGATTGGTCCACCTGGGCGCATGATAACAACCGTTCCTGCCAGTCGGACCTCGCCATCGGCGATCCGTGTGAGATTCAGGCCGCCTGGCGAGTCGATTTGGACGGTTACAACTCGTTCTGTGAACCGACCGTTGCGGATGGGCGGGTGTATATCTCGACTGACACCCGACTCGACGTTTTCGCCTTGGAAACCGGAGCAGCCATAAACACCATCGTGTCCGGGTCACCGGTTGTGTTCGATGAGAACCGTGGCAATGTCTCCGTTGATGATGGAGGTGTGTACGTCACCTTGGGGACATCACAGTCACTCTCCCGCTGGGATGCTGATCTGACCACCATGGATTGGATGAACGGAATGTCGTCCGGCACCGGGCCTCTTGGGGCGACTGCATCATTCGGTGTCACCGCTGTCTATGATATCGGCGGCACGGAAGTCGTTGTCGTTGGCACGGAGGGTGGACATCTGTGGTGCTTCCGCACATCGGACGGTGCGTTGTTCGGCGGCTGGCCGACGAATCCCGTTATCCTCGACGAGGGGATTTTGCATTCGCCTGCCTATGACGGTGACGACCTCTATGTGGCAACCGCCAGTGCCAATTTCGACAACGGTTCGATCTACTGCATCGATGCCGCCACCGGCCAAGTGCAATGGAATTGGCACAGCACGCATCTGGGCGAGGGATACCCGAGCGGCCTGTCGCTGGACGCCAATTACATTTATGCGGCGAGTGCGGCTTTCGACCTGTCGGGGCACCGTGTCAAGCTGACCAAGAGTGGCAGCGTGGTCTGGGAATTTGCGCAACCCCGCTCGCTTTACGGCCCGCCTGCCGTTGGACACAACTTCCTCTTCATACCATTGGATGGGACTTACGGCGGTGTATTTTTGATCGATAAGCTCACCGGAGCGCCCTACTATAATTACACAACAGACGGCATTGGTGAGGTCACGCAGCACGTAACGCTCACCTGTGACGGCTACCTGTTTGTTGGCGATCGCTACGGCAGATGGTGGCTGGCGGATGATCGTGATTTCAACACGCAACTGCTCCATCGCTCCGAATTCGGCGGCATTGTCAACGGTACCGCGCTGGCCACCGATCCGGCGACCGGGCATGACTACGCAGTCGTCTCCATTCGCTCTGGCAATCCCACTGATGGCTACGGTCAACTGCTGGCATTCCAATTGAATGCCGGCTCTCGACCGCGCGTTGCACAGGGTACTCCCGTGGTTGATATTCACGTACCACTAGACGCGCCGGCGAGTGACTCCCACACGGAGCCCGATCTTCTTACCAACATCGGCTGTGATTATCTGACGATTGACTCACACAACATCACAGACCCGCCGCCGGATCCGGTTGCGCAGACTTACAATGACACCTACTCCCGCTACGCGGCAGGAGTCACCGATGGTGCGGTTGGAAAGGAGTTCACTGCCTACGTCACAGATAGCAAGGCGGCAAGAATCAACTCTCGCTATCACACGATGGTCGATGGTGAACTCACGCGTGGTGATGTGGAATTGGAACGTGCCGCTCACGCGCTGATCGGCAGTGACCGGCTGCAGCGGCAGATGCGAGCATCAGCACACATCCTGCGAACCTCATCAGTGAACTACAGCCCTGTATTGCCCGTCGGCGTTTCGACCGATGTGAGTTGGACATACAACACCACCGGATTGGAACGCGGCATCGATATCGAAGTGATCGAGTTCATCACCAATGATCCCGATCGCGTCTTTTTCGGTGATCAGCCGACGTTGACCATCGAGTACAAGGGCGGCTGCGTGCGCGATTCGACACGTCTGAGTTTCGGTGACATCGCACCCGACAAATCGGAATACCTGTACAACACCGGGCATATCGGCAATGGAACGACAGACAATGATCTGATCTGGGAAGGGGTCACCGGTCATCTGTACGACGGATCCTTAATTTTGTGCGGTGATTCCCTCTTCGGAGATGCGGGCACCGGTTACGGCGGCGCCGAATTCCACGCCTCGTTCTTTGATGCCGGCGGTTTGATCCCCACCTGGCCCGGACACTATCTGCCCAACACCCGGCCATCCGATGGCGCCTGCGATTTCGACGGTGCACAGGACATTCTCCTCGGGTACAAACGCGTCAACGGCTGTCCCGGGACACCGCAGGAGATTCGCGGCGAATGGGCACGCTCTTACTTCATCGATACCAATCGATCGGTCCTCAGCGGTTCCCCGCTCGCGGCTATCGGTGTCGAAGTCATCCAGACCGAAGTCGGGAGGTACGATCCGCTCTACGGCGATTTTAAGATCATTCGCTGGGAGCTGCGCAATCGGGACGTGGCCAATAAGACACTGTACGCTGGTTCGCTGATGGATTGGGATGTCGGTCATGACGCGTCCGACAACGTCGGATTCGTCTCCGATGCTTTCAACGGCTATGCGATATGGAACGCCACTGCACCAACTGTCGCATTCGGAATGTTTGAACCCGACATGCCGACCGACTTTGCAACCGTTGATCCTGACCCACATTCACCCCACCGCATTCACCTGATGGCCAATCCGCTGCGGCTCTGGTGTACCGATCCGTCGTATGTGTGCATGACCGAGTCCGCAGGCGAGGCCTGGCATTTCTGCGTGAACCACCTTCCCTCGCGCGAGAAAGACCCGTTAGTCGGGAGTGATCCGACTGAGGACGTAGCCGGTCTATTGATGAATGAACCGATTGTGTTGGCCGCCGGTGGCGATGCTGTCATGCACCAGATTCTCTTCGGCGTCGATGCCGCCTCCGGTGACAGCGCCACCATCGAAGCGAGTGTCCTGGACCTGGCCGAGCGCGCCGCCAAGTGGGCAGGTTTTGCGCGGGGGGATGTCAACGACGACGGAACCGTCGATGTGCGCGATGTCTGCTGGCTGTTGTCGGGCCATCAACTGTACCCGGACGAGTACAACGGCGACGTCGACCTCAGCGACACAGTCGACATGGCCGACCAGAATTACCTGCTCCAGTATGTCACCGGCCTCGGCCCGCCACCGCTGGGACAGTGGCGATTTGAGTTTTAGTCGATAACTGCCCGTCGTTTATCGTCTTATGATAACCGCACCGGCGGTGGTGCGATTCCACTCAGAAATCGGGCCAATTCACTCTGATTCTGCCAATTGTGTTGTATATTGCACCCGGCGTGTCCGGATGCCCCGCGACTCCGTGCGACGCCTAACTCGAACTTGTTAGATACCTTGTCTACGCATAACAGATCGTGCCACCAAGATAAAATAGTCTCGGCAGTGAAATCATGTAAGGAGTCGTCTCAATGTCGCTAAAGCACCTCATCGCCCTTTGTACTGTCTTCGCGCTGGCTGCCGTCGGCCTCTTTGGACCGACGCATGCCGAACAACCCGATGACACGACGACGCCCGCCCCCAATCCGTTTCCCGACGGCGACTTCTGCGGAACACAGGAGATCTGGGAACAGCGCTATCCCGGCGCGATGGAGCCGACCGACCGTTCGTGTCCGATTAACGGGCAGTGCGACGTCGCTGCAACACGCGACGCGAGTGTCCCGGCCCCGGGTGCAGGAACACTGGTCTTTCGACTCAAGTTCAACGTGTTCCGTGAAGATGACGGCACCAATTTCGCCGCCTCGCCAAGTGCCGTGGCCCTGCAGATGGACCACCTGCGCGCCGACTTCGCGCCGTACGGCATCGACTTTGTTTATGAACTGGAATACATCGACGATTCGCAGTATCGCAGCATCGATTTTTCCGAGGAGTTCGGCATGAAAACCACCTATGCCGACACACCCGACAGCCAGTGCAACGTGTACGTGGTCGATGCGCCGGTGAACTGGGGCACGTTCCCCTGGGATGCAAATGCCACCGAGGCGATGGGTGGTGTGGTGATGCATGAAGGATCGTTCGGCTTCGAGCAGTCGACATTGACGCATGAACTCGGCCACAACTTTGGCCTGTGGCACACGCACCACGGCGTCGATGAAGTGGCATTCTGTGGTGTGTGCTATGAGCTGCCCGACGGTTCCAATGGCGACGTGGCCGGTGATTTCTGCAGTGATACCAAACCGACACCGACCAACTACACGTGCAGCGGCCCGCAAGGCACCGATGATTGCAGCGGCGATCCGTGGGTCGATCCGCCATCCGACAACTACATGGACTACTCGGGTGACTTCTGCTGGACAGAGTTCACCACGCAGCAATGGGGACGAATCTACTGCTGGGTGGCGCAAGAACTGGTCGGCTGGGTGCAGCTAGAATTCAGTGCCGACGTCGACACCGCCGAGGGATCATTGACGACCAACCTCTCCTACGACACACCCTTGCCCGTCACCGCGTGGAAGTGGTATTTCGGCGACGGCGACTCGTCGATGGTCGAAAACCCCACGCACACGTTCGGTCCGGGCCTCTACGATGTCCGACTCGAAGCCACCACGTCCGGCGGCACGATGACACGCACAAAGAACAGCTTCATTGCCGTGTGGGCCGACACGTTCAACGCTACTGAGACGAGCGTTCAGAGCGACAGTCCGGGTGTGGTCGAAATCTACGGCACCAATGCGGTGCCTCTCGAAGAAGTCGTGCTGCCAATCACGATGACCAATGTGATTGATAAGTTTGTTTTGGACTCAATCAGTTTTGCCGGCACGCGGCTGGGTTACTTCGAGTCGCGTGAGATCGTCTTCAACAACAAATTCAGCGGCCAGTTGGCCATGCGCGCCCGTGCCGACGTTGGCGGCGGATCGCCGCCGCTGGAGCCGGGTAGCGGCCTGATGGCGCGCATCTATTTCCGGTCGCGATCGAACAGCGCACCGGGCGACACATCGTATGTGAGCGTCGGCCAACTGGGCAGCTACACTATCAAGTCCACCACCCTGTCGACCTCGTTCGCCCCGGTCTTCAACGGCGCCACGATCCGTGTCGCCAGCCCGCCGTGCGCGTGCCCGTGGCAAGCCGACTTCGATGAAAACGGTATCCTCGACGCCGTGGACTTGAATGCCGAAATCAATGCACTCTTCTTCAGCGGCTCGAATCCACAGGACCCCGAATGTCCAACCACACGCGCCGACGTCAACTACGACAACCAACCGGACGCCGTCGATTTAAACGGCCTGATCGATCATATCTTCTTCAACGGCGACGCGCCCTGCGATCCGTGTGATCCGGTGTCGGGGAGTTGCGGGAGCTAGCGGAATACTCCGGTAACGATCCGTCAAGTAGCGCAAAGGGCTCCACAGTTGGGGCTCTTTGCTTTTCTCAGTTGGTGGATTACGCGATAACTATGGAGGGTGCCACTGATGTTCGTCAGTGCCAGTACGCGCTTGCTCGTGGTATGGAAGCATTTACCCCAAAGGCCACAATAAGAAACGAATGTGCTTCTGTGAAGATTCGAAGAGTGGGCAATCGGCGAGTCGTGATGAGCGTCTTGTGACATAGAGCGTGTAAGAATCATTCAAGCACCCCGTCAACGGCGCTTTCTTCCTTACTCTTCTCAATACAGCCACCCGGTGCGGAGTGATACTCCGAGGACAACAAACAACACCGAGACGATGGTCACCGGAATGATGTGCCATGCCAAGGACGTGAGATTCTGTTCGGAGAGGTTCGGAATGATCCGCAGCCGCGCATCGACCGCGAAGCCAGCCGTCACAACCAGTAGAAACAGCTTCGCGACAACGACCTTTGCGACCGGTGTCTCGAACGCGAACCACGCTCCCACATCAGGCAGCAGCCGGTGTGCGAGCCAGACGCCTGTGAGCACTTGAAGGACGAGGGCCGGAATGCCAATGCGCTCGTAGGCCGATTCAAAACGGTGCAGTTCAGCGACTGACCTCTCACGCAACACGCGCGGCAAAACCGTCAGCGCCAGCACCAAATGCCCACCGGTCCATATGGTGGCAGACAACACATGTAAAAGCAGCATGATCCCATACACTGTTCATACCTCCGCAACGACTCCTGACATAAGTTCGGCTGCCCTAACTTATGGGCCTTAAGAAAACGGAGCACACGTCTCCGCCGCATCACATGTTCGCCCGTCACTGTATCCGTGTCAAGCAAAGGGGGTCTAATCGCGACAATTGTTATGCTGTTTTTGACAGCATGCTGATCGAAATCGGCGTCTCCGCCTGCCCGAGTGAACACCAGCGCGACCACCCCGAAGCGTGCGGGCAATGAATTCCCTGTATCCAAACGTCATACAACCACAACACCGCAAAACCGCTTGATCGCGGGTGCCCTTTTGTCGCATCTAAACGGGACTCGGTTTGTTGAGATCATGACACGAGCAACCGGAAGGCTGAATCTCATGCCGGATAAGACCACACAGCCATCGATGGACCAGTTCATCGAGACCTTGTCCCCGCTTCATATCTATCCTTTGTGGAAGCAGGAGGACCTGTTGATTCGCCGTCCGACGACGCAGGCGGTGCCCTACTTGTGGCCGTATGGGCCTGTCCGGGAACGCCTTATGGAGGCAGGCGCACTCATCTCGGCGGAGGAGGCCGAACGCCGCGTCCTGATCTTAAAGAACCCCGGACTGAACGGGAAGCCGGCAGCCACGGCGCGCCTCTACGCTGGCTTGCAGCTTGTGTTGCCCCATGAAATTGCCCCGGCACACTACCATTCGGCCAGCGCCATCCGCTTTGTTGTTGAGGGATCGGGGGCCTTCACGGCGGTCGATGGTGAACGGTCGACCATGCAGCCCGGCGATTTGGTGCTGACACCCGCCTGGTCGGCCCACGATCACGGCAACGAAACCGGTACCCCGATGATCTGGCTCGACGGTCTCGATCTGCCGCTGGTCAACGGCTTGGAATGCTCGTTCTTCCAGCCGCTGGACAGGAAATCTCAACAGCTCACGCGCTCCGACGATGAATCAGAGCGTCAGTATGCGCACGGGCAGTTGCGACCGTCATGGATCAACTGGACGAAGAACTACTCACCGTTGGCGAAATATCCATGGAGCGCCACCGAGCGCATATTGCTCGACGCGCTCAACGATGGTGTCTCCGGATCGCCGACCGACGGAATTCTGTTCGAGTATTCGAATCCCATCACCGGCGGGTCGGTCTTGCCGACGATGGCCTGCTATGCGCAACTGCTACCACCGAAGTTTCACAGCGACGCGCACCGTCACACCACGAGCGCGGTTTACCACGTAGTCCGTGGCAGCGGCACAACAATCATGGACGGGCAACGCATCGAGTGGAACGAACGCGACACGTTTGCGCTGCCAGGCTGGGCCGTGCATGAACACATCAACGCATCGTCGGAACCGGCGATGCTTTTTTCATTCACCGATGATCCCGCCTTAAGAGCACTGGGATTCTACCAGGAACAGTCTGAGAACAAACAAGGATAACACTGTGCGTCTTGTCACACTGCGAACACCCGACGGTCCGGCCGCCGCAATTGAGCGCGCCGAGGGCCGTTTCATCATCACCGACAGCTCCGGCAACGCCTATCGCGATATCGGCGACTTGTTGCGTCGCGAAAGCGACTGGCCGTCGATTGCCGACCGTGCCAATTCCGAAGCGCCAGCCGATGCGGACCTCTTTCGCCCGGTCCTCGAACCGGGGGCCGTGATCTGTGTCGGCCTGAACTACCGCAAACACATCCTTGAGATGGGGCGCGATTTGCCGTCAGTGCCGACCTATTTCGGCAAACTGGCGCGGTCGCTCACCGATCCGGAGATCGCTGTCGAACTACCGAAAGCCTCCGACAAAGTCGACTACGAAGGCGAACTGTGTATCATCATCGGGTCCGGCGGGCGCAACATACCGGAAGCAAGAGCTTGGGATGCCATCGCGGGCCTGACACTGCTCAACGATGTATCGATGCGCGACTACCAGAAACGATCCATTCAGTTCCTCGCCGGCAAGATGTGGGAGCATTCCACGCCGGTCGGTCCGGCGATGGTTACGCCCGATGAATTCCCCGACTTTGCCAACGCCGAAATCGTCACCACAGTCAACGGTGAACAACGGCAACGCGCACCGATGTCGGATCTTGTTTTCGGCGTACCGCAATTGATCGCCGATCTCTCTGTGATCATTAACTTGCAACCGGGCGATCTGATCGCCACGGGAACTCCGGGCGGCGTCGGCACGGCAATGAAACCACCGTCATTTTTGAAACCGGGAGATGTTGTCGAGATTTCGATGGATCCGATCGGCACGCTCCGCAACCAATTTGATGACGCCTCATGATATTTGATCCGAATGAACTCGACCGCCAGGGCTTGAATGCCCTTATCAACGGGTTGGTCTACCCGCGTCCGATCGCGTGGGTGTCGACACTCGGCGCCAACGGGCAACCGAATCTCGCACCGTTTTCGTTTTTCAATGCGTTTTCGTTTTCACCGCCAACGGTCGCCATCGGCCCCGGCAGTCGCAAGGGTGTCAACAAGGACACGTTACGCAACATCCGTGAAACCAGCGAATTCGTGATTTCCATGGTGACCGAAGAGTTGGCGGCGCTGGCCAATGCCACCAGTGCTGATTTCGGACCTGAAGTCAACGAATGGGAAGCGTTGGGCATCGACGGTGCGCCGTCGGAAGTCGTCAAACCGAAGCGTGTTGCCCAATCACCGGCCGCACTCGAGTGCCGCTTGCTGCACATCATCGAGTTGGGCAGTGTCGACATGCGTTCCAATTCGATGGTCATCGGACGCGTCGTGCGTATCCATGTCGATGACTCGTATCTCGACGGGAACCGTCCGAAATCAGACGCGTTGAAACTGGTTGGACGGATGGGCGGGCCCGAGTGGTGTCGCACCACCGATATTATGACTTTCAAACGGCCTGCCAGCACCGATCCCGATGACGTACGCAAAACACTGTCGTCCTCTGAGTAGCACGATGTCGATTACTCTCTTAACGCATTGCACATTAATGGAATCGACCGCGTGATCGACCGCGACATCATCGTCGTTGGCGCCGGTCCGGTGGGTATGACCGCCGCCCTCGCACTGCGATCATTCGGACGCGACGTCACACTCATCGAACAGGGGGAAATCGACCGTGTGCGCCCTGGCAGCCGCGCCATTTTCATTCACAAGACCACGATGCAGGTGCTCGAACGAATCCGTCCCGGACTCGGCTATGAATTGAACAGCCACGGTCTGCTCTGGCGCACCAAACGCACGCTGTATCGCGGAGAAGAGGTGTTTCGACGCACCTATCCGCCGCCACCTGGAAACGAACTCCCATCCGCCACCAGTTTGCCGCAAGTTGTCACCGAACAATTATTATTGAGAGCATGCAAAGAAGACGGTGTCGCGTTTATGTGGAATACGCCGGTCGTTGGGACGAGAGCCGATGCGCAGGGCGTCATGCTGCAAACCGCCGACGGCAAGCAAATGACCGCGCGCTATGTGATCGCCGCTGATGGTGCCCGCTCCGCGGTGAGGCAGAGTTCGGGGTTGCGTCTTGAGGGACCGCAGACGTCGAATGCGTTTGTGATTGTCGATGTTGCCGAAGATCGGTCCAATCCCCTGCCAGTTGAGCGCATTTTCCATTACGAGCACCCGGCAGTCGAAGGACGCAATGTTCTGTATGTCCCGTTCGCCGGCCACTGGCGCATCGATTTGCAGTGCCATCCGACCGATGATCCCGAGGAATTCAGCGGTGAGGAGGGGGCACGGCGGTGGTTGCCCAGCGTCATTCGTGCCGACTACGCCGACCGGATCACGTGGGTCTCGACTTATATCTTTCGCCAGGCGGTCGCGAAGTCATTCACCGATCCGCACCGTCGCATTCTCCTGGCCGGTGAAGCGGCCCATGTCTTTGCACCATTCGGCGCCCGTGGGTTGAATTCCGGCGTCCCGGATGCGTATCTCGCAGCGCGTGCAGTGGACAAGGCCCTCAACACGGAAAACGACAATGATGCGATTGCTGCTGTCGATCACTTCGCGTATTCGCGTCGTAACGCGGCGTTACGTAACCGTGCCGCCTCGAATGTCGCCTTGCACCACTTGACCGCTCCAACTCTCGCGCGTCGTCTGCGCCGCCGCGCGGCCGCCATCGCATCTCCGGTCTACAAGAAGGCCGGCAAGTGGCTCGACAAAGCACCGTATGGGCCGCAGCTCGGCCCAGCGGATTCCGACGGGATGCAGTATTAGCCCTGCCGCATGAGTCATTTTTCACGTCACCGAGACTGGCAACCAGGCCGTAAATCATGCATCATAGAAACCCACGAATGACACAGACCCTGCATCAATTCATGAGGTTGTCATGAACTCCTATACAGAGGTGCTGAAAACGAACAACTACATTGCCGGTCAATGGGTTGGTGACCGCGACGGTGCACTCGATGTGCGGGATAAATACCATGGCACCAAGCTCGCATCTCTTCCATTGGCAACATCTGCGCATGTTGAGGATGCCATTGTGGCCGCGATAGCGGGCTTTGTGGAACTGAAGAGCTGGTCGGCAGGACAACGCGCCGAACGGCTCGAACGCCTGGCGGCTCTGCTGGATGCCAAGCGTGATGCTTTCGTCGATCTCATCGTGAAAGAAGCAGGGAAGCCGATTGGATACGCCCGCAATGAAATCGACCGCTGCCTGATTACGATTCGCACCGCTGCTGCCGAAGCGGTGCGATTCACCGGTGAAACAGTGCCCATCGATTTCGCCGCCGGCGAAGGCAAGACCGCCTTCACCAAGCGATTCCCGATCGGGATCATCACCTGCATCACGCCGTTCAATTTTCCACTCAACCTCGTGTTGCATAAAGTCGCTCCGGCGTTGGCAGTTGGTTGCTCGGTGATTGTCAAGCCCGCACCGCAGGCACCGCTGGTGACGTTGGCACTGGCCGGATTGATGGAACAACTCGATTACCCATCGGGCGCGTTCAATGCACTGGTCTGTCCTAACGACGTTGCAGAGACTCTGGTGACCGATCCGCGCATCGCCATGCTGTCGTTCACCGGCAGCGCGGCGGTGGGCTGGCACCTTAAGAGCATCGCCGGGCGCAAGAGGGTGACGCTCGAAATGGGCGGTAATGCCGCGGTGATTGTCGATGAATCAGCCGACCTGGAGTCGGCTGTGAAGACAATCGCAACCGGTTCATTTATCTATGCCGGGCAGGTCTGCATATCGACACAGCGCATCTACGTGGTCGAATCGGTATTCGACCGCTTTGTTGATATGTTTCAAAGGGCCATTTCCGGAGTCACGGCCGGCGACCCGGGCGTCGAAGGCATCACGGTCGGGCCGATCATCGATGAGACGCACCTGTACCGGATTCGCGATTGGGTCGATGAAGCAGTCGCCAATGGCGCCAACCTCATCTGTGGTGGCCGCATCACCGATGAGCAACACCACATCTACGCGCCGACACTGCTCACCAACACAACACCAGATATGCGCGTCTGCCGCGACGAAGTGTTCGGCCCGGTGGCAATCGTCGAGAAGGTTCGCGATTTCGACGAGGGAATCGCACGTTGCAATGGCAGTGAGTATGGACTCCAGGCCGGTGTCTTTACCAACAGCTTTGCTCACGTCAAGGCCGCCCACGACCAACTCGAAGTCGGCGGCGTCATGATCAACAACGTTCCCGGCTTCCGTGTCGACAGCATGCCCTACGGCGGCATCAAAGCGTCCGGTTACGGCCGTGAGGGGATCCAATACGCCATGAACGAAATGACCGAACCACGGTTACTTGTCTACTAGAACGAAGGAGGAAGACGATCGATGAACGTGTTCATTACCGGAGCCACCGGCTACATCGGATTCGAAGTGGCGCAGGCCGTCCGCCGCGCAGGACACCGTGTCTTCGGACTGACCCGCAGTGATCAGAAAGCCGCCATACTTGCGCGGCAGGAAATTCAACCGGTCATCGGCGCGATGCAGGATCCCGGCAGTTACCGCAGCACGGCCGACCAATGTGATATCCTGATTCACGCAGCCGTCGATTACCAAGCCGATTCAGTGGCACTCGATAAACAGACCGTTGATACGTTGATTGCGTCCGCGTCATCCGGTTCCACCCCAAAGACCCTTATCTACACAAGTGGCATCTGGGTTTACGGCAACACCGGAGACAAGACTGTCAATGAGGACTCACCGCTCAATCCCATTCAGCTCGTGACCTGGCGTCCTGCTGTGGAAGACACCGTGTTGCAGGCATCTAATGTCAACGGCATCGTGATTCGTCCCGGGTGTGTCTACGGCAAGCAAGGAGGATTGACCGGCGCGTGGTTTAACGGTGCGCTCAACGACGACAGCTTCAGCGTCATCGGCGACGGCCACAATCGGTGGGCCATGGTCCAAGTCGATGATCTCGCCGATGCGTATCTCCGAGCCGCTGAACAGGGGTTACGCGGCGAGACGTTTAACATCACCGATGATTCGCGTACGCAAATGCGTGAGATGGTCGAAGCCGTCGCACGGGTCGCCGGATACAAAGGCAGCATCCAGTATGTCCCTACCGAGGAGGCAGCGAAAAAGATGGGGGCGTTCGCCGAAGCGTTGGCCGTTGATCAACAAATCGAGGCCAGCAAGGCGAATCAAGTGCTTGGTTGGACACCACGGCACCACAGCTTCCTTGATGATGTTGATCTGTACTTTGTCTCCTGGAAGGCGTCACAATCGTAGGCGGCATAAATGGCCGATCGTCAGAAGTATTGTCCGTTTGAAGCGAACATGGTGGTCATATGTAGCGTCACCCGCTCTCGGGTGACGCCTCGTCGGTACGGGAGATAGCCGTCACGCGAGGGCGCATGACGGCACCCTGGAATCGGACAGTCCTTCTGACAATCGCTATAGCCGCACCTACGCGACATGGATGTGGGTATTTCAACACGCCCAATGGCCGGTGGCACACAAACGTGTAGGGCGGGCGCCTCGCTTGCCCTGAGTGGAATCGAAGGGTCCGCACCTCCGTCCGGCCGAGGCGGCCGGACTACACCTCAATCGTGTTGTCTGATTCGCGCTACAGCGCTGTATCCTGCTGTGACTGCTGTTCCAGTTCCGCAATGCGCTTTTCCAGTTGGCGGATGGTCTTGAGGGTATTGGGAAGTGAATTGACCGCAGCCAGGATACGCTTCTGGCGCCGTGCGTCAACGGCCGGTGAGCCGAAATAGAACGCCCCATCGGGAATGTCCTTGGCCACTCCCGATTGTGCCGCGATGATCACGTCGTCACCAATCGTCAGATGGCCGATAATGCCCACCTGTCCGGCGACCGTCACGCGATTGCCGAGCCTTGTCGATCCGGAAATACCGACTTGTGAGACAATGATGCAGTCCTCACCAATCTGCACATTGTGTGCAATCTGAACCAGGTTGTCGATCTTCGTACCGCGTCCGATCAATGTTTGGCCCATCGTCGCGCGATCGATCGTGCAACCGGCGCCAATCTCGACATCATCACCGATGGTCACACCGCCCACCTGCGGAATCTTGTGGTGATGCCCATCCTTCGGTGCATACCCGAACCCATCGGAACCGATCACCGTACCGGGATGCAGGCGCACACGATTCCCCAGTGTCGATCCATGGAGGATGGTCACCAACGGGCCGATCGTGCATTCCGATCCGATGACAGAATCGGTCCCGACGAATGAGTTGGCCAGGATCAATGTCCCGTCGCCAATGGTGACATCATCTTCAATCGTGCAGTGAGGACCAACATGGACGCCGTCGGCCAACGACACCCGTTTGCCGATGGTTGCCGTCGGGTCGATCCCCGGCGCCGGGGGGGGGGGTGGCGGATGATACAACGTCAGCGCCTGCAAGAACGCAAAGTACGGATTGTCGTGAATGAGCAGCACCACACCGTCACGCACATCATTGGACGTGTACCGGAATTTGTCCCCGGCCGGCGGGACAATGATGGCCGATGCGGATGTGCTTTTCAGATAGGGAATGTACTTGGGATTCGCCAGAAATGTCAGATCGCCCACTGAGGCCGTTTCAATCCCCGCGACACCGGTGATGGCGACATCACCGGTGCCATCGAGCCGGGCGCCCAGGCGCCCGGCCAGATCGCCGGCAGTATGACTCATTAGAGCTTAGAGAGTTCCTCGAAGACCCGGTCGGTCAGGTCCAAACGGTCCTTGGCGTACATGATCGGGCTGAACTGAATACCCACCGGTGTCGTGTAGATCTGCGACGAGTTCAGCACGTAATCGAAGTCCTCTTCGACCGCCACGCGCTGCACCACATCCTGAATCTTCTTTAGAATTGGCGCGGTCAGTTCGGCCCGCCGTCGTTCCGCATCGGCCTCGAAACGCGTCTTCGTTTCGAACAGATTCTGCTCCATCAGTGCGAGTTCTTCTTCGCGTTCTTTGCGGGACGCTTCGGAGAGCAATAAGCGCTGTTTGCGATATTCCTCGAGCTTCGTAAAATACTCATTCTGAAGGCTGTCGAACTCGGCTTCCCACAGGAGGGCATCCTTCTGGAACAGGTTCTCCGCCTCTTTGAACTCTTCGTACTCCTGCAGAATGCGATCCAAATCGACCCAGCCGATTTTGCCCGATTGTGCGGCGGCCTGCTGGGGCGCAAACACCATGCACACGCCCACGATCATGCCAAGCACCATGACCCATGATGAAAAGCGAGTGGTTGTCATATTGGTCCCCTTTTGTCGATCGCAACGCGATGACACTATCATTAGCACGGTTAGAATGTCCCACCAAATTGGAAGTGGGGTTTCAGTTTGCCTTTTGAGATCCCCAATTCCGGAATGGCTCGCAGCGGTATGCCGAAATCAAATCCTAAGGTCCCCATACCCGGCACCGCCAACCGGAATCCGAAGCCGTACGATGTATACAAATCAAACGGCGCCAGATCGGTGGCGTTCAGCCACACGTTGCCGGCGTCAAAAAACAACAAGCCGTAGATTTGCTGCGACGCGATCGGGAATGTCAGTTCGGCATTCAGGATACCGACCGCCCGACCGCCTTCAATGGTGGTGGCGAAATACCGCCGAGTGCCGTCGTTGCGGACCAACTGGGACACCAAGTCACCCGAGACCAATCCCGGAATGTGTCCGGTGATCGTCGAATCGTTTAACCGCGCGCGTATATCGCCATCGTCGTACCCGCGGATCATGCCATCCGAGCGAATACCACCGGCATAGAACAACTCCGATTCCGGAATGGAATTGAACTGCGACGCACCCTGGAGAACACCCAGCTTGAATACGGGCGCGAAGGTGAAACCTTTCCAGACATTGTGGTAGCGCGCATGGGTGACAAAGTGGCGCGTAAACGCCCAATCACCGCCGAGGATACCGCCGGTGAATTCGACTTCATAGGCACTCCGGGTGCCGCTCGTAGCGAACTCGGGAAGATCGCGCGTGTCGCGTGAAATCGTGATCGCCGTCGCCGATGAACTCAGCGGCCAATCGAAGTTGTTGAGCTTGGACTGCTCGCTGATGTCCGTATCCTGGATGTAGGCATCGGTGAAGTCCGTAAACGACTGCCGTTCGAAGCTGTACCGCCAGTACACGCGGAAGTAATCATCTGGCCAGCGCAACCGGCGTCCCAATCGGAGCCCGAAACCGGTCCGTTGCTCCGTGTAATCGTTCGTGCCCGTCACCCGAGCGTCATCCCACGTGCGGTCAAGATCGTACACATCGAATCCCACACTGGTCGGCGTGTCGAGGAACCACGGCTCCGTGAATCCAAACGAGTACGATTGCCGACGGGCACCGTAGTCGACCGACAGATTCGCTTCCTGCCCGTTGCCGAACAGGTTGGGGATACCGAGCGACACGGTGCCAACGAACTTGTCCTGTCCCGAATACCCGCCGCCTACCTGAATCTGGCCCGTCGGTTTCTCCTCGACGGCAAATTCCAGATCGACCCGTCCATCCGGCAACACCTTGTAGTCCGGTAACACGTTTGCGAAGTAGTTCAGTCGCATTACGTTTTGCAGCGATCGCATCAGCCGCGAGCGCCGAAAAGTCTGCCCGGGGAATATCGCCAACTCGCGGCGAATGACCTTGTCCTTCGTCTTCACATTCCCGGTAATCTCAATGCGTCGTACATGGGCCGGAACACCCTCGGAAATCTCGTAGGTGATATTGACCGTCGTGTCGACCGTCTTGGTTTCGTCGATCACCCGGGCGTACAGGTATCCCTCTTCCTGGTACGCCGTATAGATATTGCCGATCGACTCTTCGTACTTCTCCTGATTGAAGACATCATTGGCCCCGTACGTCAGAACCTTGCGCAGTTGCTCTTCGGTGAAGGTCTCCAGGTCCCCGGAAAATGTCGTTGTGCCGAAGTAGTAACGGGGTCCTTCGTCGACGACATAGCGAAGTGTGACCGCCGTCTTCTCCTCGTTCAGAATGATCGTATCCGACACCAGAATGGCATCGAGGAAGCCCTTTTCTTTGTAACGGTCAATGATTGCGATCTTGTCTTCGGCGTACTTCTCACGGTTGAACTTGCCGCCCCCGAAAATCTTCTTGAAAATCCCGCGCGGTGTGTTGTCCACGGCACCTGCGAGTTCGCCGTCATCAAGCTGCTGATTGCCCTCGAAGATCAGCTCTTCGACCACCACGGGCTTGTTCTCCTCGATGGCAAACACAACATCCGTCTCACCGGTGACCGGCGTGGGCTGCAACTCGGCTTCAACTTCGACAAGGAAGAAACCCTTTTCCTGGTAGGTCGCACGGATTTGCCGTTCGGCTTCGGCGAGAGCATGCGGGCTGATCGTTTGGCCCTTTCGCAACGTCAACTCGAAGTCCTTCTCTTTGACTTCCTTGTTACCCTGGAAATGAATCTTATCCAGCCGCGGCAGCTCGGTCACCTCGATGATGACGCGGGCGCCGTCTTCGCTATCCTCCCCCACCACGCGGACGTCGGAGAAGAGGCCCAAGCCATAGACATTGTGGATTGCCTGCTGGATCGATTCGCGGGACAGCTGCTCGCCGACCTTCAGGCCGCTGACGTTGCGAATGAGCTGCTCGTCGGCGATCCGGTTACCCTCAACCGTGACCTCAGCAATGGGTCGGGTCTGCGCGGAAGCCGATGCCACCAGACACAATACGACCACAACCCCAACACTCCAGAGAAGGAGTCGGCTGGTCAACGATCTGGTCAATCCCGTGCTGAAATCCGCCATGATCGTGGTGGGTCGAAGGTGTGCGTCCGCCCTGCCCCCAGGGGACAGACCGACCCGATCAAGGCTCGATGCCGGTAATGCGGACGACCGTGTGCGGCTGACGATGCCCGTTCTTCGTACGGTACGTCGTGCGCCGCTTGAACTTATAGACGATGATCTTGTCATCGCGGCCCTGGTCGACGATTTCGCCAACAATCCGCGCGCCATCGACATACGGCTGGCCGGTTTGGGTCTGATCACCCTCTCGCATCAGCATCACCCGGTCAAATGACACCGCATCCCCGGCGTTGCCGTCCAGATGGGGTACGCGAATCACATCACCTTCACCGACGCTGTACTGTTTGGCACCGGTCTCGAAAATCGCCACTTTGTTCACTTGTCTACTCCAAACCAACGGTTAGGTCCATGAATCGACGTCGCCTGAATCTGGCATCATATCAACTTCCGCCGCCATGTCAAGTCAATTGAACTCCTTACCGCCCAGTTTGTTCCGTTGGCTGTGCCACTCTCGTGGGCGATCCTGTCACCGTCAATATTATACACCACAGCACGAGGCTCATTCCAATTTCGATCCGATCCCGGAACCGTCCAAATGACAAGAGGTTGGAAGCCAGACCCTGCCGCACATTGGTCGACCGAGGTGATTGCGGTTTAAGAGGACGAACCGTATCATCCAAGCGGCAGCCGGAGTTTTAGTATGAGCGACTTTCTTTTGAAGAATCCCTACGAGCCGATGGGGGACCAGCCCGCCGCGATCCACTCGCTGCTCGATGGCTACGAACGCGGTCTGAGCGACCAGGTCCTCCTCGGTGTCACCGGATCGGGCAAGACCTTCACGATGGCCAATGTCATCGCCAGGTGGGGACGGCCAACACTGGTCATCTCACACAACAAAACCCTCGCCGCGCAGCTCTACGGCGAGTTGAAATCGTTCTTCCCGGACAATGCCGTCGAGTTCTTCATCAGCTACTACGACTACTACCAGCCCGAAGCGTATGTCCCACAAACCGACACGTATATCGAAAAGGACACATCGATCAACGACGACATCGACCGGTTGCGTTTGCGTGCAACCGCATCGCTGCTGGAGCGCCGCGACGTGATCATCGTGGCATCGGTCTCGTGTATCTACGGACTGGGCAGTCCGGAAGACTACGAGCGCAGCATGGTGATGCTCGAAGTCGGACAAACAATTCCCCGCGATGAACTGCTGCGTAAGCTCATCGACATCCATTACACGCGCAATGACTTCGAAACCGCACGCGGGACATTCCGGGTGCGCGGCGATACAATCGAACTCATGCCCGCCTATGAGCACATCGTGATTCGCATCGAGATGTTCGGCGATGACATTGACCGGATCAGCATTGTCGATGCACTCACCGGCGAGCTGATGCGGAAGCAAGACAAGAAGGCGATTTATCCGGCCAAGCACTTCCTCACCACACCGCCCAAACTCGAACAGGCAATCAAGACCATCGAGAAGGAATTGGACGAGCAACTCGAGCATTTCCGCCGGGAAGACAAGCTGCTCGAAGCGCAACGTCTCGAATCGCGCACCAAGTTTGACATCGAAATGCTCAAGGAAATCGGCTACTGCTCGGGCGTGGAGAATTATTCCCGGCATCTCTCCGGACGCAAGCAG
Source organism: uncultured Ignavibacteria bacterium (assembly GCA_964440935.1). GTDB lineage: Bacteria > Zixibacteria > MSB-5A5 > WJJR01 > WJJR01 > WJJR01. The sequence goes on along the minus strand of CAYTTY010000011.1, from coordinate 51,774 downwards.
GGTGAACGCCCGTTTACCCTGATCGACTTCTTCCCGCGCGACGACTTTCTCACGATCATCGACGAGTCACACCAGACCTTGCCGCAGATTCGCGGCATGTACGCCGGCGACCGTTCGCGCAAAGAAGTCTTAGTTGCACACGGCTTCCGTCTCCCCTCGGCGCTCGACAACCGTCCGCTGGTGCTCGATGAATTCTGGTCGGTCATGGATCGGATGCTCTATGTGTCTGCCACACCGGCTGAGATCGAGTTGGAGCGCTCCGACGGTGTTGTCGTCGAGCAGATTATTCGCCCGACGGGTTTAATGGATCCGCAGATCGATGTCCGTCCGCTTGACAAGCAAGTCGATGATCTCTTGAATGAAGTTCACCAACGCGTGAATGCCAAAGAACGCGTGCTGGTGACAACGTTGACCAAGCGCATGGCCGAAGATCTCTCTGATTACATGGCGCAGATGGGTGTGCGCGTACGCTATCTGCATTCAGAAATCGACTCGATTGAACGCACCGAAATTCTGCGCGATCTGCGTCTGGCGCAGTTTGATGTGTTGGTTGGAATTAACTTGCTGCGCGAAGGACTTGACCTGCCCGAGGTTTCACTCGTGGCAATACTTGATGCCGATAAGGAGGGCTTCTTGCGCTCGGAACGGTCGCTGATTCAGACCGCTGGACGCGCCGCCCGCAATGTCAACGGGTTAGTGGTTATGTACGCCGACAGGGTCACCGATTCGATGCAGAAAGCGATCGACGAAACCAACAGACGTCGCGAAATCCAGAGACGATACAACGAAGAGCACGGCATCACGCCACGCACCATCACCAAAACCGAAGAGGAAATCCGCCGCACAACCATCTTTGCCGATTCCAAAGGCGAACTCCCCGAACCCGAAAAGGACTACCGTCCCTCCGGCCTCGAACAGATGGAAATCGAGGACCAACTCATGCTTCTGAACCGTGCGATGCGCGACGCGGCCAAGAAGCTCGACTTCGAAGCCGCCGCCAAGCTGCGTGATGAGATTTCCGAACTGCGGAAGAAGAAGCATGCGGGGAAGAAGCGGTGAGGAATGGGGGCAATTCATGGCTAAACCGAACAAACTGTGCAACAATAGGTTGCTGTAATGATGCCTGGTAGAGCGCGGTCTACAGATTTAGTCTTCAAATAATCTTTTAACCCTTTCCGTTAAAGGTAATGATGGCTGGGGCAAAGCGGACCCGCGTACAAGACACCGTCGGGAACACGATATGGACATCGTCTTCCGAAGCTCTGCCCTGGCCAAAGCGTGCAACGACCAACGCAAGGGGATGCGCAAGTTCGGCGAACAACGATTCAAGATACTGCGGCGGCGACTGGATCAATTCCACGCCGCTGATACACTCGCCGACGTTCCCCCGGCGCACGTTGTCATGAACTGAAGGGCAAGAGAACGGGACAACTCGCGGTGCATCTGGATGGCGGCTGGCGTCTTGTGTTCACCCCCTGTCATGACCCGCCTCCACAGAGGGCGAGTGGCGGACTTGATTGGGCCAGGATCAGCGCCGTGGAGATCATTGAGGTGACCGACTACCATGACTGAACAGATCCAAAATCAGTATCATCCGGATTGGGTAACCCGGCCCGGAGACACCGTTGCCGAGACTCTTGACTATCTCGGGATGACACAATCGGAACTGGCACGTCGTACCGGCCGGCCCATCAAGACGATCAATGAGATCATTAACGGTCGGGCCGCGATTACACCGGAGACTGCGCTGCAGTTTGAAAAAGTCCTGGGGGTCAGTGCACGGTTTTGGAACAACGCCGAACGTCTGTACCGGGAGCATCTCGCCCGTCGCGCCGACAATGTCGAACTGCTCAAGATGCTCGAATGGGCAAAGCGTTTTCCACTGAGGGAGATGGTGAAATTCGATTGGCTGCCCAAGCCGGCGACCGACGAGGACAAAGTCCGGAGCCTCCTTCAGTTCTTCGGTGTTGCCTCGCCCGCTCAATACGATCGCGTCTTTGGGCAGTTGGCCGTTGCCTATCGAAAGAGCACGAGAGTGCAAACGAATCCGTACGCGTTGGCGGCGTGGGTTCATCAGGGGACACGCGTTGCACGAGAACAACCGTGTGATCGCTATGATCCTGATAAATTCGAACATGCACTCACGCGCATCAGAGCATTAACACAGGAACCGCCCGATCGTTTCGAACGGGACATGATCGAACTCTGCGCCGGATGTGGTGTGGCAGTTGCACTTGTACGTGAACTGCCCGGTGCACCGGTCAACGGCGCCGCCCGCTGGCTGACGAAAGACAAGGCAGTCTTACAACTGAGCCTGCGATACAAATTCAACGATATCTTCTGGTTCAGTTTCTTCCATGAGGCGGCGCACATACTGCTGCATCCTAAGAAAGAGAGCTTCATCGATTGTCCCGACACAAGCACCGGCAACTCGAAGCAGGAGTCACAAGCCGACCAATTCGCCGCCGATTGTCTGATTCCTGAAGCCGAGTACCGCTCATTTGTTGAGAACAATGCGTTCAGCAGAAAGAACGTTTTAGAGTTTGCGAATGACCTTGGTATCGCACCCGGCATTGTTGTCGGCCGTCTTCAGCATGACGGATTCGTACCGCGCAAAAATCTCAATGGGCTCAAGCTGCGGTTTGAGTGGAGGGAATGAAGCCGCTACCAAACTTCACGATGAGATCGTGGAGCTGCAGAAGAGCAAACACGCGCGGAAAAAGAGGTAACGATGGGGTGCGGCATGCCTCAATACAGCGAGGCGCAGTAACAGGCTGCTACGCAACGTGTAACAACTGGAGAGACCCTTCGCCATTGACTCGGGCCGTTAACTCATTAGATTGCGTCGAGGTTACGTTGTCAGCAATGCCATTCGGAGTGTGAGTGATCAAATGAAACTCCGTAGTACTCGATCTTATGCCCCCACTTGGCTGATTTGGACTGCCACCAGTTGGGCGATCGCGTTGACTTTCGCCATCCCTTGCCACGGACAGAGAGAGTGTCGGGTCACGACCGTCTACGTTGGAAGAATCATCCATCCGGAGACCGGTGCTCCCATTCCCGATCAGCCGATCCATCTGGATTGGGACTGTCTGCCGTTTAGCGGCGATGAGTTGGTCACGACCACACGTGCCGATGGCCGATTCAGCTTCGAGACGACAGGACTCTATTACGCCCGCGACGATACCGTGTATTCACGGGGTGCCTGTCTGCAGTTTGTGGTGCCACGGACCTGTGGAGATACGTGGGTTGATTACTGTCACTGCTGGGACAACTTCACTCCCACGTATTGCGATCCACAGAGAGGAATCATTGACTCAATCACACTGGGCGAATGGGACATTCAAGTTGAAGGCCCCCCTCTTCGACCCACGGTCTTCATCCCATTTCCAATCAGTGAGACGATGCGGATTGCTCCCGGCGGCAGCGTCATTCTGTCGGATCGCTCATATTCCAATGCATTGAGATGGGAGTGGGGGGCGAGTTGTGGCACCATCTCCTCTCACGGTCCATCTGTTACTTACACCGCCCCGCTATTGGACAGCGGCATCGTTGAAACCTGCTATGTGAGTGTAACGGCCAGCAATTCGTGCGGAGCAACCATGCTTGATCCTCCCATCGCGTTCACGGTGGGCCCGACACCTGGTTCCGGACTCATGACCGTGGAACCCGCCTCACTCAACTTCGGGATCGTAAGTCCGGGAACAATCGACTCGCTACCATTCCGCATACATAACTCAGCGTCATTCAGTGACCTGTGGATTCAGCTTTCGCCTCGCGCAGAGGGGGTCTCACCTGATTGTGAGCAGTTTGTCATTTCCAATCCAGTTAACGAAACAGGCGCTGTCGACACTGTCTGGTTGCGCGTTCACCCGCCCGACGATCGTCCCATCGATATCCGGTATTGGATTGGCTCGACCGGTGGTTCGTATAGGCTGCCTGTCACGGCCAATTTGCGACTGTCCGAGTTTGTATGTCTGGCCAATCAGCTTTTGGAGCCCGAGGATTCCTGCTCCTCAGAGCAAGAATGGGGATTCACTGATGGTAACCAGAATGGACTGATCGATATTGGTGACTTACTGGTCTTATTAAAGCACTCTGCGCCGATCAGCGACTCAACAACGGTGGCGGTCCCAGTCGACGAATTGGAGGAGACGACCCCATGACACGCACGGCACGCCTCATCCTCCTCTTCGCTCTCCTCTTGGGAACTCACTGGTATTGCAGCGGAACCGTCGAACCGGAGTTGATCCCGGATGGAATCTCGGTTCAGTACAATGGCCCCGGGAGTGTCGGTGGGCTGTTGATTGAACTTCCCGACGCGGAGGATGCCATCGACTCGACTGACGTGATATACCTTGGCAGTCGGACTGGGTATACAATTGTCAGGATTGGCCGCGCAGAGACCGAAGCCGCCTGGAGAATTCTGGTGCTGCGGAAACGTGGTGCACTCGAGATGGGCAAGCTGTTGGGCCTCACCCCAAAAGCGGAACTGTACAGCGACCCGGCAATCATCGACGCGTGTGATACGTCCGGCGTACGACTGTCGCTGACCGACTTCACGGTCTCCCTCGTTCAGACTGATTGAAGAAATACCGGGGAAGATAACAGAAACGGCGCGCCTGCCACCAGTCGCGCCGTTTGTCACAGACTGTGCGTGTTCGGCTACTTCTCTTTCTGCAACTCGATCTTTACATCATCACCGTCGATCCTGATGTCGGCGTCGTAAATGCCTTCGGCTTCCAGACGACGACGAACCTCTTTGATCTTTTCCACGTCGGTAAGATTCGGATCGAGATCCTCGATGAGAAGTTTCATCGAGATGTTGCCGTCGCCTTGAGCTTCATCGTCGAACATGTGCACTTCGAAAACCTGTTCACCGTCGGTTCCCGCCACCTGGCCTTCGAGCGTCATCGTGGTCTCGTTGCCGTCCTTGCTGATCCACAGGTTGTCGACCTGCATGCCCTGTGATTGAAGCTGCGCACGGATCTCATCGGCGATTTGCGACTCGGTTTTACCGTCGGTGTTGACGGAGACCGTCAACGTATTGGTCATCTGAGCGAACAGACTTCCCGATTCGGTCACACGCCAGGGAGCCAACTCGATGTTCGCACCGGCCAGCGGTGCGGGCAGCAAATCACCCGCCGCATCGACCACCGCCAGCGCATCATCGGTCGATCCCGGTACGTTCAGTATCAGCAGGGCCGCATCGTCGTTGATCCTCTTGCCCACCTGAACCGACGCGTAACCAGTTTCGGCCAGACGCGCTTCGATCGCTGAGGCATCGACTTTCTGCAACAACGCAGCATTCGTGGGAATCGTGATCTCCGTTCCAATGGTGTGTTGATACGAGAATGGTACAAGGACAAAAAACGCCAGCGCCACGGTGAGTACCGAGAGTGTCCACCCCCAGCGGCGTCGGTGGGTGCTGAAGGGATTGCGAATGATCGATGTCACGAGAGATTCCTCCTGTTGCGACACGACCCGGTCGACCCAGGCATCGGACGTTCCCATGCGCGCCGGGCTCGGTTCGACGCGAACGGCCTCGATGCTGCGTCGCAGCGTCTGTTCCGCCTCCCACAGGTCGCGGCACTCACGGCACGCGCGTATGTGCTCGGCGAGGTCAGGCGTCAGTGGCTTGTCCGGGTCAGTCAGATGCTGCTTGATTCGGGTGCAGCGCATAACCCACCTCACGTTTGCTGTTCACCGCCGCCTCGCTCGCCGTGTCCCGGCGCGCCAGCGCGTCGCGCATCTTGGCCCGCGCACGCGACAGCTTCGACTTGATCGTTCCCTCGCGTGCGCCGCGGAATGCGGCGATCTCGGCGATGGTGTACTGTTCCAGTTCGAACAACACGATGAGGGCACGCTCTTCGGCCGAGAGCGGGCGCATCGCCTGCTCCAGGTGACGGCGCGCATCGAGCAAATTCCGTGGATCGGTCACCGCAGTGGGAGAAGCCGGACTGTCGCCCTGACCGTCGTCGGACAATGACAGCCAGCGGGTCCACTGGCGGCGCCGTTCCCGGTTGCGAAACGTGTTGGTGACGATCCGAAACAGCCACGGCTTGAAGTGCCGCTCATCCCTCAAACCGGGCAGACCATGCCAAGCGGCGAGCACGGCATCGTGGTAAAGGTCCTCGGCGTCCGCCCGCGTTGTGCACAAACGCAGACAGTAACGCGTCGCGGCCTCATGGATTGGTTCCAACAGTCTGGCAAATCGTTGCTTGCAAGACTCGCTCATCAATCCCTCATCGGGCCCAACTCAGGGCCGTCTAAGAGATAGGACACGCAAGAGAGATCACGGGTTGCAGAAATTTGGTGTCATTTACGGTCCACATCGTCCACCAAGTCCACACCGTCCACTCACTTAATCTTCCACCAATCCCCGGCGCGATACAACAGCGCCCGTGCAAACTCGACATGCGACCACATGAGCGGACAGGCAAACTGAATAAACCCGCCTTCAATGAGGGAGTTGTCGCTGCGGTAGCAGTTATTCCCCACCTGCCGGTATGATCGCCACATATTATTGGCCTCTTCGAGGATGATGTCAAAGTGCACATGATCGAGGAGGATACTGGAGTCGAACTCCTTGGCAAAGTCGATACCGGTCCGCCACTCTGATTCGATGAACCAATCGAAGCGATTGCAGGTCGACAGATGTTCGGGAATGTGGCCGTCCTCGGTCGCATGGCGCTCGATCCGATCGAGCAACGCATCGCCGCGTTCGTTATCGCCCACCCAGTAGTAATACTGCGCCAGAATCGCATTGTATTGCAGCCACGGACCGTTGCCCGCATGGACGTGGGTAGAGAAATCCTGATGAAACGGCAGGTAGCGCATAATCATGTCGAACTGCGGATCATGCAGATGCTTGGCGAGATACTCCACTCCGTTGGCCAATTCATCTTTGTAATGGAAGAAGCCAAAGTAGAATGGGCTCAGGAGGGTGAAGTCGGGACGAAAATCAAAATGCCCGTCGGGTGAAATCCGCCGGATATACCGACGGTTGATGATGAACAACTCGCTGATCGTATAAAGGAACCGCTCACGGAATTGGAGGTGCTCGGGCTTGATAATGTTGTGGTCGTCCAACTCCGAGTCCAGCTGATGGGCGAGCGAAAACGCGTACAAGTAGGAGAAATTGACCCAGCAGGTGAAACCGGTTTCCAACGCCGATTCATGAATCGACGTGGTCGATTCAAACAAGTTCAACTCGTGGTGATAATAGTCCGACAAGGCGTGAGACAACCCGGTGTTGACAACCGTCAGAAGATCGTTGATGTCTGGAACCTCCGTACCCGTCCGGTGGGCCGCCAAAAGGTAGTTGCAGATGATCGCAATGGCATGTGCGGTGTTGTCTTCCTGCTTGTAGACGCTTTTGTCTTCACCGTCGAGGCTGTACCGTTGCCCCCAGTGCCCCTCTTCGGACATGACATCACGCATGAACAATGACATTGAACGCATCAACGACATCGCATCGGGGCCGGCATCATATCCCTTCTTCGACTCCACGATCCGCCGGAAGAGCTGTACCGCGCTGCTGGTGTCGCGCGGATAGATGTACGGATACCGCGATTCCGGATCGGACGCGAGCAGGAGCTGCCCGTAGCGATCCGACGGCATCGTACACCGCTTGATGATCTCCATATGATGAGTCAACTGGTTGTTCAATTGATCGAAATCGGTCTTGCGTGTCATCGGGGCTCCTCGAATCAGTCGGCGTAACAATTCAACGTCGTGCAAACTGACGTGTCAGCGGCAATCAGACAGTATACGACGATTAACATCGTCCGTCGACCTCCTGTTGCAGGAAGTCCTTGGTTAAAAATCCTGGATATCGGTTCTGAGAACGGCGACAGCCACAATTTCCGCAGGGTGGATGTGCCGACAGTGACGTCGATGGACACATTGAAGCTCACCCACACAGAGACAAGCAAGGACGCCAATTGTTTTGCGCACCCGCCCTACAGGTTCGCGTCTCTTGCCCTCGGTCGATGCAACCCCAATTCGACGTAATCCCGACGGAAAAACAAATCCATCGTCCAATCGAGCGCGACGCGCAACCGACGTGACCACCCCGGCATTTTCAACAGGTACACCGTCCGCCACAAAAACCATGCGGCAAATCCCGACAGCTTAATGCCAAACACCTTTGCCACTCCGGTGCGGCATCCCAATGCCGCCAGGGCGCCCAGCGATGAGAACTCGAACGGTGACGGTTCCCGGCCTTTGATCACCGCTGCCAGGTTGCGCGCCAAATGCTGCCCCTCGCGCACCGCATGCTGCGCCGTCGGCGGATAGACATTCCCCGCGGGATCGATATTGACCGCGCAGTCGCCAATCGCCCAGACGTTGTCGGTATCCCTCACACGGAGAGTCGGTTCGCACAACAGATAACCGAGTTTGTCGGTCGGCAGATCGGTCGTCTCAATGATCGGCGGTGCGGCAATACCAGCACACCAGATCGTCGTGTGCGTGCCCAAGCGTTCGCCGGTCTGTAGAGTGATATGATCCTCGGCGATCTGACTGACCGTCGTGTTCAATTCAATACGCATCCCGCGCACGCGCATCTTGCGCACAGCGTAGTCCGACACGTCGGGATCGACGGCAGTCAGAATGCGATCCTGGAGTTCGACAAGTGTCACATGGCATTCGCTCGCGCGAATGTTGCGATACCGTCGGCCGGCTTCGCGCAGGAAGTTGTGAAATTCACCCGCCACCTCAGCCCCGGTGAAGTTACCGCCCACCACAACGAAGTGAAGCAGCGCTCGGCGTTCCTCCTCATCCGTTGTCGCATCGGCTCGCTCCATCATCTGAATCGCCCGGTCGCGCAGTGCGACCGCGTCGGCCAGACTCTTCATTTCGAATCCGTATTCGGCCAGCCCGGAAACATTGGGCATCTTGGTGACACTGCCCAGGGCCAGCACGAGGTGATCGTACTGGACTCGGTCTATCTGCGATCGTCCGCCCACCTGATACTCAACCGCCTGATTGGCCACATCGATCGACCGCACCTCCGCCATGCGAAAGGTGCTACGCTTCAGAAACGAACGGATCGACACCACCGCATGACGCGGCTGCAGACTCCCGGTCCCGGCCTCCACCAGCAAGGGATAGAAGATGAAGTAGTTGTGGCGATCAATCAGAAGAATGTCGACATCAGCGTCACGCGTCCGCCGTTCCAATTCCTGGGCACAATACGCTCCTCCAAATCCGCTCCCGAGTATGACAATGCGCAGGCGATCAGCCATGACTCTCTACCTCGATGATATAACCAATACACGCAGAGTGGGTTTCGGACATTCGAGCAGAATGCTATGCAACTTAGCTCTGGGCAAGCCCACTCTGTCCACTTGGTCCACATTGATAAGATCTCACTGCAAAGGGGCGTGTTGAAAAAGCCGCGTGTTGACTCCAGACCAGACAATGTAACTGAATGAGACAATCATAACCTCGCGTAGGTTCGGCTCTTAGCCGCACCGGTTCGGCTAAGAGCCGGACCTACGCGACAAACCTGTGGTTTTTTCAACACGCCCCAAAGCTGTGAGCCACCCCATCTGGAAGTAAGCGGCTTGAGAAACAGGATACAAGTTATCATGTTTAAGCAATATCGAACAAACCCGTGCCGCCTACCATAAAACATTGATCCACAACGGAATGGGGGGATGACAAATCTCCCTGCTTGGTCCAATTAGTACTAAAATGATCTGAATATCCTGCGTATATTCGAGATTGGCGGGAAATTATGCAGTTTTCGATTATTCAGGAATAGACCGATCTGAAGACACCAAGAAACTGCGTTAACTATTTGCTGGACAATGTGTTAATGCATTTTTGCCGACTTGGTGTCACAAACTTGACTTCCTCGTGACTTTGGCATAGTTTAGCCCGCCTTGCGTGTGAATGGCAGCCGCAAATGTCCCGTTTTGAGACCCCGGTCTGCCAGACGTGAGTGAACATTATATAAGGTAGCAGCGAGACGACGGACGGATAGGGGTCTTGGCACAGCTTTTTCCCAAGTGGACAAATCGGATACCCCTGTTCGCGGCAGGTGCCAGTCTCAGCGGCTTATTGGCAGTGGTGTTCTTCTTCTGGCATTTCGGGTCACCGTGGTACACCGACGTCGGATACCGTCCCGACCAACCAGTCGACTACAGCCACAAGCTGCATGCGGGTGATCTGGGGTTGGATTGCCGCTACTGCCACACCAATGTCGAAACAACACCGTACGCCGGTGTTCCGCCGACGCAAACCTGCATGAACTGCCACGAAGTCATCGGCACCGACAACACCAAGCTCCTGCCGGTGCGCGAGAGCTGGTCCTCGGGCAAACCGATCGAGTGGGTGCGGGTGCACGATCTGCCCGACTACTCGTACTTTGATCACAGCGTGCACATCCGTGCCGGTGTCGGTTGTGAGAGTTGCCATGGCAATGTGCGGCACATGGAAAAAGTCACCCTTTCGGAGCCGCTCAGCATGGGGTGGTGCCTCGATTGCCACCGTAATCCCGATCCACAACTGCGGCCCGCGAAGGCCATTACCGAAATGAACTGGACGCCCGACGATGACCACGCCGAATTCGTGGAACGTCTGAAGACCGAGAAAAACATCGCCCCACCGGAGGATTGCGCGGCATGTCACCGTTAGACGATCACGCCAACCATCCGACCGGACGCGAATACTGGCGCAGCCTCGACCAAGTCGCCGACTCGCCGGAATTCCGTGAATTCCTCCACCGCGAGTTCCCCCAGGGCGCTTCGGAACTTGGCGATCCGATCACGCGACGCAATTTCCTGACGCTGATGGGGGCGTCGTTGGCGCTCGCCGGTCTGGCCGGCTGCCGCAAGCCGGTAGAGAAGATCGTCCCGTACGTGGTGCCGCCGGAGGAACTCGTCCCCGGAATCCCACAGTATTACGCAACGTCATTCTCGTTGGGAACCAGCGTCTTCGGCGCACTGGTCGAGAGCCACGAGGGCCGTCCGACCAAAATCGACGGCAACGAAAAGCACCCGGCGACACCGGCGGGAAAGAGCAACTCCCTGCTGCAAGCGGCGATTCTCAACATGTACGATCCCGACCGGTCGACCACGGTCCTCGAAGACGGGGGGAATCGACGGTGGGCCGAGTTTGTCGTCTGGTGGCAGGATGAATTCAATAAGTTCAAGAACAACGGCGGTGAGGGACTGGCGGTCCTGTCCGAAGCATTTGCTTCTCCGACACTCAGCCGTCTGCGTCAACAGTTCCTGAGCAATTTCCCGAATGCGCGCTGGATCGCCTATGAGCCGGTTTCCGATGAGAACCGCGATGTCGGCTTACGTCAGGCCACCGGCCGCGACGTTCGTCCGCTGTACCACCTTGACCGCGCCAAACGCATTGTCGCTTTGGATTGCGACGTTCTGCTGACCGAGTCGGAAAGTGTCGCCGCCACCCATGGCTACGCCGCCGGACGGCGCATGATGTCGCCCTCCGACGATATGAACCGTTTGTACGCCGTCGAGGGAACATACTCACTGACCGGCACCAAAGCCGAACATCGGCTGCGTGTTGCGACACGCCACATCCCGGCGTTTACCATTGCCCTGGCACGTACACTGCAAGAGAAGGGCATCGATATTCCGGTCGACTCGTTACCATCGGTGACACAATCGTTCGATTCGGAGTGGCTCGACGCTGTCGCCGATGATCTGATTGAACACCGTGGTGAGAGTCTAATCCTGGCTGGACGCCATCAACCACCGGCGGTGCATGCGCTTGTCTATGCCATCAATCGGGCCTTGGATAATGTGGGCAAGACGGTTGAACTGCATGAGTACATCGACACTGTGACTTCCAGTCGTAGCGAGTTGACGACGCTCGTTGATGACATGCAAGCGGGATCGATCCAAACGCTGGTCATGATCGGCGGTAACCCGGTCTTCAACACACCGGCCACACTCGACTTTGCAAAAGCCTTGGAGCGCGTGGACGATAGCGTGCACCTGTCAACTCATGTCGACGAGACCTCGCAAGCCAGCACCTGGCATGTGCCGCGCACGCACACGCTTGAGGCATGGGGCGACGTGCGCGCAACCGACGGTACACGTGGCATCATTCAGCCGCTGATATCGCCGATGTTCAACGGCCACTCTGATGTCGAATTGACCGGCATTCTCGCCACCGGACGCGATCAGCGCGGTTATGATCTGGTCCGCGAGACCTGGAAAGACATTCTTCCGGCATTCAATTTCGAAAAAAACTGGACAATCGTTCTTCACGATGGTGTTTATCCGGTCTCTGCCCGTACGCCGCTCGAGTCACCGGATATCGATCGCGCACAGGTTGCCGCAACATTCAATGGACTATCACTGAATCGCCAACCATCGAGCGGCACGCCGGATGTGCGATTTATGTCCTCACCGGCCGTCTACGACGGACGCTATGCCAACAACGGCTGGATGCAGGAACTTCCCGATGCGGTCTCCAAAATCGCATGGGACAATCCCGCGTTGATTGCGCCGGCCACGGCACGTGAACTCGGTGTCGGCAATGGCGATATGGTTGAATTGAGCGTCGGTGGACGCACGCTTGAATTGCCGCTCTGGATCCAGCCCGGTCTCGCCCACAATGAATTGACCGTGATGCTCGGTTACGGTCGCACCGCGTCCGGCCGTGTCGGTAATGGTGTTGGATTCAACGTCTACCAATTGCAGTCGGCCGACTCTCCCGATCTGCTGCGTGATGTCCAAGTCCGTCGCACCGGTGCGACGCACACACTGGCCAATACGCAGGATCACGGCAGTATGGAAGGCCGGCCGATCGTGCGGGAAGCCACCCTCGACGAGTTCCGCGCGAATCCAACCTTCGCGCAGGAGATGGTTGAGCATCCGCCGCTGAAGTCGCTCTGGCAGGAACACAGCTACGAAGACGGCAACCAATGGGGCATGTCGATCGATTTGAACACGTGCACCGGTTGTAACGCCTGTACAGTCGCCTGCCAAAGCGAGAACAACATTCCGATTGTTGGCAAAGAACAGGTGGTCGAGGGCCGTGAGATGCACTGGATCCGCATCGACCGTTACTACAGCGGACCCGAAGACGACCCCGACGTCGTGCATCAGCCGGTCACCTGCCAGCATTGTGAAAACGCTCCGTGCGAACAGGTCTGCCCCGTCGCCGCCACCTTGCACAGCGAAGACGGCCTCAACACCATGGTATACAACCGCTGCATCGGGACGCGGTATTGCTCGAACAACTGCCCGTACAAAGTGCGCCGGTTCAACTTCTTCAATTATACCAAAGACACACCACCGGTCGTGCAGATGGCGATGAATCCCGACGTCACCATCCGTTTCCGTGGTGTGATGGAGAAATGCACCTATTGCACCCAACGCATCAGCCGCGCGCGCATCACTGCCAAGAACGAAGAACGCGAGATTCGCGACGGTGACGTGATTCCGGCCTGCCAACAGGTCTGCCCGGCCGACGCCATTGTCTTCGGTGACATCAACGATCCGAACAGCCGTGTCTCGAAGATGAAAAAATTGGAGCAAAGGTACGAATTGCTGGCCGAATACAACACACAGCCACGGACGTCGTTTCTCGCGCACTTGCGCAACCCGAATCCGCGGCTGGTCAAAGAAGCACTGGACGCTGGAGATTCCGAACACCACGGATAAAGCATTGTGAACCCTCCTCCCGAGACATCCACGCCGACTGCGGCCGTTGAACAGCCACTCGTTCTGGGCAACCAAACGTTCGGCTCGATTACCGACCGCATCAGCCGCATTGTCGAAGGCAAAACGCCGATGGCTTGGTATGGCGCCTTCGCGATCGCGTTTGGTTTACTTGGCGTCTTGCTCGGGATGATCAGCTACCTCGTCTGGGAGGGGATAGGAATCTGGGGACTGAACGTTCCGGTCGGTTGGGGCTGGGCGATTGTCAACTTTGTCTGGTGGGTCGGTATCGGCCACGCCGGCACGCTGATTTCCGCCATTCTCTTCCTGCTGCGTCAAAAGTGGCGGACGTCGATCAACCGCTTCGCCGAAGCGATGACGTTGTTCGCCGTCATGTGCGCATTAATCTTCCCCGGCGTACACGTCGGACGTATCTGGGTCGCGTACTTCATGGCGCCGTTGCCCAACCAGATGCAGATGTGGCCCAACTGGCGCAGTCCGCTGCTGTGGGACGTCTTCGCGGTCAGCACCTACTTTACCGTCTCGCTGCTGTTCTGGTATGTCGGATTGATCCCCGACCTGGCCTCGCTGCGCGATCGGGCCAAGACCAGAATCCGCAAAATCGTGTTTGGCATTCTGTCGCTGGGCTGGCGCGGCGGAAACCGTCAGTGGAAGCATTACGAGCTGGCGTACCTGGTGCTCGCCGGCCTGTCCACCCCGCTGGTCCTGTCGGTGCACTCGGTGGTATCGACCGACTTTGCCGTTAGCGTTCTCCCGGGATGGCACACGACAATCTTCCCGCCCTATTTCGTGGCGGGCGCCATTTTCTCCGGCTTTGCGATGGTGATGACACTGAGCATCATTGCCCGTAAGATTTACCACCTTGAAGATTTCATTACCCTGCGGCACCTGGAGATCATGAACAAAATCATGCTCACGACGGGCATGATGGTCGGGTATGCCTACGCGGTGGAGTTTTTCATTGCCTGGTACAGTGGCAATGCGTACGAAGTCTTCGCCTTTATCAACCGCGCCACCGGCCCGTATGCGTGGGCCTACTGGACGATGATTTTCTGTAATGTCTTCGTCCCCCAGATATTCTGGTTTAAGAAACTGCGGACGAGCATCCCGGTCATGTTCGTCGCATCGATTTTGATCAACATCGGCATGTGGTTCGAGCGCTTTGTGATTGTTATCTCATCGCTCGCCACCGACTTCTTGCCATCCTCATGGGACTACTACACACCAACGATTTACGACATCGGTCTCTTCGTCGGATCGTTCGGTTTATTCTTTACGATGTTCCTGTTGTTTATCCGGTTCCTCCCGATGATCGCGATGTCGGAAGTGAAGGGCGTGCTGCCGGAAGCAGATCCGCATCACGGTGCTGAGCATGCGCACAAGGAGGCGACGGCATGAGCCAACTGCCACAGGTGTTGGGTATGCTGGCCGAGTTTGACAACCCGGGGGCACTGCTCAAAGCCGCCGAACGGGTGCGCGACGAGGGGTACACGCAGTTTGACTGTCACTCCCCCTTCCCCATCCACGGCATGGACGATGCCATGGGCCTGAAACGATCGGCGCTCGGATGGGTGATCGGTCTGATCGCATTCAGTGGAGTCGCAGTTGCGATCTGGTTGCAATGGTGGACGTCGTCGGTCGATTACAAATTCGTCATTTCGGGAAAGCCGTTTTTCAGTTTTCAAGCGTACGTGCCGATTACGTTCGGTTTAGGCGTTCTGTTCGGCGCGATTGCGGCGGCGTTCGGGATGTTTCACTTCAATCGGCTGCCGCGATTGAATCATCCGCTGTTCACCTCGGAGCGTTTCAAGAAATTCTCGACCGACGGTTTCTTCGTCTCCATTGAAGCAGAAGATCAGAAATTCGATCCCAAAGAGACCGCCGATTTCCTACGCTCCATTGGCGCAACACACGTGGAGCAGTTGTCCGAATGACCGATCGTTGCTTAACCATAAGCCGCTGCGGCCGATCCTCAAACGTGTTCCGCGCATCGCTGTGGGCGTGCATCCTGCTGGTTGCCGTTGGCTGCCAGGGCCGGCCGACCGACAATGAACCGATTCACCTGAATCCGAATATGGATGACCAGGAGAAATTTGAAGCGTATGAAGCCAATTCTCTGTTTGAAAATAATGCCGCGATGCGGACGCCGCCCGCCGGCACAGTGCCGCGCGGTGCGCTGATTATGGACTCGGCCTTCATGACCGGTCTGGATGCCGATAGTGTGCCGGTTACCGACATGCCGGCTGAGATCACGATGCCGTTCCTCGAACGCGGTCAAGAAAGATACGACATTTATTGTTCGCCCTGTCATGGACGCACCGGCGATGGGCGTGGGATCATGGTGAACCGTGGGTATGTCCCGCCGCCAACCTACCATTCGGATCGGCTGCGTGACATTGCCGATGGACACATCTTCAACGTGATCACCTATGGCATTCGCAATATGAAGGGATACAAGCACCAAATTCCACCCGACGACCGGTGGGCCATTATCGCCTACATGCGGGCGCTGCAACGCAGCCAGAACGCCACACTCGAAGACGTGCCGCAGGAGAAACGATCCCAATTGAGAGCACGTGACGGATCATGACGATTGACCCGACCACATACAAACTGACCGGCACCCGTCCCGGCATGCGCGCCCTGATTATCGGCGTGATCGGTTTGGTTGTGGCGGTCTTGGCTTATGCCAGCGACGCGCCACGGTTCTTTCATGCCTACCTGACCGCCTACATGTTCTGGCTGAGCATCGGACTGGGCGCATTGTTCTTTGTGATGCTTGAATATCTCGTCGCGGCACAATGGAGCGTCGCTCTACGCCGTCTGGTCGAGAGCGTGATGATGGTGCTGCCGATCATGGCCATCCTGTTCATCCCGGTCGCATTCGGCATGCATGACTTGTACCACTGGAGTCATGCCGACGTGGTCGCCCACGACGAGCTTCTGCAGCACAAAAAGCCGTTCCTCAATCCGATCTTCTTCATCATCCGCGCCGTCATCTATTTCGCCGTCTGGTTTGCACTGGCGTACAGCCTCTACCGCTCATCGGTGGCCGATGACTCGGGCTATGACGACAAGCGGCGTGTGCGCACGCGGCGTATCGCGGCCGGTGGGATGCTGTTGTTTGCCTTCACGACGACCTTCGCCGCATTCGACTGGCTGATGTCGCTCGATGCGCACTGGTACTCAACCATTTTCGGAGCGTATGTCTTTGCCGGTGCGGTCGTCGGCACGCTCTGCTTCGTGACGATTGCCCTGATCTATCTGCGCAAGAAGGGTGTGTTGGCCGATGTCATCACTGTTGAACATTTCAACGATCTCGGCAAACTCATCTTCGCGTTTATGATCTTTTGGGCCTACATGGCCTTTTCGCAGTATTTCCTGATTTGGTATGGCAATATCCCGGAGGAAACGATCTGGTTTGCGCACCGGTGGGTGGGATCATGGAAGATTGTCTCACTGCTATTGGTCTTCGGGCATTTCGTCATCCCGTTCTTCCTGTTGTTGCCGAAGACGTGGAAGCGTAACCTCAGTTTCCTGGCAGGTATGTCGTTTTGGCTGCTGGTCATGCATTGGATCGACCTGTATTGGCTGGTGCTCCCTGGTATCGAGCCCGACGGCGCCGGCTTCTCGTGGATGGATCCTGTCGTGATGGTGGGCATCGGCGGCATCTTCATCGGCTTGTTCTGGCGACAATTTGGCGCCAACGCACTGATTCCGGTCGGTGATCCGAAACTCAAGGGATCGATGCACTCAGAGAGCCAATAGGTGGTAATAGCGTGAGCGACGAACACACTCATAACGAACCCGACGCCCCGCAGCACAGCGCCGACACCGGATACGAGAAGGGCGATGTCAATGTCGGTCGCATGCTGGTATTTACCGCGATCGCCATCGTCTTCACCTTGCTGGTCGTCGTGTTCATGAACGAGTTCTTTGTTTTCGAAAAGGAACGAGTCATCCAGGAGATGGTGTTGGCACCCGAATCCAAGGCGTTGCGCGAGTTGCGCGCCCGTGAAGACCGCGAACTGCACTCGTATGCGGTCATCGACACGGCCAACGGCATCTACCGCATCCCCATCGAACGCGCCATGCAACTGATGGCCGATGAAGCTTTCCAGGAACGCACCGGCACCGACAGTCGTTAGAGTATGATGACAATACGACAAGACCATAAGCCGATTCACTCTCTGGCAACACTCCTGCTACTCGCCGGTCTGTGCCTGCTCCCGGCGCCCCAGGTCGTTTCGGCGCAAGTCGTTATGGACAGTGTCGCCGAGCTGCAGGGCATTGACGTGGTCGAGCATCCGGGCGATACGATCCCGCTCGATCTGAGATTCACCAATGATCAGGGTCAAGACGTCACGTTGGGCGATTATTTTCACAATGGGAAACCGGTGATTTTGACATTGTCGTACACCAACTGCCCGATGCTCTGCACGGTCCTGCTCAATGGACTGACGAACGGCGTCCGCGAACTCGAATGGCGCCCCGGTGCCGAGTACCAGATGGTCAATGTGTCGATCGATCCGCTCGAGACGGTTGAATTGACCCAGCAACGCAAGAAACGGTACCTCGAATCGGTCGGGCCGATGCAGTCGAAGCGCGGCTGGGCCTTCCTGGTCGGTAACGAAGACAACATCAACGCGCTATCCGATGCGGTCGGGTTTAAGTACTACTATGACGAGAAGCAGGACATGTATGCCCATCCGGCCGTGGTGTTCATTCTCACCGAAGAGGGCGTCATTTCACGGTATCTGTACGGGATTGAATACTCACCGCGTGATCTCAAGCTGAGTCTGCTGGAAGCGTCGGAAGGGAAGATCGGTTCGACGGTCGATCGGATCATCCTGTATTGTTTTCACTATGACCCAGATGCCGGCGGGTACGTGCTGTTCGCCAGCAATGTCATGCGACTGGGCGGACTGATTACCTTGATTCTGCTCGCCGTGTTCCTGGGGACCTATTGGGTGCGCGAACGGGTCAAGAGTCACGATACGCACCACGCGCACACCTCAAGTGCGCATTGAGGAATAGTCAGTAGCAACGATGGATACAGTCGGAACATTGTTTTTGCCGCCGAAGGCATCGACGACCGCAGGTGATGTTGACGCACTGTTCAACTTCATGCTGGGCATCTCGATCTTCTTCTTCGTGCTCATCATGGGGCTGGTGGTGTTTTTTGCCATCCGCTACCGCCGTCGCGGTGAAGCACTCAAGCTCACTCCGGGGATCACAAAGAACCTCTTTCTCGAGGTCGTCTGGATTGCCGTCCCGGTTATCCTGGTGGGGATCATCTTCGTCTGGGGATTCAAAGGATTTATCCGTTCATCGGTGATCCCCAAAGATGCCATGGAGATCAAGGTCACCGGCCAGAAGTGGTTCTGGTCGTTTACGTATCCCGAGGGCAACAATACAATCAACGAGTTGGTTGTCCCCTCGGGCACACCGATCAAGCTGTTGATGTCGTCGCAGGACGTGATCCACAGCTTCTTTGTCCCTGATTTCCGCATCAAACGCGACGTTCTCCCCAACCGTTACACGCTCGCCTGGTTTGAAGCGCCCCGCGAAGGGAATCACCATTTGTTCTGTGCCGAATACTGCGGCACCGATCACTCCAAGATGATCGGGACCGTGCGCGTCGTGAGTCAGCGTGAGTACAATGAGTGGATTGAGGAGCAGGCGTTCAGCGGCGAAGGAATGACGCCCGAGGAATACGGGGCCAAGCTCTATGTCTCCAAAACGTGCAATACCTGCCACAGCATTGATGGGAGCGCGGGGAATGGTCCGACCTTCCTGGATCTCTATGGGCACGAGGTTGAAATGAAAAGTGGGGACGTCGTAACCGCCGATGAAAACTATATTCGCGAATCGATTCTCAATCCGCAGTCGAAGATCGTAGCAGGATATGAACCGATCATGCCAACGTTTCAAGGCATGATCAAAGATCAGGAGATCGATGCCCTGATCGCCTACATCAAGACACTCAAGAAGGACGGTGAGTGAGTATGGAAAACGTCCTGCCGGCCCATAGCTACCTGAATGAGCCCAAAGGCCTGAAGTCATGGCTGCTGACGCTTGACCACAAGCGCATCGGCATCATGTACTTCGTGGCGATCATGGCGGCCTTTGCTGCGGGTGGCATTCTCGCGGTGTTCATCCGCCTGGAATTGCTCAGCCCCGGCGCCGATTTTCTGACCGCCGACGGTTACAACAAGTTGTTCACGCTGCACGGGGCGATCATGATCTTTCTCTTCATCATCCCCTCGATTCCTGCAGCGTTGGGCAACTTTCTGCTGCCGCTGATGATCGGCGCCAAAGATGTCGCATTCCCGCGACTCAACCTGCTCAGTTGGTACATCTTCGTGACCGGCGCGATCATTTCCTTGTATTCGATCATCACCGGGGCCGTCGATACCGGCTGGACATTCTACACGCCGTACAGCACGCAATCGACCAGTTCGGTTGTATCGATGACGTTCGGCGTGTTCATTCTCGGATTTTCATCGATCCTCACCGGACTGAATTTCATCGTCACGGTGCACAAACTGCGCTCGCCGGGCATGAATTGGTTCAAGATGCCGCTGTTTGTCTGGGCGCTCTACGCCACTGCCATCATCCAGGTGCTGGCCACCCCGGTACTCGGCATCACGCTGGTTCTGTTGATTCTGGAACGGTTGTTCGCCATCGGCATCTTCGACCCGGCCATGGGCGGCGATCCGGTGCTCTTTCAGCACTTCTTCTGGTTCTATTCCCATCCCGCCGTCTACATCATGATCCTGCCGGGCATGGGCATTATCTCGGAGTTGATCGCAACCTTCGCCCGCAAACAGATCTTCGGGTATCGTTTCGTCGCGTTTTCCAGTGTCGCCATCGCGCTGATCGGCTTCTTCGTGTGGGGCCACCACATGTTCACCTCGGGTCAATCGGAAATCGCGGCGATGATCTTCTCGGCGCTGACGTTTATGGTGGCAATACCATCGGCGATCAAAGTCTTCAATTGGATGACCACGCTGTACAAGGGACAAATCACGTTCCAAACGCCGATGCTGTACGCACTGTGGTTCCTGTGCACCTTCACCATCGGCGGTTTGACCGGTATCTTCCTCGGCGCGCTGTCGGTCGACGTCCACCTGCACGACACGTATTTCGTCGTCGCGCATTTTCACTACGTCATGGTCGGCGGCACGGTGATGGCGCTTTTCGGTGGCATTCACTATTGGTGGCCCAAGATGTTCGGCCGCATGTACAGTGAGTTCTGGGGGCGCATTGCCGCCGTGCTCGTATTCGTCGGCTTCAACGCCACCTTCTTCCCGCAGTTCATCATGGGATCGCAGGGCATGCCGCGGCGGTATTTCGATTATGTCCCCGAGTTTCAGACGATGCACATGGCGTCGACCCATGGCTCCTGGATCATGGCCGCTGGAATCCTGATCATGGGCATCTACCTGATCGCCTCGTTCTGGAAGGGACGCATCGCCGGACGCAATCCGTGGGGTGCGCTCTCACTCGAATGGACCACACCGTCACCGCCCCCGCATCACAACTTTGACACACAACCGGTGATCAAGCACGGTCCGCACGACTACGACAAGATCATTGTCCCCAGCACGCTGGAGGAATCCGACACATGAGCGTCGCGGCCGGCAAGCCGAACTTCCTGCAGCATCACTTCACCGATGCGGAGCAGCAGAAAGAATCATCCAAGCTCGGGATGTGGATCTTCCTGTTAACGGAAGTCCTCCTTTTCGGCGGTCTCTTTCTGGCGTATGCCGTCTACCGTGCCTGGTATCCGGACATGTTCATCAACGCCCACAAGGCATTGGATGTCTGGCTGGGCGGAACCAACACGGTCGTACTGATCACCAGTTCACTGACCATGGCGCTCGGCATTCGCAGCCTGCAAGTGAACAAGCAGAAGCAGAGTGCGATGTACCTGGTGGCCACACTGCTGCTGGCCGTTACCTTCCTGGTAATCAAGTATTTCGAATACTCGCACAAGATTCACCTCGGCCAATTGCCCGGGAAATACTACACCTACACTGGCGTCGAGGGAACCAATCCTCACATTTTCTTCAGCCTGTACTTCATGATGACCGGTCTGCACGGTCTCCACGTCGTGGTCGGGATGGGGCTGATTACGTGGGTGTTGATTCGTACACTGAAAGGCCGTTTTTCGAGCGCTTACTATACGCCCGTCGAGATGACCGGCCTGTACTGGCACCTGGTCGACCTGATTTGGATTTTCCTGTTCCCACTGTTCTATCTGATAGGATGACCGCATGACGTCCGACGCGACCACCCATGATCATCCCCATATCACACCGTTGCGTACCTATGTCGGTATCGGTGCGGCGTTGCTTGTGCTGACCGTGGTCACTGTTCTGGCCGCACAGGTCGATCTGGGCGCGTGGAACATCGTGGTCGCCCTTCTGATCGCCACGGTGAAGGCCTCGCTGGTGGCGTTCATCTTCATGCACCTGTATTACGACAACAAGCTCTACTTCCTCGTGTTTGTCGTGTCGCTCGCGTTTCTCGCACTGCTGATCGGGTTGTCAATGGCCGACACCGAACGGCGTGCCGACCTGTATGAAGAAGTCGGCAGACCAATCCGGGAGCAGGCCATTATCTACACCGGCGCGATGGCAAATACCACCGCCGACACAGCAACAGACACCACCGCGATATCGGCACCGGCTGATACACTCACGGACACAACGTCAGCCGATACACATTCAGGATCGTCGTCACAGTAGGACCGGTTTGGTCGCCCCGGGGGTGATCCCCGACACATTGACAGGGATTGGTCTTGTGAATTCCATCACACCGCATTTGAGGCAGACGTGAAGCGCCTCCGCTCGTGGGCCTTGGCCGCAACCATCGCCACCTATGTGCTCATCTTCGTCGGTGGCTTGGTGCGTGTCTCCGGTGCCGGGCTCGGCTGTCCCGATTGGCCGAAGTGCTTCGAGCGGTGGATTCCCCCCACTGATGTCAGCCAACTCCCCGCACACATCGACCCGGCCACATTCAATGTCACGCTGGCGTGGATCGAATACATCAATCGGCTGATCGGAGTCACCATCGGCCTCTTCATATTGGTCACGGCCATCCTGGCGATCCGCTACGCGCGCCGATACCCACGCATCCTCTATCCCGCCATCGCGTCACTCGTTTTGGTGGCCATCGAGGGATGGCAGGGCGGACAAGTCGTGGGCTCCAAGCTGGCGCCGTTTATTGTCACGATACACATGGTGCTCGCCTTCATCATTGCCAGTTTATTGACTTTCACGACACTCGAAACCTATCGCGTCACATCCGATGTCGTGCTGACCGCACGGCCCAAACCGAAAGCCTGGCGCAACTGGCTGGCGATGCTCTGGGGCGTCGCGATTGTATCCATTGCCCTGGGCACTCAAGTCCGTTCGCACATCGAAACATTTATGGCCGACCACCCCATGGCTGATGAGTTGACTGTCCTTTCCCATGTGGGGTGGCCTCATGTCGGGCACCTGATCGTCGGCGGCCTGGTTGTGCTGCTGACATGGTATGCCGGACTTCGCATTTTGGCGCAGCGCGGAGAATGGACCTCACGTCTGGTGGCGCCGAGTGCCTGGGCCCTGATGCTCATCGCAACCGCACAGGTGATTGTTGGCATTATTCTCGTCGCTGTCGAACTGCCGCCGGCGTTGCGTGTATTGCATTTGTGGTTATCAAGCTTCTATGTTGGAGCATTGCTTGTCCTGCACTACGCACTGGGACATGATCGGGAGGTTGTGTCATGACCGACGAAAAGAGACTGCCGGGACGAATAGTCATATTGGCCTTTGCCGGCTTGCTTGTGATCGCGTTGGTGGGCGCGTATATGATTCAACGCACCAACAACGAACGGTTGGTTTTGCCGGTACTGGGTGAGGCGCCGAATTTCAGCTTTACTGCTGCGCACACCGGAGAGGAATTCAGCCGCGAGGAATTGCTCGGTAAGATCAGCGTCATGGATTTCATCTTCACGCGCTGTCCCGGTGTCTGCCCCGTGATGGCCGACAAGATGGGCAATCTGTACCAGCGATTCGAACGCCATGACGAAGTCCAGTTCATTTCCGTTACCGTCGATCCGGAGTATGATTCGCTCCCGGTGTTACGCGAGTACGCCGAAGCGCAAGGCGTCAATGATGATCGTTGGATCTTCCTGAGGGGACCAATCGATGAAGTCGTCGATCTGGCCGAAGGCGGGCTCAAACTGCCAATGGGTGAACTCCCCCAGGGCCACAGCAGCAAGTTCGTGCTGATCGACTCGAAGGGCCAGATTCGCGGATACTACAACAGCCAGGACAACGAAGGTCCGCTCGAATTGCAGCATCATCTCCGCGCGTTGTCGGGAGCACTAAAGTGAGCGCCGCCGATCTGCCGGGGGTCAATGCGCTGTTGAACGCGACAGCGACCGTACTGTTGGTTTGGGGCTACGTGATGATCCGGCGTGGTCATCGCGACACCCATCGCAACATCATGATCGCCGCACTGATCGTCTCGGCGGCGTTCCTGACGACTTATCTGATCTACCACTACCAGGTGGGCTCGGTGCCGTATCCGTACCACGACTGGACCCGTCCGCTCTACTTCATCATTCTGATTCCACACATCATCCTCGCGGCGGTGATGGTCCCGTTCATCATTGCACTGGTCATCTTCGCCGCCAGCGGCCGTTTCGACCGTCACCGCCGCCTCGCCCGCTGGGTCTGGCCGGTCTGGATCTTCGTGTCGATTTCGGGGGTGGTGATCTATCTGATGCTCTACCGGCTGTAGACGCAACCAACCCATTCCACGCGAAGGGGAGGTATCGGGAAGGGCGAGGCTCCCGCCGAGCACTGTTTCTACAACCCGAGAGCGATTGTCACAAATCCTTTCCGTTTGCATCGGATACCACGGACTTTCAGGAGTCTGTTGAAAAAGTTGTGCATGGATTGCCGAACCCACAATGTAATCGAATGAAAGAACTGTAACCTTTCGCCGGACCGGCGCGAGAGTGAATATAGGTATTTCAACACGCCCCATCAGGCCCTTGGCATCCACATGTAATCACAAAACACACGGTGCCTCGTAACTTCTTGATCGGAGATTTGATCGTACAACCGCTTTAGAGCGGTTGTCAGAATTCCGTTCCGTTTGAGAAAGCGCGAGGGTGGGTTTGCTTTGCACGCACGTTGGGGCGCCACGGGCCTTGAGGGGGAGCGTTGAAAGAAGGCGCTACATTGTTGAGAACATGCATTTGTAGGGGCGTATTGAATACGTCCCATTCGCGTAAACCGTTGCGGGTGCGGGCGTACTCAGTACGCCCCTACGAATGATTGTCTCGTCGACGTGCGTTCGGATTGGGACTCAGGCCTTGTCAACACACCCCTTGAGGCCTGTGCCACGCTCGTACAAACGGAAAATACTTATGACAATCGCTCTAATGTTTGTGGGGCAAGTGCTCGCCAGGAGGCTCGCCCCAATTCATGACGGTTGGGACAAGTGCTCGGCGGGAGCCTCGCCGCAGATACGTCCCCTTCCAGATCCTCACCATTCCTATCGCCGCCCACACCATTTGCTCCCCATAACCAACGAACTGTCAACATCTTACACAATACCTGACAATTATCACCCAGAATCGCTTGACAGATTCAGGCGATTCGCTCATAATTAAGACAACAGAGTCCGAAATCTTAAATGAGAGGACCGATGCTGAGTAAAGGATGTGAATACGCGATTCGAGCGGCCGTGCTGCTCACCCACAAGATGACCGAAGGACGCCAGTTCATCAGGGTGCGGGAGATCGCCGATGAGCTGGGCATCTCCTTCCACTTCCTGACCAAGCTGCTGCAGATCCTCACCGAAGCGGGGATCATGGAGTCATTTCGCGGCCCCAACGGCGGCGTGGCGTTGACACGCAAACCGTCGGATATCCGTGTCCGCGAAATCATCGTCGCCATCGATGGCGAGGAACTGTTCAACGGCTGCGTGTTGGGGCTGCCGCAGTGCAGCGACGATTCACCGTGCCCGTTGCATCGCGAGTGGGCACAACGCCGGGAGCAAATCGATCGCATGTTCGAACGCGCCACGCTCGCCAAACTCGCCAGCGGTGTCGGCGAACTGAACCTGAAGTAGGAGGTGTCCCATGGCCAACGGGACCGCTCAACCCACTCATCACCATGTATTGCCACTGAAGGTCTACCTCGGGGTCGCATTTGGGCTCCTGATTCTGACCGTCGTGACCGTCGCCGCCGCGCGAGTCGATCTGGGCGAATGGAACATCCTCGTGGCATTGGCCATCGCGGTTGCCAAGGGAACTCTGGTGGTCTTGTTCTTCATGCATCTGTTCTTCGATAACAAGATGTACGCGCTTGTCTTCATCGTGTCGCTCGCCTTTCTCGCTCTGCTGATCGGTTTTTCGATGCTCGACACCGAACGGCGCGGCGAAATCAACATCGCTGACGCCGCACCGATTTCGCCGATGGCGATCATCTACGATGAGTCGGGCAATCCGATCGATTTCTCCAAGTTGGAGTCGAGCGCGATGGCCGGCAGTCTCTCCGAATTCGAACGCCAGCACGGCATCGGACCAGTCAAAGAAGAAATGTCGCTCGGGCCAATCGACCCCCAAAAAGTCGAAAAGGGTCAGGAGATATTCAAAACGAAGTGCGCCACCTGTCACAAAATGGATAAACGGTTCACCGGACCGGCGCTGGGCGGCGTGCTGGAACGACGTTCCCCCGAATACGTGATGAACCAGATTCTCAACCCCGAGGAAATGGCCAAGGCGCATCCGGCAGCCAAGAAGCTCGTGGCCGAATACATGACCATCATGACGTTTCAAAACGTGTCCCGGGACGATGCTCGGGCCGTACTCGAATTCTTGAGAAGCCAATCGAAAAGCAACCAGTAACAAACTGGATGAGGAGGATCACACAGATGAACACACGTCTCACACACATCATCCTTGCGCTGCTGACATTCAGCGTATTCTCGCTGATCGTCGTCGGCTGCGGTGGCGGTGGGGGCAACGGCGAGATCGGCGGCATGGGCGATGCCGCACAGAAAGTCTATGTTCCACCGGGAAGCTACGACAAGTACTATGCCTTCTTCTCCGGGGGATTCAGCGGCAACATGACCGTCTATGGTTTGCCATCGGGACGGCACCTGCGCACGATTCCGGTCTTCTCGCAGTATCCGGAAAATGCCTACGGCTTTTCCGAAGAAACCAAAGACATGCTGAACACGTCGTGGGGACACATTCCGTGGGACGATGCGCACCATCCGGAACTGTCGCAGACCAACGGTGTGCCCGATGGACGCTGGATCTTCATCAACGCCAACAACACACCACGCATTGCGCGCATCGATTTGACCCGGTTCCAAACCGAAGAGATCATCGAGATCCCGAATTCGGCGGGCAATCACGCCTCGCCGTTTGTCACTCCCAACACGGACTACATCTTTGCGGCGACTCGTTTCAGCGTACCGATTCCTCAGGAAGACGTCTCCATCGAGACATACAAAGAGAACTTCAAAGGTACGTTAACCTTCATCAAGGTCGACAAGACCACCGGCCGTATGGAGATCGCCTTTCAGATCTTGATGCCGGGATTCGACTACGATCTCTCCCACGCCGGCAAGGGGCCGTCGGATGGCTGGGCGTTCTTCACCTGTTACAACTCCGAACAGGCCAACGAGCTGTTGGAGATCAACGCATCGCAGAACGACAAAGACTTCATCGCTGCGGTCAACTACCGCAAAGCGATTGAATTCATGGCCGAGGGTAAGTTCGAACGCATGCCGGCCAGCTATGTGCACAACTACATGGACGAACATCACATCGCGCAGACCGAGACACTCGAAGGCGTAAAAGTGCTGACGCCCGCCGAATGCCCCGGTCTGGTCTATTATCTCCCGACGCCGAAGTCACCACACGGTGTCGACGTCGATCCGACCGGTGAGTACATCGCCGCCGGCGGCAAACTCGCGGCGACCATTCCGGTGCATTCGTTCTCGAAAATGATGCAGGCGATTGAAGCCGAAGATTACGAGGGCGAAATCGATGGCATTCCGGTCCTGCGGTACGATGCTGTCATCGCCGGCGAAGTGCAGGAGCCCGGCCTCGGGCCGCTTCACACCGAGTTCGACAACAAGGGATTCGCGTACACGTCGATGTTTCTCTCGTCGGAGATCACGAAATGGAAGGTCGGCACCTGGGAAGTCGTCGACCGCATCCCGACATACTACTCCATCGGCCACCTGATGATCCCGGGCGGTGACAGCAAAGAACCGTGGGGTGAATATGTGATCGCGCTCAACAAGATCACCAAGGACCGTTACCTGCCCACCGGACCCGAACTGGCGCACGCCGCACAATTGATCGACATCACCGGCGACAAGATGAAGCTGCTGCTCGATTTTCCGACGATGGGCGAACCGCATTACGGTCAGGCGATTCCCGCTGATCTGATCATGCCGAACTCGCAGCGCATCTATAAGATCGAAGACAACACCAATCCGTACGTGACCAAGAGTGAAGCCGATGCGCGTGTCGAGCGTGACGGTAACACCGTACATATCTACCTGACGACCATTCGCACCCACTTCGCGCCCGACAACATCGAGGGCATCAAGGTCGGCGACGACGTCTACTTCCATGTGACCAACCTGGAACAGGACTGGGACATTCCGCACGGTCTGGCCGT
Source organism: uncultured Ignavibacteria bacterium (assembly GCA_964440935.1). Lineage (GTDB taxonomy): Bacteria > Zixibacteria > MSB-5A5 > WJJR01 > WJJR01 > WJJR01. The sequence continues at coordinate 23,387 of CAYTTY010000011.1, read as the reverse complement.
CATGGGCGCGCGCAACTCCGAATTGCTCGTTATGCCGGGTGAAACCCGCACACTGTATTGGAAACCGCAGCGCGTCGGTGTTTATCCGTTCTATTGCACCGACTTTTGTTCGGCGCTGCACCAGGAGATGCAGGGATATGTGCGTGTCTCCCCGGCAAACTCGAATATCCAGATCAGCTACAACAGCAGTGGTGAATAAGTGAGGCAGTCCATGGAGCGTTCAGATACAATGCTGAGACCGTCACCGGTGAAGACGGGGCACACACGCAGGGGGGCACGTGTGTCCCGCACGACGCGCATCATTTTGGCCGTCGCGTCACTGATGCTTGCAGCGACGTACTTTACGCCGTTGTGGACGGTGGATCTGGACGCTCCCCAATATCCCGAGGGATTGGGGTTGGAGATCTGGATCAACTCGATCAAGGGGCAAAACCCCGGCGACCTTGGCAAGATCAACAATCTGAATCACTACATCGGGATGAAAACCATTCACCCCGAATCCATTCCCGAATTGCGGTTCATGCCGTGGATCATGCGCGGCCTGCTGCTGTTCGGGTTGGCGGCCGCCATTGTCGGTCGACGCAAATGGGTAATCGCCTGGCTCGTAGCATTTATGTTACTCGCGATCGCCGGGCTGGTGGACTACTACATCTGGGGATACGACTACGGGCACAACCTCGACATGGAGCGTGCCATCATCAAGATCCCCGGCATGAGTTATCAGCCGCCGCTGATCGGATCGAAAATGTTGCTCAATTTCAAGGCCACGTCGCTGCCCGGCCTCGGTGGCTGGATTCTGATCGCCGGTTTTTTTTCCGTCACCATCTCGTTGGCGGTCGAATGGATCAAGCAGCGACGCAGCACAACAGGAGTAGTAGAATGAACAATCGACGAATAGTCCGATCGCTGTACACGTTGCCCGTACTGATGGGCGTGTTGGTGGCCGCGTGTGCCAGCCCTGGACCGCAACCGATCGTCTACGGCGAGGACGCGTGTCACTACTGCAACATGACCATCATGGAACGCGGCTTTGCGTGCGAATTGGTGACCACCAAGGGCAAAGTGTTCAAATTCGACGCTATCGAATGCCTCGCCGCCTTTGAGAAGTCGGGTGCCATGTCGGATGACGACATCCACTCCCAATGGGTGGCCAATTACAACAACTCCGGCACCCTGTTGCATCTGGACAGTGCGACATTCATCTACAGCGATCAGATTCGCAGCCCGATGGCCGGCGGATTGTGCGCCGTGGACAAACACGACGTCGCCATCCGTGTCCGCGACTCATACAAGGGACGCATCGTCAGTTGGGACGAGGCGTGCGATATCATCGGCGAAAAGTGGAATGTCACACCGGCAGCGAAGCAGGGCGTATAGGTGTATCTTCTGATGACGACCGGCACCACCACACGATCAACAGCGGGTGCCACTGACCTTGGTCAGTGGGAGCACGAGCGTGCTCGTCGGCTCATCCGGAGCCGGATCGCGAGACGGACGATTGCCAGCGATATCAATGACGGCGGTCTGATAACATGCCAGCCCGACTGTCAGGAGCCCGGCGCGGTTACGCAGTCGTGAACGCAACAGACGTTGCGTGCGCCGTGCTCCTGACCTGCGGCTCATGCAAGCGATTTCTGGTACAGAACAGCAGGTGTACTTTCTGATGACGATCCGGACCACCATACGATTGACGGCTATTGCTGCGTGTTGCTTCGGCTTGTTCGCACTGTGCAACGGTATCGTGTCTGCGGCAACGGTTGGTGTCATTTCCGAGGTGACAGAGAATGCCATCAGCCATGCGGTGTCCCGTGCGCAGGCTGGTGATACGATCATCATCGGTACCGGCATCTACCACGAGCGTGACATCGAAATCACTCAGCCCCTGACCATCATCGGTGAAGACGGTGCGGTCATCGATGGCACCAACAAGGGTGAAATCATCCGTGTGCTCAGCGACAGCGTAACCATTAAGAACATTACGGTTCGTGGATCCGGCGTCAGCTTCATTGATGACAACGCCGGATTACGCATTGAAGATGCGCGCGGATGCGTGGTGGAGAACTGCCGATTCGAAAACAACTTCTTCGGCATCTACCTGGCCAAATCGGCCGATTGCCGAATCGTCAACAATACTGTCATCGGTGAGGCCGGCACGGAAACGCGCTCCGGAAACGGCATCCACCTCTGGTATTGCCGCGATGTTCTCGTCGACAGCAATGACGTCCGCGGACATCGGGATGGTATCTACTTCGAGTTCGTCGTAAATAGTCGCATCACGCGTAACTACAGCACGGAGAACCTGCGCTACGGTCTCCACTTCATGTATTCGGACAGTTGCCTGTACGAAGACAACACCTTCATTCGCAACAATGCCGGTGTCGCGGTGATGTACACGCGTCATGTCACGATGCGCGATAACACATTCGAACACAACTGGGGGCCGTCATCATACGGTTTGCTGCTGAAAGACATTACTGACAGTGACGTCCGCGGCAATCAATTCCACCGCAACACCGTCGGCATTCACATCGAAGGCTCAAACCGGTTGTTGATCGAACACAACGAACTGAAAAGCAATGGCTGGGGCATTCGTCTGATGGCCAGCTCGATCGACAATACGATTGCGCGCAATGATTTCATCGGCAACTCCATTGCTGTCACCACCAACAGCCGCTCCAGCTTCAGTACGTTCAATGAAAACTACTGGAGCGAGTACAGCGGCTACGATCTCGACGGTGACGGCTACGGCGACGTTCCGTTTCGACCGGTTGGCGTTTTCTCCCTCGTCGTCGAACGCAATCCCCCGGCACTGGTCCTGATGCGCAGCTTGCTGGTCGATGTGCTCGATATGGCCGAGCGCCTGATTCCCACGTTAACGCCGGAGACATTGGTCGACAAGCGACCCGCGATGGAGCCGATCTTATGATTCAGGTACACCAACTGACCAAGCAATACAGCGGTCTCAGGGCACTTGACAATATCAGCCTCGAATTCCCCAAGGGGCAAGTGACCGCCCTTGTCGGCCCCAATGGGTCTGGGAAAACGACGCTGATCAAATGTGTTCTCGGACTGACACATCCAACATCGGGCACCATCACCGTCAACGATCAGCAGATCAATGGCGGCTGGGAATACCGCAAACTGATCGGCTACATGCCGCAGATTGCCCGCTTTCCCGATAATCTGACGGTCCGCGATGTTCTGGGGTTGGTCCAGGGTGTGCGGGGACGTGCCGAACGGCCAGTGAATGCGCTCGCCGACATTTTCAATCTCAACGGTGACCGGAAGAAGCGTATGTCGGCGTTGTCGGGCGGAACACGCCAGAAAGTTGCCGCCATGATCGCGGCCATGTTCGATCCGCCAATCTACATCCTCGATGAACCCACCGCCGGACTCGACCCGATCAGCAGCGGCGCAATGAAAGAGTTCATTCGGTCGCGACGCACCGACGGACGTACGGTGCTTCTGACCTCACACATCGTCAGCGAAATCGAATCGCTTGCCGATCGCATTGTGTTCTTGCTCGACGGTCACTTGCTGTTTACCGGCACACCCGACGAACTTAAGGCGCGCACCGATCGCGATTCACTCGAAGCCGCCATTCCCCAACTCATGCAGGAGCCATCCCGATGACAGCCGTTGTCCGAATCAGCCTATCGAGCCTGCAGAATGTCATGCGCAGCCGTTGGGCGATTGTCTACGCGCTCTTCTTCTTCATTCTCACACAGGGCCTCTTCCATGTCATGGGGCAGAGCGCAAAGGTGATTCTCAGCCTGGTCAACATAACGCTCTTCTTGGTCCCGTTGATCAGCGCGGTCTTCGCCACGATGTATTTCTATAACTCACGTGAGTTTGTCGAACTGTTGTTGACGCAACCGTTGCGACGTGTGTCGGTGTTCGTCGGTCTCTTCGCCGGACTGACACTGTCGTTGGCCATCGGATTTGTTGTCGGTGTTGGCGTCCCATTCGTCATCAACGGTATCAGCTCCACGCACCAACTGGCATCGGTCATCACACTTCTGATCACGGGTACTGCATTGACATGGATCTTCGTTGCACTCGGCTTTGTTGTCTCTGTCATGATTCCCGATAAGGGCAAGGGATTGGGCGTCACACTCATGGTCTGGTTGGTGTTGGCGTTGGTCTACGATGGGCTCATCCTCGCCGGTGTGCATGCCTTTGGTGACTATCCGCTCGAAAAGCCGGTGCTGGCTGCCGTCATGGCCAATCCGATCGATTTAGCCCGCGTGCTATTGCTCACACAAATCGATGCCGCGGCTCTGATGGGATACACCGGCGCTGTCTTTCGACGTTTCTTCGGCGGACATCTCGGCTTGGTCATTTCCGGCGCGTCACTGGTCGTCTGGTCAACACTCCCGGTTCTCCTCGGCCTCTGGCGGTTCCGCCGCCGCGATTTTTAGGTGTATCAAACGACGGCCTTCTTGCGTACCGGATTCCAACACACAGACCAGTACAGCCCAGGCGGGTTTACCATGTATCGTGGTCAAACCGTTGAAACGGTTTTCGCAGTGAAGATCAGAGTCCTGTGACACCCGGCTGAAGCCGGGTGTTAGAATACACGAAGCCCGCTGGAAGCGGGATTCGGCGCATGACCGTCTGCCCACGATCCTGTCACGACTATCATTGCCGCCGACTCATTGGCCCCGTTTTCCCTTGTGTTACACTCCGTTTCGCTGCTGAATCGAACGCATGTTGCGTTTTGACGCTCTGCCTTTCCGCCTCCTCGGGCATCGCGACTTCGCCTGGTACTTCTGGGGAACGTTTGTGTCGATGCTCGGCCTGGGCGTGAACCTGATCGGCGTCAACTGGTACATCCTCAGCGCGACCGGTTCGGAAACCAAAGTCAGTCTGATTATGATGACCTCGTTGAGTGCCGGTCTGTTTGTGCTGCCGTTTTCGGGGTCGATCATCGACCGCCATGCGCGCCGCACCATGGTCATCACGCCGGATATCATCCGCGCCCTCGTCATCGGATCGGTCGGGACATTTGCGTTCTTCCCCTCGTTCCCGATCTGGGTTCTGTGGCCGATGGCATTCATTGTCGGCAGCAACCATGCCTTCTATTTCCCGGCGTCGACCGCATTGCTGCAGGAAATCCTGCCCCCTGAGGAGTATATGAACGCCAACGCGCTGCGCGAAGTGACCTTCCAGGTGGGATCGTTGTCGGCGGCTGGTGTGGCGGGATGGATTGTCGACACCTACGGTTTGTCGGGCGTGCTGTGGTTTGATGCGTCGACATACGTCTTCTCGGCGTTCTGCATTTCGCGCGTTCGCGCCGGACGGGTGGCGCATCCCGAACGCGACCAAGGCGAAACCTACTGGGGCACGATCCGCTCCGGCCTGAACTACCTCTGGTCGAACAAGCCGATCTTCATCTTCGGCATCATGTCGATGGTGCCGTTTGTCGCCATCATGGCGCTCAATGTCCTAATGCCGACATACGTGAAGAACATCTTGAACCAGGGCGCGGTCACCTATGGATTGCTCGATATGGTGTATGGCATCGGCGCCTTTCTCGGGGCGGCCCTGGTGGGCGCGTTGGTCGTCGAACGGCATCACCAGAGTGCACTTCGCTTATTCCTGCTCATGTCGGCGCTCGGCTATCTCGCGTGCGCGTTCACGAGTCTGTTGCCGGTCGCGTTCGTGTTGATAGGGCTCATCGGTGTATTCAATTCGAGCTTCCGTGTGGTGAGCCAAACCTACCTCATGCGCATCATTCCCGGCAAACTGATGGGACGTTGTACATCGACATTCTTCCAGATTTCACTCGTCGCGCAACTGTCGGTGGTTTTCGGTGTTGGCTATATTGCGGAGCACGTGACCATCGGCGCGGGCTTCTATCTGCTCTTTGGATTACTCATCGGCGCGATGATTCATCTCTGGCTGCTCAACCGGCGACTGCCCGACACAGTCGTAAAGTCCGTCTGAATATCCGACATACTCCTTGACGCCACCGCCAAACCGGCTCTCCATACCGGTCACCACCGGCGGACCGGGTATCTCAATGACTCCACAAGCCACCCCACCGATTTCCGACGCCAATCTCGACGCGGCCGAAATCGTCCAAGGAAAACATCCCCGCTGGCAAACCGCCCTTGGTGTTCTTGTCATCCTCGTCGCCTTCTTCTTCATCGGCCGATCAATTTGGACCAGTTGGGAGACAGTCTCGACATACGATTGGCGGTTCGATTTCGCCTGGCTGGGCGCATCGGCGGTGCTTGTCTGGGTGTCGTTCTTTTTCTTCATCTGGCTCTGGCGGTTTCAATTGCAGACCCTTACCATGCGGCGGTTGCGTTTCGCCTCGGCCTTTCGCATCTGGGTGCTCTCCAATATGGGCAAGTACATGCCCGGCAAGGTGTGGGCCGTGGCCGGGATGATCTATCTGCTCAAACGAGAGAATTTCTCGTCGTCGCATGCCATCAGTTCATCGATTCTGCATCAAGCGTACTCAATTACCGCATCCGGCTTGTTCGTGATCGCGTTCTTAGGCACCGAAGTGCTCGGCGAACTGCCGTGGATCTCGCTGATCATCGGTGCGATTGTCGCCCTCATCGTGATCTATCCGCCGTTCTTTACACGGGCAGTGAACTTCGGCCTGCGCCTGATCAAGCGCGATCCGATCTCGATTACAATAACGCCGATGCAGGCGATCGTGGTCTTTCTCGTCTATTTGCTCTCATGGATCGTTTACGGCGTTTCGCTCTGGACAATGCTTAAGGGCCTGACCCCCACCGACATTGGCATGTGGGAAGGGTCGGCGATCTTCGTCGCCGCCTACCTGATTGGCTTTCTCGCTGTCTTCGCTCCCGGTGGATTGGGAGTGCGCGAGGGCGTACTGACTCTCCTGCTCTCTGCGCACATGGATGCCAGCCTCGCTGGCATCGTTGCCGTTGCCGCCCGCCTCTGGACCTCGGTAGTTGAACTGCTGGGATTGATTCCGATCGGTCTGGGTATGGGACGGTCCACCAGCAGTTCCTAAGTTATTAGCCCTCAATCCGTACTGAAATTCGGAATTTGTCCAATTAAAAGGACAAAAAATGTGCTATATTGGTGCCTGTTGGCCCGGCGCGTCATCGAAATCGTACGCCGCCCATACTGATCGCCTCAGTACCCCAAGGAGGAACACTTGTCGCATCACAAACTCACCGTCGTATGCCTATGCGTGTGTCTTGCTGTCATGATTGCCGTCACGGCGCTCGCCAACACCCCAACGTCGATCAATGTCCAGGGGCGCCTCACGGACGCCAGTGGCACTCCGCTCCCCCCCGGCGTCAAATCGATCGGTTTTCGCATCTTCAATCAAGAGGTCGGCGGCACCCAGATCTGGCCGGCTGGGGTGGCCGAAGTTCAGAGCATCACCAGCACCGCCGATGGTCTCTGGACCGCCTATGTCGGCGCGCTTGATCCTCTCACCGACTCCGTCTTTGCCGATTCCGTGCGGTGGTTGGAAATTGCCGTCGATGATGGTGTCAATCCCCTGACGATCCTTCCACGTGTGCGTCTCGTCACCGGTCCGTACGCACATCGCGTTTCGACCGTCGATGGTGCATTGGGTGGCACCATCACATCCAAGCTGAGCATCGGTCCCGATCACACGAATCAAGGTATCAATGCCTTTGTCGCCGGCGAGGATAACATCGTCAATGGCAACTGGGCGACAGTCTCCGGCGGATCAGCAAACGAAGCCGGAAACATCGGCGCTACCATTGCCGGCGGAACCGTGAACTACGCCACCGGCACGTACGCCTTCGTGGGCGGTGGCAATTCCAACCGTGCCCGTGGGGAACGCTCCGTCGTTGCGGGAGGCGGCAACACCACCGGTGGCGATAGCAACGCGGCTCTGGGCGACTACTCCGCGGTTGTTGGCGGACGTCGCAACATTGCGGCCGACAACAACGCTTTCATTGGCGGTGGAACCGACAATCTCGCCGGACCGAGCGCAACCGTTGGTGGCGGCAATTTCAGCCGGGCCACCGGTGTGTGGTCAGTAGTCGCCGGCGGCGGTGGACTGAATGCATCCGACTCGAACAGTGCCAACGGAACCTCAGCCGCCATTGGCGGCGGGCGCGCCAATATGGCCGCTGCTGAATACACTGTCATCTCCGGTGGACAATCAAATATCGCCGAAGGTGAATCCTCCACGATCGGCGGCGGTGAGGGAAACTACGCAGGATATACGTACGCGGTTGTTGCGGGCGGCGCCCTTAACCAAGCCGACTCGGCCATCTCCACCATTTCGGGCGGCCTCAGCAATTACGTGAACGGACGCGGCTCAACGATCGGTGGCGGTGAAAGCAACGAGGCAGGACAAAATCATGCCACCGTGGCCGGCGGTGTCCACAACACCGCCAGCGCTGACCAATCAAGCATCGGCGGCGGCCATTTCAACCTCGCATCCAACCTGCGATCAACTGTTGCTGGTGGCGTAGCGAACGTGGCCTCCGGTATCGAGTCGTTTGTCGGGGGCGGCGATACCGACTCCGCCAGTGGCGCCAACGCCGTCTGTGTCGGTGGCGAACTCAACGCTGCCTCGGGTGACTTCGCGTTTGTCGGGGGCGGAAAGGGAAACAAGGCCCGCGGACCCTTCAGCTTTGTCGGCGGTGGCAGCAGTTTGATTGACGCCGACTCGAACGTGGCTAAAGGCGATCACACTGTAGTCGTCGGCGGACGGGGCAATCTGGCCACCGGTCAGGAATCATCGATCGGCGGCGGCGCCAACAACACCGCAGCGGCCTTGGGTGCGGTCGTCCCTGGTGGCGTCGACAACTACGCCGGCGGCAGCTTCTCTTTTGCCGGCGGACGACGCGCACAAGCACTCCACAACGGCAGCTTCGTCTGGAACGGCAACAACAGCGACACACTGTCCACAACCGGCGCGAATCAGTTCCTCATTACCGCCGATGGTGGTGTGGGCATCAACACCGACACACCCGAAGGCGCGCTTGATGTTCGTTCGGGACCGAACGGTAACGGCCTCTACCTGCAAGCGGGAACCCAGGACGTCGTGTGGAAGTCCGGACAGAATCTCCAAATCGGACAGTGGGACGGCGCAACGTTTACCGAACGCGCGCGTTTTACTGGTGGCGGACGGCTTGGCATCAATGAAACATCGGTCTCCAATGTCCTCACGCTGCCGAACATTGCCGGTGTCGACGGACGCGGCCTCGCCAACCGTTGGGACACCTATTCCTCCCGCCGCTGGAAACATGACATCGTGCCGCTCGACAGTGCGCTCCAATTGGTCAGGCAACTCCAGGGTGTTCGCTACAAGCACAACAGCGACAACACACCCGACATCGGCCTGATCGCCGAAGACGTCGGCGCCGTCATTCCCGAAATCGTGCAGTACGAAGACAACGGCATCGACGCACGATCGGTCGACTACGCGCGGTTGGTTGCCGTTCTCATCGAGGCAGTCAAAGAACAACAGAGTCAAATACATCAAATGGCCCAGCAACTCGAACAACTCACGCAGTAAAGGATGTGTCACATGTCTTACCGCAGTCGCATCATCGCCGTCGTTTTTGTTCTCCTGTGTGCTCAGCTCGCAGACGCGAACGTGCCGAGCTCCATAACCGTTCAGGGCCATCTCACCGACGCTACCGGCACACCACTGCCGGCCGGACCGAAGGATTTCAGTTTCCGAATCTTCACGAGCCCAGGTGGGGGCAGCCAAATTTGGCCGTCGGTCGGCGCGGAAACACAGAGCATCTCGACCGATGCCAACGGCCTGTGGACCGCGCCGGTCGGTGCCATTGACCCAATTGCAGATTCGGTTTTTAACCAGACAATTCGATGGCTGGAAATCACAGTGGACGATGGTGTCAATCCGGTCACGACACTTCCTCGCGTCCAATTGCGGACAGGACCCTATGCGCATCGCGTTTCAACTGTGGATGGAGCCTCCGGCGGCGAGATCTCATCAAAAGTATCGATCGGCGCCTCGCACACGAACACGGGCAATCAGGCGTTCGTGGCCGGTCATCTCAATGCCGTGACCGGGGACTACTCGGTCGTCGGCGGCGGCAGGTTCAACTACGTGTACGGCAATTACGCAACCATCGCCGGCGGTGGAGCCGCCTCGAAAAGTGATTCCAATCATGCATCCGGTTACAACTCCACCATCAGCGGCGGCCAGGGACATGCGGCAACGAATACAGGAGCCGTCATTGGCGGTGGTGAAGGCAACACAGTTGAAGGTCGTCACGGGGTTGTTGGGGGCGGCTTTGACAACAGCGCCACCGATGACTATGCCACCGTCCCCGGCGGACGAGAAAATCAGGCAACGGGAAGAAACAGCGTCGTTGGGGGGGGAGCGTACAGCTACGCCACCGGCCCCGGGACAACCGTGTCCGGCGGCGACAGCAATTCCGCCAGTGGTACTTTCAGTGTCGTCGGCGGCGGCGATAACAACACGGCAGTGAGTTCCTGGTCAACGATTTCGGGCGGCGAACGAAATACAACAGACCTTTGGTACTCCACCGTTGGTGGCGGGACGAACAACGAGGCGACCGGCACGAGCGCCACGGTCGCCGGTGGCGACGCGAACGTGGCATCATCCGGGCAAACGACGGTGGGGGGCGGTCAATCCAATAGCGCCACCGTCTCCGGTTGCACAATTGCCGGCGGCAGAAACAATGAAGCCAGCGCCTTGAGCGCGACAGTCGGTGGCGGCGACGACAACGTTGCCGATGGAATCTACGCAACCATCCCAGGGGGATCCAACAACATCGCCAGCGCCGTCGGAACGTTCGCCGCCGGTCGCAATGCCCACGCCCTCCACAACGGCTCCTTCGTGTGGAATAACGACGCAAACAACACGCTCGCGTCCACTGCCGCGAATCAGTTTCTGATACCTTCCGATGGCGGCGTAGGGATTGGCACCAACAACCCACAAGGGGGACTTCATGTCACCTCCGGGCCGAATAACAACGGACTCTACATCACTGCAGGGGGGCGTGATGTTGTGTGGCCCAACGGCCAGAATTTCCAGTTCGGCCAATGGGATGGCGCAACGTTCAGCGAACGGGCGCGCTTCAACGGCGGAGGCTACCTGGGCATCAATACCACGAACGCCACCAATGTGCTGACACTGCCCAACTTCGCCAACTCCGGCGGCCGTGGCCTCGCCAACCGCTGGGACACATACTCCTCCCGCCGCTGGAAACATGACATCCGTCCGATCACCAATGCTTTGGCAACTGTCCAAAATCTCCAAGGTGTGCACTACAAACACAACAGCGACAACTCTGACGACATCGGCCTGATTGCCGAAGAGGTCGGCAAAGTGCTCCCTCAAATCGTCCAGTATGAAGACAATGGCGTCGACGCACGATCAGTCGATTATGCGCGTCTGGTGGCACTGCTCATTGAAGGCATGAAGGAACAACAGCAACAAATTGAGAAACTCAAAGCCGAAGTGAAACAACTTCGGCAATAGTCAAGGAGAACGGCAATGGCAGAACGCATGCGCTGCACCCTGATCGTCGTGGCCTGGCTGGCCATCACGACAAGTGTAGCAGTCGCTACACCAAGTTCGATGAGCGTGCAGGGCAAACTCACTGATGCCTCCGGTATCCCGCTACCGGCGGGTCCCAAGACTTTGGTGTTTCGGATTTTTGATGCAGATATCGGCGGCACCAAAGTGTGGCCCTCGGTGCTTGCGGAAGTCCAAAATGTCACCACGTCCACCGAAGGATTGTGGACCGCGCTGGTCGGCGCCTTAGAGCCGTTGACCGATGATGTGTTTGCCGACTCTGTACGTTGGCTGGAAATCGTTGTAGATGATGGTGTGAATCCGGCGACAGTCCTGCCTCGCGTCCGAATCGTGACGGGGGCGTATGCGCTGCGTACGGCCACGGTCGACGGCGCCTCAGGTGGGGCGATCACATCAAAAGTGACAATTGGTCCCGGACATTCCAACGCCGGGGCCCACGCGTTCATTGCCGGAGAGAATAACTCCGCCAGCGGCGATCACTCTGTCATCTCAGGCGGAATCAACAACGACGCCTCGGGACTGATTTCCGTAATCGGCGGTGGTTCCGACAACGAGGCCTCGTTTCTCAATTCAACGGTTGGCGGCGGTGCGTTAAACCTCGCCGGCGATATCGGCGCGACCGTCTCGGGGGGGCTGAACAATAGCGCAACCGGACTCTCATCGGTTGTCGGGGGTGGCCACCGCAATCGTGCACGGGGCCCCTACTCCATAATCGGAGGCGGCGGCGGACCCAACACGTTCGACTCAAACCTGGCAATCGGCGCCTACTCGATCATTGGCGGCGGTCACGGCAATCAGGTCATTGATTCGGGCGCCATAATCGGAGGCGGATACAACAATTTCAACTCCGGCATCTTCACTGTAATCGCGGGTGGGAGCTGGAACGTGTCGAGTGCTCTCTATGGAACAGTCGGTGGCGGGGAATCCAACTGGTCTCAGAGCAGCTATGGCACAATCGGTGGTGGTGAAGACAATACCGTCTCCGGCAGCCACGCCACGATCGGCGGGGGCAATTCCAACTCAGTCACGGGTGCAGACGCCGGACTCGTCGCCGGCGGATACGCCAATCGATGCGAGGAAGACTACGCTGCCATTGTCGGTGGACGGTTCAATGTGGCATCGGGAAACAGCGCCTTCGTCGGCGGCGGATACCAGGATACGGCCAGCGGTGAATTCTCCGTTTCTGTTGGCGGCGAGCGTAATCACGCGTCCTACTACTACAGCGCAATCCTCGGTGGCCACCATAACAGTGTCACCGGATACAATGCCTGCATCGTTGGTGGCGGACACAACACGGCCGGAGGGTACAGTTCGTTTCTCGGCGGTGGCGGAGGTGAACCCGGCGAGGGAAACGAAACGGCCGCGCAGTTCAGCGTGCTCTGCGGGGGACGGAGCAACTCCATCACCGCCGCCGGCTGGAACGCAGTCATCGCCGGTGGTGACAGCAACTCGATCTCGGGCCGCTACGGAGCCATCCCCGGCGGGCGTCACAACACCGTCTCCGCAACAGGCGGATTCGCCGCAGGGCGCAACGCAACCGCCGAGGACGAGTGGTGTTTTGTGTGGAACACAGACTCCTCTGTGAATTTCACTTCCACCTGGCCCGATCAATTCTTAATCAACGCCAACGGCGGTGTCGGGATCGGCGTCAACGACCCCGAGGGAGCGCTGCATGTCACCTCCGGTCCCGGCGGCAACGGGTTGTATCTCCAGGCCGGCACACAGGACATTGTCTGGGCCGACGGTCAGAATCTCCAGTTTGGACAGTGGAACGGATTCGCCTTCACGGAGCGTTTGCGCGTGACAGGCGGCGGCCATGTCGGCATCGGCACGACATCCGCATCGAACATCCTGACTCTTCCCAACCTCGCAAACACCGACGGCCGCGGATTGGCCAACCGCTGGGACACATACTCCTCCCGCCGCTGGAAACATGACATCCGTCCGATCACCAATGCTTTGGCAACTGTCCAAAATCTCCAAGGTGTGCACTACAAACACAACAGCGACAACTCTGACGACATCGGCCTGATTGCCGAAGAGGTCGGCAAAGTGCTCCCTCAAATCGTCCAGTATGAAGACAATGGCGTCGACGCACGATCAGTCGATTATGCGCGTCTGGTGGCGCTGCTCATTGAAGGCATGAAAGAACAACAACAGCAAATCGACAAACTGACCAAGCAGATGCAGCAAATGACGCAATAACCGATTCACGATCCGACGATGTGCCGCGCCACGTGGCACATCGTCTGCCCCATCCGCACGCGATTTCTCATCTTGGCCTGATTCGGCACTCCAGAATTCGCTGATTCAATTAGAATTCTGCCTTCCCGGTGCCATATCGCACCAAATTTAGACTATATTGCTCCTGATTCTTGTAGTTGGAGCGCCCCACCAGTCGGGGACGCACAGATCAACAGTACATCGATACACTTATCCGTCAGTCTCCACAACTGACACAAGAGGAGGAACCAATGCGCAGAGTTCTCACCATCGCGATGTTACTCGTCGTTGCCGTGCCGTATCTGCACGCGGCGGTCCCCACCATGATTAATTACCAGGGTCTCTTGACAGATGGTGGTGGCAATCCCGTTTTGGACGGCAACTACAGTGTTATGTTCTCCCTTTACAATTCGCCAACGGGGGGTTCACCACTGTGGACGGAGGTGCAAACCGTTGCGACATCGAATGGCTTGTTTAATGTCTTGTTAGGATCGGCCATTCCCCTTCCGGATACGGCCGTCATGGATACGGCGGCCTACCTGGAGATCACGATTGACAACGATCCGCCCCTGAGCCCGCGCGTACGACTGACCAGCACAGCGTATTCCATCGCATCACGCGCTGTGGACGGTGAAGGGCCCGTGCTCCTGCGGACCGTTGATGACGGACTCGGCCAAACAGCCACACTCGCTCTGGACATCGTTCCCAATCAGGGCGGCACGTCAAAAAACATTCGTAAAAACATCAGCGTAATCACTCTCGCCTCCGGCGATTCCGCCACTGCGAATGAAGTGCTCGGACTCGACTCGGGCTTGACACGCTCCATCGCAATCGACAACGGCGGCAATACGCTGAATGTATACCAGCGATTTGGCGCATCGCCCTCCCCGCCGACCCGGATGGCGATTGCCATCCCCAATCTGCTCGACGCGCGGAAGAGCGGCAACGAATCATCAGCGAGCACGGCCGAGTCGCGCGAAATCATGGATGCCGACAGCGGCTATACCCACACCGCGGGCATGACAAAGGCAGACCTGATTTCGACCATTGCCAAAAAGACATCGGAATCACAGGAACAGATTCTGCTCGCCCGGGAGGTCGGTGCATCCGGCGCAACGGACTCGCGGTCCCTGAAGTTGCAGACCGACAATGACGCGGTCAGCGCCCAACTCCACCGTGGCAACGCCACCGACTCCTCGGGATTGGACATTCGTGCGGATGATGATTCCACAACGCTGACCCTGTATTCAACCACGAGCAGTTCCCGCTATAGCAATATTGTTCTCAAACGTGGTCTTACGACTGGCGCCGAAATGAGGATCGGATACGACGGCGCCGCGCCCAGTGCAATGCTATACGCCAATTCGAACCCCGCAACAGGAGCACAACTCGGTATCAATACAACGTCGCCGACGGTGGCCTTCCACCTTGTTGGCAGTGGATGCTACACGGGCACGTTTGGCGCGTGTTCGGATGAACGCTACAAGGAGGACATTACCACACTTTCCAATCCGCTGAACATTGTGAGTCAACTGCGCGGTGTGACCTTTGATTGGAACAAGCAGCGATATCCCGAACAGCAGTTTCCCGACGGCGAACAAATCGGCGTGATTGCACAGGAAGTGGAACGCGTTGTCCCCGGTGTGGTGCACACCGACGATGACGGTTACAAGTCAGTCGATTACGCCCGACTCGTACCATTGCTCATTGAGAGCATCAAAGAGCAGCAACGTCAAATCGACGTCCTCCGATCAGAACTGGACGAGGTCAAGAGCGGCGCATCGCTCGGACAACGTTGACAAACAGGAACGTTCAGTTCGCCACATAGCACACGGCCGCGGGGAGAATTCCCCGCGGCCGTATCTGTCTGGCGGGCCTATAGCAATTGTCAGAAGTATTTTCCGTTTCCATTGGGGTGCCACGCGCCTTCAGGGGTGTGTTGAAAAACCTGCTGACTATCATCACCTCAGACTGGGGAGGGCGAGGCTCCCGCCGAGCCGCCGTGTGGAACATGCCGTTGCGGCTCGCCGGGAGGCTCGCCCTCCCGAAGGCTCTGATTCTCGGGGGTTTTTCAACACGGGCCTTCAGGCCCGTGGTTCCACATTCGGACGATCCCAGTTCACGGGCCTAAAGGCCCGTGGCACCCGAAAGTGAGTGTCAATGAAGCGGGGTCTCGCCTCTTCTCAATCGGAACGGAATTCTGACAATTGCTCTATCTCACTTCATGGGGCCGGCCATGCAGGATGGAATCGGTCTTCAATAAACAGCTCAACAAGGGAATGACGTATTGGGAAGCCGGACACTGCTAATCCCTTTTAAATGGGTTCCATCCCCTGCCCCCACTCCGGTTTTGTCAATCCTTGTGCATTTTCTCACGAGCCTTTGTCGATTTCTAGCCATGGGTGTATTAGCTTTGGGGTAAGACTATAATGACCACAGAAATGGAGTGGGACACATGTCCGTCATTACCGTCTTCAGCGCCACCTATTGTCACGCCGACACGGTCGTGGAGAAGGTCGCACAGCGGCTCGGCTATCGGGTCATAGACTCCCAGTATGTTCTCGAACGCGCGTCCAAGCGCTTCGGCATCCCGGTCGACAAGCTCTCCAAGGCGATGCACCAGGGACCGTCAATCTTCAATGACTTCACCCGCGATAAGGAAAAGGGGACCAGCTACATCAAGGCAGCAATGGCGTCGGTGATTGCCGAAGACGATCTTGTCTACCACGGTTTCGCCGGGCACTTGGTCCCCACGTCGGTCGACCATGTCATGAAAGTTGCACTGGTCGCCAGCCACGACTTTCGCGAAAAGGTGGCGAGCGAGGCCGGCCTCAGCGATAAGGATGCACGCAAAGTCACGGCCAAAGATGATGAAGACCGCGCCGTCTGGACCAAGTTCCTCTTTGACAAGGGCCCGTGGGACAAGACCCTCTACGACCTGAAGATACCGCTGAATGACCTATCCCTTGACGACGCCGTGATGACTATCTGCGAGAAGGCTCAGTTGGTGCAAACAACACGCAAATCGAAGGCCGCGGTCGTCGACTTCGCCACGGCCGCCGAAGCAGAACTGGCGCTGGCATTGGAGGGTCACCACGACGTTGATGTCACCTGCCGTGACGGGAAGGTCACTGTTACGATCAACAAAGACGTTCGCAATCCGGAGAACTTGCAAGACGAACTCCAAGCGATTGTCCAAAAAGTAGACAAGGTCACTGAGATCGATATCCGAGTGATTCCGGAAATTCACGAACCATACCTGTATCGCAGTACCAAGTTCGATGTACCGGCCCGTGTGCTGCTGGTCGATGATGAACGCGAGTTTGTGCAGACGTTATCCGAACGCCTGCGCATGCGGGAATTTGGCACGGCCGTCGCCAACGACGGCTTGGAAGCGCTCAGTCTCATCGAAGACGAGGAGCCCGAAGTCATGGTCCTCGATCTCCAGATGCCGGGGATCGGCGGTATTGAGGTATTACGAAAAGTGAAGGCGAAACGCCCGAATGTCGAAGTCATCATCCTGACCGGACACGGGACGAAAAAAGACGCCGAATTGGCGGAGCAACTCGGTGCGTTTGCCTATTTGGAGAAACCGGTCGACGTCGATACACTCACGAAGACCATGAAGGCGGCTTACGCCAAGTTACGCAAGAAGGAGTCCGGCGACTAAGCGCTGGGCCGCCTGTGCGGCCAACCG
Source organism: uncultured Ignavibacteria bacterium (assembly GCA_964440935.1). Taxonomy (GTDB): domain Bacteria; phylum Zixibacteria; class MSB-5A5; order WJJR01; family WJJR01; genus WJJR01. The sequence goes on along the minus strand of CAYTTY010000011.1, from coordinate 5,949 downwards.
GTAACAGGAGAGGTGATGGGCCTCTTACGCAGCGTCCTCGATAGCCTCGCATCGGTCGTCCAGACCGAAATCGAAAAGGGGGCCGACAAGAAGACCCGTTACAAACGTCTCTGGTGGTATACCATCATCGCCACCGCCACGGTCGCCATCGCCCCGCTGGTCATCATGACCGGCATCAATTACGGCCAGTACAAACGCGTCTTCCGCGATGAGATGAGCCACTCCTCGATGCTGGTGGCCGCGGTTACCAAGCAATCCCTCGAATTCTATCTCGAAGAACGGCGGAGTGCGCTCACGTACCTGATTGAATCAACGTCGCTGCAGGAACTGTCCAATCCCGATTCCCTCTCTCATATCTTTTTGAATTTGAAACACTCGTTCAGTGGGTTTGTCGATCTCGGATTGATCGACGCCGACGGCAGTCAACGCGCCTACGCCGGACCATACGACTTTACCGGTTTGGACTACACAGAACAGGATTGGTTTCATGAGGTGATCCTGCAGGACGTGTACGTCAGCGATGTTTATCTCGGCTATCGCAACCGGCCCCACTTCAGCATCGCCGTTAAACACGATAACCCGGACGTTCCGGGTGACTTTTATGTCCTGCGCGCAACGCTCATGGCCGACATCCTGCGTAAGCAAATTCAGTCAACCGGTGACGGCAGTTCCAGCGATGCCTTCTTCGTCAACCAGAATGGTGTGTTGCAAACGCCATCGCGGGATTTCGGCGACATTTTGGACACAGTCGACGTGGCGGTGCCGTCGTTCAACAATCGCGCTCAAGTCACCGAACACGAAGACAACGAGGGAAATCACTGCTTTTTGAGCTACGCGCACATTGCCGAGTCACCCTTCGTCTTCATGATGATCAAACATCATGAGAGTTTCAGCGGCAACTGGCTGAGCTTTCAGGGCAAGCTCCTGATTTTTCTGATCGCAAGCTGCGTCATCATTCTCCTGTTAGTGACATTCACCTCGCACCTCCTGATCACGCTGATTCGGGAAGCCGAAGAGTCGCACGACAAAGTCACACACAAAATGGAGTACCAAAACAAGATGGCCTCCATTGGACGGCTCGCGGCCGGTGTCGCACATGAGATCAATAATCCGTTGGCCATCATCAACGAAAAGGCGGGGCTCCTCAAGGACATGACCGAGCTGAGCGAGGACTTCCCGCAAAAGGGTCGCATCGAATCGACCGTCGATTCGATTCTCGGTAGTGTCGAGCGCTGCAGCACGATCACGCATCGCCTGCTCGGATTCGCCCGGCACATGGACCTCACCCATGACACCGTGGATTTGAAACTGAGTGTGAAAGAAGTATTGGGATTCCTGGAAAAGGAGGCCCAGTACCGAAGCATCGACGTTAAGGTGTACGCCCCGGAGACCTTGCCGGAAATCGTCACCGACAAAAGCCAACTCCAACAGGTCCTGTTGAATATCATCAACAATGCCTTTGCCGCCGTGGACAGGGGCGGGCGCATTGACATTGCCATGTTCGCGCGCAACGGAGACAAAGTGACCGTCTCCATCTCGGACAATGGCAAAGGGATCAACAACGCGGATCTGGAACACATTTTTGAACCGTTCTTCACCACAAAGAAGGACGCCGGCGGCACCGGTCTGGGGTTGTCGATTACCTACGGGATTGTGCAGAAGCTCGGGGGCAAGATCGAAGTGGAAAGCGAGGTGGGTGAAGGGACGTCGTTCCACGTAACCCTACCCATCCAGAAATCGTGAGGACACGCATGAAGCGCTTGAAGGTCTTGCTGGTAGACGATGAAGAAGAACTGGTCGCACCACTGATCGAACGCTTGAAACTGAGAGGTTACGACGCGGTCGGCGTGCTTGACGGTGCCGAAGCCATTGAGATGGTCAAAGAGCGGGAATTCGATGTTGTGGTATTGGACGTCAAGATGCCGGGATTGGGCGGACTTGAAGTCATGCGGCAAATAAAGGCCGTACGGCCGGACCTCGCCATCATATTGCTCACCGGTCGCGGATCATCCAAAGAGAGCGACATCGGTCTTCAGCAAGGCGCGTACGACTATCTGATCAAACCAATCGATATCAAAGACCTGATCAGGAAAATGAACGACGCCGTCGCGGCCAGCCGGGATGGAGGCCAGCATGAGTGACATCAGCGCGGATGAACAACTGCGCGCGGAATTGGCGTTCTTCGGTCGCATGACCGCCAGCGTGACGCATGAAATCAACAACTGCATCGCCATCATTGGCCAAGTGTCCGGCTTGCTTCAGGATCTGTGCTATAGCGCCCAGCAGGGACATCCGGTCGAATTGGATAAACTCTGCTCGAATTCGCAAAAAGTCGGTGGGCAGGTGGCTCGTATCCAGGAAATCGTGAAGAGACTTAACCGCTTCGCGCACAGTGTCGACAACGCGGTCGTCTGTTTCAATCCGTGCGACACGGTCCACAATCTGGTTGATCTCTGTCAGCGGTTTGCCTCCAACCGGGGTGTCACGTTGACAATGGACGGTGCGCTCGATGCCGTTGCCATTGAAGGAGATCCTTTTTGTCTTCAACAGGCGGTATTCCTGTGCATTGACCTCGCCATGGAGGCGTCGCGGGATGGCGGATCGGTCAATGTGGCCGTGATCTCCAGCGGCTCCGGGATCACGATTACGGTCGTCTCCAGCGGACCGCTGTCGTCCGACAATAACAAGCTATCGTTGGCGTTGCTCGAGTGCGTTGTCAACAAGATGGGAGGGTCCGCCGTACTGCCGCATAAAGGGGCAGAGGAGCACGAGTTCCGGCTCGAGTTTCCTGGCAAAATCGGTGCGGCCTGAGTCACCGGGCAGCACACAGTCGTTATCTTGACTGGAGACAAAGAGAGATCGGTATGGCAGACGAAAAAATCCTACTGGTTGACGACGAAGAAGAGTTCGTGTCGACTCTGGCCGAGCGGATCGAGACCCGGGGCGCCAAGGTGGTCACCGCCACCAGCGGCCAGGAAGCGATCGACAAGATCAAAGACGAAAACTTCGACGCCATCGTCCTCGATCTCCAAATGCCGGGGATGAATGGCATCGAAACCATGAAGTCCATCCTGGAAAAGAAACCCGACATGCAGGTGATCCTGCTGACCGGATACGGCACCATTGAGCGCGGTGTCGAAGCCGTCAAAAAGGGCGCCATGGACTTCCTAGAGAAACCGATCGACATCAAGAAGCTCATGGAGAAAATCGCCGAAGCCAAATCGCGGCGCATGGTGATCGTCGAAAAAAACTTGTCGGACAAAATGAAAGACCTGTTGTCCAAACGTGGTTGGTGACGCGCACGGGAATTGAGGAATCAGGCAATGAAGAAGATTACTGCGGGTGAGATCATGGTCCCGTTGGAGATGTATCCACACGTGAATCATAAAGCCACGATCAATGAAGTTCTGGACACCATGGAGCACTGGCAGATTGATCATCAGGGACGAAAATCGCTACCCCGCACCGTGCTCGTCTTCGACGATATTCACCAATTGGTCGGCTACGTGCGCCGCCGCAATATCTTGCAGGCGCTCGAACCGCGCTTCCTGTCAAACACGTCGATGAAATACCGCCAGGGCGAAATCAGCATGGCTCCTGATCCAAACCTGGCCGAAATCCTCTACGAGAAAATCGTCCACCGCATCAAAGAGCGATCCCGCGCCCCGATCATCGAAGTCATGGAGCCGGTGGTGATGTGGATCAACTATGAGGATCACCTCGCCAAGGCCATCCTCGAGATCGTCACGCACGACGTCAGCTTTCTTCCGGTCGTCCAGAACAAGCGCGTGGTTGGCGTGATCCGCACCGTAGACGTCCTGACCGCGGTCAGAGGCCTGTTGACGGAGAGTGAGGCAAACGGACAATGACGCAGTGTAAGCCCAAAGTACGACGTCCAATGAATCACACAATCGTGTGCCCGACACGAGCGTTGACCGGGCACGATGATCATCGGGTTTAGCAGACGGCTTTTTTCTGACAGAGTCTTGTGAAAAAAATCACACGAGCACACTTATGGCAGACCATCAAGAAACCAGCAGATTCAACGGCGACGCCTCGTTAGGTGAAATCCTCCGGAACGTTGATTGGCGGCGAGTCGCCTTCATTGTCCTGGGCCTGGCCCTCTTTGCACTCGTGTACTTCTCCCCGCCCTGGGGCGATGCCATCGATCCCGCTGGCAAGCCCTTTATTCTCACGCACGAAGGCAAGGCCGCCATCGGTCTCTTCCTGCTGGCCGCCGTCTGGTGGGTCTTTGAGGTGGTGCCGATCGGTGTCACCAGTCTTGCCATCGGCGTGGTCCAGTGCATGTTTCTCATCCGCGATCCGCGCAGTGCCTTCACCGACTTCATGGATCCGTCAGTGATGTTCATCTTCGGATCGGTCGTTATCGGGATGGTCTTTTCGAAAACCGGCCTCACGCGCCGCATGGCGTACAAGATGCTCTCCATCGTCGGCGAAAAAACCAGCATGATCTACTTAGGCTGTTTCCTGATGACCTCACTGCTCACGCTCATCATGGCCCACACCGCGGTCGCGGCGACGGTATTCCCCCTCTTGATGGCAATCAACTCTCTCTACGAAGAGGATGAGACCAAGCAAACCCGCTTCGGCAAGGGCTTGTTCATGGGAATGGCGTATGTCGCCGGTGCGGGGAGTATTATCACGCTGCTTGGCGCCGCACGCGGCGCTGTCGCCATCGGGTTCTATAAGCAAGTTGTCGGCGTGGAAATCGGATTCTTTCAGTTAACCTACTATATGTTCCCCGTCGGCGCACTGATGACCATTCTGCTGTGGTTCTTCTTTATGTTCTACTACAAACCGGAACGCGCGACGATCCCGGGACTGAAAGAACGATCCAAAACATTGTATCAGGGGCTCGGACCGATGTCATATTCCGAGAAGGGCGCACTGGTCGTCGTGTTGTCCGCCATCCTATTCCTCAGTTTACGGTCGTTCGTGCCAGCATTCGAACCGTTTAACAAAAGTGCCGTGATATTAATCACAACAGTCGCATTCTTTCTCTTCAAAATCCTCGACGTGAAGGATCTCGAAGGAGTTCCCTGGAACATCATTCTGCTTTTCGGTGGAGCGATGAGTATCGGCTTTTGTCTCTGGCAGACCGGTGCGGCAAATTGGATGGCGGTCCAGTGGCTCGGCATGTTTCAGGAGACACCGAGCTTTATCTTCATCATGAGCATTGCCTTCATGGTGCTCATTCTCACCAACGGCATCATGAACGTTGCCGCGATTGCCATTTCCATGCCGGTCGCGCTCGTCATCGCGGAATATCTTGGTGTCGCACCCGAAGTGATTCTCTTTGCCGCGTTGGTCGCTGCGGGCATGCCGTTTCTCTTTCTCATTGGTGCTGCGCCCAACGCGATCGCTTACGAAAGCCGGCAGTTCACCTCGGGCGAGTTCTTCCGCGCCGGTGTCTGGGCCAGTATTCTACTGATGATCGTGCTCGGACTCTTCGTCGCGGTCATCTGGCCGCTGATGGGCATGCCCATCACGCTGCCGGGAACGTAAACCTTAGCCACAGATAATACCGATTCCATACGCAGGGTCTGACACACGAGACCGTGGGGGTGAGTTCACACCGCCGCGTTTTGCGATACAACCTCGGCATGGGCACCACTGACATTCGTCAGTGAAGCTGCGCCGGGTGCCCCACAGTTCTACTGTGGGAAACCTTTGTTGCAGAGGGGCTTGTTCGACTCACTGAAACGCGCATTCGTTAGCGGTGAGAATCCCACAGCGGTTCGACTGCGCTCACCGTAAACAGAGTTGTGGGACACAGGGCGCAGGCGCATTTGTAAACGCATCCCAATTCTGAATCATTATTGTCGGCATTATTAGTTCTGCACTATGCCGTTTGACAACTGTCGCCCCCCCTGCTAGCCCGGAAATTTCACGAAAAAGCTAGGCGAAGCCCTTTAAACCTCTGATATT
>CAYTTY010000010.1:31883-102849 GCA_964440935.1 uncultured Ignavibacteria bacterium | reverse complement strand
CCCCCCCCCCAAGGCCCAAAAAGATGACCACAGGAGCCCTTTCCTAAGCAGTTGACAGGCCACCACGCCGCGTAATATCGTGCAGACGCAGGTGCAGCGGCCTGTTCACCCCCGACGGGTCCGCTGTCCCCGCCCACCTTATGCCGGAGTGGTGGAACTGGTAGACGCGCCGGACTCAAAATCCGGTGGGACCTAAATCCCGTGTCGGTTCGATTCCGACCTCCGGCAGTGGCCCGCACGCACACTGGGCTATTTCCAGCCCTGTAGAGATTGATTTGCGCCCGATGCTACATCGGAGTCGGGTGGCATGAATCTTTGGCCCCAGACACAGACTACGCGCGGGTGCCCGTATTTTGGTGGCTAAGCGATCCGGGTGGCCCGCCCCTCAGTCCGGGTCTCAAACCGTGGTGCCAAGTTGGCTACTCCACACCGTTAACAAACCGAGACATCATCACATATTACTTGCAACGCATATTGTAACACTCTTTCAGAGGGGGTCAATCGTGACGCGCAGCAGACACGCCCGACAGTTCTAACGTGGGAATCTCCTGCGTTCACGTTGGCCAAGGGCGCGCGAGCAGAGCGAAACTCCCGGACTTGCCCTTCCTCCCGGCGAGCTTGGTAAGTAGAAGACGATTCGGATAGAAACGGATCAGTGACTTTAGAACCGTTCCAAAGGCTCGGGAGATGACGTTATCCCCGAATCGTCGCCGCAGTCGGAAGCGAACGGACTGCTCCAGGCTCCGCGTCAGCAGACCGCCGTCTTCCTTCAGTGAGTAAGGACGTTCCGCGACGATTTCATACCCATGCCGCTGGAGCAGAGTTCTCAGGGACTGTTGAGTGTACAGGAACGAGTGGAATGGCAAACGGGCCACGTTGTCGAACTCACCGAGCCACTTGTACGTCCACGAATCAACATTCGGGATCTCGATGTACAGCAAACCGTTGGCCGTCAGCGACTGCTTTAAATCCGCCAGCAGCGTGGACGGATTGGTGATATGCTCGAATGTGTGAATCAGCAAAAAGAGATCGAACTTCTGCTCCGGGTGTTCGGCGTTAAATTGTGCCAAGGTTGCGCCCGTGACCTCCACATCGTTCACGCGTCCTGCATACTCCTGGCATTCTCTGGAGAACTCGAATCCCAACACGTCCCATCCTCGCTCATGGAAGTAGCGTAATTGGTTCGCCGAGTTGCAGCCCAATTCCGCCGCGCGACCCGGTCCCGCGGTATAGGGTTCAATCCAATTGTAAATGTAGCGGTACTTTTTCAGCCACTTCTCGTAGAGCCCGGCGCCGACAACTTCTTCCTCGGTGTAGTAGGTCTCCAGATCGTCATCGGTGAGTTGAGGATCGCAGATGCCGGTACGGCACTTTGGGCAGCGCACCAAATGGTAGTGCTTGCGAAAAACATCAGACTCATGCGAGAGGACGATCGTACCCTTTACCTCCATTTCGCACACAGGGCAGTACACCGTCGCTTTCGTGTTGATGTCTTGAGTCTCTGTGATCGCTTCAGTCACAAATCCTCACCTCTCTCCTGAGTCGGGATGAATTTTCTCGAAAATCGGAATCGGTGCCCACAGAGTCAACTCTTTGCGCACGCGGGGCGTGTATCTATAAATAGGATCCCAGCCGGGGTGCAGGTAGGACGAAGTCGTTCCGTGCGTTGCATGATACCAATGCCAATCCGAGCGACCGTACCTTGCCCCTTCTCACGCTCAAGAACCGGGTGCTATAGCGATTGTCAGAAGAACTTTCCGATTCACGAGACCGTAGCATGGCCGTCCCGGCCATGCGGCACGGGCGAGGCGCCCGTGCTACATCGCCCAGTCAATCGGAAGACAATTCTGACAATTGCTCTAAAATGCAATGATCGTCATCAGTTGCCGCGTGTGTGACGAAGTCTGGGTCACCGATCACAGTACAATGACGGCGGAAGCGGCGGGACATACGGGTGGAAACGCCGGGACGGGCGAAAACATTCCATATCATTGCGGGTAAGCCTATGACGCGCCGTGTGATCCGTGTGTGGAGTGAGATCGCGCATATGTATTGGCGTGCCACGGGCCCAAATGCCGGTGGCACTCGGGTAGATGGACCGCCAACCATTCGCTAATGCTCCCCTTAGGTGTCGCGCACCATCGTCGCGAACTGGGCGACATCATACCCACTCGGCAACTGGTAGACACGCAGGTCGAAGAAGGGTATCACGGAGAGGATGTGATCGAAGATGTCGGCCTGAATGGCCTCGTAATTGGCCCAGATTTGATCGTTGGAGAAGACGTAGATTTCCAAAGGTAGCCCATGCTCACCCGGAGGACGCTGCCGAATGAGGAAGGTCATCTCCGGGTTGATTTTGGGGTGATTGCGCAGATATCCGCTCACGTAAGCGCGAAATGTACCGATGTTGGTCAACCGTCGCCCGTTGATCGGCGTCGATGTGTCAATCTTGTTCATAACGTTGTACTCGTCCACTTCTTTACGTCGTGTCCTCACGTACTCCGAGAGGACCTGAATCGCCTCGTAGCGATCCAGCTCCTCCGACGTGCAGAAACGAATCGTCTGCATGTCGATATTGATGGCGCGCTTGATACGGCGCCCGCCTGACTCTTTCATACCGCGCCAGTTTTTGAACGCATCGGAAATCAGTGCGTAGGCCGGGATCGTTGTAATGGTCTTGTCCCAATTCTGCACGCGGACCGTGTGCAAGGTGATATCGATCACATCACCGTCGGCGCCGTACTTCGGCATCTCGATCCAATCGCCGATGCGCACCATGTCGTTCATCGACAGTTGCATTGACGCGACGAGGCCGAGAATCGAATCCTTGAAGATCAACAGCAGGACGGCGGTCATCGCACCCATGCCGCTCAGGATCAGCCACGGGGAACGATCCATCAAAGTCGAGATGGCAATGACGCCGACGACAATGAAGAAGATGATCTTGACGACTTGGAGGTATCCCTTAATCGGACGTTGCTGTGAGATCGGGTAGGTCTGATAAATGTCATTGAGGCCGTTGAGCAACGCACTGACCACCAGCACTCCGGCGATCATCATATAGACCATCGCGAGATTTTGAATCCCCTCCGCGACGGCGGGGAAAAAATCAGCCGCATAATAAATCACCAACGCCGGCGCCAGATGCGCCAGGCGTTGGAAGACGCGCCGTTTGAACAGAATGTCATCCCACTGGGTACGGCTCTCGCGCACGAGGTACGACAGCCCCGTTAGTAAAATCCGCTTGATGACCCAGTCAGCAAGTATCGCAAGCAGTACCACGGCCACCGCCATGGTCGCTTGTGCGACATACGTGACCACTGTGCTGCTGAGTCCTAAATCAATGAACCAGCTCTTCAGTGTCTCGATCACAACATCGTCTCCCCTGTAACAATGTTGCCCTCGCGGCCAACAGGATGGCTAAGGTAGTGCAACGATCGTCCGGAAGCAATCACCCACCGGATCGACATAAAATATACACCACAGACTGTCTAAGCCGGGAACCCGCCCTGCTCACATTGACGACCGTACGCAGTTGCTCCAGACTACCAATAACTTGTACCATGGGTTGGACCAACCGGACGGAACAGCAGGTCGCATTCATTCACATCGCCTGACGCGGCACTACGGTTTCGTAGAATTGGAAGGTGGCATGCCGGACGTTGTCCGTGTCAATGGCGAATTGGGAATCGTGGACATCGTGTCGCACGGAGTAGCATCGAAGGATGATATCGCCGCATCATTCGATCAGTTGAAGACTCTACTCGAAACGCAGAAGATCAACAAACTACTGGTAAACACGACCCAGCAGGAGACCATGCCCACCATGGGGAACATCTACAAACTGTTCACCGCCTCCCCCTCTGAATAAAAGATGGCGCTGCTGATCGATGAATCTCAGGCTGCCGCCGAGGACGGCTCGCTTGTGGAAACGGTCACAGCGAACCGTGCCATCGATGCGCGGCTGTCTAACGATCGGTATGAGGCGATCGCGTGTTTGAACGAGTAGAAGAACCTGATATACATCGCATTGGGGTTCTCCAGACAATAACAATCTGTCATGGAGATCACAGTCGTCACGGCTCCGACGGCGGTGGCACTTGGGCCTTCGATCGCTCTCTCTTCATCCGTGAACCAAGAACCACTCCCACCGCACCGATCAGCGGATTCAAGGATGCCACCCACGGCGGCTGGTAGGCGTTCGACATCGCTTCCATCGTATCCACACTACCACTGCGAGGAACCGAGCCCTCTTGGGACAGGCTGGGAATCGCCATCGCAATGCCCAATACCAATACGATACCGGCGAGGACCATCGAGGCCCTGAAACTCCCGCCGATGAGCTGACAAAGAAAACCACCAAGGATCGCGGCAATGAATCCGAGCACGATACTCGCCACAATCCAGGCACTCGAAACGTCATAGTAGTAGTAGCCGGCCTGGAACGCTCCCTCCGTGCCAAGAACCAAATACGTCACGGAGAATGTGATGAATACAAAAGCCGCCATCCCGATGTAACCCACAATCACTCCGATGATCTTTCTGGCCATCCGTTCCTCCTCCACAAATCCAATCGCAGCAAACCAATTAGGGATAGAATTTATCAATTATCGAGTCCGACACAACTACAGAAGTACATCCAGAGCATCTAATCTTCGCAGAACCGCCTTTAACTCCCGCACATACTCGAGCTGATGACTCTGTCCCGGAAATGGCAGTGTGTAGACATGCGCCGGATCAACACGGGCGAAACACGCTGCAATGCGGACATGCAGCGAGATGTCCTTCATCACTGCAACGACGGCATGCGGACGATGATCTTTGATGCGTTCGGTCAGCAACGCGATGCCATGCTCGCGACGCTGTTCCTTCTTGCGTACCGACCGCGTTCGGATTGGCGTATGGCAAAGATCTTCGAAATAGCATCCGGCGCGCCGGAAATACGACAGGAACTTGCGGGCATCCTCGGGAACATCCTCGAATACACCGGCAAACGCGCGTTGGGTGTAGTGGTGAACCGCATCGGGACGCTTCCACTTGTAAAAGAACTCTCCGGTGACGGGTGGAGCTTCGCCAACAAACAGCAAACGGACGGATCGGGGCTTCCACGGCAGGCGAATGTGTTCGACTGACGTCGGCATGTGCGACCTCCTAATCCAACCACATCCTGTGGCCCGGCGCTCGCCGGATATGAAAAGGACTACACCTTAGCGACGACTTGGCACAACGAAACTGACTTCGTCCCGCCGGAGCCTCAGCCCATCCAAAAGCCCTTGCGGTGCGAGATTCCCAGCACTTTGCGGCAATGGGAGCAGAAATAAATATAGCGCTTCCCGAGGCTCCCCTTCAGCTCCCGATACCATACATCGGTCAGATCGCGTTCACAGTGTGGACACACCGGGTTCGCATTCTCTTTCTCTTCCAGCTTCAATTGGTCTCCCTCGTTCAGTGTGAAGAAATCCGAGGTCTCCGGATCTGTCAATCACAGACTATCAACAGCCGACGCTTGAACCGCTTGCTACCGTTATCCTGCCGTTTGCTGCATGCCCTGACCGCTCACTGCTTTGGCGGAAATGTACCCCCACTCTCACCGTTAAGGAAGATGAAGTTCGTACTCACGCACAATTCGTGTGGGACTACATCGGAGGTTAACCAAATGGGAGATGTGATGAGCATGGGAAAACGAGCACAAGCGTTCACACGCAGAATCCTGATCTCTGGATCATTCGCGATGGTGGCTGCTCTGGTTATGTGGCCGGTCGCCATCCAGGCACAGACCTTCAATCAAGTCACCGATCCCGCCAATCCTGTCGCCAGCGAGACCAATACCGGCGGGTATACCGGTGCAGCTTGGGGTGACTACGACAACGACGGCCTGGAAGACCTGATCGTGGTGGACCCGGATGGCAGCCACCTGTATCACAATGACGGTGGGGGCAACTTCACCAGCGTCTCGTCGGCCAATGCCGGAGACATTGAAAACAGCGGCGACACGTACCGGGGCGTGTCGTGGGGCGACTACGACAATGATGGCGATCTGGACTGCTTCATTGCCGGCGACGAGTGTGCGCTGTATCGCAACAACGGTTCAGCGCCGTGGTTCAGCGAAGTCACCACCGGCGAGATTGCCACGACAGATGTACGCGGCTGGAGCCCGGCTTGGGGCGACTATGACAATGACGGCAATCTCGATTTGGTAATCGCCCATCCCGCCGGATTCGTCGGCAACGGCCCGGCGATTCCGAACCCGATGTTCCACAATGACGGCCCGCCGAACTATACCTTCACCCGCATCGACACCGGGGCCGTCGTTGCCGAATTGGCTGCGTACACGAGTACCACCTGGTCGGACTATGACCTTGATGGGGACATCGATTTGTTTTTTGGAACAGGGCCGGCGTCGATGGAGCCGGGTCTCGATTATCTGTTCCACAACCACCTGATGGAGACCGGCGCGGCCGGATTCTCACGCATTACCACGGGGCCGATTTACTCGGATAGCGCCGATGGCCAGGTTTGGAACTGGATCGACTACGACCTGGATGGCGATTTGGACGGATTCCGCACGAACTGGGGTGGTGCGACGGGACGTGGCATCATCCGGCGCAATGATCTTTATCGGAACGATGGCGGGGTCTACACACCAATCACAGGCGGAATCGGGGAGATCGTTATCGATTCCAATGCGTCGTTGACCAACATCTGGGAGGACTTTGATAACGACGGCGATCGTGACTGCTACGTAACAAATGACGGTAACTTCAAGAATCGATACTATCGTAACAATGGCGATGGAACCTTCGATTATATCGCAGACATCGACGGCGTCGAACCAATCGCACCGAACTATGGCGCCACCGCCGGTGATTACGACAACGACGGAGATTTGGATATCTATGTGGCGGGACAGGGCGGCAATCGGCGCCTGTTCAATAACAGTCTGCCGCCGTTCCACAATTGGCTGCGTGTCAAATTGGTCGGACAACGCTCGAATCGATTCGGTGTGGGCGCCCGCATCTGGGTGGTGGCCCAAATCGACGGCTCAACCAAACGCTTGCAGCGCGAGATCCAAACGCAGAATGCGTTCGTGTCTCACAGCAGTCTGATTGCGCACTTCGGACTGCACTTCGACACGGAGGCTGATTCGGTGATTGTGGAGTGGCCATCGGGCGAAGTCAATGTGATGACCAATGTAGCGCCCAACCAGGTGTTGACTATCACCGAGCAATGTGCCGATACCGACGGTGACGGCATCGGCTGTCTCGACAACTGTCCCGATGTAGCGAATGCCGACCAAACCGATACCGATGGTGATGGACGTGGCGATGTCTGCGACAATTGCCCCGATGACCCCAACGCTGCACAGGCCGACACCGACAACGATGGCTTCGGTGACGCGTGCGACAATTGTCCGCAAATCGCCAATGCGGATCAGACCGACGCCGACCTCGACGGATTCGGAGCCGACTGCGACTGTAATGACACCGACTCACTCATCAATCCCAATACCGTTTGGTATGAGGACCCAGACGGAGATGGTATCGGCAACCAGTCGCCGACAGTGGTGCAGTGCGAACAACCGACGGGATACGCGCTGCTGACGGGGGACAACTGTCCCAACACACCCAACCCGGGTCAGGAAGATTCCGACGACGACGGTCTCGGCGACGCCTGCGATTGCAGTTGCCCGTTTCAGTGCGACTTCGACGAAGACATGTTTCTTGACGCGTCCGACCTGAACAGTCTGATTAACATTCTCTTCTTCGCCGGCGCCGATCCGCAGGATCCGAATTGTCCGACGACGCGCGCAGACTTCAACAACGATGGATTTGCTGATGCGGTCGATATGAACGACCTGATCAACCACATCTTCTTCAATGGTCCGCCTCCGGTGGACCCCTGCTCGCCGTAGTACCGCATGCCTCCCTGCGCGTGGCGACGCACGGCCCGCCGGTCTGTGTGATCGGCGGGCCTGTCTTTGGAGCGTTCGAGTCATTGTCGGGACGCCATTGCCCGCATCTTCTGGAATGCTGCATACAGAACGGTGGGAACAAGAAGAATTCGATGTTTCGCATACATCGGGCCAAAGGGCCTTGGGAACATATAGATCGCATCTCCGCTAGAGAAACCCTTGCTGAGCGTCCCTCCCCTTTTCCCGCCTTGTCTTCGCTCCAACAATTCGCTTTCCTATGCCGTTCAATCGAGAATTGACGAAGACAAGCGAAGGGACAGTGCGTCTATGACAGAGAAGTTCATCTTTCACATGTATCGGGTCAACAAGTCCTACGGACAGAAACACGTGCTCAAGGACATCAATCTGAGCTTCTACCCCGGCGCCAAGATTGGGATCGTCGGTGAGAATGGCTCCGGTAAGACGACGGTCCTCCGCATCATGGCCGGCGAAGAGACCGAATACAGCGGTGAGGCGGTACTCACGCCCGGATTCACACGCGGCATGGTCGAACAGGAGCCGAAGCTCGATCCCGATCGAACCGTACACCAGACGATTGAACTGGCGTTCGGCAAAATCAAATCCCTGCTCGACGAATACAATCAACTCGCCGAAGGCATGGCGTCGGGCTTGGACGACGACGAAATGCAAAAGGCCATGGACCGGATGGGTGTCCTGCAGGACCAGATCGATGCCGTCGACGGGTGGAACCTCGACCAGAAAGTCGACGTCGCCTCGGATGCGCTCTGTCTTCCAGAAGACGACCGCAAGGTCGGCACGCTCTCCGGTGGTGAACGCCGGCGTGTAGCCCTCTGTAAGATCCTGCTTGAGCAGCCGGATCTGCTGCTCCTCGATGAGCCCACCAACCACCTCGACGCCGAGACCGTTGATTGGCTTGAAGAGCAGCTTAAAGTCTACCCCGGAACCGTGATCATTGTCACCCACGATCGCTATTTCCTCGATAATGTCACCAAGTGGATCCTCGAACTCGAGGGCGGACATGGTATCCCCTGGGAAGGCAATTACTCCTCGTGGCTGGAACAGAAACTGACCACATTCGCCGCATCAGAGAAGAAAGACTCACCCCGCGGCAAGGCACTGCAGCGCGAATTGGCGTGGATTCACATGAGCAAGGGTGACCGTAACAAGCTGTCGCAGTCGCGTCTGCGCGAATTCGAACAGCTTGTCGCCAAGGAGTCGGCGTCTCAGAAAGGCGTAGGTGAAGTGGCGATCCGTATCGCGCCGGGTCCGGATCTGGGCAATGACGTGGTCGCTTTCAAGAATGTCGCAATGGGCTACAATGATCAGATGCTCTTTGAAGACGTGACATTCACAATTCCCCGAGGCGCCGTCGTCGGCCTCGTTGGCCCGAATGGCACCGGCAAGACGACGATGTTCAAGATGATTGCAGGGGAATCGCAGCCCGTGTCCGGCAACGTCTCATTGGGCGGGACGGTGCATCTGGTCTACGCCGATCAGGAACGCACGTCACTGGATGGCGGACGTTCGCTGCTCGATGAAGTCGGCGACGGCGCCGAGGAGATCGTGCTCGGCAAACAGACAATGCCGATCCGCAAATATCTCGCGCAATTCGGCTTCAAAGGCGCGTCACAGCAGAAGACGACCGATCAATTCTCCGGGGGTGAGCGCAACCGCTGTCATCTGGCCAAGATCCTCAAAACCGGCGGAAATCTCATCTTGCTCGACGAGCCCACCAATGACCTCGACGTGAACACGTTGCGCATGCTCGAAGAAGCGATCATGCAATTCGCCGGTTGCATGATGGTGATCAGCCACGACCGCTTCTTTCTCGATCGCGTCTGCACCCACATGCTGGTCTTCGAGGGTAGTGGCCGTGTCCGCTGGTATGAAGGGAATTTCTCATCGTACGAGGAATGGCGTCAACGCGAAATGGGCGACAGCCTGTTCACCAACCGCCGCAATCGGTATCGGACATTGGTGAAGGCGTAATGCGATTGTCATACGTTTCGTGCGATTCGAGCGGTCGCGACGGGAAGGTGCGCATTTGCCCCCGCTGAGCAAAGTGGATGTGTATGCTCTTAGGTCGGGGTGAGAGTTGATCGGTCGATACAGTTCGGAACGGTTCGAATCGAACATCTGAGCGCCAGATCACACGGTCGCCGTCGTTTTCGCCACGTCTATTGCCCGATGCACCGCTTCAGCCAGCTCATTCTTACCGACAGGCTTGGAGACAAATTGATGTGCGCCCAAATCCATGGCGGCCTGCACGCGATCACCGGGCGCATAGCCCGACAACAATACAGCGGCCTGGCGGGGATTAATGCGCTGAATCCGGCGAAGCGTCTCTGCACCGTCGATGTCGGGCATCACCATATCCAGGAGTATCAGATCGTACGAATTCACCGAGACGAGTTGAATCGCGTCCGTTCCCGAGCTGGTCACGGTCACACGGTATCCAAGATCTTCCAGAATGGTCTTGGCCACTCGCTGTTGGATGACGTCATCATCGACGACCAGGATGTGTTGTCCCTCACCGATCGGAGTTGGACAACCGGCCTCTGACGTCTCGACGGTCACGTTCTGTGGCAACGGCAGGTAAACCGAAAATGTGGAGCCCTCCCCTTCGTGGGAATCCACGGTCAGGTAGCCGTTGTGATCGCGTACGACCGAGTGCGCCACCGCCAGTCCCAGTCCGCTGCCCCGACGGTTATCTGACTTCTTCGTCGAAAAGTACGGATCGAAAATGTGATCGAGGTCCTCAGAGCTGATGCCGGGGCCGGTGTCGGTGATGCTCCACACGATGCAGTCCGAGTCGGGGCCGTTGTCCCATTCGTACGGATGTGTGTCCGGGGCACACAAACCGGTCCGGAAGGTCAAGGTTCCCTGTCCATCTATTGC
Source organism: uncultured Ignavibacteria bacterium (assembly GCA_964440935.1). Classification (GTDB taxonomy): domain Bacteria; phylum Zixibacteria; class MSB-5A5; order WJJR01; family WJJR01; genus WJJR01. Next base: position 92,018 of record CAYTTY010000010.1, on the reverse strand, counting down.
TTCGGCGGCATTCCGGATCAGGTTCGAAAAGACGCGCGCCAACTGAGCCCGTCCGACCACCGGTGAGGGAAGGTCTGCACCAAATTGACGGATCACCTCGACTGATTCGGGTAGATCCAGTGTGCGGATCACTTGATCGGTGAGCGCATTCAAGTCAGTCGGAGTCACCTTGTAGTGACCGCGTCGGCCCAATGTGAGCAATTGCTGGTTGATATCGGCCATCTGCCTGGCCGCATCTTCGAGATCACCGAGCATCGACCGTACAGACGTCGGCGCGTCGATGCGACTGCGAATGAGATCCGGATACGCAACCATGGGCGCCAACAGATTGTTGAAGTCGTGGGCAATCTGCCCGGCCACTTGTCCCGCCGATTCCAAACGACGCGCGCGCGACAGCTCGTCTTCCACCCGTCGGCGCTCGGTAATATCCTCCGCAATGCCCGCCATGCGGTACAGGCGCCCTTCAACATCGTGGACGGGGAAGGCACGCGCATGAATCCAACGAATGGAATTGTCGGGCATTAATAGGCGGTACTCAATGTCGAATGACCCGTCATCGCGTGCGGCATCGAGGACCTTAATGACCCAATCGCGATCGTCGGGGTGAATGCGTTGTGCCCAGGTGCGCGGATGCGCGAAGAGATCTTCACAAGACAGCGCGAAGACGCGCTCAAACGAGGGGCTGACGTAGAGTATCGCCCCGGTCTCCAGATCATCGATCCAGAGCACCGATTCAATGTGCTCCGCCATTTGACGCAGCCGCGTCTCGCTTTCCTCGAGTGCTTCGCGTATTTTGACGGCATCGGTGATATCCGTTGCACTGATGCTTAATGCGATCGTCACTCCGTCCCGCTTAATGGCTCCCACTCGGGCTTCGAACTCACGCACGCTGCCATCGACTTCCCGATACTGGCAGCGGTACGCTTCCGGACGACCGGTCTCTAACACACGAAGGTAACAGTGCTTCGCCCGCTCCGCGTCCGACCCGTCGAGGAAGTCGAGGATGTTCCGACCAATGACGTCTCCGACGGCAGGTCCGGAAACAGTGCGGTTGATGAACTGGAAGCGTAACTCCCGGTCAATGATGATGATATGATCGGCAGAATTCTCCGCCAAGACCCGCCACTTTTGTTCCGATTCATGGAGAGCCGTCATCGTATTCTTGCGATCAATCGCACTTGCCAGCACATCTCCCACAATATGCAGCAGCGCCGTATCGTCCTCCGACCAAGTCTTCTCCTGGCGTACACTGTCAAACCCGACAAACCCAATGACCTCCTCGCGGTTAATGAGTGGAACGCAGATGAGCGATTGGATGCATCCGCTTTCAAAGACCGCTCGTTCCGATGCAGCCGTGTCGGGAACTTCGCTTACGCGGGGGACATAGAGCACGTCTCCGACCCGGAGTGGAGTCAGTGTCCACGGAAATGCGGCCAGCGGGACTCGCTGGAGCTCGTGCATTTGGGCGTCGATGCCGTCAGCACACCATTCGTGCGTATTGGTCATGGTCCGGGAATCAACATCGAACAGGAAGACATAGCTGCGATCGACACCCGCCAGTTCCCCGGTAATCTCCAGGGCACCCTTGATTCCGGCATCGATATCCGCGGCCGGGGCGCTGATCAGATGGGCGGATATTCTGGCGATTTCACGCAGAATCTGGCTGCGTACGGAGCATTCACGACGCATCCAGGTGTGGTCGCCATCTTCACCGAATCGGCATTCGACACATCGCTCGTCGCATTCCATTTGTCGCATGGGCCACCTTCTGGCCAACGATGCTTCCATCGCCGGTCTTTACTATTGAATCGGCAGTCGTAGAAGGTGCTGAAGGCACGAGCCACGTGGCAGGTGGAGGGTGTGCAATTCAAATCCTATGTCGACAGACACTTGATTGAAATAGGTGTATGGCTTTGCCCCACAACCACTTCTGCGCGACAGCGATTCCCTGGTATTACTGGCTCAGGAACTATTACCCGGTTTCGAGCATATCACTGCGCTAACGGTCGTGGAGTGAGACCGTCGTTGAACCTGACCGTACAGCCGAAAGGACAGCATGCTCATTCCTCTTCTTCTCATTGCGCTAATAGCGCCACCGACTACCGATGCGATGTCGTATCCGACCCCTGCCGAGATGATCGCGGCGGCCGAAGCGTACCGTTCCGCTCGAGACTCCGGCAATTACAACACCGCACGGCAATACCTGGCCCCCGATGCCCGCATGTGGTTTGAAGAGAAGACCGGGGAAGGCCGCCGGATCGTCCTCGATGACGGACCATACGACCGTTGGGATGAACATTTTGAATCGGAGACATCGCACGGGGAATGGCATGCCGACAGCAATACCATTTGGACGGTCGTCACCGAGTGGAATGACTATTACCGCTTGCTCGAACGCGAGGACACGACACGGTATCGACTGACTTTCTACTTTTCCGACAACGGGCTCATCGAAGGCTACATGGTGTCATCGCCTGACGTTAACGGCCTCAACACGCCGCGTGATGATCGCTTTGCCGAGTTTAAGGCATGGGCCGAGAAACATCATCCCGAGGAATGGGAGTATCTGCGCCCCAACGCAACGTTCGATCCCACCGGCGACCGTGCGGTACGCACGCGCAGACTTCTCAACCTATGGCGGGAGTCGGTTGGGCTAAAGCCAATCTGGTAGCCGACGCCGCGATTGCTGTGTGTTCAGTCACGGGACGAAGTAGAGTGGTTGTCATGGGTACGTTGCATTGCACAAAGTGCCGTCACGAATTCTGGCGTGACGGCACTTTCGATGTTACGCAACTATCCGTGGGTCGCGGCGCTAAATTTTCTGATACCATTCCGTACGCGCGACGTGCTCTTCCAATGTGTCCCACAGAATCGAGAGCGGACAGCGCATGACAATCAAATCCTGCTTCTTCCCGCTGCTGTCTTTCACCAGTTCACGAAGCTGGGCTTCTTGGCGGAAACCGAGACGTTCGAAGATCTTCTGGACGCCGGGCTGGCTGCCCATCATTTCGACTATGATCTCTTCGAGTTTGAGTCGATTCGCGTAGTTATACAATTCAAGGGTCAGCTTCTCGCCGAGCCCTTTGCCCTGATAGTCACGGGCAACGATCAGCCGAATTTCACCAATGTGTTCCTTCCAGCGATGAGTCAGAATCTCCAATCCGCCGTCGGCCACAATGGTGCCATCCACTTCGGCAACCAGCCGCACCACCCGTCCGGATTCCATGTCCTTGATCCGTTCAATGACAATCTCTCGCTTGTCGATTCGACGTCGCAGGTAGGCGCTGTCCTCTTCAGGGAGTGCCTGGAAGAAGGCGAATGATGCATCGACATCATCCGGCGTCATTTCACGAATCACGACTTCCGTTCCATCTTTCAGCGATATCTTCCTCTCCATTGTCCAGACCTCGCGCAATAACGTGGCTCGATTACCCCGCTTGTGGGGCGGTTGATCCACTATAAGATACCACCTAAACTCATTTGAGCGCCATTCGAATTGTATCGATTGACTTTCCCGCAGAGCAAATTCACCTTTCCGCCCTTGAATGAGAGGACATTTTGTCAACTTTAGTCCATCGGCATGAGTGCGTAAGGAGATTTAGGAATGGCAAAGACTCCCGAGCAGATGAGAGACGCGATGATCGCGAACTGCAAGGAGAAGACCGGCAAGACAGTTGATCAGTGGGTCAAGATTGCATCCAAGAGCGGTCTGAAGGGGCACGGAGAAATCGTGAAGTTCCTGAAGGCCGACCATGATCTGACCCATGGCTACGCGAATCTGGTTGCCCACAGGACGCTGAGCTCCGACGCTGGATCGGTGGTGGACAGCGATCGCCTCATCGAGGCGCAGTACACCGGCGACAAGACCGCACTGCGGCCGATCTATAACGAACTCGTCAAGATCGTCACCGGGTTCGGTAAGGACATCGAGCTGGCGCCAAAGAAGACGTATGTTAGCGTGCGTCGGAACAAACAGTTCGCCATTATCCAGCCGTCAACCAAGTCGCGGGTCGATGTCGGAATCAACCTGAAGGGCGTCGAACCGACTGCTCGACTCGAGAAATCAGGAAGCTTCAATGCAATGGTCAGCCACCGCGTTCGTCTGGAAGCGACGTCCGACGTGGACGCGGAACTTAAACGGTGGCTGAAGGCCGCGTATGAGATGGCCTAAGCAACGAACTCATTTCTCTTCCGTGTTCGACGCCGAAAACGACGAGTCGTCTGTCTCGACGGGCTGCCCATCCTGCCGGTCAAACCGCCGCATCATCATGGAGGAATAGCGCTGCATCCCAAAGCGCTCGTAGAATGGCTGCAAGTCAGCGTCGCAGGTTAAGTCGACCATGTAAAGATGGTGTAGTTTCTCCAGCATACGCCGCACCAGTTCACCGCCGATCCCACGCCTGCGGTACGCGGGCAATACTTCAAGCAGCGGTATATACGCACTCAACACATGGTCACTGGCCGCGTTGATAAATCCAACCACGCGTTGGGCCTCATCATCCCAGGCCAATACCACGTAATCGCTGTTTTCTAACAGCGCCAGGTGGCGTTCGAGCGTTGGATGTTTGGGCCAGCCGTCAAAGAAACCTCGCAACTGATCCGGCCGTATACCTTCCACTGACTCCCTATAGTCAACCAAAGCTATCCCCTCTCTGACCACTGACCAAGATTCAGCCGGCTGGATGATCACAGCCCACGCATCGCTCCGGCCGTTTAGCGAATCGACCGATCTGATATAACGGAACCAATACGGCGGGCACAATCAATTGTGCAACGCGCGATCATTAGCCATATTAGTCTACACATCCCAGATAGGAGACACCACCATGCCATTGCGTACTCCCGACCAATACCGTGAGGCGCTGCGACGCATGCGCCCGAATGTCTACAAATTCAGTGAGCTCATTGCCGATGTGGCATCACACCCTGCGACGCGGCGTTCGGTCAACGGCCACGCCCAGAGCTTTGCCGCCGCTCAAGATCCCGAACGGCGAGACATTGTCATTAAGTATTCGCCCCTGATCGACGGGCCTGCCTCGCGCTACCTCACCCTTGCTGAATCGCCGGAAGACTTTGTCGCACTCTGCCGCATGAAACGCTGGGCGTTTCAAACCACCGGCACGTGTACCGGTGGCCGTTGCGTCGGCGGCAATGCGATCAATGCAATGTGGGCCACAACCTATGACATAGACCAGAAGAATGGGACCGATTACCATGCACGTCTCCGGGAATGGCTGATCGACGCGCAGAAGCGAGACATCACCTGTTGCGGCGCCTTGACTGATCCCAAAGGTGATCGCAGCAAGACGCCCTCGCAGCAGGCCGATCCGGATATGAACTTGCGTGTCGTCGAGCGTCGCTCGGATGGCCTTGTGGTCCGGGGCGCCAAGATCATGATCGCCGGCGCATCGGCGGCCGAGGAGTTATTTGTTCTCCCCGGCTCGGCGTACCGCGAAGGCGAGGAGGATTGGGCGATATCGTTTGCGATTCCACGCGACATCAAAGGCCTGACGGTCGTGGAAGCTCGTCGTCCGTCAGACACGCGTGACATGGAGGATGGCCCCGATTCGCCGGTCGAACACGGCGGCATTACACAAGGATATCTCTTGTTTGACGATGTCTTCGTTCCCAACGAGCGGGTTTTCATGAATGGTGAAGTGGTTGCAACTCTAACAGCGGTGATGAACTTCATTATGCCCTATCGCGCGGCGATCGGAGGATGTGTCGCCGGCCAGGGAGATGTCAAGATCGGCGCTGCCATTTTGATGGCACGAGCCAATGGACTCTCCTCGAAGGTCTTTCGCGATAAGCTGGTGCAGATGCAAATCAACAACGAGACCACCTTTGGTGTGGGCATCGCAGCGGCCACGCTCGGCAAGAAACACCCGTCGGGTGTTTGGATACCGGATCCCCTGTTGGCCAATGTAAACAAGACACACGTGGCGACACTGCCCTACGAAACATCGCGCCTTGCACAAGAAATCGCCGGAGGTATCGCCGAAACCGGCTGTATGCCGTCATCGGTCGATCTCGATAACCCAGAATACGGGCAGGACCTCAAGCGTTACCTTGGCGGCGCTGTCGATGGAGATTCACGGATCCGTGCAGCGCGGCTTGTTGAATGGCTGACGATCGGTGCGGGTGTTCCGGGTTGCATGCACGGAGGGGGCTCGCCGGACGGGGCCAAGCTGATGATACGGTCACGGGCCAATTGGGATCAGTCGGCCGAAATGGCGCGTCAACTCGCCGGCATCGAACCCCCAATCAACGAGCCAGGGAAATGAGATTGCACGGCGTCACGCGCGAGCGCGGGACGCCGCGGTCAAGTCGTGCACAAAGCGCGATCCTCAATTCGCGTCGATGATCTGACCGTCACCGGAGATCGTATCGGTGATGGTCGGATTGCCTTTGTAATAGACAGTCCCTGCGCCGCTGATCGACACATCGAGAGTATTGACGGCGGTCACCAGCACACTGCCAGAACCACTGATGTCGATGTTACAGTCGGCCGTGGCCAGATTGTAAGCGCTGACCGTTCCGGTGCCGCTGATCGATATGGTGTGCTGCGCCGCCGTGCCTGTGTAGTCCAGAGTACCAAAACCCGGCATGAACGTTTCCAGCCGATCGACCGTCACGTCCAAAACAACCGATCCGACCCCTAAAATCGACACTCGCAGCGCATCGACGTCGATTTCGGAGGAGCTTCGAATGGTCCCGACGCCCGGACAGAGCAATGCAGTGAGATCAGCCATGGCCAAGGCGATGTCCAAATCGTACTCGGTCAATTGGGCGTTATTGCGGACACGAATCACAAGGGTATCTGCTCGAAGAACTGTCTCAACATACTCCAGTATATTGTCGTCGACAGACACCGACACAGACTGACTATCAGCCAATTCCACTGTGACCGTCCCCGCCATTTCCAGGCGCAACGACGAGAATTCTTCAAGATCGCGCGTTTCTGTTACGATGTTTCCGGAGCCGTAAACTCGTCCGGGGTCGCCAGGCCCCGTCGATTCCTCAGAACAGCCGCTCAAGACGACGATCAAGCCCATGCCGAGTAGTAATCGAGGCCATCTCGGCATAGCATTCGATCTCAAAGAATTGGCAGACATTGGACTGACCCCCATCAAGTACCCAATCTCCATACTTTTACGCGATTTCATGTCCTTAGGCAATAATAACCAACGCCACAAAACGGGAACGGATTTGTCTTGATCCTGTTCTCGGCTGGATGATATATGGCAGACACAGTGAAGCATCCGCAAAGAACGCCACGAGGACTTCTTAGAATGCGACGATTCCAACCCTTACTCCCTCTGGTGGCGCTGCTGATTGTCTCGTGCGGCAACCAGACCGAATCCAGCGAAAGGACGGAGACCATGGCCGATCCATCAACTGAGCAGGTAAGCAACCTGTTGGACATTCCTTTTAAGACTATCACCGGCGAGCCGACGTCGCTTCGAGAGTATGCCGGGCGCCCGGTGTTGATCGTGAATGTGGCCAGTGAGTGCGGTTACACTCCTCAATACGAAGGGCTGCAGACCCTATACCAGGATTTCAAGGACGACGGCCTCGTGGTGATGGGATTTCCGGCGAATAACTTTGGCGGCCAGGAGCCTGGATCCAACAAAGAAATCCTCGAATTCTGCACCTCGAAATTCAACGTGACCTTCCCCATGATGGCCAAGGTCAGTGTCAAGGGCGACGACAAGCATCCGTTGTTCAAGTATCTGACCGAGGATTCTCCCTTAACCGGTGAGATCAAGTGGAACTTTAGCAAGTTTCTATTAGATAAGAACGGTCAATTGGTTGCACGGTTTGAGACGAGTGTCGAGCCAACCTCGGACAAAGTGCGCGAGGCGATCGACAAGGTCCTGTGAATATGGCCTTTTGGGGAGTTTTGCTTGCAATCGCCCTGCCGGGTTCATCGTCGGGAGACACCATGTCCGCCATCCAATCGTCTGACTTCATTCTCTTCGATTTTGGCCGCGACGGCGACTATGGCGACTGGATGGTCATCAATGACGGTGTCATGGGTGGCCGCTCGACCAGCGGTATGAGCGCAACTGACTCGGGCTATGCGGTGTTCTCCGGTAAGGTATCACTTGAGAATAACGGTGGCTTCGCGTCAACACGGTCGCCGATTTCAATTCCCGACATGAGTGGATTCACCGGTGTTCGACTGCGTGTGTGCGGCGACGGACACCGGTACCGCTTCCGCATCCGCACCGACTCTGAGTTCGACGGGGTCGCCTATCAACTGAGTTTCGATACAGTCACAGACAAGTGGGCCGACATCGATCTGCCTTTTGAACAATTCGCTCCGAGCTTCCGAGGCCGGCCGGTTCCCGAGGCTGGGCCACTCAATCCCGAACGAATCCGTCAGATCGGCTTCCTAATCGCTGACAAGCAGGCCGGACCCTTCGCCCTTAAGATCAAGTCGATCTCGTTCTATCGGTAACGCCGATCGAGGGAACAGCCATGAGCCCGATTGTCTACCCTGATATCCCCTATCCCCAGTGGAAAGACACCAAAACGACACTGCATCTGTTCTCACAGATCGTCGGGCGTGTGCGTCTGGCGCTTGCCCCGAAACTCAACCACTGGTGGCACGTCACGCTCTATGTCTCCGCGCGTGGACTGACGACATCATACATGCCCCATACCAACGGTGGCCTGGAGATCGAGTTTGACTTCATCGATCACCTGCTCGTGTTCCGGAACACCGACGGCCGCCTCGAACAGATTCCGCTAGCCGGTCACTCCGTCGCCGACATGTACGATGCCGTCATGTCCATGCTGCGGCATTTGGGTATCTCGGTATCCCTCAGTGAGAAGCCATTCGATCCGTCGCGTGTCGGCAGCGACATTCCGTTTTCAGACGACTCCACGCACGCAAGCTACGATGCCGATGCCGTTCATCGCTTCTGGCAGGTGTTGGTCGCGATTCAACCGATCTTTGCCGAGTTTCGTGGATGGTACACAGGTAAATGCAGTCCGGTGCATTTCTTTTGGCACAGCTTCGATCTGGCCGTCAGCCGTTTCTCCGGGCGCCCCGCACCGGTGAGTCCGGAGGCCGATCCGGTCACACGTGAAGCGTATTCCCACGAAGTCTCCAGCGGCGGATTCTGGGTAGGCGACGAGGATATCCCTGAACCGGCGTTTTATAGCTACATCCATCCGGAGCCCAAAGGTCTGGCCGAACAGCCACTCCGCCCGCCTGACGCGTGGTGGCAGCCGGTGGGCGAGACGCACATGGCGCTGTACCGCTATTCCGATTTCCTCAAGTCTGAGAACCCGCGACAGAACCTGCTGGACTTTCTACAGAGTGCGTATGACGCGGGAACGACATTGGCTGAGTGGCCGGCCGTATGAGATTAGGAAAATGAGAAAGACACCGTCGGTTGGCGGCCATTGTTAGTCGGTACCGATGGCCCCAATGTCTCAACAGCCTACGCCGGCGGCTCCGGAATCCCGTCGGTCGAGGCCAACTTGTTCATGCCCGCCAGAGCGGCGACTTTATAGCATTCGGCCAAGGTGGGATAATTAAAGACGGAATCTACAAAAGCATCGATTGTACCGTTGTGGGTCAAGACCATCTGGCCAATGTGTATCAACTCGGCGGCCCCTTCGCCGATGATGTGGACACCCAAAAGCTCGCGCGTCCTTTGATTGAAAAGCAGCTTAAGCATCCCGGTTTCATCACCGATGATCTGCCCCCGCGCAATTTCACGGTACGGGGCAATACCCATTTCGTAGGGAACTTTGGCCTCAGTCAGTTCCCGTTCATTGCGGCCGACGTAGGAGATTTCCGGAATCGTGTAGATGCCGTATGGAAACAGATGTGGTAAGGACGTGCACTCACGATCCTGCGCGTAATTCGCCGCCAGTCTTCCCTGCTCCATCGAGGTCGATGCCAGTGACGTTTACGAGGTTGAGTTTACCGACAACACATCCGGTCCGACAGCCATGCCACCGGCGCAAACGCTGCCGATCATTATCGCGGCCTATCCCCTGTCGCACGGATTCTATCGCATTCCGTATGGCGATGGAACAGACTTTGTTGTGTCCCGTGATCATGTCACGCACACACCGCCAATTAAGGAAGACTGGGTGACCGATGGTTTCGGACCACTGGTCAACATGCCGATCGTGGCGGCGGCGGATGGGCGAGTCCGCTTAATCCGTGATGACAACACCGCCTGTTGTGCCGATGGTGACAATAACATCAATTGCTCATCCTGTAACAACTTTGTTGGGATCGAACACACCAACAGTGAATGGACGAAGTACTCGCACTTCAAGACCGGCAGTGTCACCGGGGCCGCCGGACTGGACACTAACGACTGCGTAGTGCAGGGGCAATTGCTCGGCTACGAAGGTGATGTCGGGCATACCAGCGGTGGTGGATCGCAAAACCGGTTGCAGGTGATGTGCGATACCCCGTTGGTTGATACGACGAAAAAGTGCGGCATTCACCTGCATTGGGAAGTGCGCATGACCAGCCGGTTCTCCGATCTGCGTGTTCCGATTCTGTGCGGTGTACCCGGAGAGATCGCCTATGCCGGCGACAATTTAACCGGCGTTCCGTGCGATCCGGGTTCTTGTATATCGGGGATTTCGATTCCTCCACAAATCTTGACGGGGGCCGCCATCAGCGTGTCGCGCGCCGACACATCAATTTCAAGCGAAGCGGAGTATCGCGACTCACGAAGTACGGCATATTTCGCCGGTGATCACATCACGCTGAAACCGGGATTCGCCTCCCGCACCGGGACCTACTTTCACGCCATGATCAAATCGTGTGAGGACGGTCCCAATGGCTGTCCGCCGGAGTAGTGGACCTGCGAGCCCGTCTCGTGGCGGGATGGGCTCGTCAGCGTTCTCTATCTCGGCGCGCATGACTGGCGAATTACGGAGCGATTTGCCATACTGATAGCTCACCAAGTTTGCCTGGTTTACTCCGCAAAGGCGGTGTAACTTGGACTGTCCATTGGAGGACCCTTGAGAACTGCTGCTGTGTTGGGATGGATCTTCACGCTCGTTGTTTCCACGTCGGTGAACGCTGACGAGGCTACTGTTGAGGCCGCCGCCGACGCCACCATCTTCAGCCACTCGAGTATGGCCAGCAGTGGGAGCGGCGACGATCTCTTTGTTGGCCTGAATAATAGCGAAAACCGCATTCGCCGGGCATTGGTCCGTTTTGATCTTGACGGATTGCTTCCCATGTGGGCAACCGTCGACTCGGTCACATTGACCCTCTGGGTGAATCGCACGCAGGTTGGCAACCGCACAATTGGCATACATCGCGTCATCTCAGAATGGAACGAGGGTCCGGGATTGGGCGGTGGCGGGGCCGGCGGTACAGCGCTAACCGGTGATGTTACCTGGCAGCACACCCACTACGACGACCAGTTTTGGACGTCCCTGGGGGGCGACTTCATCGGTGCTGCGAGCGCCTCCATTTCCGTGGGATTCGCCGACGCGCTTTACACGTGGGGAAGCTCTTCGGGGATGATTGAGGATGTCACCGCTTGGCTCGATGCACCGGACTCTAACTTCGGCTGGATTCTGGTTGGCGATGAAGGTCAGCGATCATCGAAGCGGTTCGACAGTCGTGAGTCTGTGAACGCAAACAGACGTCCGCGTCTGAGCGTGTGGTACACTCCCTTCGCCAATTGCAATTGCCCATTGCAGGGAGATATAAACGCCGACGGGTTATTCGATGCGGTTGATTTGAATCGTATGATCGGAATACTCTACTTCGAAGCTGAAGATACGCTGGATGGGCAATGTCCGACCTGGCGTACGGATGTCAGCAGCGACGGTAACACCGACCTGACCGACTTGGAGTACTTGATCAATGTGCTGTTTTTCAACGGTGGTCCACCAATTGATCCCTGCGATCTTTAAGCAAACGAACCGAGGATACCCGGTAAGCGAAGTACGACTTGCCGTCGAGTTACTCCACTAATTCTTCCAGCTCTGCCTGAGCGTGGGAAGATCCGTTCTTTTTCGGACTCAGCAGGATTTCAATCCGACGGTTCCTGGCGCGACTCTCTTCGGAATCATTGGGGGCAATCGGACGGTGAGGACCGTAGCCGATGACAACGAGATCTTCCGGATTGGCGCCATTGTCTTCTAGATAGCGAACGAAGTTGGCCGCACGGGCCGCGGAGAGCTCCCAGTTCGATTTGAATTGCATTGTCTCAATCGGGCGGTCGTCGGTGTGGCCTTCAACGTGGATCATAAACTCGAAACGCTGTAACACCGGTAAGAGCGCGTCGAGGTACTGCTGCGACGATTCGAGCAACTGCGCTTTGCCGGGAGGAAAGTTCAGCGGGTTTGAATTGACGACTTTGAGGCGGTCACCCTCGATGCTGGTTTGCACATGGTCGGCCAGACCGGCGTTTTCGATGTAGTCATCGATTTCCTTCTGTGCGAGTTTCAAGCGTTCCATGTCCTTGTCAATCGCCGTCTTCGGGGAACCCTGAGATCGCAGGTCCGGCGAAATCGATCCCTGCGGCTTTGCCACCGACTCAATCGCCCCCCCTTCGAAGGAAAGAGCCTCGCGCAGCGATTCCGCCGCCTGGCGGAACTTTTCCGCATCAATTGCCGAGAACGATAACAACAACACGAAGAAGCACAACAACAGTGACATCATGTCCGCAAATGTGACGATCCACATCGGTGCACCGCCGCCGTCATCGTCATCACCATTGGTGAGTGGTGGCGTCGGTGCGGTTGTCGACGGTGCCGGTACCGTTTGCGGAGACAAGTCCGGTTGTGGGGTCGGCTGGTCCGGCGTCTGTTCTGGAGTGTCGCTCATATCCCTTACGCCGCCGGCGCAGGATCACGCCGCAACTTCTCGTCCTGCATGCCCGTTTCGAGAAAGCCCTTCAACCGCGTTTCGAGGTTCACCGGCGTCGTACCGGTCTGGATACCGCTGATGCCTTCGATGATAATCCCATTCGTCGTAGTCTCAATTTCGGTCAATCGCTTCAGCTTCCCGGCCATCGGCAGGAAAACCAGATTGGCGAGGACCGCGCCATAGAACGTCGTTAGCAGCGCGACCGCCATCTTGGGTCCGATCGTGCTGGGATCTTCCATCGATGCCAGCATCTGCACGAGACCGATCAATGTTCCGATCATGCCGAAGGCCGGCGCCCACGTACCCATGCTCTCGAAAACCTTCCGACCGGTCTTATGACGCTCCTGCATCGCCATCGTCTGCAACCGGAGCGACTGATTCACCTGGTCCGGCGGAAAGCCATCGATCATCATGCCAAAGCTGGACTGTAAGAATTTGTTCGGTTCATCCTTGAGGTGCTCTTCCAGTCCCAGAAAGCCCTTCTTTTTCGACTCCGCACACAGGAAGAGCAACTTCTCCATAATCCGTTTGGGCTCATCGAATGAAGACTTGAACGCACGCGGGGCCACCTTTAAGACCCGCATAACTTCTTTGAGTGGGAAATTGATCAAGATCGCAGCAATCGTACCACCGACGACAATTAGCATGGATGGGACGTTAAAGAAGACACCCATCCCTCCACCCAACGCAATGGCGGAAAGTAAAAGCACCACGCCGGCGATAATCCCGGCCACAGTCGCGAGATCGAGTTTTGGCTTCAAGGTCGTAAATCCTGTTCAGTGTTATGCCACCTGCCGGTGCGCTGTCCGGTCTCCCGGTGACAGAACTCGTTGGCCTGAATGGGAATGCGTGTACGCCACACCTCCCCCCTGTTCAGATCGGCATGTCGGGGAAGGGCTTGAGGAACTGCCAACCTGCCGTCATCAGGGCAGATGGATGTCCGGGTGGGGTCGACTTGAATATCCTGCTCTGACCAGCGTCTTCAACGGACTCCGACTCGTCGATCCGTGTCATTAGCCCCTCTCCGTGATCATACATGAACGCCCCGGCGTGCACACGTACTCCGGGGCGTTCATTTTCGATCGAGTTTCAGAATTCCATTCCGATTATCGAGACCGTCGCATGGCTGTCCCGACCATGGCACACGGGCGAAGGGTCCGCGCTACATCGACCACTCAATCGGAAAGTAATTCTGACAACCGCTCTACCAGACGCTGATAATCGCACCCATCAACATGAAGCCGATCAACGAGTAGAAGAAGTTGATGCCAAACAGCATCATCGAGCGCCCTTCCATCTGATCGTTGATAAATGAACTCGCGCCAACGAAGCACACTGCGGCGAGGGCGCCTGAAATAACACCGGCGGCGACGGTATCACCGTTCGACCAGTCGAGCACACGGGCGAGCCCATAGGCAATCACCAACGAGCCAATGAACGCCCAAACGAGTTTCATCGGGTTAAACTCGGCGTTGACCTGTTCTTTTGTCTTACCAATCGCCTTCATCCAAGCATTGCCGAATACCGGCCCGGCATACCAGATGGCGCCCAAAATGAAGTACGCCACGCCGGCCACCAAGACCGCCCAGTAGTTCATGCCAGCCGTTTCCATCGTTACCACCTCCTCTGTGGAGTGAACGTACGCTAACGCGGCGAATGAAATGGGATGCTCCAAGTCCGGCAAGCCCCAAATTAGCTCACTGCATCCAATCTTCCAGTGTGACACAACTCACGTGAGTGTGGGAGAGCACCCAACAGACCCTTGGCCCAATCCCATACTATTGCCCGTCTCACGGCTCATAAGGCCTGTCCCGGAATTGTACAGAACGCGTCAACCACGTACGTACGCCATTGCATCACAACCGCTTAGCGTTGGTGTTCAACGCAGAATCAGACTGGGCAAAGATCTTGCAGAGAGTCCGGCAGGCCAAAGACCGAAGGCCCTTGAGAAGAGCGAATCGGGAACGGCGATACCAGGAGGCACCGGATGAGACACACAGATTGGACACTGCAAAAAGCGCTGAAGCTGGGATCGGCGATTACTTTGATGATCTTTGCCAGCTTGCTGCTGGTGACAGGTTGCGGCGACTCACCGGTCGCACCGACCACCACCATCATTGACGATACGAAAGATGACGTTACAATAGGCGATGCCCAGCGAGCCGTCGAATTCGCTGATTCGTTGCTGAGCTCAGGTGGAAGCTGGGCAGCCGGGTCTGACCTCGATGAGTTGAAGGACTCGCCCTACTACGTAGATGATGAAGAAAACAAGGCAGTGATCGGCGCCTCCGGTGGTTCGATCAAAATCC
This sequence comes from uncultured Ignavibacteria bacterium, assembly GCA_964440935.1. Classification (GTDB taxonomy): domain Bacteria; phylum Zixibacteria; class MSB-5A5; order WJJR01; family WJJR01; genus WJJR01. Next base: position 76,835 of record CAYTTY010000010.1, on the reverse strand, counting down.
AACTTGATAACAAGGAACTCTACTTCGTCGTGCCAGCAGAAGCTCTGGATCGTGAGGTAGAAATCCAGATCCACGGCTACAAGCTTCGAACCGAGGATGACCGGGACGTCTACCTCTACGAATGCAGTCCCAGCGGTCTCGAATTTGCCAAACCGATGAGCGTCGATCACCCGGTGTCACAGGATGATGATTCATCGGCGGTGATGTTCTACAATGGGGAAGATGCCAACAGTACCTGGGAACTCGAACAGGTGACTCCGGTGGTCGACGGTACAGCGACCTTCCTGATCTGGCACTTCTCCAAGTATGGCATCAGCTAAACGTCCGGTACACAACGTTTACCTCCCATCCCGCCCCGGTGAGCCTTACCGGGGCGGTTCATCGTTGAACGAGGATAGCCGGGAACATCTATAGTTGCCAGTGGGTTTGTCGGTGACATGACGTTGCCGTATTGAACGACAGACTTATCCACGAGGTGAACATGATTGCCGTCAGGACATCTGATGACCGGGGCCACTTCAATCACGGCTGGCTGGATACGTACCACACATTTTCGTTCGACCGCTACTACGATCCGACGCAGATGGGATTTCGTGACCTGCGTGTCATCAACGAGGACCGTGTGGCGCCGGGGATGGGGTTCGGACGTCATCCCCACCGCGACATGGAGATCATCACCTATGTCCTTTCCGGTGAATTGGAGCACCAGGACAGCATGGGGCATCAGTCGACCATCACACCCGGCGAAGTCCAGCGAATGACCGCCGGCCGGGGAATCGAGCACAGCGAGCGAAACGCCTCCGATAAGAGCGAGGTTCATCTGTTGCAAATCTGGATCATTCCCCGCGAACGGGGGCTGGAACCAAACTATGGCCAGATCTATGTTCCCATAGAGGAACGGCGAGGACAGTTGCGATTGATCGCCGGGCCGCAACCCGAGTTGGGTGATATGCAGATTCAGCAAGACGTTTATCTCTACACAATGGTACTCGATCAGAAACAGTCGGTCACTCACGAGTTGCGACCGAATCGGCATGCGTGGATTCAGGTGGCGCGTGGTTCAATCACGGTGAACGGCGCAGACCTGGCCACCGGCGACGGTGCCGCGGTCAGCGACGAGACCGCACTCACCCTGACAGCCACGGACGATGCCGAATGTCTTCTCTTTGACCTGAACTGATAACAACGTAATACAGATTTAACTGTATCTTCTCGCGAAACGGATTAGATTTGCCCCGCCGGCTCGGTGCGGTCCCTTCCTACGTCCCCGGCCGGTGACTACACGGAAATCGGGCACCTGTGCAGATGCTCATTCTTAACTCAGGAGGCTGGTCGTGGACTGTCCCAGTTGTCGCAAAGAGGTAATGCCCGACACGTTCTTTTGCACGTGGTGCGGGACGTACATCCCGGTACCGAACAAGGGCGAGAAGGCAAACATCTTCCGTCGCTGGGTGGCTTGGGTGATTGATCCATTGATTGGGGTCATCCTGTACCTGATCGCCGTCGGGATTTTCGGCTCGATGTCAGAAGATCTTGGGACGATCATGGCCGTGCTCTTTCCGTTGGCCTATCTGGTCGTGTTCTTGATGATGTTGCGCAATGGGGTGACGCCCGGCAAGTATCTCATGGGCTTGCGCGTGATCAATCATCAAACCGGAAACATCCCCGGCCTCTGGACCATGATTCTACGGGAGATTATTGGCCGTATTCTGAGTGGATTGTTCTTTGGTCTCGGCTACTTCTGGGCCTTGTTCGATAAGAACTCGCAGGCCTGGCACGACAAGCTTGCAGGGACGGTTGTCATCAAAAAAGCGTAATTGCCGGCCGGTTCGGGCGTCAGGAGACACCCGGGCCACGCTGATCCCTGGACAGGTGAAATTGCTCACTTCGTTGCTTCGTCCAGTTCTTTCTTGAACTGATTGTATGCGTTCTCAACGCTGGCTTTCATCTCCTGCCATTTCTCTTCCGACGCGTTTGCCAGTTCCTTGAGTTGTGCACGCACCGCACCGGCCTTCGCTTCCAGTTCATTGGCGCGTTTGCCGAATTCGACCTGAGCATCGGCTGAGGCCGAACGTGCCTTGGATCGCAGCAGCTCGATCTTGGCATCCAACTCGTCAATTTGAGCCCGCATTTTCTCTTCATAGGCTTTCTGTGTATCACTCATGTTACTGCCTCCTCCGTCGAGGTCGTGAACGTTTAGTGAAAGAAGGTCCACCCTGCCGTCACTTTGAGATCGGGAGAGTCAATAAATTGCGCGCGTCCTTCGATGAAAAAGCTGAAGAACTCGACTCTTTACCCTCGTGCCAGACATCACACATCGCATATTTCGTTTCGTTGTTTTCATCTGTACCCCACGACGTTATGGAATGTTGAATAGAATACCGCCGTGGACGCTGAAGTAATTGGCGTTGTCGAAATCAAACTCCGACAGATCCTCGGTCACATCGTAGTCGATGAAATGATAGCGAAGATCGCCCACCAATTCGAACTGCGGTGTCAGTGGCAATTCTACACCGGCACCAAGCTGGTATCCGATCTCTGATTCGGTGTTATCTTCGATCAAGGGATCGTTGTAGTCAAAGGTTGTATTGTACCAACCCAGACCCGCACCGGCGAACACAATCGGTAATGGGCGAACCAATACGCTGACCGTCACCGGCCACGTGCGAATGTCCACGGGACCCACGTCATCGCTTTTATAATCGATAGTACCCTCGACACCAAATACGCCATCCCCCATTCGAAGGAAGATCCCGGGCATCCCGCGCGTATTGTCTGTGCCATCATCCTGTACGACGGCCACACGGGCACCGATCCCGAAACCACCGGCATTGGCTGTAGTTGAAACAGTGGTCATCAAGGCGATGGCAATACCTGTTGCCAGTATTCGTCTCATAACCTCTCCTCCCTCCGGGGTGTAACTGCCAACGCGTCGGCGCCGAAAGCACCCCGGCTCACGTGTGTTGAGTATACGTATACTGCGCACCGCACCAAAGCCGCCGTCTCGGTTATACGGGCTTTCCCTTACAGTCAGAACGTGAACGAGTGCTTACGACGCTTTTCCGAATTATTCTGCTAACAAGGGGTTGGACGATTGAGGAAAGGTCAACGAACAGAGACTTCCAGGCATGAACGCAGCCCGTCAATCGCATGTTTCTCGGCTAGTGCAACTGAGTGGAGCACATTAACGACACCGCGCAAATCGTCGTCCCGGGATGGCATCTGCTGGGATGAGAAGAACTGCGAAACACCACCAAGCAATTCGGACACCCTGGTCCACTGCTGAGCGGGTTCTGCCAGTGATGGCTTATCGATGGCCAGTTGATGGAGATACTCAATGCAAATGTCATCGCTCTCTTGATACCCGCTTGCCGGCATGGACCGAATGGACTAAGCTGTAGTTGATGATACAGCTATGACGGAATGGTTCAGAAGGGAGTCTCGGCAATGGATTTGGGATGGGGTTCACCAATCGGGTTGGCCGCGTTCTTCGCCGGCATTGGAATACTGATGATGGGACTTAACTCGGGACGTGATCGATCCTCACGTCACCATCAATAACCGAAGAGGACGATCCACTCGTTTGTGTTGTGGTCAGCTCTCCTCGTAGAGCGCCGCCACTGCACCGGCCGGATCCTGAATGACACAGTATCGTGCACCTGGCCCCATACCTTTGGGACCGACAAGCACGGTGCCGCCAAGTTGCGTGCATTGGGCAATGCTGTCATCGAGGTTCTCCACCACGATATAGATCAGCCATTGGGACGGAATCTCGGCGTTGATGCCTTTCTTGTGGCAGACGCCGGCGGTTGGCGTGCCGTCGTCGGGACGGTTCATCGCGTAGTCGCTGTAATCGCCCATCGACACGTCAGAGTGTGTCCATCCGGCAACACGTTTATAGAAATCACGAATACCGTCGGCATCATCGACGGTTAAGTCGATCCAGCCGATGGAACCGATTGCCTGCCTGATAGAAGCCATACGGGTTCCTCTGGAGGTAAACTGAGATTGGCGGATGCAGTGCTTACAGAGCCGACGTAACAAGTTGTCGGATGCCAAGGAACTCGACCGCGGAGACAATGACAACTACAATCAACAAAACACGAACGAAACCGGCGCCGCGTCTCACAGCCATACGTGTCGCGACAAACGCACCGAGCATATTGCCAATTGCCAGCACCAATCCCACCGTCCAGTTCACCTGATCGTTGAACAGGAAGATCGCGAGGGCGAAGGGTGTAAACGCGAGCACGATTAGCAGCTTGACGGCATTCGCTCGGACAACATCGTATCCGGCACTGAGTACCAACCCGGCCAGCAGGAAGATGCCAACGCCCGCCTGAATGAAGCCACCGTAAATCCCGATCAGGAAGAACACCACAATACGAACAACCGGCATCCGGCCCGACGGCAGCGTCGCTCGCCCTTGCAGCCAGCGCTTGGGACGAATAAGAATGACAACAAACATCACGACCATCAACACGCCAATGGCCCGGCGCATCATCATCTCGTCAAGATCAACCGCAATCTGTGCCCCAACCAGTGATCCAAGAACCGCGGGAATGGCGAGGATCAGTCCGCCACGCAGATCGAGCACTTTTTGCTGACCGAAACTGGAGACGCCCACGACATTCTGCAGCAGAATGGCCACGCGATTCGTCCCATTGGCCACTGTGGCAGGAAGCCCAAGAAAAATGAGCAATGGCAGCGTAATCAAAGATCCGCTACCGGCAAAGGTATTGATAAACCCGGCGAGAAATCCGGCGCCAATCACGGCCACATACATGTACCAGGCGACGTCAAACATGGCCGGAGTATAGGGTATTTCCCCATCCGGCGAACGGGATTAAGCGTCGAAAGGGAGGCGGATTATGAATATATTGACGCCTATGAACACTCAGACCGGACACCCCCTCCTCGCTGGCGATATCGGCGGTACGAAAACGGTCCTCGGGCTCTACGCACCAGACCGCGATGTGCACGATCCGATCGTGATCGACCGTCAGCCGAGCCGCGAATTCAATTCTCTTCAAGACCTTGTCGCCAGCTTCCTCGATCGGCACAACGCTTCAGTCAGTCATGCCACTTTTGGCGTGGCGGGACCGGTGATTGGCGGACGAGCGCAGATCACCAATCTCCCCTGGTCATTGGATGAATCGGCGTTGAAAGACGCTCTCAACATCAAGTCGGTCATTCTTCTCAATGATTTGCAGGCCATGGCGTCCGCGGTGCCGGTGCTGGGAGATGATGAAGTCGATCTGATCAAGACCGGCCGGAAGAGTTCTAATGGCGCGATCGGTGTTATTGCACCGGGGACCGGATTGGGGGAAGCGTTTCTCGTGTGGAATGACCGCTCACACGTGGCGTACCCCTCAGAAGGCGGCCATGCAAGCTTTGCCCCGGCCGACAAGCAGCAAGTCGAACTGCTGCAATACATGCGTCGAATGTACGATCATGTTAGCTTCGAGCGTGTGTGTTCCGGGCGTGGTATTCCGGGTCTCTATGAATTTATCCGGGATACATCGGACCAGTCGGAGAAACAACCGGTCGCTGAGGCCATAACCAGAGCCGACGATGCGACCCCGGTGATCATTGATGCTGCGCTCGATGCCGAACCTCCTTGTCCACTATGTCAGGCAACCCTGTCTCTCTTCGTTCGCATTTTGGGTTCTGAAGCGGGGAATCTCGCCATGAAAGTCATGGCCACCGGAGGCATTTATCTCGGCGGCGGAATCCCGCCGCGCATTCTGCCGGCGTTGAAGACAGGCGAATTTGTTGAGGCGTTCACCCACAAGGGACGGCTGTCTGACATGTTGGCGAACATCCCCGTCTCTGTCATCGTTGGACACAACGTGGCGCTCATGGGAGCGGCGCGACATGTGTTCGAAGTTGCCCAACGTGAATCATCTTCAACCTGAAGCACCATTGGAGTAGTGACATGGCTGATCAACATTACGACGCAATTGTCATTGGCGCAGGCCAAAGCGGCGGCCCCCTATCAACCGCCCTGGCGCGTTCGGGACGGCGCACTGCACTGATCGAGCGCAAGCACGTCGGCGGCACCTGCGTCAACGAGGGATGCACACCAACCAAGACAATGATCGCCAGCGGGCGAGTGGCACATCTGGTCCAGCGTGCATCCGATTACGGGATCAACTGCACAGAAGCCGTGGTCGACATGGAGCGTATTCGGCAACGTAAACGCGACATTGTGACGCTGTTTCGCACCGGCAGCACGAAGAGCGTCGAATCGGTCGAGGGTGTCGATCTGGTCTACGGTGACGCACGTTTCGTTGGCCCAAAGTCTCTCAATGTGGTACTGAATGATGGTGGAACGATGACCTGTGATGCCGATTGGGTGTTCATCAATACGGGCACGCGTTCCACCATTCCGCCGATCGAGGGAATCGATTCGGTGCCAATACTCGACTCGACATCGATCATGGAATTGGACCATGTGCCGCATCACCTCGTTGTCCTCGGTGGCGGATATATCGGTGTCGAGTTCGGGCAGTTGTTTCGCCGTCTGAACAGCAAGGTCACGCTGATCCATCGTGGAGAGCAGCTCCTCGCCCATGAGGACTCTGACATTGCTGATGAAGTCGCCAAGATCTTTCGCGATGATGGCATTGAGGTTTTGCTGCAATCCACCGCCAGCCGCATCCGCAAGATGGGCAATGACATTGAAGTCGAACTGACCGGGCAAGGCCGGGAAGTGACAGCGCGCGGGACGCATTTACTTGTCGCAACGGGCCGCCGCCCCAACACCGATTCACTCAACTGCGAAGCCACGGGTGTCACGCTGGATGATCGCGGATTTGTTGAAGTCAATGATCGTCTGGAAACGTCGGTTGATGGGATTTGGGCGATGGGCGATGTGAATGGCGGACCCGCCTTCACGCACATTTCGTATGATGATGGCCGTGTACTCCGCGCCAATCTGATTGAAGGCGGCAATCGCTCAACTACAGAGCGTATCGTCCCCTACACGGTGTTCATGGATCCCCAACTCGGGCGTGTCGGTCCAACGGAGAAGGAGCTGCGCGCCCAGGGGCGTGAGTTCGCCGTTGCGAAGATGCCGATGTCCAAAGTGGCCCGGGCGCTGGAAACCGATGAAACCCGCGGTTTGATGAAGGCTCTGGTCGATCCCGCGTCGGAGCAAATTCTGGGTGCGGCCATATTGGGCATCGAGGGTGGCGAAATCGCCGGGGGAATTCAGTTGGCAATGATGGGCAACCTCCCCTACACTGCGATTCGGGATGGTGTCTTTTCCCATCCCACGTTAACCGAATCGCTCAATTCGCTCTTTGCATCAATCGAGGCATAACTCATGGACATCAACGTGGGTGAACTGAAAAAGCGCGCGGCCGTGACAGCCGCGGACATGGTCAAAGACGGGATGGTTGTCGGCTTGGGGCATGGATCGACTGCACTGTTCGCGGTACAGCGCATTGCCGAGCGCCTCGATGCTGGAGAGTTACGCAACATCACCGGCGTTCCCTGCTCGTTGGAGATGGGGGATGCAGCAGAATCACTGGGTATCCCGCTCACGACATTGGACGACCACCCGGAAATCGACCTGACCATCGACGGCGCCGATGAAGTCGATCCGCAGCTGAATGTAATCAAAGGGGGGGGTGGTGCACTGTTGCGCGAGAAGATTGTTGCCCAGGCGACCATTCGTGAGATCATCGTTGTCGATGAATCGAAACTGTCTCCGGTGCTTGGCACCAAGTGGGCCGTCCCGGTCGAAGTCATCCCCTTCGGACGAGGCACACAACAACGTTTCCTGGAATCGCTCGGCGCCCAAGTTACACTGCGCACCGCCAAAGATGGATCGGTTTTCCAAACCGACCAAGGGAATATCATCCTTGATGCCAATTTTGGACCGATCGGTAACCCGGAGGAGCTGGGCGCTGAACTGGACTACCGCACGGGAATTGTAGCACACGGGTTGTTCTTGGGGTTAGTCGAACGCGTGATTGTCGCCGGAGTCGATGGCGATACCGTGATGACGCCGGCGGAACAAGAAGCACAAACTTAGCTCAAACGAGCCGCCAGCGCCCCAATTTTCAGGGCGCTGGGTCGATGATGGTAAATTCTTGTGAGACAGCCCCAGTCGACAGCGGGCCGTTCCATTCGGTTCCACCCTCTCCGGTATCCATCAGTCGCCCCGTCTCGTAATAGGCGGTAAACGTGTAGCGCCCCGATGACGTTGACCCGTCAATGGGAACCCATACCTCCTTATCGCTCAACTCACCGCCGTCCTCAATGTACTTGATGGTGGGATTTTCACGGCGATGGACCTCGGTACTGTCCTGATCCCGCAACCGGTAGAATTGGATTCTGCAATCCCGTCCGGTCGTGGATTCAAAGGCGAGCCTCCATTGCATTGTCAGTCCGGTTTCGACCTCTCCGTCTTCATGATACCCTGTGGAATGAAAGTCCGTGAATTGCAATGATGAGGTATCGACGGGCACTTCGTCGCCGGGACTGACTGGATCATCATCGGAGCAGCCCGCTCCGAACACCCAGATACCCCCAAAGAAAAGCCAGACGGCCACCGCGCGGAGAAGCCAGTGCCCGCAACGATTCTGTCTCGACAGATTTGCGAGACGGATGCGTTCCGAAAGTCGTTGCTCGCTAATCATTTCCCTATGTTGGTACGTGAGCAAACCCGCAGAATTGCCGATAAGCCATGAAAAATCGGACCTTCAGTATCGAGAAATTGCAAAAGCCTTGTATATTGTCTAGAGAGTTTCTGGTTCGGTCAAAGAGTCGCTCATGTGTCTCCCGTGTCATCAATGATGAAATCAACGGCGCCCCATATCAAATTGATTCCCAGAGCGTTAGCGATCGTGACCGCGTGCTGTCTGGTCCTCCTGCCCGCCACCGTGATGGCCCAAGGTGCTATTTATGGAACTGTATCGAATTCCGATCTGACACATCCGGCGGAGGAGGAATTGAGCTGGTTTGGATTCCTTGATGATACCAACGAGGAGATTCGGACAGAACTCAACGTTGGCGGCGGCTATGATGGCCTGAACTGGTTCGACAACTTCCAGAACTACACCACCGAAGCGGCAGGCAATCCTTATGATTTCGTCTACGTGAATGCAGCACGTGGTGAATCGTGGCAACTGAGCGGCACGATTCCACCGAATTCATTCCAAGAAGAGAACGTGGTGCTCAGCGTCGGAACGGTGCCAGCGACACCATCGGGTCTCAGCGCCGAGGTCGTCTCTGATGCGGAGATCACCGTGACGTGGACTGCGGTCCCCGGGCTGACCTATCACATCTACCGTCGCGATGCTCCGAACAATGGCGTGTATCACCGTCTCGACGATCCCACCGGCAATCTGGCGAATCCCGGTGTCGCAGGCTCGTCCTTCACCGATACCACATCCGATGGCATCAGCGAGTATGTCTATCTGTTAATCGCCGAAGATCAATCGGGGAACTACTCGGCCCATTCCGATCCGCTCACCGTGGATGCATCCGAGGTCGAGTGCGGCTGCCCACTCCAAGGCGACATCAATGGTGATGGAGAGTACACGTCGGAGGACCTGAATGAGTTGATCAGCATTGTCTTCTTCAACTCCCCCGACATCCAAGACAGCTCCTGTCCCACATCCCGCAGTGATCTAAATTGCGACAGTACAACCGATTCCGTGGATTTGAACCAGATCATTGCATTACTGTTCTTCAACGGATCGCCCCCGTGTAATCCCTGCGCGTTGTAGATCGATCATCTACGCCTGACCTTCGACGTAATCGGCGAGGTCTGCCAGTGAGGTCACCGTCAAATCGGGTGCGACCGTACCGGCGACCGAGCGCGTGGCGCCGGTGCCGGACTGTCCCGAACGCCGGTCAACCCACACGGTCGACATTCCCAACTCCTTGGCGGGAGCATGGTCATGGTAGAGGCTTTGTGCCACATGCACGAGCCGCTCTTGTTCAATTCCGAGTTCCCCGGATACCTCGAACAACCGTTCGAACATCCGGTGGTCGGGCTTGTAGGCACCGACATCCTCGGCGGTAACAACGGCCGCGAAGTCGGCGTGCAGTTGCCGCTGGGACCCGGAAAACGACTGATGGTCGACATTTGATAGAATGATCAATTTGAACCACCGCTGAAGGCGTGCCAAGGCTTCAACCGAATCAGGAAAGGGTGGCCACTCTCCTACCGAGTTGGCGAATGTCTCCGCGTCCATCTCATCAGGTGGCAGATTCAAACGATCAGCGATGAGCCTATGGGTGATCTTCAGAATCTCCCGATACTGGGTTGTGGGATGAGCCTCCTGTGCGACGGGCTCACAGGCCGCGAATGTCTCCAGGAGTTGACCATCGCTCAAATCAGCACCATGACGTTCAATCCACGGGCGGAGGGCGGTAAGAAGCCCTGATTCCCAATCAATTAGAGTCCCATAGCAATCGAAGCTGAGCGCTTGAACCGAGTCGAAATCAAGCATCCGGAGCCTTCCTCTAGGAGCATTATACTCGCGATTCTGCGCACATATAAGTCCAAACTACAAAAAGTGTCATATTCGTCACAATTAACTTGACACTTGAAGAATCTCAAATTAAGCTATTCTGTGTAGTCAATTTGGCAGGCGGGCTCAGGCGTGGTAGCGATCCACTGACTTCTGAGTTCTAGCCACAGTATAGACCTGAGATCGCAAGCTTGTCTTAGCGGTATGTATCCGACTTTCGTCACGGCGGATACCTATAATGAAGCAAGGGCGGCGAGAGCCTTGTGGTTGGTCTTCCGAGTCGGCTATCCGAAGTCGAATCGGATGAACAATGACTGACCAGCGGATGTAGCGAGCTTCGCAACACCTCCTACGGTCCATCAAAGGTACTCACTCTTACCTTGCTTCGGAGGTGGTCCCCGCGAGTGATTCTTGCAGGGACCACCAAGATCTGCTTGGGTCTGAACAACTGTATTGTCGTACGACTTAGTACGAACATGTTGCTGCTCAGTACTGTCATCCAGTTCGTCATGCCGTTATCGGAACAGTCCGTTCGATGTTCTGATCTAGAATGCCGCATGTTCGACACCGACACCCCGCACCTCACTCCCTGAACATCGGCAACGCCACTGTCGAACTTTTCTGTACACGAAAGGTGTTTATGGCTATACGTGCGCGAATACTACTAGCCGATCACGACTATTCCTTCTTGCAAGCGACGTCTCAACTGCTCGTGCAAGCCGGGATCGCCTGTGATACGGGAACTGACCTGATGACAGTCAGAGGGATGATACAATCGCGAGACTATGACGTTGTCGTTTGTGAATCGGATCTGCCCGGAAATGAACGTCTCCAGCTCCTGAGCGCAATCGCAGCCATAGAGAATCCTCCCCGAACGATTATTGTGACGGGAATGCCCTCGACGGCATCCGCATGCCGCGCCCTGGAAATGAAGGTCTGGGCATATCTCGTTAAGCCAGTAGATGTTAATGACTTGAAGGCCCGTGTGGAAGCCGCCATTCGTGATCGACGTGCCGAGACCGCTTTGGCTCAACACAAGGAGAGCCTCGGGTCGTGGCTGCAGTCCCTCGAAACAATGAAGCATTCACTTGATGCGCAATTCGGCCGTTGCTCTGTGGTTACCATTGATAACTACTTGGCATCTGTGCTTCACCATATCGCCCGCGGCCTGTCTGACATCCGCGGCTTGATCGAAGCGACATGCAATCGACCGACGGAAACCGATGTCTGCCAGCTAATGGCCTGCCCGCGACTGCGTGCTGTACGGGATGCCATTAAGGACGCCGTAGTAGCGCTGGAGAAGACGAAGAGATCGTTCAAGTCCAAAGAATTGGCCGCAATCCGTGAAGGCCTCGAGGACCTCCTCAACGAACAGTTGCAAGAATGAGCATCTCGGTCTTTCCGGACACAATGGGCGGTGGGCCAGGGGAGCCGATGACGATCAAGCCTGCGATCCTGTCCGAGCAGAAACCGCCGCTGCAATCTCCTCAGCGCCTCCGACCGGAGAGCGAGGTACGGTCACCCTCACAGGGTACCTGCTCAGCAACGGCGCTTCAGGTTAGGCTCTCGCTACTGATTTGCGCAGTCTTAATTTACCCAATATCAATGCGTTGAGAGTTTTTGGTTCAGTTTTTGGTTGACATTTTAGCTGTGCTGGTTAGATTGTTTTCGGTATCTACAACGAGATAGCCTTAACGTGCAGGTGAAAGACCTGTAAGTTGGAGGCGCAATTACGGCGAATCTTCATCCTCAAGAGGAGCTTGATTGTGCTTCTTTCGTTTACGCGGCATTGCCGGCGGCAGCAGCATAACGTGTCTTTTTCAGTGACTCCCGCTTCGGAGCCGCCCCGTTGTTCCGTTGCCACAATCTCGCCTCACAGCCAAGACATGTTTGGCCCGAGTTCTGAGACCAGCGATACGATTGATCCAAATCACCGCTATGATGGCGCGCAGTTGGCTGGTTATTCACCTCCCCGCCAAGCGCAAGGTTGTGGGCAGACCCACAACCAGGGAGCATCCGGCAATCGACGGATTGCCGGATGCATTGTTCTGTGCCAGCCACTGGAACTCATCCTGTCACGCGGGATTTACCGAGATGATACAACTATTGGCTTGACAAATCGGATCAAGTGTTGTATCAGATCAGCGACCGACAACCCTACTCATAGTGACCGTGCTGGCCATTCGCAGCAAACGGCACTACAATCCAGTTTAATTACCACCCAACAGTCTCATCGAGATGGTTTACGCTATCCGGCACGACGGGTGCCGTTGGCTTGGAGGAAAGGACCGTAGATTGGCATAGCGGATATCGATTCCAGGCTGCGAACAACGGAAGAGTGCCTTACCGGCGCGGTAACTTGCCAGTGATGTACATTGTCACGCACATTGGCTGATACGTGAACTATATCGTTCTATCTAGTGGCTATATCTATGTGTACACACACATGTGACGCATACTACATAACATAATATGGGGGCAAGAAAGGAGGTGCTGAGTAAGACAAACTGGATGACACGTGAGTAAGGTTGTCACCTGGGCAGCAGGTGAGCAGTACACGAGGGGCACGGGATGTGGCCGCTCGGCCGGAAGGGGCCGGACGATCAACAGACGGTCCCAGGCGATCGTCCGCCACCTCGTGTGGGCAGCTCGGAGAGTTTTTCATCTCGTTGGACCCCTAACTGCGGGCGAAGTGGGTGCGGCCTCAACTGAGATCTACGTGATGTGGATCACGCGACGACCACTCCACCACACAGGATCTGGAGGGCGATAGCTTGGTCGCCGCAACTTATAGAGAGGACGTATCCCGCCTCGCTTGCGGTAAACCGGTCCGACACCGATGCTGCCGGCCACACAAGGCAGCACATCCGACCTCGGTCGGATGAATGAAACTGGTTGGGAGAGAGAACGTGAGGTCTGTGGATTAGAAATAGCGGAGCAGGCAGAGGGCGTGCCAGGAGCTTGACGTCGCGAACACGAACAGCTCTGATCACCCCCCACTGCCCGTCCACAGGAAATATCGGCCTGTCCTGACCGTAAACCAAGGCCTTTCACGCCGATTTAACCGCGGCGTGTGACGTTGGGTTCTGCTCTCACGGAACGAAGGAGGCATCGCATTGAACGCCAAGGCAGAGGATTGAGTCTCGAAGGCGTCGTCATTCCGGAGGAGTGGAACTCACGTGGAGGAAAGATCATGCAGAAATTGCTAAAACTGGCACTATTGGTAGTTGTGGTAGTGGGCTTTGCGACCCCGGTATCTGCTCAATGGAGTCTCTTCGTCGTCGAGCCGGGTGGCTCGGATACGAGTTACGCCACTCTGGGTGGGGCGCTAGCTACGGCCGCCACTTTTGCGGGAGGACCACACAAGATTCTGGTCAAGACCGGAACATACAACGAATCCGGTTTGACCGTGTCGAATGTCGATGAGATCTATGGCGATCCAGCAGCGAATCTCGAAGACATCGTGTTCTCCGGAACCGGCAACTTCCTGCTGATGGATGATGGCTTATCCATCCACCACATGATGTTGTCCGGATACTCGCAGGCTCTCCGTGGTGCCGTGTCCGGCGTCGCGGTGGAAGACATGATCATCGAGGGCGCCAGTGGGACGGGTGTGAACGTGTCCGGCTGGAATGTCGGCATGATCCAGAACGTGAAATTCTCGACACTCGATTATGGCGTGCGTGGGACATCGTCCACGGCATTCCTGACAGTGCAGAATTGTACATTCGATCTCGTCACCACGGGTCTGGACATCGGTGACTGTGACGATGGTGTCTTCCAGACATTGGGATTCACTAACGGCACGTATGGCATCCGCCTGCGTTCCGGTTCACATCCCAACACCATTAACTCCTGCACCATGGAAGCGATGGGTACGGACGGCATTCGGCTCGATGATGCCAATGCGGCCATCAGCGGTTGCTTGATCTACGGCAGTGGCGGGTACGCCGTTCGCAAAACGGGAACGACCCATACCCTCACCACCGTATTTGACAACTGCTTCTATGACAATGCGGCAGGTACGGCGGAAGCATACAACGATGTCGTACTGGCGGGTGCGCCAAACGGGTATGTCGATCACAATTACTACGGTGACGACAACTACACGTGGGACGGTGCAGCCGGAACGACGGATGCGAATCCCTGGTTGGCCGATAACAGCGCCAGTGGTCCCGCTACTGTCGAAGTTTTTGATGACAATATCCAGTACAGCTTTGACTGGACGATCCCGGCGTGTGCGGTCGACGACAGCGTGGAGTTGGCGGCCTACGAGTTCACCGTTAGCTGGGATCCGACCAAACTCGAGTACGTGTCCGGTTCGGCCGCGTACGACGAGGACTTCTTCGGCCCAGAAGCGCTCTATACGGATGTGGATGAAGGAAGCGGAACGCTGACGTTTGCCGCGGCCGACTTCGAATTCCCGGGCATCGGGAGTCATCCGCTGGCTTATGCGGAGTTCAACGCCATCAACACCGGCACGACGTCACTCACCATTTCGTCCTCGTACGTTGACGAAAATGGGGATCCGCTGTCCGTGAGCACGACTCCGCTGACGGTCACGATTCAGGACACGGAGGCGCCGTCGTTCACGATTGTCACCGAAAGTGACCCGATCGGGGACGACACGTATTCCGACGGATCGACGGCCGGTAGTGGTCCGTTCGTTGAACTTTACGTCGAAGGTGAAGTGGAAGACAACTATGCCCTGAACAAAGTGCACTATCGCTTCAACAGTTCCGGCGGCTGGTCCAACGTGGCCAGTGTCTCCGGTACCAGCGACACCTTTGGCGATCTCGGCTTGAACCAGTTTTATGTCGATATCACCGCACTGTCGGAAGGCTCGCATACGCTGAACCTGCGAGTTCGAGACCAGTCGAACAACGAAGGATTCTACGATTATGCTTTCAATATTGATCGTACGGGTCCAACCTTGAATTCGATCCTTGTGTTGGATGACGACAGTTGCGCCGTCGATCCGGAATACACGAATGACCCAACCGTGGAAGTCTGGCTCGATGACGACGGCAGCGCAGATCAGATGGAGTTCTTCGTGTCAGGATGGGAAGGTCCCATCGGTTATGATGGTGCTCCCGCCCACTACACATTGGCCAGTCCGGTGAGTGGAACCCAGTATACGGTGTACGCACGCTTGTATGACAAGTACAACAATCGTGGCAATCAGACGTCGGATAAGATCTGGTTCGACAACGAGATCAATCCGGCACCGTCGCTGGACTTTACACTGGCCGGCGGTGCGGCCAAGACCAACACACCGAATATCACGGCTGATGTTGGCGCATTCGGTACGGATGTGTTCAACGTGGAGCACATCGTCACCGAGAATTCGGCCGATATCATCTGTGGCGATCCTGGTTGGATGCCGCTAACCGCTCATAACTTTGCTGTCACGTTGAGCTCGGGCGACGGTGTCAAGACGGTCTACTGGGCGGCACGCGACAAAGCCGGCAATATCAGCGCTATTCAGAGTGATGATATTGAGCTCGACGAGACTGCGCCAGACTTGGTCTCGTTCAGCATCGCCGATCCCAACGGCTACCCATGTGCGGACAACTGGACGCTCGACGTGACTGTTGCGTGGACCGATGCCGATGTTGACCATGTGGATGTTGGTTCCTTCAGCGGTGGTCCATACACTTCCGTGAATCTCGTGGGTGAGACATCACCATACACATTCTCGTACAGCATTCCCGGTGGTACACCACCGCGGGTACCGAATGGCGACAATACGGTATACGGTGTTCTGGTTGATGACATCGGTAACTCCAGTGCCGAAGATTCCGATGTGATCTTCATCGATCGCGCCAATCCGGCGGTTGCCAGTATCGAATTGTCCGAACAGGGCAGCGGCGACACCGACTGGTCACAGTCAGCGGTTGTGGATGTGACGCTCGCCGGTTTCGATACGGACATCGTCGAAGTGAAGATGGGCGAAGTGTCCGGAACCTACACTGTGACCGAGGCCTTCGATCCGAACGATCCGGTGGTCGAGTTTGGTTTTGCCGGTTCACCCTCTGGCAATGACCGTGTGTACTTGGTTGGTGTCGATTGCTCCGGTCGGATGAGTGCCGAGGTGTCGGATGTCATCAAATTCGATCTCGTTGATCCGGTGATCTCGAATGTCCAAATCGATGGCGGTGCGACGGAAACGAATTCAACCACCGTCTCAGTCGACTTCACTCACACGGAATCGTTCCCAGATCGAGTGCTCATTTCGGAAGATCCGGCCTTCGCCAATGGTGGTACTGTTGACTTGGCTTGGTCTGGTGGTCCTCCCTACACCTTCACGCTGAGCACAGGCGACGGAACGAAGACGGTGTATGTGAAACTGATCGACCAGTCCGAACGGGAGAGCGCTGTCGGCAGTGACGACATCCTCCTCGATCAGACGGATCCGACCGGCTCGTTCGTTGTCCAGCAGGATCCAGTTGCGAATCCGTTCGCTCTGGCCGGTTACACAAATAGCCTGAGCGGCAACGAAGTCGTTTCAATCAGCGCCGACGGTGACGTGGTCGAGATGAAAGTTCGCAACGGCGACGGCAGCAGTAACACTGGCTGGATTCCTCTGGCGAGCAGCTACTCGCCGTGGACACTGGTCGCGGGTGGCGATGGAGTGCGAACCGTCGAGATGAACTTTAAAGACGGCGCCGGCAACCAATCCGGGTGGCTTGCGGGTACGATCATTTACGACGCAACCAAACCGGCAGCCCCGTCATCGGCAACAAGTGAGCCGTCCGCCAGCATGGCGCTTGAGTGGGTTGCGGGGCCGCAGGATGCCTCCTACATCCTTCGGTATAACTTCGCGAACGAGTACCCACACTATGTCAGCGGTGTACCTCCGCATCCGGCGAACATGACGGAAGGACTCCTGATCAGCGATACGCACACCGGAACCACGAAAGTGTTCGATGGGCCGCATCCTGATCTCTATGCCGTTTCGATCTGGGCGCGCGACAGTGCCGGGAACGTGAGTAACAGTCCGAACACGGACGTCGTGGGCACGAACTACATTCTCGGTGACTTCTATGACACCGACGATGATCAAATGGGTCCAGACGGCTGTCTTGACAAATTGGATGAGTTCTTTGGCGGGCTCGGTTTGGCATACAATACGATCTCGACCGATCCGAACTACAATCCGTTTGTTGACATTGCGCCGACCAATGCCGGCACGTATCCGTTCGACTACCCGATCCCGGATGACGCGATTGGATTCAGCGATCTCATCGTCTTCGGTGTCAACTTCGCACACCACCGTTGTGGACTCCCGAAGAAAGTGATCGAGGATCTGAATCCGAAAGCAGTACCGCCATCACCGGTTGTTGTCGATGTTGGCGTACCGTCCAATGCGGTCAAAGGAGGCACCTATCCGGTACCGGTTTCGATCGATTATATCGAACCTGTACTCGGCTATCATGTGGTTCTCGACTTCAACATGGAGGACTTTGAACTGGTATCCATCACCAAGGGGACAGCGCTGGCCGATCACGAGGAAGCGTTCTTCTATTACGATCAGAAGGTAGCGCGCATTGATGTCAGTGTGCTAAACCTCGACACCGAGACACCATTCACCGACGGTGAGCAGTTTGTCGTTCATCTGCGCGCCAAAAATGGTGGCAGTCTCAAGATGGAACCGGTTGAAATGCTCTTCCGGGATGTCATGAACCGTGACATCAAGTCCAACTACGAGACGACCGTCTATGCGGCCAGTTCGGTAATTCCAACCCAGTACTCACTGATGCAGAATTACCCGAACCCGTTCAACCCGAGTACGACTATCGAGTTCAACGCGCCGATCGCGACGAACTACACCTTGACCATCTACAATATCCTTGGTCAATCGGTGCAGACTTTCAGTGGTCATACCGAGCCGGGACGGGTGTCCATCACCTGGAATGCGGCGGAGGCCACTTCGGGAATCTACCTCTACCGAGTGGAAACTGACACGTTCAAAGCAACTCGCAAGATGGTACTTCTGAAGTAATGCTCGTCGTCACACGGAGTGGGAGGCGCATGCCTCCCACTCCGGTCTATCGGCGGTACCCAAAGACTCAATACCTGGAGGACTCATGAACGTGCAACGACTGCTCCACGCCCTGCTCATGGCTGCGGTGATCATGACCTGTCTCATGACGTCACCGGCCCGGAGCGCGCAGCTCTACTTGGAACCAGACACACTGTATCTCACCGGTGACGTCGGCAATCAGGTTAATTTGACCTTGAACGTCAATGCCGCAACGCTGGGACTTCAAGCCTTTGAAGTCCGGTTCCACTTTGACTCGATGATGGTGCGCGTTGACACAGTGGTCCAGGGCCCATTGTTTCCTTCGGGTGGGCAAACGGAGTTCGACTACTTCGTTGACGCCGATTCCATGCTGACAATTAGCGACTTCATCTACGGTTACGGCAACTGGGTCAATGGCCCCGGTATCCTCGCTAACCTCACGTTGACGGTTCTGGGCACTGGCATGACGGAACTGTTCGTACTAGAGCACCGTCTGCGTGATAGTCTGAACAATCCGATTCCATCAACGGCACTGGGATCTGTTCTGTACTCGGACTTTCCGCCGACAGCGTTCGAACTAATCAGTCCAGCCGCTTCGGAGACGGTCATTGGGACTGGCTGTCCCGGAGATGAACTGGCGCTGACCTGGTCACACGCCGCAAGCGTCTATCCCGGCGAGGGTGTGGTCTACACGCTGCAATACAGCACCACCTCCGCCTTTGCGCCAGATCTCACCGAATCGATCACCGGTATTGTGGACACAACGGCCACAGTTGACGCTGACACTCTGCCTCCCGGTCCGTTTTTCTGGCGTGTGACTGCGCTTGGCGATCTGCACAGCTTCGAAACTCAGTCCATACCCTGGCCCGGCACGTTTACCCTTCAGCTTATCGATGCCGATGGTGACACGGTTGGCGACGCGTGCGACAACTGTCCTAACGTCTTTAATCCCACTCAGGAGGATGTCGACAACGATGACGTTGGGGATGCCTGTGACAATTGTCTCACGGATTTCAATCCTGATCAGAGCGATGCTGATGATGATCTGGTCGGCGATGTCTGCGACAACTGCCCGGCTGCACCCAATACAGACCAAGTCGATACCGACAACGATCTCGTGGGCGATGTCTGCGATAACTGCCCGCTGGACTACAATCCCGGCCAGGAGGATGCCGACAGCAACGGCATCGGCGACATTTGTCAATGCGATTGTCCCTATCAAGCGGATTTAGATGCAGATGGCGTTTTCGATGCTATCGATCTGAATTTGCTGATTCTAACCCTCTTCTTCAACGGAGACAATCCGCAGGATCCGCTATGTCCGGTCAAACGGGCCGATTTGACCAATGATGGGAGCGAAGACGCGATCGATCTCAATAATATCATCAATCTCCTGTTTTTCAACGGTCCTTTGCCGGTGGATCCCTGTCAGTAGCGGATGCTACGATTGATCCTTGGTCGCAGGATTTGGCTGATCCCAGTGGCAGTGGACGAGGTGGTCGTCATTTATGAACCGGGAGTTCTATTATCTGCATTAGATAGCCACAAGTAGCAATTCATCAGAATCGACTGGTGCGCTGGAACGTTGATGGCCCTATTAAATCACATTGGCTGACTTGAGCTTACGTCATAGGCACCCGAATTGCCGACTATATTCCTCCTCCTCTACCGGACTTAAGCAGTCCGATAGCGTGCAAAATTTACACGATCTGCGAATAGTATCATACATTTAACTTGACGCCTCCATGACTTCTTGTTAGACTTTTGGCCGTAAGCATTTGTTCGTTTGGCTCGAAGGGTAGTGCTGACTTCTGAGATCGAGCCATGACATAGACCTCAGGTCGCTAACTTGTGCGAGCGACGTGGTTCGTGCATCGAGTCGATGTTGCGAACACACACGGCACAGCAAGGGTGGCGAGAGCCTTGAATTGGGCCTTCCGAGTCACTCATCCACACTGGGAGTGGATGACTGATACCGATTCACCACGCGTAGCGAGCGTTGTCGCAACACCTCCTACAAACTGGGATCTCTCCACCCCGTTTGCCACGGCGGCAGCCCCTGATTGGTCTCTCACAGGGGCGGCCGCCTCCTTTTTTCTTTTCCAATTGCCCGGATTCAATGCAGCGGAGACATTTCAATATGAGTCAGGGGCGATCCGGTCAGATCGCTCAGCCAGTCAGATGATGTTCTAAAGTTCAAATCGATCTACTAATCAGTTTAGCCGATTGTCAGATCGCAGTCCAGCACACATATGTCACCAGCACATCGGCTAAGTGTGCGACAACCAACAGCCAAGTAAGGAGGTGACGAACATTAGTCGTTGAGGCGAGTGTTACCAGGACGGTGTCAGAAGGGGCACAACTCGTCTCACACGGGGACGTTAACCATCAACTGCATGCCATCACATTGCGTCACACGACGCAGGAGGAGGACGGTTTATGAGAAGCATGCGACATGTGTTGTTGTATGTGGGTTGTGCGATCTGTTGTACGTGCATCTTTGCTCTCACTGCGGTCGCTGGTCCTGCCATGCCGTGGTCGGGAGACCAGAAGCTTCAATCGCAGTTACTGCAAGCAGGAGTGGCGCCGGATGCGACGGCCACGCCGCAAATGGCATTGGGTGTCGGTGATCCGGTCGACTTCGATGCGGCACTGATTGCCGGTGCCGACTACCTGCAAGCGATGCAGGCAGACATCACCGATGACAACGCCGGCAACGGCACCGATGGTGTCGATGAAACACCGGACGATCCGGATGACGGTGGCTGGGATTGGGCGGTGGCATCGCCACCGAACCCGTTCCATCACACCACCACCGCCAGCCCGAAGAACATCTACGGCGCAACGGCGATGGGCCTCTACTATGCCTATCTCGAGACCAGTGACGCCGGATACTTCACCGCGCTGACCGATGCGGCGAACTCCATGAGGGATGATTCCGGTATCCGCGCCGGCGCCGACGTTGTATTTCTGTTGCTTTATAATGATCTGCCGGGAGTATCCGGAACTTCCTACGCTGACTCCGCGCGAGCGAAATACGATGCGCGAATTGCCACTCACGGGAGCGCACTCGGGTGGGCGCTGTATATCCGTGACGCGCGTGCGGGACAGGGGTACGAGAACGGTATCATTGCCTGGGATATCGGTGTCTGGGCCAAGGCAGCCGCCATGCTCGATGCTCACTACCCCGGCAATGGATATGATACCGATGCCGATGACATCGCCAGCGTTGTTTGGGAGGACTCGTTCAACGACAATCCCGGGTATTTCGACGTTGTCGATGACGCCGGCTTCGATCCGACATACACGGACAAGAACTTCTGGTGGTATACCCTGGGCATCACCGGACTGATCACCGCCTTTGATGCATCCGACAGCTACACGTTCGAGATTGCGGGACTCGTTCAACGGTTGTATGACAGCCAGCAATCAGGCGGAGCAGTCACCGGTTCCTATGGCGGCAATGCCGGCGATGAAGACTGGCAAGCCACCGCCTATGCGATGTTGACACTGGGATTGTTGGATCAGGCTACGCACCAGGCCGTGATCAACCGTATGGGATATTGGACAGGCGCCACGCAAGACGCAACCAGTGGCGGCTGGGTCTACAGCTCCAACAACCACTATCCCGAAATCTGCGGCGAGAACACCGCGGGTCTCTACTTCACTGATAACACTCTGACCGATGTGCTGGTTGACGATGACTTCACCAGCCAAGCGGACGTCGATGTCTACAACGCAGCCAACAGCACCAACTACGTGTGGGGCTACGACGCGTTCGCGACCATCCAGGAAGGCATCGACGCCGTCAACGGCAGCACGGTCAATGTGGAACCCGGCACATACTACGAGGCGATCACCATCGCCATCGATAACCTGCATTTGCTGGGCGCTGACCGGAACACGGTCATCATCGATCCGACCGGATTGGCGACCAACAATGCCGGTTTGTATGTGACGAATGATGCCGACAACGTTACGCTCGAAAGCTTCACGTTGATGGCCAGCACCGCCAACAGTTTGCCGCGCTACGGCATCAAGATTGGCAGCAATACCGGCTGTACCATCCAGGATGTGACGGTGCATGATATCTACCGCACGGGCATTGACATGCTGGGGTCAAACAATGTAACGGTGACGGACGTTGAATCCCGTGACAATGATGGCAACGGCATGCAGTCGACCGATGCCAACGGTATCACGTACAATAACGTCACAACCTCCGGTAACGCCTGGGGTGGTATCGGCGTGTTCACCTATGGCCGGTTCACTCCGCTGGGAACCTCCGGGATTGTGTTCACCGGCACTAACAGCTTCGGTGAAGCCGCCGCCCTTTACTTCGAAGAGGGCAACTACAACGACCCCGGAAATCCGGAGCCAATCACCTACAGCACCAACATTGGTGACGGCGCGGATGTCACAATTCAGACATCCGACTTCTCCCATGCGGTCCACGGCAATTCGGACAACAGCAACAACTACATCCTGTTCTTCCCGTCGTTGAGCGATGCCTTGACCGCGGCACGGGTCGCGTATCCGGGTCTGGGTCATCTGACCGATGGCCGTTATGTCGAGGAACTGGGCGGAACCAACTGGTACGTGCCGCACACCACCGGCAGCATCATGGCGGCGCTGGCGGCGGCGGATCCGGGCGACACCATCTATGTCGATCCCGGTACGTTCGCCGAAGGGCCGCAGGTTCATGTCGACAAGGACATCACCATCATTGGTGACGGTCACACTACAACCAAGATCGTTCCGACCGCCAATACGACAACGTCGGGCGACGGTCGTGGCTGGTTCCTCGTCGATGAGCCGGTAACATTCAATTTGAGCGACGTCGAGTTGGATGGTACGGGATTTCTGATCTATCAAGGCATCCGCATGAAGGGTGCAGGGACATTCGACTATGTCGATTTCCACAACATCACCTACCAGGTGAGTGGGTCCCCGTATTCGGGCGTGGGCATTGCTGCCTTTGGATCGGATGGCACCGACAATGTCAGTATTACCAACTGTGATTTTGCGGGTATGGGCCGTATCGGCGCCTTGCTCTTCGGCGCTGGCTTGGACAATTCCGTATTCAGCAATAACACGTATACCGGTAAGGGCGATGGTGACTGGCTCGACTACGCCGCCGACATCAGTGCCGGTGCGGTCGTGACAGCACACAACAACGTCATTACCGGATGCACCGGTGTGGCATCATCGGATGGCTCCACCTCGGCGGGCCTGCTGGTCTCCACGTACTTCGGCCCGGGCACAACCGCACTGCTCGAGGGCAATCAGATCTCCGGATGCACATCGGGCTTGGCCATTGGATATGACGGTTCGGATGTTTCGACTGTTATCGCCACCAATGGCAATGAATTCGTCGGCAATGAATACGGAGTCGTTACCAGCTCCGCGCCGGGAATCAGCATGACCTTCTACGGCAACATCTTCAGCAATACCACGGAGAATGCCGAAGACAACACGTCCGGTGGGACATGGGACGACGGTTCCGGTACTGGTAACTGCTGGACCGATTTCGAATTGAACAGTGGCTATCCGACGCACTATGTCGTGGGCGGTACGGCCGGCGCGGTCGACAATTACCCGACCGTCGATTGCGGCCTCGATATCACACCCGACGACATCCTCTACCTCTGTTCCGGGACGTTCACATTCGACGTGAATCTGGGCAGCGGTATCCAGGACATGGAAGCCGCTAACATCACGTTGAAGTATCCGGCGGATGTTGAGTATGTCGGTGCGACTGCTGGCAACGCGAACTTCACTCTGTTCGTCAACGAGTTCGATAACGCGGTCGGCTACGACAGTATCGAAGTATCGCTGGGGGTTCTGACGGGTGATCAGGATGGTCCTGAGCTGCTGTTTACCATTGAGATGGTCAGCACAGCGGATGTCTGCCCGTCCGACGCCATCGAAATGACCATCGCTGACCTGCGCGATGCCACCAACGTGCCCTTCTCGATTCCGGTACCGTTGGCGGCTCCGGTCACACTGACGGTTGATTGCGATGATCCGGTTCTCAATGTGAACACCGCAGATGGCGGCCACTATAATGTGGAACCGGTCATCAATCTCGATGCCAGTGACAACTGTGATCTTGATGCGATCTACTACCAGATCGACGGTTGCACGCCGGGTGGTTGGGTTGCTCTGGCGAGCGGCCTGTCCGGGACGACCTACGGTCCCAGCAACTGGACGTTGCCGACTGCTGACTGGACAGGACTCACCGAAGCGGTACATTGCATTCGATTCAAGGTGATGGACGACAACACGCGCGGCAATGCCGACTCGTGCAGTTTCACCTGGTGCTTCACCAAGGATATCACCGCACCACCGGCGCCAACCGACCTTACGGCGGAACCGGGACACAATAGAGTCAACCTGACGTGGGCCAATGCGACTAGTGATTTCGATCACACGGTCGTGATGCGAACCGATTGGTCCGGCACAGGCAGCGGCTATCCGGAATACGATGACGTCGCCGCCGAAGGTCCGTATCCGAGTGATACGACGTTCGATGATCTCGTCTACTCGGGCACCGCGGAGACGTTGACCGACACCGATGACATATCCAATTCCACCCGTGATGTCTACCATTACGCGGCATTCACGGTGGATGCAGCGGGCAATGTGTCGGCTCCATCGAACACCGCGCGCGCCACGTCGTACTGGCTCGGTGATGTTGCCGGTGGTGGCGGTCTCGGCGACTACGACGGCAGCGTCTATTTCGAGGATCTCGCAATTCTGTCAACGACGTACAACAAGTCGGATGGAGATGCCGGTTATCAGGCCGAATTCGATATCGGCCCGACGGTAACCTTCAGTCCGAAGGGAATTCCAACGACGGATGATGTGGTGGAATTCGAGGATCTCTCGATCTTTTCGATTAACTTCGACGCTGTCAGCCCGACGTTCAAGCGTGCACCGCTGGTAGCGGGCGACGGCATTGGTGACCTATTGATGGCCGGCACCGGTGTGGCCATGCGCATGAATCAGATGCCGACGAAGATCGGTGAACGCTTCACCGTATCGGTCGTGCTGAGCAACAACAATGACAACGTCAAGAGCATCCACCTCAGAGTGCCCTATGACCAGTCCCGCCTGGACTTTGTCAGTGCGGAGCGGGCATCGGGCATGGACGACGTGGAGCTGCCGATCTTCTTCCACGCCGAGGAGATGTCGGATGGTGTCGACATCAGCATCTCGGTCCTTGGCGAGGGTGCCACGTTCGCCGGATCGGGCGAGATCGCCCAATTGACCTTCCAGGCCAACCAACTCGATCCGGTCAACCTGGACTTCGGCTTGGTTGATTTGCGCGATGACCGCAACGACAAGCTCCATGCCACCAGCCAGGGCACTGCCATCGTGGCGGGGACAGTGCCGCAGACGTACTCTCTCGGCCAGAACTTCCCGAACCCGTTCAATGCGGGCACACAGATCCGGTACACAGTGCCGGAGGCCTCCGACGTGGAGATTATCATCTACAACGTCAACGGGCAGCGGGTCCGCACACTGGTTTCGGGACATCAGGAGCCGGGCGTGCACATGGTTGAGTGGGATGGCCTGACCGACAACGGTCGTCCGGCGCCGAGCGGTGTGTACTTCACACGCATGAGTGCGGGTGAATATACGGCGGCGAAGAAGATGATACTGATGAAGTAAGCCGGAACGATCAGCGGTCTGTAGTAAACCACACGGGCGCCGGCCGAGACGCCGGCGCCCGGCCGTGGTCGACAAAACGATGTGCGACTAACTTTGGAGACGTGATGAAAGTTGTAATGAGACACGCGGCAGGATGGTGCATGGTCATTGCCTTGATGGTCGGTGCAACGTCATCGGCCGGAGCCATCGACAGCATTCATTTTGATCCGGCCAGTGTGACCGTCTCGGACACCGACACGTTCGAAATCGACATTTCCGTGGATGTATTGACCACCGGTATACACTGCTTCCGGTTTCACCTGGACTTTGACCGTGATAACATCCAACTGATTGACATCGTGGAAGGACCGTTGCTTCCCGCCGAGGGATCTACCTTCTTCTTCTGGAAGGACACCAGCGGCATTTATGATGTCTTCGATTGCATTCTGTCACCATCCGATGGCGCCGCCACGGGCCCGGGCGTTCTGGCGACCTTGCGGTTCACAACCGGTGTCACCCCCTGCTCGTCTCCGCTTAAGTTCGACTATCTCATTCTCCAGGACATCAATCTGGACTCGCTATCCGTTACCGCGTCCAATGGCGAAGTCATCGTAGACGGGTGTTGCGACTGCCCCTATCAGGCAGACCTGAATGCCGACGATGTCTGGGATGCGGTTGATTTAAACCTGCTTATCAACACGATTTTCTTCAACGGGGCCAATCCTCAGGATCCCTCGTGCCCGACACGGCGGGCAGACCTTAACTTCGATGGAGTTGAAGATGCCGTCGATTTGAACTTGATCATCAGCCTGCTGTTCTTTAACGGGCCACCGCCGGTCGATCCGTGTGCGCTTCGAGGGGCCACCGCAGCATCGCGCGTTGTCACAGAAGACGCCGAGGACGTCTGGAAGGAGAGACCACAGTGAGTAAACGCAATCTACATAGATCTATGGTGCTCATGTCATGCCTGGTGTGGCTGGCCGTGGCCTGCGGTGTTGCCAGTGGGCAGACGGTATTAGTCGACCCTCCAACGCTGGGCGATGAGTGCCACGTTTTGGATACGATTTGGATCAACTTCGATCACCAAATTGTCGGCGTGGAGGCCGCCAGTTTCCTGCTGACGTTTGATCAGACCATCGCATCGTTCGTCGATTCATTGGACACCATCATCGTCCCACCGGACATTGAAGACAATGTCTATGCGGCATACGAACTGTACTCACCAGACTCGATGCGCATTGACGTTGGCGTGCTGCATTTGCATTTCAGCGGCCCGTCTCCGTTTGTGGGCATTGTCTTGTCCACGACGCCTGCGATCGGGATGACGGAATTAACCATCGATCGGTCCATCCTGCGGAACTCGAACAACGATGACATTCCGCATACGGTCTCCGGCAGTACGCTGATCGATGTCGTGTGCTGCTGTGAGTTTCATGGGGACGTATACGACGACCCGTTGCATGTCCCGGACGCGCTCGACTTGAATTATTTGATCGACTACCTGTTCTTCAACGGGCCGGCGCCGCCTCAAGATTCGGGTTGTCCCCATATCAACCGAGGTGACCTCAACTGCGATGCGATTCCCGATGCGGTGGATTTGAATATATTGATCGGGGCTGCCTTCTTTAACGGGGACATCTGCAATCCGTGTGATTGTTCACCGTATCCGGACAACTGCCCGTGGACGGATGGTTAATAGCGATACACGGCCGCCGCGTGCTTGCCGTTCGGAACGTTGTTCGGACTGACCGCATACACCGATCCCTTCGCTGCCAACGTATGGGTGGCCGCATAGTCAAGCAGATCGAAGTCACCGGGTTTGTGTTCTTTGTGCAGCGTGATCGACCCGGCCTCTTCGTCCACCTGGCCCCATAGTTGCACACCGACGGGGACGAACAGCGCCTCCACCCGTCCGTTGCGCGCCGCCGGAACGATTTCTTTCAAATCGGACCCGGTCCGACCTTTTCCTTCGAGTTCCTGGAACCGTGCAATGGTGCGCTCGCGTGACTGTTCGAATCGCGGACGGATGATCGTCCAAGCCTCGCTATGCAAATCCTGCGCCGACATATCATCGGGGTTCCCGGTCAGACCGTCCTCAAGAACGTTGGCATGCGAAACCGCATCGCGAAAGATCGGATGAATGTATTCAACACCTGCCAAGATGAGTGGGGCTTTGGGATCGGGAATCGCTGATTTCAGGCCTTTGTCGATCTGCTGACAGTAGCGGCGCAATTCGTCTTTGACGTTTTGGTCGTTGTTGCCTGATCCGAAAAATACGGCATCGCGCCGCCCACCGCGCGGCTGGGTACCGGTATGAAACTGTAACTGCTTTTCCGGATCATCGAATTGCAGCGCTTCGGCCAGGCTTCCCGGCGAGTCCGGCAGCGGCACTTCGTTCACGCTGTGTCGCGATCCCTGTAACAAACGAACATGGTTTTTGCTTAATGCCAGCACGTAGAACAAACCATCGCTGGTCACCAACGGTAACAGCGGCTTGATGTGGAAGCGATCGCTGACCACGACCAGTTCACGGAAGTGTTCGGGCACCCGGAATGTCTGTGTGCCGTCGTCGGAAATAAACGCCGCCAAACCGTCGCTTTGATACTTCCACACCATCGAATCGGTGGACATATCTCGGGCCGTCTTCAAAAGCGTGTCAGTCCGTGATTGCGATTCACCCGCATCGCGCAACCCGGATTCCGCCTGCCTCAGGAGATTCCGAAAACGAATGGCATTCTGCTCGACCTCTTTGCCGGACCGAAATGTCGGCAGATAGATCGATACTTTCGGCGATGCTCCGCCGGCGCTAAGCAAATTCTGAATATCGGTAATGGCGAGCGTGTCCATACTTCCCCCTTTGTGAACGACTTCCGTAAGCGGCGGCCCGCACTGGGTCCTGGCCGTCACACTGAATAACGACGGCTAACCGATTAAAGTTACAATACCTTAGGGACTGAGTCAAAGGAGGACCATGGGGGGCATAACCCCCATCCGTGAGGTAAAGTACCGGCTGGGGAGAAACGGCTCTTGCGCCTCCCCCCCAGTCCAAGGGTGCCCCGAACTAGCGATTGCCCGGAGAGGGTGCCACATACCCGAACTCGAGCTGTGCCCCGTACTCGTCCATCAGTTCCTGACGAATCTGTTCGCCGGTGCGCCCCGCCTCCAGCTCCGATTTGACCCGGTCCTGAATGCCGTGTGCAACGACACAATGGCAGTCGGCCAGCGCAGCCTGAAGCGCGTCGCTTCCCGGACAGCGGAACCCGGCCAAAATCCAGCGATCCTGCTCGGCCAGCGCATGGGGGCACTGCGTAGCGCCCGTTTGCGAGGCCACCGATGCCGCCGGTATGCCGCCAGGATTGGTCTGACCAATCAGATAGCCACCGATGAATCCCACCAGCAGACCCACAATGAGCATGAGAGCCGTATTGACCTTTGCAATGTTCATGATGTCGGTCCTTTCACAAATGAACTTACCACAACGTGATACGTCGCCCCCCGAACATATTTAACCATCCCCGGTTTTCCGGCTGTCCACTGCGGTCGTGTCAGCCGATGCACGCTCCGGCGGATAGTTGAGATACGTCATCAAATGATACTCAAACTGGCTGATTGTGTTTTGAATTTGATTGGGAATCATCGACGTGTATCCCATCACCTTGCGTTCAAAGGCATTGGAGTTGGCGTAGGCGATCACCAAACCATCGCCAACGAACTTCTTGGCGCAGCTCACACTGCTGTCCGGCGCCATGAGAATGGCATCATCCCCACCAATGACCCGTCCACCGCCGCGCCACAGAACATTCTCGACCACTCGTGTCATGCCCTGCGTTTCACGCAACGGTGTCATGTCGAATGTCATATCAAACTGCTGCATCACTTGCCCGCTCGATGACTCGGTGTTGTGTGGTCCATCCAAGACGTACAGTGTTCCGCCCTGCTCAACGAACTCCTTTAAGTGAAGCAACTCCTCCTCGACGAAAGGCTTAACCGGATCGATCAAAATCTGCGCGCCGGGTTGCGCCAGCGCTTCTTCCAACGTGGGGAATTTCCGCGGAACAACGTCCACGCGTTGTGTCCACAGATAAAATGTGCTGAAGTCCTTATCCGCCTGCCGGGCCAAGCGATGTTCTGGCAGGAAGAACCGCGAGTGCTCCCCTTCGAAGTTCAGTTGTGGAAACGGTGTGTGCGGCTCGGGGAGTGGATAATGGGCGTGATTCAAATCTGCGATCACACGGGCTGACAAGCCAAACGCCAAAAACCCAACCGCCGCCATCCACAGCCAGCCCTCAGTTCGTAATCCCGATGCGGCCACTCCCCCAACAATTAACGCGACGACCGCCAACAGGAACGTCAGCATCCGCCAGTAGGGAAACGGATCGTAGCGGTTGACGTAATCCACCATCGACAGCGCCAACTCCACTTTGCCGGGAAGAAACACAAAGAAGTTCGACCAAATCGTCGAATCGGTAAACGATACAATACGTCCCTTCCCATGACGGGATGTCATCACCAGTGAGAAGACCCCATAGCGATAAGACGTGTGCGTGATCCGCTCGGGGAAAAAGTTACGTTGCGTGTAATTCGCCGGCAGTGACTTCAGTTCAAATCCAGTGACTGCGGGTCGCGCTCCCAATGTACCGTACACACTGCACGGTCCCCCCCACAGCATTGTCGGCATGTTTTGAACCACCGGATGCGGGAGCAGTGTGGGTGGCTCGTACAGATTCAAATCACCGGTTTGTAGGTCATAGATGATATCGGCGATAAAGCGCTGCCCCGTCTCTGTCGCGACGGGATTCAAAAACGTTGCATGACCAAAGACATTGGTGTGCTCACCGATTAGAACCAGTCCACCACCATTGTCCACGAAGTCCAACACCGCATCGATTTCCGATTGCGCATAAGGTTGTGTCGGGACTTTGAGGATGACCACATCATAGTTGGCCAACAGGTCCGGCGTCAGGGAATCATTGTTGCGGTCGAGATGGAAATGCTTGTTCCAGAATTCGGCGAGCGAGTAGAAGTTATACGTCGATTGTTGCCCATACCAAAGCGTGTCGAACGGCATCTCCGACCACTCCCAATCGGAATGGAGTTCGTCAAGGAGAATCCGTCCCTCCCTCTTCTCGCCCGGCGGATGGTACGATTCGTACGACGTCCACGCAACGACCGCAATCAATGTCGCTATCAGGGCAACCGCAAAGCGGCGTCCGGAAAAGCGCGGCCGGGGAATTAGTTCACCCGTCGGCAGATCCTCGTGACCGGGACGCATCCATCGCTGGAGGAGGAGCGCCAGCGGCCACGACGTCCATGCCAAGATCGATGGACTCCAAAAGGTGTCGATCATGCCCTCGTTGGCATAGTCCCACACAACCACTGCGATGTACCGCACCACGGCAAACAGACTGATGGTGAGGAACCCAACAAACAAATGGCGCGCTCGCATCTTGCCGCAGATCGACAGACCGATCAACCCCATGAACGCCTGCAGGAATACGAACAAGCCCATGTTGCTCGGTGAGGGAACGACATGATATAGCCGGTCAGTGGAGATGAGTCGCAGACCGTCGGGCAGTGATGCCGCATTGACGCTCACGAGTTGACACGCCGATGCGATCAGATCGGTCGGAATCGCCGCACCGTGTCCGCGCGGTCCGAAATATACGATGTACAAATACAAGCCGATGAGTTGCAGTGTTGCAATTGTACCGGCGACAAGCAGTCCGTCACCCAACTGTCCGCCCCGCCGGTTGCGGCCAAATACAATGAGGCAGGCCCCACCCAGAGCCAGCAACATGGGACCGACAAAGATCTCTTCCCACCACACCCAGCCGAACGCGCCCAACACGATCGCCGCGATGAGAGACCCCCAGGACCACCGATACCCCTGTGGACGATTCCATCCGGCGGCAATCAACAACACTGTGCCGATTCCGGCGAACCACCAGAATGTCCGAGCCGAGGGATCGGGCTGCGGCGGCAGAAATAACCATCCCAGCGTCCACGCCATCAGCCCCCACGCGTAGAGCCGTCTCATGGTGCGATTGTCCCCACGGTATTGCGCATCAAATTACGAATGAACTGGATGTTCTCCATCACCACGAAGTCGTCCTGGCCTTCCAGGTTCTTGTTATAAAAAAACTGCGAATCACCGATGGCCACGAGCCCGCCATCGCCCCGATGCACAATGCGTGCGGGCGTCAGTCCGAAGCACTCAATGATCGGCTCGATACCCGGCCCGTCGCCGACGACCGGATATCCGTCTGCGAGGCGCACCGTGTCCGCAAAGGCCCGACCGCCGGTTTCACCGAGCGGCACATTACGCAATCGCAGCCCGAACCGGTCGAGTAATTCGCGCACGTTGGGCTCGAGGTTCCACCCGGCCGAGACAATCACCCAGCCGCCCGACTCGACATATCGCTCCAACCGATCAATGGTCGTACCGCTAACCGGTCGTGATGGTGCAAACAACACATACAGCGCGGGGTCATACGTTTCCAACACATCCGGAGATGATGCAAAGTACGCGACATACCCATTGCGCAGAAGATTGAATTGCAGGCCGCCGGTGGACCTGTCCTCCCACCCCATCCCGTCAAACAGCTGACCATGTGCACGATCCACGACGGCGAGTTGATAGCCGGCCGAGTTCCACGACGTGACGTTTGGCCCGGGAATGACCGACCAAAGCCAGATAGAGAACATAGGGATTGCCAGCGCGACCAGCAATCCAATACTCGAGCCAAGCGTGATAATCAGAACCACCGTACCAACAACACCAATCAGAATCGCCAGCACCCAACTGCGCCAGTTCTCAACCACCTGCGACCAGCCACCACCCGCCAGCCAGTGGAACGTGCGATGAATGAGCGCATGCGTACGAATGATGCTGCCGTTTTGAAACGGTGAGGTATCACCAAAGATCACCGCGCGGCCGGATCCCCACGTTGCTGCGGCCGCCAAGGCAACATCGCCCAATGGTTCACCGGGATCGTATGCGAGATTACCGAGATACGCCCGATCAGAATTATTCACATCACCGGGGTCGGAAAACGCGCCGCGTCCCACCAAGAAGGTCTCGCCATCAGGTCCCGGTGTGACGGATGCGCCCAGCCACACCTGGCCGTCGTCGACTCCACCAGAACGTCCCAGTGGATGAAACAAGTAGTCGCGTGCCGACACCCAACTGCGGCGCAGCGGTACCGCGGTATCGAAATTGAGTTTTAGTCCGCACGGCTGCAAGAGATCGTTCGATGGATCCCGAATCGCATCATAACCGGTGTGATCGCCCAGGACGAGCAACCCGCCGCCGTCATCGACAAACCTCCAGATGCGGTTTCGTTCATTGAGGGGCAGCTTGTTAATCAGATTAATGACAACGACAACATCGACGGAATCGAGGATACCCGGCGTCAAATCCTGCTTGAATACGTGATATCCGGTACCACGAAGATAGTGTGGCAATAGTCCGAACATGCCTCCGGACGCGTCGCCGAATCTCTGAAAGTCTGGCACACGATCATCAAGCGATCGTTTGTCCAGTAGCAGAACACGGACCGGTCTGTCTGCGTACGACCCCACTCCGGCAACGATGCACGCCAGGACAACCGCAGCAACGCCAACCACAAACGATGGTGATTGGGCACTGATGTGCTTCCGCGTCCGAAGCTGCTCGGGTGCCCAGTCACCCGACACCCGGTACAGTAGTCCCACCACGGCGGCGAGAAAAATCAAATACAGCCAGGGCATATCCAGATGTGGTGTTGTGGAAATCGGAATCGTCGTACCGATCAGCGTGTAGAGTGTCGGCGCCGCCCACACGTAGATGATCCGCCCCGCTTCCAGCAGGACAATTCCCATCACCGCATGCTGCCACCGTGCAGTACGCGGTAGAACCAGCAGGGGTATCAACACGCAAAGACCCAATAGAAGTAGATCCATCGCGAACGCCGAAGGTCCCAGCGTCAACTGCCGCGTCATCACCGATGTCAGCATCTCGGAATAGCCATATGATAATTCCGTGAGCCACTGATAAGCTGGAGGCAGCCGGAAGAATACTGTCCACCACAGAGTATATAACGCGCTCCCAACAGTGAGAGGCTTCAGTCCCCCGTCTTGGGACGCGGGAACCGCATACCGATCAAAGGACCACAGGATAACTGTGAGCAGTCCTAGAGACATCGGCGGGTCGGCCCAGCGAATCACGCCAAGGACCAGCACCCACAACGACCACTTCAACAGCCACCGGACGGCACGATTGAGCGATGGGAGGGCGGGGAAGTTGCGCCATAAGAGCATGAGCGCCAAAGCGGTCGCGACGGCATAAAGCGGATCGCGAAAATCGCCGACCGCACGGGTTAATAGCGCTAAGAGAGCAAGAGATGCAATAATCGCCGACAACGTAATCTCCCGTGAGCAAAACTGGAGCATGATATTTCAATGATCGGGCCGGGTCAAAGAGAAAGCCGAGGCTCCAGAAAATGGATAAATAAAGTACCGATTAATCTTGACACATCTCGGCCTTTACAGTAATTGAATAAGAAGGCGAACTCTACGTACCGACCGCCTTGCGAAATAGCATTTGCGTTCGCCGCGCAGTAGCAGTTCAACAACTGAACAAACATTAGCATCCGCGTCCAACAACCCCTAGGAGGTGGACGATGACGCGTAGTTATAGAAGAATGCCTGAGAGCACCGGTCGTTCAAGAGGCCGATGTACGAGGCGAATTATCGGGGCTGTGGTCATTCTGGCCGCAGTATTATGCTCTATCCCCTGGCAACTTGTTTCAGCCGCCTCGGATCCCGAACCATCCCCTCTCTACCAACACAGCCTTGAGACCTCAGTCGAACGATTTGATGAACAAGATGGGCGTAGTGCCTATGCGGCCAAAGCGGCAGCCGCTGCCCAAGCCAAACCTCAGGCTGCGCCGGAATCAGAGCCGCGCGTTGCTCAGGCTACGTTTCCGGGGGAAGCCACCTGCGATGGAACGCAGACGTGTGACGCGCAAGCGACTTGTGAAGCCGCGCCGACGTGTGACGGGTCAATCACTTGCGCCGCAACCACCTGCGATGGCACGTCCACGTGTGATAACGCATCGACATGTGATGGCCACGCCACCTGCCAGGCGGCCTCGTGCGACGGTACGCCCACGTGTGACGGCAACCAAACGTGTTGGGGCAATCCAGATTGCACATTCCCAACGATGCCGGGGTATCCCACCTGCGAGTCCCAGACCTGCGAAGGATGGCAAACATGTGCCGGGACTCAAACATGTGCCGGGACAATGACCTGCCCCGGCACCAACACCTGTGATGACATCGCAACCTGCCCCGGAACCGCCTCTTGCGATGGAACGGCCACCTGTGCTGGCAGCACCACCTGTGGGGACGATCCGAGTTGCGCCAATGCGATAACATGCGATGGCCAGCCGACCTGTCCGGGGTCAGAAACCTGTGAATCTCAGACGTGCGAGGCGTGGCCGACCTGCCCTGGTCAAGAGACCTGTTACGGCACCGCGACCTGCGCTGACGGGCACACCTGTGCCCCGAACACGACTTGTCCTGGATCGCCGTCGTGTGATGGCACCACCACATGCTCCGCAGCCGGCATAACCTGTGACGGATCACCATCGTGTGCCGGATCGGCGACCTGCACCGGCACGCAAACCTGTGAAACCGCCACCTGCGATCCGGCCGCGACATGCAGCGGATACCAAACATGTAGTTGGTCGGCCACCTGTGACGACACGCCAACGTGCGTAGCGGCACCGACCTGTGATGTCGCGACGTGTGAGGGCGCAGCCACGTGTCCGGGTGCAACGACGTGCGCCGGCGGATTCACGTGTGAAGGTTCGCCCTCGTGCCCGAACAACGCCACTTGCTTCGGTACGCATAGTTGTGAAGCGACAGCGACCTGTCCGGGCCAGGAAACGTGCACAGGAACTTTAACCTGCCCCGGTACTGTGTCATGCACCCCGCTGCATACATGTGCAGGCATTGCCACGTGCGATGGTACACAAACCTGTGGCACGTCACCGACGTGCGGCGGCGAGCCGACTTGTGAGGGTGCCAAAACGTGTGCCGGTCTGCCGACGTGCACGGGAACTCAGACCTGTCCCGGCTGGCAAACATGTAAGAGCATCACGTGCGATGACCACGCTACCTGTCCCGGCACAGCGTCTTGCGACGGCACAACCACGTGTCCAGGAACAAGCACGTGCCCGAATTCACCGACGTGTACCGGATTCGGTACCTGCGACGGTGATCCCAGTTGCTCCGGGGTAGCCACTTGTTCGCCGATACCAACGTGCTCGGCCGATCAACCGTCGTGCTGGGGAACAACGACGTGCTCCGGCTCGGCAACATGTGATGGAAACGCCACATGCGCGGGAGCGATATCATGTGATGCAACAGGAAGTCCAACCTGTGGCTCATACATTACCTGTGTTTCAACCACGTGCCACGCAACGCAGACCTGTCAATCCACAACCTGTCCGGGATCAATCACCTGTGCCGATCAGGCGACCTGTCCGGGCGCTGAAACATGCGGCGGTACCGCCACGTGCGATGGCGGTCCGACGTGCCCGAACAACCCGACATCGGCCGGTTCGCCCACTTGCGATGGCACACAAACGTGCGGCGCCGGCTTCCCAACGTGTGGAACTCAGGCCACGTGCAGCGACTTTCCGTCGTGCTTCGGTACCTCGACTTGCCAGGACGCTATCACGTGTGATCCTGCGGTAACGTGCGCGGGGACTATTACATGTTCATGGTCGGCTACGTGTGAAGGCGCACCGACCTGTGTGAACACGGAAACGTGCCACACATTTACGTGTCCCGGTGCGCCAACCTGTCAGGGTGCGACAACGTGTGAGGGCAACGTGACGTGTGAGGGAATCGCCACCTGTCACTACTCGGTCACATGTGAGGGCTTCCATACCTGCATCGGAACGACGACGTGTGATCATGTGCTCACCTGTCCCGGATCGAATACCTGCGACGGCACGACCACGTGCGCAGACCAAGCGACTTGTGATGGTTCCATTTCGTGCGCGGCCAAGTTGACGTGCGCCGGAGCACCGACGTGCAAGAGCAGTCCCAGCTGCTGGAGCAAGCTGACATGCAGCGGTACGACTACGTGTCCAGGCACGGCGACGTGTCTGGGACCAACCTGCGCCGGCTACCCGACGTGTGGCGGTTACGCGACCTGCCTGGCCACCCTCTGTGTGCCGGATTGCTCGTGTCCGAGTCAGGGTGATTTCAACAATGATGGATTCCTGGATGCTGTAGATCTTAACGATCTGATCAACATCATCTTTTTCAACGGACAGGATGTTTGTGACCCGGCCTGTCCCGAATGTCGGAGCGACTGGAATTGCGACGGTGTGGCGGATGCGGTCGATTTGAACAATTGCATAAATCACGTATTCTTCAACGGTCCACCGCCCTGTGATCCATGCACAACACCCTAGCTGGCTGAAGACCGGACGGCACAAACCAAGAGGCGGGGAGCCACTTCCCGCCTCTTCTTTTTGTCCTGCTGGCAACACTCGCCTCCCGTGCCAACAAAACCAGAACCGTCCCATATTGACAACCTGAACATTCATCTTGACAACCTGATATCACTAGGTAGCTTAAGGACAAAGCCTTTCCTCCGGCAGCGGTTCTCGTATGCCGGTGGAAGGCATTCCGGAATACCAGCCGTTGGCGTGGGAGGTGCGTCATGACGAATAGGTGCTTGGGCGGCACAGCGAACCGGAGATGGGGGCGCTCGGTTTTGCCCTGTTTGCTCGTTGTATCGGCCGTAGTAGCGATCAATGCTCTTGCGGTCCAATCTGCGGTTGACCCTGAACCTTCCCCACTCTTCCAGAAGAGTCTGCAAGCATCAGTGGAGAAATTTGAATCACGCGATGTGCCGCGACACCAGGCCCAGGTAACCAAGAAGAACATCGCCTACGTCGCCCCGGCGTCACCGGCCTCCCCCGATTCTCTGCCGACGATGCAAGGGTTCCCCACCTGCGAAGAGTCCGAAACATGTGTGTCGTCGCCGACGTGTGTCGGCTACAACACGTGCCCCGGTACCAGCACGTGCGGGGTAACCTGCAACGCCGAGCCGACATGCCCTGGCAGCGAGACTTGTGAGGGAACGACAACGTGTCCCGGAAGCTACACCTGTCCGGATCAACCCACGTGTCACGGCTACGAGACGTGTGAAGGGACAACCACCTGTGACGGGACCCCAACGTGTGCCAATCAGGAAACCTGTCCGGGATACGCGACCTGTGCAGGTACAACTACCTGTCCCGGTACTGAGACATGTGATAACGCCTGCGGTGAGACAATGCCCGGAACGCCAACATGCGATGGTACCAACACCTGTCCCGGCGCGCCGACATGCACGGGGACAACCACCTGCCCGGGGAGCTACACCTGCCCCGACCAACCAACATGTCACGGTTACGAAACATGCGAGGGCACCTACACCTGTCCGGGCACACCGACGTGTCCGTCAGAGGCGACATGTCCTGGATATGAAACCTGTGTGGGAACTTACACATGTGATGCGATGTGTGGCCCCACCATGCCCGGAACACCAACTTGTCCCGAGTACACGACGTGCGAGGGCAGTATCACCTGTCCGGATATGTCCACCTGTCACGGGTATGAAACGTGTGAAGGCACTTACACCTGCCCCGGCACACCGACGTGCCCCGACGAACCAACATGTCCGGGATATGAAACGTGCGAAGGCACCTTTACATGCGGACCGGATTGTGGCCCGACGATGCCCGGTACTGCAACCTGCCCCGAGTACACGACCTGCGAGGGGAGCATCACCTGTCCGGATATGTCCACCTGTCACGGGTACGAAACGTGTGAAGGCACTTACACCTGTCCGGGAACCCCAACCTGCTTAGGCCAGGAAACATGCCCAGGTTGGGAGACATGCGAGGGTTCGCCGACCTGCGGCGGCCCGACATGCGAGGCAGTACCGACATGCGACGGTGTTCCAACCTGCGATTTCTCACCGACGTGCTATGGCTATCCGACCTGTGAAGGAGCCTTGACATGTCCCGCAGAACCGACTTGTCCCGGGTATGAGACATGTTATGGCACCGCCACCTGCGAAGGCGGACCAACCTGTCCCGAGAACCCAACCTCTCCAGGATATCCGACCTGTGAAGGTACGACCACCTGTCCTCCATATATGACCTGTGATGGCTCTCTAACCTGTGACGGATCACCAACGTGCTTCGGTGAACCGACCTGCGAGGGATATTCGACCTGTCAGGGAGTGGAAACCTGTCCGGGATGGCAAACCTGCCCGGGCAGCGAGACATGTTTCGGTACCGCCACCTGCGAAGGCGGACCAACCTGTCCCGAGAACCCGACCTCACCCGGCTATCCGACGTGCGAAGGTACAACGACCTGCCCACCTTATGCAACCTGTGATGGCTCTCTAACCTGTGACGGATCAGCGACATGCTTCGGTGAGCCTACATGCGAGGGATATTCGACTTGCGGCGGGATGGAAACCTGTCCAGGATGGCAAACCTGCCCGGGCAGCGAGACATGTTTCGGTACGGCCACCTGTGAGGGCGGGCCGACCTGTCCCGAAAACCCGACATCACCCGGCTACCCGACCTGTGAGGGGACAACCACTTGTGGTGATGTGGCCACCTGTGAAGCCTACCCAACCTGCGATGGTGCAATCACGTGCGACGCGGCCGCCACGTGCTCCGGAGGCCCCACCTGCCCAGGTGACTATACCTGCCAGGGAACGGCTACATGTCCGGACGTAAATACATGCCCGGGGTTCCAGACCTGTGACGGAACGGCGACCTGTGCCAGCGGTCCGACCTGTCCGGAAAACCCGACATCACCCGGCTACGCGACGTGTGTCGGAACAACAACGTGTCCCGGAACAGTGACCTGTGCAGACATGCAAACATGTCCGGGCTATCCGACGTGTGAGGGCTCATCAACGTGTCCTGGTCAAGTAACCTGCGAGGGTTGGGATACCTGTCCGTCACAAGCGACCTGTCCGGGATACCCGACGTGCGATGTCACCTGTGACGGTTCACCGACCTGCAACCAGAACGCGACCTGTTGGGGTGTGTTGACCTGTCCGGGCAGTGCGACCTGTCCGGGAACCGCTACCTGTGGCGGCGCAACGTGCCAGGGCGGTGCCACTTGCAACCTGACGCCGACATGCGCCGGACTCGGTGTGACCTGCGACATGTACCCAACATGTAACGGATACACGACCTGTCCGGGAACACCGACATGCGCGCCGGAAGCGACTTGTGCCGGTGTACCGACCTGTGGTGGCTATACGACGTGTGACGGCACGGCCCAGTGCCAGCAGTGCTCGTGCCCGCATCAGGCCGACTTCGACACCAGCGGCTATCGCGATGCGGTGGATCTGAACATGCTGATTAACATCCTCTTCTTCAACGCACCGGACATCAAAGATCCGTACTGCCCGGCTTATCGCAGCGACTTTAATTGCGATGGTTTTGCAGATGCGGTCGATCTGAATGCATTAATCAGCCACATCTTCTTCAACGGACCCGGACCATGTGATCCATGCTTGTGCAGTCCGTATCCGACGAATTGCCCGTCTTGGCCGTAGTCCGCAACTAATTCGACACCTCCTTGCGCCGGAGTGAGCACAGTCTCACTCCGGCGTTGCTTATCGTAGAAAATCAACCGAAGGCCTCAACCGACACCCACCCAAGCACTTAACAGAATTTGGGGGTGTGCTTAACGGTCGTGAGATTTTACGACCCGATGGCAATTTCATCCTTGACTAAAATAGTCCGGTCTTGTTCTTTCCCTGTATACGTTGCGGTCAGTCCCTACCTGACCCACCAGATGTGCAGTTTCAAAGTTGTATAACGCTCTAACCCAATCCCATGGGGGTGGTCCATGCACGAATCTATCTGTAGATTTCGACCGCTAAGTTGGTGTCTATCCGCCGCTGTACTCGCGTTTCTGGGTGTTTTTGCGCTCGCGACCGTGAGTCTGGCGGCGACCGACCCCGAGCCTTCACCGCTGTACCAACGCAGCCTGAAGACCTCGGTTGAAAAGTTGGACAAATTCAGCAACACCACAGCGGAATCCAACGAAACTGAAGTGGCGATGCGCACGCCGGAACAGGAACGTCGCGTCCAGCAGCAATCGAAGGCCGGGCAGCAGGTCCGCACAACAACAGGGATTGATCCATTTGTGCGAGATTGCGCATTCGCCTTTGGGATGATTGTTGTCACTCAGGATCCCGCTGACGAATTCTGCGAAAATCCGCTCCCGCCGATAGAGATGTCCGGCGGGATCGTTTTTGATCGCGCACCTCCCCCTTACGTGACTGGCACGAACATCCCGATCGAAATCGTTGCGATGGAACTTCAGGGATTCGAGCCATCGGTCGGTACAGTCATTCTCCGCGAACGACCTGACGCAACCTCCTCGGGTCAATTCATAAATGTCGTCGACGATGGATCGGGGAATTTCCAGTCGGGCGATTTGCAGATTGACTTGCATGTTGAGATCGAAATTGTCTCACTCAATCTTGTCTCGGCTTCGCCGATCACGGTTAATTTACCGGGAGTAACCTCCTTGCCACTACTCGGAGTGCCCCTGGAAATGCCACCGTCGCACCCCCCGATCCCGCTGATTAACTCGACGACCGGTGACGTAGAGCGGCTATTGTGTCAAAGCGTCGTCGTTCCGGATCAAGAGAGAGATTGCAGCGAGGAACCGCTGTGCATCTATCGGCTGGACTGCATCACCGGACCCGCAGATGAGCTGGCTGACCTCGGACTGTGCGTTGGTGACGAACGCGCAAACTCGGCGTGTCCAAATGGTACCTGCTCGACAGGGTTCACGACCCGCGTCGGTGGCGTCTGCCTGGTATGGACGCTGGTAGACTGTCGCCCAACAACACTCCCCGCAGTCCCGGGCGCATTCGAATTCTGCGAATGCGAGCCTATGGCAACGATGCCGAGTTCACCCACCTGCCCGGGTGAAGCAACATGTCCGGGAACTGAATCGTGTGAATCCACAGCGACCTGTCCGGGCTACCCGACGTGCGATGAGACAGCGAGCTGTTTCGGTGAACCGAGTTGTCCGGGTCAGGAAACATGCCATGGTACCCAAACCTGCCCAGGATTCGAAACCTGCGAAGGCACAGCCTCCTGCGGCGCGACGGAAACCTGCCCCGGCCAGACAACATGCACAGAATCACAAACGTGTGCCGGCACTCCCAGTTGCCCGTATTATCCGAGTTGTGAAAGCTACTACACCTGTGCCGAGCAGTCCTCGTGCGCGACATACCCAACATGCCCCGGCACGGAAACGTGTGAACAGTACCC
The DNA here is from genome assembly GCA_964440935.1 of uncultured Ignavibacteria bacterium. Lineage (GTDB taxonomy): Bacteria > Zixibacteria > MSB-5A5 > WJJR01 > WJJR01 > WJJR01. The sequence continues at coordinate 34,287 of CAYTTY010000010.1, read as the reverse complement.
GAGCTGCCCGAACTATCCGAGTTGCGCGGGACAGACGACCTGTCAGAACCAGGCGACTTGCCCGGGATATCAGACCTGCTCTGAAACACCGACATGCCCCGGCGCTCCGTCGTGCGAAAGCACACCGCCGATCGATCCGTATGCGGTGCTCTATTCGGTTGACGGTCCGGAGAATGCCGCTGAAGGCCTATTGGTGCCGGGTCATCCAGAACCGAACGATATCTACGCGCTTGGTCCGTTTGCCGGTTATCGCACCGAAGGCGATCTGTTCCAGTCGTCCGGTGCTTTCCCTGGTGCGGCTCCTGATGTGACGACGATTGATCGTATCTCCGCCGTGTTGGGCGTGGGTCCCGCTCCGATTGGCGGTCCGCCGTTCACCGGACCATTTGATCCCAATACAGGCGCTCCGCCGGCGTTCCCGCCGCCACCGGGTGGTCTCGGAACGTTTGGTCTTCGCGCCGGTGATAACATTATCTCGGTCTCCTATGGTCGTGACGCCGGTAATACACCGCTCTTCAGCGTCAATCCGCGATCCCAGGGACGAATCGGATCCGCCGTCCACTTCGAGGCGAATCTCTCTCCTGCCGCTGGACCGGTCGGGCCGGTTCCACCGAGTAACGGTGGTGGCGATCCCGGTGATGAGGCCGCCGGCGATGTCTTCCGTGGCGCCCGCTTCAGCAACTTTGGTGGAGGCGCACTCGGTGGTGAAGGTCAGACCCTCGTTCCCACGCCGGTCGGCACCAACGGTTTGGAACTCGACGAGTTGCGTCTCGGGCTCCAAGCCCCCGCGGTCGCCCATTCGATCCCGCTGGGACCGGACGAGGACGATCTCGATGCGCTTGAAGCCGACGATGCGGGCAGAGTGGATGCCAACGGCGACGGTATTCCCGAGTCTCACGTGTATTTCACATTGAATCCGAAGTCGGTGCAGGTGGCCGCCGGTGTACCGGATCCGTTCCCCGGATTGTGCACGGCACCTGATCCGGATGGAGTCACCTCCGACGACATTCTGATCTCACCGCCACCGGGTGGTCCGTTCTTCCGCTATGCAATCTTTGCCAGCGGAATTCAGGATATCGGCCTGCTTCGCCACGACGTGATCGACGCCCTGGCGCTGTTGGACATCGGCCCGGTGGGCATTCTGAATCAGGGCGACTTGGTCCTTTTCTCGCTCGATGGTTCGTCACCGTCGCTGGTTGCGGGATCAAACCCTAACATGCCGGCGGGTGCGTTGGCTCCGGGTGATGTATACTTCAAGCGGATCGGCGCGACCGGCATCCAGTATTATGCGGATGCCCGCTCACTCGGACTCACTGAGTTCGACGAACTCGATGCGCTGGACATCGGTATCTGTGTGGATACGTGCGGCGCCGACATTGATCAGGACGGTATCCTTGATCTCTGTGACAACTGTCCCGACATCGCTAATCCGGGTCAGTTGGACAGCGACAATGACGGTGTTGGTAACGCATGTGACAACTGTCCGAGTGTCTACAATCCGTTGCAGCGTGATTCGAACGGTGACGGTATCGGTGACGCGTGCGCCTGCAATTGCCCGAGCCAGGGTGACCTGAATGGCGACAACGTCATCGATGCGGTTGATTTGAACATGCTGATTAACATCATCTTCTTCAATGCACCGGATGTTTGTGATCAGACGTGTCCGACCTGTCGCTCCGACTGGAATTGCGATGGTGTTGCGGACGCTGTCGATCTGAACGCGAGTATCGATCATATCTTTTTCAACGGGCCACTGCCATGTGATCCATGCGTGGTGTGTCCGGCCGGTTGTCCGTAACCGGTTCAACCCAGCAACTCAAAGGGCGAGGTCAGATGACCTCGCCCTTTTCTTGTGGTGCGCCCGGCAGGGCGCACTCACTTGGAGGTGTAACTCCTCCGGGAAACAGTGTTCCATTGTACCTTGGTCAGTAGCACGCTAGAATTGCATATCCACATTAGAGCGGTTGTCAGATTTCCTGTCCGATTCCAGCGTGCCGTCATGCGCCCACGCGTGACGGCTGTCTCCCGTACCGACAAGGCGTCACCCGAGGGCGGGTGACGCCACACACGACCACCGTGTTGGCTTCAAACGGACAATGCTTCTGACAATCGCTATAGGTTTGGGTGCCACGCCCCTCAAGGCCCGTGGCACCCTGATGTCATCACGATTCACACGGTGCCTCGCTTCTCCTCAATCAGAAGTTTATAATGACAACCGCTCTACGGTCTCGTGAATCGGAAAGTTCTTCTGACAATCGCTATAAAATGAAGGTGTCTCAGACTATTTCAACAACCCCGACGGCGTCAGGGCCACCCGTCCATCTGTTGCTTCACTTCAACAGGATAACAGGCTTGATGATCGTTTGGTCCACGGATGTCACTCGCACAAAATAGACGCCGCTGG
>CAYTTY010000010.1:0-31783 GCA_964440935.1 uncultured Ignavibacteria bacterium | reverse complement strand
ATACCATCACTTTCCCCTGCCCATCCCGGAACGTCGTCTCGCCCACAACGATGTCATCGTACCCGTCGTCGTTGAGATCCCCGGCTCCTGCGATATCAAACGTATTTGCAGCCAGCCACAACTCCGGGATGGTGTCCCAGACCCCGGGGCCGCCAAAGAACACGAATCCAATCGCTCCGGCCGGCGCGCCAAGGTCGTCATGGCCGTCACCGTTGAAATCACCCAGATTGACCAACCGATGACCCAAATCGTAGCGCGAGTTCTCGTTGAGCGTCGGCGGGCAGAAAAACTCCTCATCTGGGATCGAATCGAAAGGATCACCGTGGAACACGAGAAGCTGCCCCGGCCAATCCTGATAGGACACCCCAATGACGCCAACGACCAACTCATCTCTTCCATCGTCGTTGAGATCAATAGCGAGGCAGGAACGGTACCTGTGTTGAACGTCGTTTCCGACTACTGCCCACTCGGGGTCAGCATTCCATCCTGACGCACCCGAGTAGAATAAGACCCGATACACCGCCTCGGGCCAGTTGTTGGAAAAGTCGATAACAACAATATCTACGATCGAGTCCCCGTCAAAGTCACCGACCGTCGTGTAGTATCCAAATCCTTCGGTTACGGGAAGGTCCGAGTGGATTGTGTCTTTCGGAATCGAGTCCAGAGTGACTGCGTTACCATAGTAGATGAGAATCTCGTGACCGGTGGCCCCGACAAAATCCGGAAAGCCATCACCATTGAGATCTATCTTACCGTCGATTCGCATGTAGAAGAGATGCGGTAACTCAAGGTCAGGAGTCGTGTCCGGTGTTGACGCGCCATAGTAAATGAGCGTTTTACCTTCCCCGCTAACTCCGACGGCGATATCATCAAACCCGTCGTGATTGACATCCCCGATACCGGCGACCCCCGTGCGGCTGAAGCCAGCACTATCTGTGGCTCCCTGGAGATGGTGGATGATCGACAGGGATTGCCCGCTCGAATGGACTGGAGACATGCTCCAAAGGGACAATACACAAATGGCCATTATGAGAGCGCGCACTTTTGTACTCCCTTCAAGAGCCGCGAGGACTGTCCTACGATATCAATATACTTTCGCTTACTCCGCAGTGTACCCCTATTTCTAGCGATTGTCGGAATTCCGCTTCGATTCTCAAGAACGTAGCATGGCCGTCTCGGCCATACCGCACGGGCGAGACGCCCGTACGACATCAGCCACTCGATCAGACGATACTCATGACCATCGCTCTCATCTCGTCAATGCAATGGAACTCTGCTACTCCACAAGAAAACGGGCCGGCGTCTGCGCCGGCCCATGTGCAACTTCTATCGCGGAATGACTAACTCTCCTTGATCGCGTTGATGAGATCGAGCATCGCCTTCTTGCCATCCCCAAAGAACATCAACGTGTTGTCGGCGGCGAAGAGTGGATTCGGAATACCGGCAAATCCCGGGCTCAGGCTGCGCTTCACGACTACGCATGTACGCGCCTTGTCAACGTCGAGAATCGGCATGCCGGCAATTGGTGAATTCGGATCGGTGCGCGCCACCGGGTTGACAACGTCGTTGGCGCCGATCACCAGGGCGACATCGGCCTCCGGGAACGTGGGATTGATCTCGTCCATTTCTTTGAGCTTGTCATACGGGATATCCGATTCGGCCAGCAGCACGTTCATATGTCCCGGCATGCGTCCGGCCACCGGATGAATTGCGAAATCGACCGTGCAGCCGCGCGATTCGAGCAGGTTGGTCAGGTCGCGCACGGCGTGCTGCGCCTGTGATACCGCCATTCCATAGCCTGGAACGATGATGGCGCGCTGGGCGTCGTCGAACAACATCGCGATTTCTTCCGCCGAAGCCGATTTGACTTTGCCGCCGTAGACGTCGTCGGCACTCGGCGTATCCCCCGTCGGTCCCATCACACCGAACAAGACATTCGTGAGCGACCGGTTCATCGCGACACACATGATATTCGTCAGAATCAAACCCGATGCCCCCACCAACGATCCGGCGATGATCAGGACATTGTTGTTCAACACAAAGCCGGTTGCCGCCGCAGCAAGTCCCGAGTACGAGTTCAGCAGCGCGATGACCACCGGCATATCAGCCCCGCCGATGGGAAGCGTCAACATGATGCCCAAAATCCCGGCGACACCGGTGAGGATCCAGTAGTACAGGTGATTCGACGGATCCCGCACGATGAGCACGACCAATGCGAGCGCCACCAGTCCCAGTACAGCGTTAAGCGCTTTGAGCCCGGCGAATCCGACCGACTTCTCGGTAATGACACCCTGGAGTTTGCCGAATGCAATCAGACTTCCCGTGAAGGTCAGGGCGCCGATTAATCCCGACAAACCCGTTGCAATCGTCATCTGCAAATCGGGACTGAGGCCGGGCAACGTGGATTCAATCAAGGCGGCTCCCGCCACCAGTGCCGAGGCAGCACCACCAAATCCGTTGAGCAGCGCCACCATTTGTGGCATGCCGGTCATCTCAACGCGCAGCGCCAAAAGCAGACCGATCAGTGCACCGACGACAAATCCGATGACGATCAACTCATAACTGATGATGTTTCGATCAAGCAGTGTTACGACAATGGCGATCAACATACCCAGTGCACCGAGCATGTTCCCGCGCACCGCCGTTCGCGGATGGCTGAGACCCTTCAGTCCAAAGATGAACAGGGCCGCAGCGACGACATAACTGATGTTAATGATCGCGCCCTGCATGCCCTATCTCCCTTTCTTCTTGAACATTTGCAGCATTCGGTTGGTCACGACGAAGCCGCCAACGACGTTGATCGTCGCGACTGCCACCGCCGTGACTCCCAGAATACTGGAGAGTAGTGTGTGCTGCGTTCCGGCTGCCAACACGGCGCCAATAATCGTAATGCCCGAAATCGCATTCGATCCGGACATCAACGGGGTGTGCAGCGTGGGCGGCACCTTGGTGATCAACTCGAACCCGAGGAACACCGCCAGGATGAAAATCGTGAGTGCGACAACAAAAGTTTCCATTGTATTCTCTATCCCCCTTCACAGAGAGTTCGATTTGATGCCGTGTACCGCTATGACGATATTGATTCCAATGCTTCCTTGACGCGCGGATGGACAACGGCGCCGTCACGAGCGACCAACGTTTCCCGTGTGATTTCGTCTTCCATATCCAGATTCAACGCTCCGTCTTTCACGAGATGCGAAAGGAATGTCTGAATGTTCTTGCCATACATCTGGCTGGCGTGGTATGGAATCGATGAGGCCACGTTCTTCGGCCCGATGATTTTCACATTGCTGTGCGTCACCGTCTCACCCAATTTCGACAGCTCGCAATTGCCACCCTGCTCGGCCGCTAAATCAACAATCACCGATCCCGGCGCCATCCCCTCGACCATGTCCTGCGTGATGAGAACCGGCGCCTGCTTTCCCGGCACGGCGGCGGTGGTGATCACCACATCGTTGTTGGCGACCACTTTGGCCATCAAGGCACGCTGGCGCTTATAGAAGTCTTCATCCATTGCCTTGGCGTATCCACCCTTATCCTCGGCCGACTCGGTGTCCAGTTCGAGACGGACAAACTTGGCGCCGAGGCTCTGGACCTGCTCTTTGACCGCGGGACGGATATCATACGCTTGCACGACCGCTCCCAGACGTTTCGCGGTGGCAATCGCCTGCAACCCGGCCACACCCGCACCAACTACGAGCACATGCGCCGCCGCGACGGTCCCCGCCGCTGTCATGAACATCGGGAACATGCGCGGCAATGCGTCAGCCGCCAATAGAACGGCCTTGTAACCGGCAATCGTCGCCATTGAGGACAACGCGTCCATGGTTTGCGCGCGCGTGATGCGCGGCATCAACTCCATCGAGAGGGCCGTGACACCGGTTTGCGCCAACTTCTCCGCGAGTTTCGGCTCGCCCAATGGATTAAGCAATGAGATGGTCGTCTGCCCCTTTCGGAACAGCGACAGATCGGCTTCGCCTTCTTGCGGGTTAGTGCCGAGACCACGGACTTGAAGAATGATCTCGCTGCGCTCAAAGAGTTGCTTGCGATCGGTGGCGATCTCCGCCCCCTTATCGGTATATTCCGAATCGGGGAAACCGGCATCTACTCCTGCACCCGACTCCAATAAAACATGGCATCCGCTCTTTTTGAGCGCTGCCAGCACATTGGGGGCGACCGCCACCCGCGTCTCGCCGGGAAACGTTTCCTTCGGAATGCCTACATTCAGCGTTGCTTGTTGTTCAGCCATGGATTCGTCTGCCTCCTCCTTGGAGAATGGCGCATTAATAAGGTCCTCAATCAAGCCCCTGGGGGGAACGAATGCAACAGCGGTCGCGGCGCAAAATGACAAAACCCTTCAAGATCTGCTTGGAATATCGCGATCTCCGATCTTTCCGGACAAACCGCATCATTGAAAACCCATGCCATAATGTCCGATATCGCCCCCGGGCCTAGAGAGAATGTTCTAAGCTGAGTTTGTACCACACGACGCAACCCAATAAACAAGAGCATCCTAACCTCGCGTAGGCCTGCCTCTCAGCCGGACCGGTGCGGCGACGGGCCGCACCTATGCGGTGAAGAAACGGGCTATCCGAGACGCCCCTCGGTCACTGACAACTCACCGCAGTTCCGCTGGCCGATACCATGAGCATGCTCTCCCCGATGGTCTCGAAATCGAGATCGACACCGACAATGGCGTTGCCGCCCAGCGACATGCATTCGTCAGCCATCTCCTTCATGGCAAGGTCCTTGGCCCGCCGTAGCTCCTGTTCGTACGAGGCGGATCGGCCACCGACAACATCGCGAACGCGCGCAAACAGATCTTTGAACAGATTCGCGCCCATGATCGCCTGTCCGCTCACGAGACCGTGATATTTGACGATCGTCTTGCCCTCGATCGTCGGTGTGGTCAGAATCAGCATCGTTGGTCCTCCTATGATGGGTCTCCGTTCGAGTTGAACGGCTCCCAGCCATCTCTTCGATGGCCGAAATCGAATATCCTGGGATATAGCATTTCCGCCAAGATCTCAAGTGACTCCACCAGTCTCGGACCCGGACGGTGGAAGAACTGATTCCCGTCGGCGAGAAAGACACGCCCCGTTTGAACGGCCTTCAATGAGTCCCAGCCGGGACGGTTAGTCAGGCGATGCATGTCCCGTCGCGTCTGTTCAATGGTGAAGCCACAAGGGGAAATGAGAAGCACATCGGGGTCGACCGCGATCAAGTCCTCCCATGTCATCCAGGGTGAATGCTCGCCAGCCGTGCTGAGAAGATTGCGCGCACCGGCAATCTCTACTAACTCCGGCATCCAATTGCCGGCAGTCATGAGCGGGTCGATCCATTCAATACTGACCAACGTCAGTGGCGGCAATGAGTCGTCCACCCGGCCGCTGATCGCATTCACTCGATCTTGCAGACTTCGGATCAGCACCTCGCCGTCTTCCTGGGCGTCCAGTGCGGACGCAACGCGACGAATATCCGACCAAACGTCGGCGAGGCAGTTGGGCTCCAAACTGACGATTTCCGGACGCGAATCAATCCACTCACAGATCGCCCGTTCGACTTCACTCAGGCTTACCGCACAGACCTCACACTGAGTTTGCGTGATAACGACGGATGGCTTCAGCGACCGCAACAGATCCGCATCAACCGAATAGACAGCTAACCCCTTTTTTATCAACGACTTGATGCTCTTGTCAATCTCGCCGCTCGAGGCCGCTGTGGGGAATGTTGGCTGGGTCACAACCGGGAGCCTTTGAACTGCCGGAGGGAAATCGCATTCGTGAGACCGGCCTACCAAGCTATCGGCAAATCCCAATGCGGCGGCGATTTCCGTACTGCTGGCAATGAGTGAGATGATACGGTGATTTCCCATAGCTACGATTCCCGGATGAAGGCGGCAACATATCGGCAATCGTCTCCTGATGCAATGTGAACATTGCAAAATCAAAAGCGCCCTGAAGTACATCTTCAGGGCGCCTGACGACATTGCATTGGACAGATCACCTACGGGCAATCAGACGGATAGGCTGCACACGCACACGGGTCACATGGTGCGGGGCCATTGAAGAAGATCGTGTTGATGATGTCATTGATATCCACTGCATCATTCACGCCATCGCAATTGACATCGCCGCGATCGGTATGCACACATGTCGGGTCGGTGATCGGCTGCGGAGCGTTAAAGAACACGTGATCGATCAGTGCGTTCAAGTCGACCGCATCGAGAGCACCATCGTCCGCGACATCACCGTGCTCTGCGCAATCACACGGTGGCTCCCCGATCGTCATCGTACCACTCTGGACCTTTGGGGCGAAATCAGTCGATCCCGATGTCGCCAGCAGGCTCCAACCACCCAACATCGGAAACGACATGTGCGCCGTGTCGCCGGGATTGGCGATGTCACGGGTCCGCATGTACACCTTCGCAATGACACCGTCACCCGGCGACAGTGGCGGCGAACCACCACCGGCATTGGCCCGGCGGCGAAGTGCCAATTGGCCGTCGAACTTGTTGTTGAAGAGTGTCTGTGTTGACTCAAAGTAATCGAGCCGCGTGCCGACGAAACTGATCGAATCGAGCACCGCCACCTCGATCACATTGGTAATGGACACCGGAAGAATGACCTCACTCACCGGTACGTGATTCTCCATCGTGATGTCCCATACAAAGGGCGTGTCCGCCTGAACCGACAGGTCGGCGACTTTCAGCGTCTCCGCAAGCACCATAACATAATCGGTGCGAATCCGTGATGACTCCTCGCCATCTTCGGTGACGGTTAACGTGACATCAAACTGTCCGGGCTGTGTATACTCGTGCTGCGGATTCTGTACAGTGGATGTATCCCCATCGCCAAAATCCCAGAGCCATGAATCGACATCACCGATGGTCTGATCAATGAAATCGACCGTTAGGGGTACGTCGCCGGTCAGCGGTGTTGCCGTAAAGCTGACGCCTTCAATATTGGATTGCAGAATGAACAACCGTCCATCGTCATTAGACACATAGATCTTGCCAGTCGTTGTGTAGGGAAACGCACCCCAGGCACCGTTGAAACTGGCGTTCTCACTGGGCAGATAGGTGTCGAACACACCGGCTTCACGGGGGCAATCGGGAACACTGATGTCGACCACGTGCAGACCGGTCTCGTAGTGAGAACTCACGATATAGTCTGAGAACACCTGCGCGTTATGGGCCAGACCGCTCGCGCCCAGAATCTCTCCAACAAGTTGGACATTCCCCAAATCCTGCGTATCCCATACTTTGATCGTTTTGTTCGGCGTTTCTTCGGTCGTCATCGCGTACCGGCCGTCAGCGGTCGGCCAAATGTTGTGAGCATAGCCGGCGGATGGCGGTTCGAATCGCGACAGCAACTGCGGATTGGATTTGTTGGTCACATCCCAGATCGAAAACGATCCGAGACTGCCCTCGGCCGCCCAAACAGTGTCATTCCGGGCAAACATGTCGTGCAAATTGCCGGTGGCAACACTTCCGATATCGACCGGTGCTTCCGGGTTCGTCAAATCAATAATGCGGAAACCGCCCGCGTTTCGCTCGACGGCGTACGCGAATCCCGTCGCGGTGTCGATCGTCACATTGTGCGATGTATGATCACCGCTCGGCGCATACGCTGTCACCAGGTGCACACTGTCCGGCAGGTATTGCATGTCGATGACCATTAATCCTTCGTTGGTACCGGTGCATTCGGACACGCAGTAACAGTAGTGGTCGTACGTCACCATATCCCGCCACCGAATGCTGCTGCACCCCGACACCGGACCGGGCACCGTTTGGATGAACTGAAGTGTCGCCACATTGACGAACGCCACGCCCTCGGCAATGCCCATGATCGCGTATTCGGTGCCATCGGGCCCTTGCCAGCCCCAGCAGTCAGAACCGCCGAAATCCGTGAACTGAAATGTGTGCAGGCTGTCCAGTGTGACCGGAGTGACCGGGGGCAACGTTCCGCAATCCGTAGCCCATGCCGGTGTGTTCATCGCAGTTAGAACCAAGATACAAATTACAAGTGCTCGACCTATCGTTGACATCTGTCTTCCCCATTGTGTGAATGCGACAATGTCTTCATGAATCGTTACGCTTACGGACACACCGATGGATACGTTGTGCAGGAGCACGGATCGCACGGATCGGGGCCATTGAAAAAGATCGTTTGTATGAGAGCGTTCAAATCGACCGCATCGTCGACTCCGTCGCAGTTGACATCACCGCGATCAATGTGCGGGCAATTGGCATCCTGAATCGGTTGCGGCGCGTTGAAGAACACATAGTCGATCAATGCGTTCAGATCAACGGCGTCGAGCACGTCATCATCGATGATGTCACCATGAGAACCACACTGACATACCGTGACGGACATCGTCGCACCGTTGAACTCGGGCTTAAATGCGGTGCCAAAAGTGATGCACTCCAAGTCGAATTGCACAATCGGCTCGATACCGAAGTGTACGGTATCGCCCGGTGCGGCGGTGTCGCGTGTGCGAACAAACGCCCTGGCAATGATGCCCGTTCCGGGCGCGAGCGCCGGTGCGCCACCGCCATTGTCTGCGACGCGACGAATGACCATCTGTCCATTGAACCGGTTGTCCACCAGTGTCTGTTTCTTCTCGAAGTATTCCAGCCGGGTCCCGAGAAAACTGATTGAATCAAGGTACATCACGTCGGGGACATTCGTCATTTTGATCGGCAGCAGAATCTCATCGATTGGCACGTTGTTGGTCATGTACAAATCCCAGATCGCCACCTGATCGGCCTGGAACGTTGTATCGAATGCTTTGACCGTATCGGAAATAACGGCCACCACACCCGGTTTCGAGACAACCACCGGAGACCCGTCGATGGTAACAGTCATGTCGACATCATACACACCCGGTGTTGTGTACGTATGTTCGGGACTCGGTCCGGACGCTCCATCGCCATCACCGAAGGCCCAACTCCACTCGGTAATCGGCGCATAGCTGGCGTCATCGAAATTCACCGTCAGCGGCGGCTCACCAACAATCGGTCCCGCAACGAAATCGAGAATCTGGAGATCGGACTGAAGAACAAAAAGACGCCCGTCGGTATTGGAACCGTAAATCTTGCCACTATTGGTAAATGGAAACGCGCCCCACGCGCCATCGAACGCGGAGTTCTCCGACGCCGGATAGGTGTCGAAGAACGCCACCTCGCGCGGACACTCCGGTTCGGAGATATCGACAACACGCACACCCGAGGTGTAATGTGACATCACAACGTAATTTCCGATTACCTGCGCGTTGTGCGCCAGGTTACTCGGCGCCAGGAAATCCGATACCAGTTGCACGTTATTCAAATCAGATATATCCCACACTTTGATCGTCTGATCCGCTGTTTCCTCTGTGGTCACACAGTGCTTGCCATCAAGCGTTGGCCAAATGTTGTGAACATACCCGGCATCGGGAATGCCGACCTGCACCAACCGGATGGGAACCGACTTGTTGGACACGTCCCAAATAGAAAACGAATGCTGGTTCCCTTCGGCGACCCACACTGTGTCATTGCGCGCGTACAGGTCATGCAACTCGCCGGTTGAGATAAAGCCAACGTCGACGGGCGTCTCCGGATCGGCGAGACTGATAATCCGAATGCCGTTGCTGCCGGCATTCATGACGTAGGCATATCCTCTTGCGGTGTCGACGGCCATGTTGTGTGACCGCTCATTGCCGGGTGTGAAGTAGTTCGTCACGAAATGGACACTGTCGGGGAGGTACTGCATATCGATGACCATCATGCCTTCATTTACTCCGGTGCACTCCGAGACGCACAGGCAGTAATGGTCGTACGTGACCATGTCGCGCCACGAAACAAAGCCGCAGATACTGCCGGTCGGCCCCGGCACCGTCTGGATCACCTCCAATGTCGTCGCATTGACAAACGATACACCGTCAATCGTGCCCATGATGGCGTACTCGGTGCCATCGGGTCCTTCCCATCCCCAGCAATCCGATCCCCCGTGATCATCAAACGCGAAGGTTCCGATGCTATCGAGCGTTACCGGAGTCGGCGGCGGCAACGTGTCGCAATCAACGGCGTTGACGACATTCGAGCTTAAGAAGCAAACTGTCAGCAGCATTGCTGCGGTTCTACACTTCATCATAGATCATCCTCATTGGCATTGGGCCGCGATCGGACGGCCGGCGTGAAAATCCCCGATCAGACGCCGTAAAGATAACTAATTTTGACTTCTTAACAAGGGTCAGTTACTACAAATTGTTGGTAGACAACGAGGATCTAAAGAAGGTGAGAGAAAAGTCCGAGATGTATCGTGGGGTCCAGCTTGACGTTGTGAATACCGTGACAAGAATACATACCCCCGGGCGGACTCGAACCGCCGGCACGCGGTTTAGGAAACCGCTGCTCTATCCATCCTGAGCTACGGGGGCATTCGGTCGCATCGATTCATTCACCCTCGTATTTCACAATCGAGAACACGTCGTACTCGCTTAGCTGCTGCCGTCCATTGAGATACAACAGCTCAACGACTGCAGCGATGCCAAAGACCTCGCCTTCAGCTTTCCTGATCAACCGGCTGGCCGCAGCGAGCGTTCCGCCGGTCGCGATAACATCGTCAACCAGCAAGATCTTCTGATTGGCCCTCAGTGCATCGCGATGCATTTCAACGGAATCGGTTCCGTATTCTAAAGCATAGGTTTCAGCTACCGTTTCCGATGGGAGCTTCCCCGGCTTCCGAATTGGGATAAATCCGACATTCAGTGAACTGGCCAGCGCCCCGCCAAAGATGAATCCCCGAGCCTCCACGGCAGCGACAGCGTCGATGGCGCGGTCGCGGTATCGATCAAGCAGAATGCTGATGACCTCGCGAAACGCCCCCTTATCGCGGAGCAACGTCGTGATATCGCGAAAAATGATCCCCTTCTCGGGGAAATCCGAAATATCTCGAATCTTCTTTTTCAATGCATCGTGAGACATGACGACCTCGTGGGTGCAATAGTGTGATCAATCAGAAACGTATGTCAAAGCTCGAATAACCAGGTTCGTCCTCGTGCCACTTCACCGAGACATCTTCAACATGTGCTCCGGCGGGACCGATGCGAGCATAATTGAGAAACTCCTCCAGCGCAGATCGATCGCCCACAGCTTCAATCTCGACTGATCCATCAGCACGATTCTTCACCCATCCGGTCACACCCATGTCATTCGCGCGACGGGAAATGTGATATCGGTACCCGACACCCTGAACGACTCCCTTCAACTGTACCTGTAAACGACTCATTCTGAACGCTCCAAGTGTCCCTGGTTGGCCGCGGCGGCGAGTGCCTGCTCCACGGCTATTGTGACTGAATCGAAGTGGATGGCCCCGGGAATGTCCCACGTGTCACCCAGCGTGATCACGGTCTTGCCGTCGGCCAATGCCAGGGCGATCTCTGAGAGCGTTCCATAGCCCCCTGGCAGAGCGATCACCGCATCGGCGCTGTGAATGATGATGGCGTTCCGTCCGTGTGACATGCCGCTGGCAATGGGCACGTCGACATGTGCATTGGCGCGTGACGTCTCTGTTCCCGGTACAATGCCGACGGTCAGACCACCGGCACTCTTGGCGCCTCGGCAACACGCTTCCATCACCCCACCCAACCCGCCGCACAGAACGACCGCTCCACGTTCGGCCAACGCCTTCCCTACTGTTTCGGCAAGCGCCATAGCCTCGGCTGATGGTTCTCCAGCTCCGCACACGGCTATTAACGGTGAACGCGTACCCATTCACCAAAAGCAAGGCCTTGTCCCCCGCTCGGGCAACAGAAATATGCCCGGCTCGACCTGTCTGCCGTGCCGGGCACATAATAGAGAGGGCGGAGCCGAAGCTCCGCCCTCGCGGTATGTGCTGGCAAATGGCTTTACCGGCCGGTGCAATCGCTGCACGGCTCGACGCCGTTCATGAACAGATACAACCTCAGGTCATCATGGTCAGTCATGTCGACCTTCCCGTCACAGTTGACATCGGCCCGAGTTTCCATCGGGCAGTGCTCGGTACCGTAAACCGTCAATGCACCCCTGCTCAGGAAGTTGCCAAGCAGTGAGAGGTCCGCACTTGTCAGCTCACCATCGCCATCCAAATCGCCACGCACCGGGCAATCACATGGATCAAAGCCGGCCGACTGAACGTTGGAGCGAGAACCGTCCTTCGTGCTGACCGCTCCCGGCCCGCACTCCGGCAGTGTCGGATCGAACCGCACCTCGAAGTAGGCGGTGTCGGAGCAGGTATTGCCACAGTCGTCCGTGCACTCAATGTTCGCCCAGTAACGGCCTTCCTCCGTAGCGAGGAAGCAGAGGTCGATACCGTCAACACTGCCCTGCACACCCTGTCCGAATGTCGCATCGCAACCCGGCGGAATGTCGAGACAGAACTCGCCCGGACCACAGACGTAAACCGTGTCTTCGACCATAAAGTCGCACGGGTTCACATCGCCGTACTCGAAAGAGACGGTAAATGACTTCTCGCAGAAAATGCCGCACTCATCCTCACAGCGAATTACCAGATCGACCGGGAGGTCTTCGAGCAGGTGATAGACCCACTCATTGCCCTCAATCGATCCCGGACCCGAGATCAGGGTGCAGCCGATGAAGTTGTCATTCGCATCAATGACATCCAGCGCGAGGCGCACGGTGCTCTCCGGACCGCACACGGTAATCAGCGTGTCGCCGAAGTTGCAGATCGGTGCGCTATTCGCTTCGAATGTTGCCGTGAAGCTACACGTGGAAATGGCGCCACACGAATCGGAGCATTCGATGATAACATCATACTGGCCGGTGATCGTGGTGTTGAACACCCAGTTGCCGTCAACCAATGTTCCCGGCCCGGCGATCAGCCGGCAGCGTCTGAAGTTGCCGTCCTCATCGGTCGGATTGATCGGCACGGAGGCGCTCAGGATATCACACCCACTGAAGGTCTGATCGCTGATGTTGCAGACCGGAGCGTCATTGATGTCGATGTTCAGTGTGAAAGTCTCCTCGCAGAAGGCCTCGCACTCGTCAAAGCAGGCAATCGTGACGTCGTAGACGCCCTGCTGCGTGGTGGACCATACGTAGTTGCCATTGACGATCTGTCCCGGACCACTCACAACGGTGCAGATGACCTCTTGACCATCAACGTCGGTCGCGGACACCGGGAGTGAGATATCGACTTCCTCACAATCCCAGTAGGACAGGTTGCCCGAGGGCACATTGCACACCGGTGCGGAGTTCACCGTGACATCGACGAAGAACGAACTCACACACGTGTTGCCACAGACGTCAGTGCATTCCACGACCACTTCGAAGGACTCGCTCTTGGTCGCATTGAAGCTCCACTGTCCACCGGAGATCGATCCCTTGCCAGAGATCACTTCGCAGACCACCTCGCCTTCACCACCAGTGGCTGACACCGGTGCCGTGACAACGCCCGGATTGCAGAGGAACTCTACAACGTCCTCGCTTGGGACGACACAGACCGGCGGCTGCGGATTCGGCGCCGTGTACGTGAACTCGATCTCGCAGAAGGCGCCGCAGGTGTCGGTGCAGCGGATGACCACGTCGAACGATTCACCACCGATCGGCGTGTACTGCCAGAAACCATCACCCAACGAGCCTTCGCCTTCGATCAGTTGGCAATCCAGCGGATCGCCGTCCGGATCGGTCGATTCAAACGGAACCACGACCTGAGGCGGGATGCATTGTGTCGGTCCCGGCTCCTGGAAGGTGCACTGCGGCGGCTCGTTCACGTCAAACGTGACCGTGAACTCGTCTTCGCAAGTGAAGCCGCAGCGATCAGTACACCGGATGCCGACCGTCACGATCTCATCACCAGCCGGCGTATAGACCCAGTACCCATCGGCCAGAATTCCCGGCCCGGAGATGATCTCGCAGAACTCCTCACCTTCGCCGCCGGCCGCAAAGTTGCTATTGCGTTCGTCGCGCGGATCGTACGACTGCTTCCCGTACCGCGTCCCACGTTTCGGATCGGTGCTCTTACGCGACGGCTGGTTGTTCCCGCCGATATCGCCGCCAATGTCACCGCCGGCATCATCGTCCGGACGGAAATAGTCGGCCGTCACCGGCAACATGACCTTCGTTGGCTGGCAGAGTGTAATCAGCGTATCATTCGGCACGTTGCAGACCGGATCTTCATCAATGTCGAACCGAACCGTAAAGGTGCCTTCACAGTACTCTTCACATTCATCCCAGCAACGGATCGTCACGACCACGGTCTCACTACCCTGCGGCGTGTAGACCCAGTTGTTGCCTAGGATTTCGCCCGGACCCGACCACACTTCGCAGAACGCAAAGTTGCCATCAGGATCCGAGACTGTGAACGGCATTTGCACGGTCGTCGGTGTGCACTGGAAGAAGTTACGGTCTCCCGGCAGATCGCAGATTGGTGCGTTATTGATGGTGACATCCACGTGGAAGGTTTCCTCGCAGAACGCACCGCAGATGTCGGTACAGCGCACGGTTACGTCGAAGGACTCCGTGCCCTTGGGCAGATAGGTCCACAGCGTATCTGTGATTTCGCCCGGACCATCAACCACCTCGCACGTCACCGGACCCTCGACATTGCTGATGGCCTTAATCGGTAGCGTGATCGATTGCGGTTCACAGAAGAAGAACTCCTGATCCTCGACCGGCACCTGGCAGACAGGCGGCTGCGGTTCCGGTATCACGACGCGGAACGACAACTCACAATACGCACCGCAGGTATCGGTGCAGCGAATCACCACCGAGGTGTCGGTTCCCGGAATCGGCTCCCACTGCCAGAGCTGGCCGTCCAGCTCGCCCGGACCTGAGACGACTTCACACGTCACCGGCCCGCCTTCCGGATCGGTCGAACCGATCGGAACGACGATTTGCTCCGGCACACACTGCGGCGGTGAGAATTCCTCGAACTCGCAAATTGGCGGCTCGTTGTAATCCCATTGGACCACGAACGTGTCGACGCACGATGCTTCACACGAGTCGATGCATTCGACCACCACCACGCTGCTGTCTTCGCCTTGCGGTGTGTACGTCCAATAGCCGTTCTCAATCGCTCCCGGACCGAACAGCAGTCGGCAATCCAGGAAGTTTTCGTTAACGTCAAAGCCACCGACCGGCAGACTCACTTCACTGGTATCACAGAGGAAGATGGTCGTGTCGTTCGGGACCTCGCAGGTCGGAGTCTCGTTGATTACGAAGGTCACGAGGAACTCCGTCCGGCACTCGGTGCCGCAACTGTCGACACACAGAACTGTCAGTTTCAGTGTTTCGTTCCGTTTCGGCACATAACACCAGAAGGTGTCCTTTTCGAGTTCGCCGGTCTTGAACGGATCGACGATCATCAGGTTGCCGTCGATGTCGGAGCAACTGTATGGCAGACACACTTCTTCCGGTTCGCACAGGAAGATGGTCGTGTCGTTCGGCGGATGGCATTCCGGCGGTGTGTTGAAGTTCACCGTCACGTAGGCCGTATCACACGCTTCCGCACCACAACTGTCGACGGTGCAGCAGATGATCTCGTACACACCGGACGTATCAGGCACGAAGCACACAAACGGCGGATCCATCCAGCCAAATGGCACGTGGTTGTAATCCTGGTTGCCGTCCGGATCGGATTCCGGGAACGGTCCGACACAAATCGTATCGCCCTGGTTGCATAGGAAGTACGATGTATCGGCCGGGGCCACCACGGTCGGCGGACGGTTGATGCGAACGGTGACCGTGAACTCGCCACGGCACTGGTTCCCGCAATCATCCTCACAAACGATGATGACCGGGTACACGCCGCTGGTATCGGGCGTGAAACACCACTGGTCACCAACGACCGCACCATAGCTGTCGACCACGCGGCACTCCACATCCTCGTCGCAACGGTCGCTGGCCGACACCGGCAGGCAGATCTCGGTGTTTTCACAGAGGAAGAACGACGTATCCGATGGCAGATTGCAAATCGGTCCCGTCGTGTCAATCACGGTGATCGACTGATAACATTCTTCGGATTCGTTACCGCATGTATCGGTCGCACTGAACCAGCGACGGATTGTGTAGTCGCAACCCTCACCGATATCCGCGTACGCCGTATCCGTCCGGACCAGAGTCACACGCGGCTCGGGATCGCAGTTGTCTTCTGCCGTCGCCCATCCGAATTGACCGTTGATATCGATCGTACAGTCAACCGAGGTGTCCGCCGGGCAGGTCACCACCGGCGCGACCGTATCGATGACGGTCACATACTGGAAGCATGTGTCCGAATAGTTGGCGCAACGATCCCATGCAAGATAGCCGATTTTGATCACCGTGCTGCACGGATCGTCGGAGACGGTTTCCATGGAGGCCAGAACCTTATTCGGTTCGGCGTCGCAATCGTCTTCCACCTCCGGCTCCCCATACGGCCACTGCGGAATCGTCGACCCCTTGAACTCCTCCGGACCGATGTCGAACTCGTCACATGCAATCATGGTATCCGGCGGACAGGTGATGACCGGTGCTGTTGAGTCGACCACTGTTACATACTGATAGCATGTGTCGGAGTAGTTGCCGCAGGCATCGTACGCCCAGAAGCTGTACTTCCAAACCGTCGAGCACGGATCCTCGGAGACCATTTCAAAATCGCTCTCGTAAATCGGCTCCGGATCACAGTTGTCGACGACGATCGGATCGCCCAGCGGACGGCCACCACCAAGGACGTCGTCCTTATTGGTCTCCGAGCAGGAGATCACCGTATCCGGCGGGCACTCGATCGTCGGCGGCTCCTCGTCAAACACCTCATACTTGCGTTCGCAGGTCGACGAATTGCCGCACGCATCGGTGGCTTCCCATACGACCGTCAGCAGGTAGCTCTGCGGACAATCGCCCTGGATCGAATCGCGCGAGATAATGACGATCGACGGTTCGGGATCGCAATTGTCCTCCACCAATGGAGGCGTCAGATTGAACGCCGAATCGCAGGGGATTCGCACCACACATGGATCGCGCTCATCACAGGAAACTCCGCAGAGAGTCACGATGTCTTGTTGTAGTCCCGCTTTGGGCACAACCGACGATGGAGCTACCTCATACTGCTTATCTACGGTTAAACTGAACTGGACCCACTGATTCGCCGGGAAGGTTTCAATAACCGGCTCCTCACTGTCCCACTTGATTCCGTAGACACCCGTCGACCCGTCCGTTTCCACGACGGTGTGTGGCGGACTGGACGATACAATATCGTCATCGTCGATGAACTCACACAGACCGATCGTGAAGTGACTCAGCTCAGGTGACGTTCCATTCCACTTCAAGCTGTAGTACCAAGATGACGTGCCCGCTGGGTTGTCATATGTCACGCTGTCGAAACGGATGTCAAAGTTGCCGGACGTTGCCGACGTTGGGCACACGTCCCCCGACTTGGTTTCGACCAGCGGTTCGCGGATGGAGAAGCTCGTCCCGTCTTTCTCCTCCGGGCAATCGTCACAGGCGATTTCCGGCGGGACATCGTCATAGTGATAGATGTTCTGTATGCACGTATCAGCCAATCCACAGTCGTCCGTAGCGATCCACGAAATCTCCAGCGTCCACTCCTGAGGACAGGAGCCCGGGATGGAATCCGTCTCACGTGTCACTTCGACCGTGGCGGGATTTTCGTCGGACACAGTCGGCTCACCCGTGTCATAAGCGATTTGATCGCAGGCAACCCGTACGTCCTGTGGACATGTGATCACCGGCGGCTCATTGAGCTCGATGCAGAAAACACACGTGTCAACCGCCGTCTCCTGGCACTCGTCGATCGCACCAATGATGAAGGTGTAGATGCCACTGGTATCCGGCAGGAAGCACACCTCACTGGTATCCGGATCGCCCAGATTCGAGAAGATCACCAGTGAATCCCCGTCCGGATCCGACGCGAAGTAGTCGATACAGAATTCTTCGGCTTCACAGAACGTGAAGCACGGAATCAGATCGAGCAGGAAGTCGGACGCGGCCCAGTGCACGGTCGAGTCGCCGTAAACGTTGCCGGCGCTGTCATGCACAAAGGTCATCCACCCGGAGGCGCCGTAATGATCATTTTTGTCATTGGCGCCATCACCAACCTGGAACGGATCGCCGTAGTGCCAGAGATATCCGACATCGGACGGCGCATCGACGTTCCACATCTCGGGTGGTCCGATGCTGCGCAATTCATAGTAGACATAATCTGAGTTGGGACCAGTGGTCTTGTCGAACCAGGCGTTCAGGCCCCACGTCTGATCATAATTGCCACCCGCCACCGGACTGCCGTTGAACTCAACGATCTCCATGGTGCCGTACATATGGGCGGAATCCCCATATTCGACCCACCAAATCTTGATCGGCGCCCAGATCACTTCGTGGCTGGGATCGCCGTCGAGGAAACCGTCGAGCCGCAGGAAGTATTTCGGCGGCGACTGATCGCCCATCACCGGCAGGACAGCCCAGTGATTTGTCACTTCAAGACTGCACTCGACCACCGGTGGACTGTTTCCTTCCACCGTTACGGTGAACGAACCCGAACATGTATCACACTCTGTCCGGCATTCGATTGTCACATCGTACTCTCCGGGTTCGGCGGGAGTGAAGCACCAGAATCCATTTTCCACCGATCCGGGACCTGACGTGACTTCACAGGTCGCACCGCCGGTTGCTGTCGCCGGCAGGCAGATCTCCTCACCAAAGTCACAGAGGCTGATCAACGTATCGCCCGGCAGATCGCACACCGGCGGCTGCAGGTCGGGGAAGGTGATATCGATATAGATTTCACAGTATTCACCGCACGGGTCGGTGCAGCGAATCGTATCGATCACGCGCTCGCCCGGTACGGGATTATACGACCACACACCGTCACCTAACGTAGCGTTCGGGTTGGTGTTTTCACACGTCAGCGTATCACCGTCCGGGTCTGTTGACATCCAGGAGATGACATGGACCGGCGGGGTGCAATTCGGCGGACCCAACGATACGAGCGCACTACACACCGGCGCCTCGTTGACCTCGAAATCGATCACGCCGCCGCCGCTGCATTCGGCGCCACACGAATCGACGCAAGTATACGCGAACTCGACGGTCTCATCCTGGGTCGGCGTGTAGCACCAGAACCCGTCCTCAATCGATCCCGGACCCGAAACCAGTGTCGGGCCTCTCGCCAGGTTGTCATCGGTACAACCGACCGGCAGACAGACTTCTTCACTGCTGCACAGCGAAATCGTCGTGTCGTATGAGTACTCACAGACCGGGTTCTCGTTAAGTACAAAGTCGACACGGAAGGTGTCTTCACAGGCTACGTCACAGCCATCCACGCAGCGGATCACGATATCAATCGGACCCGACTCTTTCGGCGTGACACACAGACCCTGCGTGAGCACCGACTTGTCCTCATCGCCAACAACCCACCACTCGCAGTCGATAAGGTTGCCATCGGGATCGGTCGGCGCATGCGACCAACACACTTCGGTCGGCTCGCATTGGAAGATCGTCGTGTCATTCGGAACATTACACATCGGTGCTTCATTGATGTCGAAGGTCACCGTAATGCTGGACTCACACATCTCGCCACAATCGTCCCAGCAGCGAATCGTGAAGGTCACCGTCTCGTCGCCCTTCGGCGTGTAGCAGAACACGTCCGGTGGACAGGCTTTCGTCACACCGCCAACCGTGACGTTACACGAATCGATGTTACCGTCCGGATCGTTCCGGAAATAGGGTATACAGATTTCCTCCGGCTGGCACTGGAAGATTGTTGTGTCCTCCCAGTTGAAGCCGCAGACCGGGGGCTCGTTCACCTCGAACGCAACGGAGAATTCACTCTCGCACGAGGCACCGCATGAGTCGAGGCAGGTCACGAGAACGTCGACCGTCTCATCACCGCTCGGCGTGTAACACCAGCTACCGTCGACCAATGAGCCGGGACCACTGATTTGCGGATAACCGTCCACCAAGTTGCCATCCGGATCAGTGCAACCGACCGGCAGACACACCTCGCCTTGACCACACAGGCTGATGGTCGTATCGTTAGGCACCTCGCATACGGGTGGTGAATTCGGGCAGACCTCGATGACATCCGTCTGACCCGGAGCATTAATCGGATACGATACCGCTGATATCCCATCGAAGGCGGTCACGTAGAATTCGACCGGATCGCCCCCACACGGGAAGAACGACGCCGGAATGGTGGTACAGAATTGATCGCCGCTTTGCAGCGTCATCACCACTTCATTGAAGATGTTGTTGTCGTTTCGATAGAACAGTTTCACCGTGAGCGACTCGGCCGGTGTGTCGGTATCAGTCACCGTCGCACAGAACGACATGTCCTGGTCCCACGGCTGGCAGTCGATATCGACCGCGATGCGCGGCGGCATCGGTTCGCAGTAGGTGGCCGTATCACACGGCTGGCAGAACCCGGACGGATCCAACCGGCAAATGCGCACGTTGTGGCAGTCACCGTTCAGCAACGTATCGGGACTCTGATAACAGATCAGGTAGCGGCTGCAAATACGGAACTTGATTTCGTTGTAAATGCCGGCGATTTCGGAGCCGCTCGGGGCGAAGTAATAATCGCCGCCGGACCCATAAGCCAATCCTTGCAGGTACTGCGGATCGAATGTCCCGCCGAGCGCGATGGTGTAGATCGGTACGCCGGAATTCAGTGCCAGGTTGGTAATGGCCAGTGAATCGTCGGTGAAGCCGTCCAAGAGACCATCAGAGAAGCCAGCGCAGCTACCGCTGTTGTTCTCCATACCGTCACTGAGAGCAATCACCGCGCGGCTGCCGACCTCTGCTTTCGTCAAATCAACGCCGGCCCAAATGCCGTCGAGAGCGGCGGTCCGGCCCGATGCACTCAGCGTATTGATCTGCGAATGCAGCAGGGCCTTATCCGACGTGAACGGTTGCAGAACATTGAAGCAGCTCGAGAAGGTCACCAACGCCACCCGGTCAAAGGTGTCCATCTGGTTGACAAACTGATGAGCGGCCGACTTCAACGAATCGATTTTGTCCTGGTAGAGCATACTACCACTGACATCGAGCACCAACGCAATCGACGTCACACATTCATCTTGCAGCTCCACCACGGAGAAGGAATCGATCTTCTGCTCATCCTGAAACACACAGAAGCTATCCAAATCGAGGTTCGGGATGGGGTCGCCATTCTCATCCAAAACTTCGACATAGGTGCATATTTCAGGAAAGTCACTCGGATCAATCGAACTGATGTTGACGGAGTCGACCGCCTGGGGAATCCCAGCCTTCTGACCGCCGTCATCGTCGTCACCTGTGCTCGAGGACAGGTCGCTGCGATCCTCCGGGATATACGGATCATCCGCGGGACCCCAGACTTCCTGAGCCGAGGCTGATACCGGAACCAATGCAACCGCGCAAAAGATGGCGATTGCCACGACCGGCACCACATGGCGCAGAGTGCTACAGAGACGCTGCACCATCAGATGAGTACAGGACATGGTGTGAACTCCTCTCGGAAAATGGGATTTAAACATAAGAGACTTTGTCATTCGGTATAACGGGATCACTCCAGTTCATTCGTTCCTATCGGACTGACCGGCAATCGTCACACACCAATCAGCTGGTTTACATATAAGGAAGGATCGGACAATTTTCCGATTTGGTCACCGATCCTGACGAATCGCACACAGTTAGAACCTGAAGGGCCACTCCGCTGAAGGTCTGAGTTTGCACAGCGGGTGTCAGTATGAGAATTCTCCTGCGCATAAACATCACTGCGCACAACACCCTTTTAAGCGACGCCCAATCATCGATCACAGGCCTCAGCACAAACCGATAGTCCACTCCAAGCGCTTCTGTCACTTAACAGTGGCTCGAATTAGCGATTGGCGTCATGTCCTTCCGTTGTTTCTGTGCATCCCTAAAAAATCCGTATGGCATTAGCCCAAAACGGGTTACCTCTATATGCCTAAAGCAAGTGGTTAAGTCAATAGCTGTAGGTTTAGAAAGTGATCACGTCCGGCAGAAACCATTGCCCCTGGGTAGCATCATCTCGCATGCCAAATTCAATCACAATCAACCATCATGTACCGGATGATCCTTTGCACCTGCGTCAGCCGATGTCGGCACCAGGTCTGGTTAATTCTGTGCCCCCAAATCACTGATAGGGTCGAGAGCTACGCAACGAGCAAACCGCTCTCAATATAAGTCTCAGTACTCGAATCGTCTACAGAAATTGAACGCCGATTTCAGCTTTGTTTGACGGGTTCAAAATCTCAGAATCGCAGACCGCCGATCGTCCATCTGGGCCCGGGGCCCGGACGGACATCCAGTTGGTCAAATTCTGCTACTTGTAGAGCCCGAAATCCGTATCTATCAGACCTTAGCCTCAGGACCGTTTATGAGCCTTCAAACCACCACCGACGATTCCAGTCCCCTAACAGGGAAAGCAAAGCTCCCCGGAGAGTCTCCGGTGACTGGAATGGACCCCGGCCACGGCGCCGGTGCACAGCTACTGAGGGACCTGCTGACTCTAACAAAACCGAGGATCGTCTTTCTCATCCTGCTCACTGCCACGGTGGGCTTTGTCATGGGAGCAGGGCGCCTTGATGGTATGTTGCTGTGGCACACTTTAATCGGGGTCGGATTACTCTGCGCCGGCAGCGCCGCCCTGAATCAAGTGATTGAGCACGAGCGTGATGCCCTGATGGCGCGGACGAAGCAACGTCCGGTGGCGGCCCATCGGATCGCGCCGGGAACCGCCAGCGTCTTTGGCGCCATCCTGGTCCTTGTGGGAACTGTCTGGCTCATGGCAGCGGTCAATTGGCTGACGGCCATGATTGGAGTTCTGACATCGCTAACGTATCTGGCCATCTACACACCACTAAAACTGAAGACTACTTGGTCGATCTTCTTCGGGGCGGTGGCGGGATCGCTGCCCCCAGTGATGGGCTGGACCGCCGCACAAGGCTCGGTCGGCTGGGGTGCCGTCGCCCTGTTTGCCATCATGATGGTTTGGCAGGTGCCGCACTCTTTTGCTATTGCCATCCTCTATCGCGACGATTACTCCCAGGCCGATTTCGCCGTGGCTGAATTGGCCAAGCGCGATGAGCATATGCTTGCCCGTCACATCCAGCTTTACACGCTGCTGATGATTGTCCTGGCGGCAACTCCCTGGGCACTCAATCTCAATGGATTGGTCTATCTGGTTGGAGCAACTATACTCGGAGTGGGATTTCTCTTCGTCGGCGTACCTCTGCGACGGGGCGAAGCAACCTCCTACGCTCGGCGGGTATTTCGCGCGTCGCTTGTCTACTTGCCGGTGCTGTTCATCTGGATGGCAGTCACACGAACCACCGGCTGAATGTCAATTCTCCAATGCATGCGGATGCCGATGACCTCCGTGTGACAACATTTATGTAGAGGAGCAGTTTACTCCAGTTTATGGATTCCCACCAGTCACCATCCGCGGTCACCGTCACCAATCTCGTCCACGACTACGAGGGGCGCCCTGCTCTCCAGGGCATCAGCTTCGAAGTTGACGAAGGCGAATTCTTCGGCATCCTGGGCCCCAACGGCGGTGGCAAGTCCACCACGTTTCGAATCTTGGCCACCCTATTGACCCCCACATCGGGAGAGGCCACAGTTTGTGGTCATGACGTGGTGAGCGACCGTGACGCCGTCCGCCGTCATATCGGTGTCGCTTTTCAGGCGCCGGCCCTGGACATCAAGCTGACGGTCCGAGAGAACCTGATGCACCATGGACACCTCTATGGACTCTCCGGCGACCACTTGCGCCAGCGCATCGACGAGTCGCTCGGAAGCATTGGCCTGCGTGATCGCGCTGGGGAACTGGTGGAGAAACTATCGGGTGGGCTGCGGCGACGAATAGAACTGGCTAAAGCCCTTATGTCGCATCCCTCCGTCTTGATGTTGGACGAACCGACGGTCGGGCTCGATCCCAAGGCACGTGACGACTTTTGGAATCTGGTCAGGGACCTGCGTGTTCGAACGGGAATGACGGTACTGGCGACAACGCATCTCCTCGAAGAAGGTAGTGCCTGTGACCGCATTGCCATTCTCGACGAGGGCAAGCTGGTAGCACTGGACAAACCGTCAGTTCTATGCAACCAGATTTGCGGAGACATTGTCACAGTTCACGGTCGGGATATCGTCAACCAGCTGGACCGGATTGACCAGTCCTTGGGACTCGATGTTGAGACCCACGGTGATGCACTCCGGATCGTAGCCGCCGATGGAACCGACGCGGCCGCGCGTGTCCGTGAATTGCTCGGTGACCATATCGACTCAATCAGCATTGCGCGGCCGACGCTGTCCGACGTATTCCGCGAACGCACTGGGCACGCTTTTACCGCCGAGCCCGAAATGAGTGGAGCTGCCTGATGGACGTCGCTCAGAATACCGCACCGCCGAGACCCATTGCCGAGACGCCCGCGCGACCGGTGTCAGCACAGGCGCGCCCCTGGCATCGCCGGCCGTGGTTGGTGGTGGGAACACTTCTCCGACGTGAGTATGTGCGCTTCATCCGACAGAAACATCGGATCTTCGGCGCGCTCGGTCAGCCGCTCATCTTCCTTGTCATCCTTGGCGGTGGGCTCTCCGGGTCATTCCGCAATCCCGGACTCATGGGTGAACAGAATTACTTTGAATACTTCTTTCCCGGCGTCTTGCTGATGATCATCATGTTCACGGCAATTTTCTCGACCATTTCAATCATCGAGGACCGCAAAGAGGGATTCCTGCAATCCGTACTGGTCTCCCCGGCTCCCGCCTGGACCATCGTACTCGGGAAGGTACTTGGCGGCTCGGCGCTGGCGGTGACTCAGGCGGTCGTGGTCCTGTTGATGGCGCCATTGTTCGGAATCGGATTCTACGCTCTATCCTGGCTCAGTGCACTGGTGTTCATGATTCTGATCGCTTTGGCACTGACTTCGTTAGGTCATGTCATCGCCTGGCGCATGGACTCCGTTCAGGGCTACCATGCGTTGATGAGCGTGGCCCTCTTCCCTATGCTCCTCTTGTCGGGCGCATTTTTCCCTCAGTCGGGCGCCACAGGCTGGATGAAGGCAGTCATGACAGTCAATCCGCTGACTTACGGACTCGCCGCCCTGCGCCATCATCTCTACCTCGGCGAGCGTTCGATGGCCGCCGATCTCCCGTCGCTGACCGTGGCTGCGGTGATTACGTCCGCATTTGTCGTCGCGATGCTGTCTTTGGCGATCTTCGTGACGCAGAAACCCGCCCGGGTCAAATCGTAAACGCCCTTGCTACTCACTGCACCTCAGATACACTTCACAGCATGACTATCGCCTGTGGCGAGTCACTTGCGTAGATTGTTTCGTGCTGCCCATGAATGCCGATCATTCAGGCAGACATGATTAGCCTTGAGGATTCGTGGCTCGTGAAGGATCAAGACAACAATCCGAAACTCCGCCGCCTGGTTCGCTACTGGCTCATCCTACTGGGATTATGGGCTGTCCCGGCGGTGATCTTCGCCGGACTGTCGCACGTGGCCATGCTGCGCGCGGGCAGCGACTCGGTGATCTGGGAATGGCTGGGCGGACAGTTGGGGGCGTGGTGGACTTGGGCGCTGCTGACACCACTGATCGTTTGGCTGGCGCGACGGTATCCGGTCGACCATACTCCACGGGGACGCAATATCAGTGTGCACGTCGTGGCCAGTATCATTTTAGGATTTGTCCAATTGTGCATCGCTGTGTTTGCCTCTATTCGCTTTCACGGCGAACCAGCCACCTGGGCTTACTATATCGATCAAGTCGTTCCCTATCTGATGTGGCGTGGTCTTTGGGCAGTGCTGGTCTACTGGGCCATTCTGGGTGTCGTCTACGCGTTGGACTACCGCTGGAATCTCCACAAACGCGCGCTGGAAATCTCGCGCCTCGAAGCGCAGGTTGCGCATGCGCGCTTGGACGCACTGCAACGTCAATTGCAGCCGCATTTCCTGTTCAATGCCCTCAACTCAATCTCGGTACTGATACGGGCACAACGCACCGAGGACGCCGACCGCGTTCTCGGCGACCTGAGCGATCTGCTGCGCTATGTGTTGGCACACCAGGATGCGCATGATGTCGCTCTGCGCGATGAACTCGAATTCACGAAACGCTACACCGACATCGAACGCACGCGATTTGGCGACAGACTGGGTGTGACATTCAATGCGTCTGAGGGTTTGATGGACGCCCGCTTACCCGGATTCATTCTCCAACTGCTTGTCGAAAACGCGATTCGTCACGGGGTTGCGCAGACAAACGGCGGCGGCCACGTCACGGTTAACGTGACCAGAGAGAACGATCAATTGATGATAACGGTCAACGATAACGGCGCAGGCTTTTCGCAGTCGGGACGGACGGACGCACACGAGGGAATCGGTCTGCACAATGCGCACGAGCGACTTCAACATTTGTACGGCCAGGCGTACCGGTTGAATCTAATGGAAAACACAACCGGCGGTGTCACCACGACCCTGGTGATTCCCCTCTTAATCTCTGAACAGAATTCAACATGAGAACCGGCGCCAAACAGACCATCCGCACCGTCATCGTGGACGATGAACCACTCGCACGCGAGGGCATCCGACAACTGCTCGAACCAGAAGCGCAATTCAGCGTCATTGCCGAGTGCACCGATGGCGACGAAGCGGTTGACACGATTATCCGTAAACATCCCGATGTTGTTTTTCTCGATGTGCAAATGCCGCGACGCGACGGGTTTGATGTGCTCGCCGCCCTGGCAGAACAACCGTTGCCATTGGTCGTGTTCGTGACTGCCTACGACGAATACGCCGTGAAGGCATTTGAGACACATGCGCTCGACTACCTCGTCAAACCGGTCAATCGCGATCGCTTTCGGCAAACCGTCGACCGTGTGCGCCAGCGGTTGACGGAGCGGGACCTTGGATCGGCGACATCCCGCCTGCTGCGCTTGCTGGAAGAACATTCATCACGTCCCGGGAGCAGCGCCGGCTCCGCGCCATTGCAACGTGTGCCAATCAAAACCGGTGACCGAATCTACTTCGTCAATGTCGATGATATCGACTGGATCGAGGCCGCCGACTACTACGCGTCACTGCATACGAAGAAGCAGGTCCATCTGATTCGCATGAGCTTGAACGCGCTCGAGGAGCAACTCGATCCCAACGACTTTCTGCGCATCCACCGCTCGACCATTGTCCGGATATCGCGCATCGCCGAACTGCGACGTCACTTCCGCGGCGACTACACTGTTATTCTGGACGACGGCACCCGGTTGAAGCTCAGTCGCAGTTATCGCCGCAAGGCGCTCGACATCCTCGGTCAGATCGAGCCTCCCTCCGACTGACCCTCGCCATAGATCCATTGACTGCACGATCGCTGCACTCCGCTGCAGCACCGTTTGGTCACCTTCTCACTCCGCGTATGATGTGCATGAGCCGGGGATGAACCGGGCGCACGGACCGGTCCGGGACGCATCGCACAACATGGACCTCTCACAACGGGGAGTACAATGCGAAGAACGACTCTGCATACAACAATCGGCGTCATGGTATCCACGATACTATTACTGATTGGCCTCGTGCCAACCGCTGCGAACGCCACCGATAACGTAACATTCACCGTCATCAATCTGAGCGCCGGGCCGGAGGGACATGGCGATTCACGCAGCGCGAACATCATCAACTTCAATACCGACTCACTGCTGGACATCTTCATCTCGAATGGCCCGCAGGCGACGGAAGTCGACATCCTGTACCAGAATGTGACCGGTGATATTGTGCTGCCGATTTCCGGCGATCCCCTGGTGACAACAGCCGGCAGTTGCGTCGGCGCAAGCTGGGCGGATTTCGATAACGACGGCGATGATGACGTTTTTGTCTCCACTTGGTGGAGTCAGCCGAATCTCTTCTTCAGCAACGATGGCGACGGCTCATTTACACAGATCGTGAGCGGTCCGGTCGTTGCGGAGAACACCTTCTCAGAGAGCGGCACCTGGGCCGACTACGACAATGATGGCGACGTGGACTTGTACGTATGCAACAGCGACGGCAATCTTCGCAATCACCTGTATCGCAACGACGGCGGTGGGTCTTTCACCAAACTCAGCGGTCTGTTCGTCACCGACGAGACCGCCAATTCACGCGTTGGCGTGTGGGGAGATTACGATAACGATGGGGATGCGGATCTTTTTGTCGCCAACGAAAGCAATCAACTCAACCGGCTCTATCAGAACGACGGCGATGGGACGTTTACCCGCATTCTCAGCGGCGATATCTTCTTCGACGGCGGCAGTTCGTTTGGCGCCAGTTGGGGTGACTACGACAACGATAATGATCTCGATTTGTTCGTCGCCAACTGGGGTAACGAAGACAACTTCCTCTACACAAACAACGGCAACGGCACCTTCACGAAGGTAACCGGCGACACAGTCGTCAACGACGGCGGCTACTCCGTCGGCAGTGCCTGGGGCGATGTCGACAACGACGGCGATCTCGACTTGTTCGTCGGTAACTCCTTTGGACCCGGGACTCTCGTCGACTTCCTGTATTACAACAACGGCGATGGGACCTTTACCCGCGCGGTCGACCCGCCGATCGGTACCTACTCGGGTTGGACGTATGGCTGCGCAATGGGCGACTTGGACGCCGACGGCGATCTCGATATCGTGGCCGCGCGCTGCCAAGGTGCGTCCGAAACGAACATCCTGTACCAAAATGGCGGCACAACAAACCACTGGCTGGCCGTCCGTTGCATCGGGGACATTAGCAAC
Source organism: uncultured Ignavibacteria bacterium (assembly GCA_964440935.1). Lineage (GTDB taxonomy): Bacteria > Zixibacteria > MSB-5A5 > WJJR01 > WJJR01 > WJJR01. The sequence continues at coordinate 3,045 of CAYTTY010000010.1, read as the reverse complement.
CGATCGTCAATCGGAGCGCGGGTACGCGTAAAGGCGATCATCGACGGTCAGCCAGTTTGGCAGATGCGCGAAATCACCAGCCAATCGGGATACGCCGGTCAGAGTGACATTGCCGCCTGCTTTGGTTTGGGTGAGGCAACTCAGGCCGATTCGGTCGAAATCGTCTGGCCATCGGGTGCACGCTACGTACTGGAGTCGGTCACGGCCGATCAGCGCATCAACGTCGAGGAATGCGGCGACGACTCCGACGGCGACCAATACGGTGTCCGGTGTGACAACTGCCCTGCAATCAGTAATCCCGATCAAGCCGATGGGGATGCCGACGGCGTCGGCGATCTCTGCGACAACTGTCCCGATGTCAGCAATCCGGATCAGTTCGATACCAATAACGATGGGCAGGGTGATGCATGCAGCTGCCTGTGTGAACATCAAGGAGACAGTGATGATGACGGATTCATCACTGCCGTCGACATGAATGCGATGATCGAAGTGATCTTCTTCAACGCACCCGACATTGTCGATCCACTATGCCCGACGTCACGCTTCGATCACAATTGCGATCTGTTCATCGACGCGGTTGACCTCAACGACCTCATCAACGAATTGTTCTTTAACGGACCACCCTCGTGTGATCCGTGTGTGCTGTAAGGCCTTGAGTGGGCGCGGTATCGACGCTACTGACCGGGTGGATTGTCCTCTGGAAGACTTTGTTGTGTGCGGTCCAGGAACCGGTAATAGTCCGCCATGTCCTGAATGTTGCGTGCCAGTTGCCACCGTCCGTTGGCAAACACACCGTAATCGGCGCCCGCCATCGCCGTCGCAAGCCGAACCGTGTTGGCGTAGAAGAACCAATGCTCAACCCAGAGTTTTTCGATCGCTTCATTAAACGGGTTATCTCCCGTTGGGGGGCCCGTGGCCAATGCGTTCTGCCACGCCGTTCCAATGATAGCGGTTGCAGTCTTCGTTCGCTCGTTGGTCACGGCATTCGCATGATCAAACTGCCGAAAGTGTGCGTCGACCCACTGGCGACTGTGACATGCACGGCAGACCGACTGCATCTCGCTGCGCCGCCGCTTCTGTTCCTGTTCATCAATCAGCGCTTCGGACACGAATGATCCATCGAAATGTGTCGGCAGTTGGAGACCCGCGTCGTTGCGAATATGCCATGTTTCCGGCGAGCGAGGGTGCGGGTGCGCGTAAATCAGCCCGAATATCCTCGTATCGATCCGGTTGTTCATCTGGTGTGTCCGCCGTGCGACAATATCACCGTCGGCATTTTGGAGCAGACTAACGTGACAAACCGCACACGTGGGGGCATTGAAGTCGTCGCCGACGGTCCACGGTACAGCAGAAAAGTCGTACGTGGATCCCATGGACGAATAGATGTTTCCATGCTTACTGGCCGAGTAGACCTTGTACGCCGGCACATCCGGGCCCTTGTGACACTCGGAACACGTATATGGTTGCCGGGCAACTTCAATCGAGAATTGGTGACGTGCGTGGCAGGGCGTGCAGGAACCGCGTGTCCCGTCAGGATTCAGGCGACCCACACCGCGATTCGGCCAGCCGGTGAGTTCGGGGAACGTCATGGTCCCGAACACTGTGTTACGCTCCGCGAATCCAGCCACAGTCACGTTCGTCCCATGACAAAAGTAACACGACAGATTGTTCGTGGCGCTGTCCATGGCCGTTCCGGTCAACTGGGTGTGGCGCCATGACACCAGATCATTGGTAGCCGACATGAATTGCTGATACACGTCGTTGTTGGCCAGATTGAGGTGAGCCTGCGACATCAGGTTCTGCGCGTATTGACCCTGCTCGGCGGGGTGGCAGGCTGCGCAGTCCGCCGGCGTGACCACTGTATGAGCAGAGTATCCATTGTGGATGTAGGTGTCCGCGTGCGTGTCCGCACGCTGCAGGTGACATTCCGCACATCCGACGACGACCGACGACAACGAATCGGGAATGTCGGGATTGGACATTCGCCGAGATAGCTCCGGCTGCGCCAGGGCCAGCTCCGGAGTCAGTGTCGCGTGGCGACTACGCGCCCAATCGGCTACGATCCCGGGCGTCGCCGTCTCATGACAGGTGATGCAGGCGTCGGTTGCCTCACTCAGTGGCAACCCGTCGGCGCGCTCGACGACGGCGAAACCGATACGTGACAACGACAATTGAACACACGTGAGTGCAAGCAACAACCACCAATGTGTCCCTAACCAACGCCGCGCTGAATGTTTCATAATCTCTCCCCTGACTCAGGCCAGAATCGGCTCTGACTCCATGCCCCCAGGAAAGAGATATGCGCGTTCAACAAGTCAAGTGCTTCAACGAGATCCTTGTCAATTCCTGTATGGCGATTCGCCTCCCCCCGTGTTAATGCTCATGAGCCTCTCCCGGTGACGAAGACACGGAATCCTGCAATTCCAGATAATCGTAATACGACAGTTCACGCACGTAGCTGGTGAACGCCACGATCGACCAAATCTCTTCGTCGTTGTGCGTTGGCCCAAAGGCCGGCATTCCCGTCATTTTGATGCCGTTTTTGATAATCCAGAACAGTTCGTTGGGAGTCCAGACTGTGTCGACGCCGAACAGCTTGGGTGGGAGTGGATAGAGTCCCTGTGCAAACTCGGCTCGCCCTACTCCCGGTGCGGTATGACAATCGACACACATCGCATCGAATGGAGCCGCTCCCGCGAGTGTATCGGCACGCGTTAATTCCGGGACCTCGATGCCACCGGCATGGTTGCGCACCGAGGCGTCGACCATTGCGGCAATCGCTCGTTCCGTTATGTCCATGTGCGGCTGAGTGGCCGCGATGTTGTAACTCCCGGTCAACATCACCGCGCTCCCAATTAGTACAACGAGAACGACAAATGCGCCAATACCAATCAGGCCATACTTCACCGCTTGCCGATCCATATGACGTCAGCCTCCGTCTGTTGCTCGTCCGTTAGACCGCCAACTCTGCGGACCTCACACGAGTGTTTTGTCACGCGTGATATGTCGTAGGGCAGGAGCACTGCGCGTCCGTGACTTCGGAGA
>CAYTTY010000009.1:0-104674 GCA_964440935.1 uncultured Ignavibacteria bacterium | reverse complement strand
CGTTCAACTTTTTAACCGCCGACGGCGGTTTCAACTAAGAATGGGATTCCGCCGCGGACGGGAATGACAACAAGTTAGACGCTCTCTGGATGACGTACCCGAATGCCGGGAATGCCGTGGGGGGAGGAAATTGACGGGACAGCTGATGCACTAGTGATACTCGGGCTAGCGGACAAGAATTCTGACAACCGCTATATACTCTGTCATCCCCTGTCGGACGTGGCGGACCGAGACAGCGTCGTAATTGCTTGTGCATGAAGACAATGGATTCCTCCGCCACGGCGGACGGGAATGACAGCGAAGGTTCCCTTGGCAAACGGCAATCTATTCTGACAACCGCTCTAATTCTTACATTGAGTGTCCAATTGACACCGGATATGACTTTACCACGTCACGTGTCCGACCACTGCGGCGGACGCTTCTCGATGAAAGCCTCGATTCCCTCGTGCGGATCGCGTCCTTCGATCAACTGTTCGCGGTACAAGGCAATGGCCTGCGACAGGGCGGATTCAAAATCGGACGCTGCCACGCGCCGCATCGCCATCTTGGTCTGCCGCAATGAGTAGGCGGACAATCGGCGATACTGGGTGAGGTAGTTCTCCACTTGCCGGTCAAATTCGGCCGCAGCATACACCTGATTCACCAGTCCGATCGTCTGCGCCTCTTGGGCGCGAATCATCCTTCCCGTAAGAATCAACTCCGCCGCACAATTCATACCGATCACATGAGGCAGATGAGCCACCGCCACCGGAGGAAACACACCCAGCGTGATTTCCGGTACGCCGAAGCGCGCGTCATCGGTCGACAATACGGCGTCACAGGTGATCGCCAACTCCATTCCACCTCCGAGCGCGTCACCCTGCACGGCACAGACGGTCGGCATCGGCAGTGCATACAACGCCCGGTACAGGTCGAACACGACGGTGAGCATCTCCTCGATTGTATCGCGCCGGTGCTGCGGAATATCAACCCCCGCCGAAAACACACGTCCCGTAGCCGACAGAACCACCGCCGTCAAGTCCTGCCGTTGCTCCAGCTCCCACAACTGAGAATTCAACTCCCGCATGGTGGCGATATCGAGGATATTCAGGGGCGGCCGGTTGAGTGTCAGCCATGCCACCCGCTCGCGCTCGTCGATTGTGATAACGTTGGGACCTGTCATGTGTGGGAGAACAGGCGTTACGCCTGGTTTTCGTCGGTGATTTCACTTTCGCTGTCCGGACGCGCGGCCAGACGGTTGCGCAGCGTCTGCCGCGACATCCCGAGCAGCTTTGCGGCATGCACCTGGTTGCCTTGTTCTCGCTCCATCGCGCGCGTCAGCATTTCCCGTTCCAATGTCGTCAGAATGGGATCGCCCGACTCGTGATCGAACTGGTGCGCCAGCCGTGAGAAAACGCGGTCGAGCAATTCCTCGTCGGCGATCTCACCATCGGGCAATTGTCCCGGTTGCATCTCCTCGCCGAATTGGATCGATTCCGGAAGCAACGTCGGACCGTTGGTGATGATCAAGGCGCGCCCGATGACATTCTCCAGTTCACGGACATTGCCGCGCCAGTTGTGTTCCGAAAGTGTGGTGATCGTTTCGTCGGGAATCTGTGTAACACTCTTCCCCAGCCGTTGATTCCCGCGTGCGACGAAGTACTGCACAAGCAGCGGGATGTCGTCCTTGCGCTCATCGAGCGAGGGCAGTTCGATGGTAAACACATTGAGCCGGAAGAACAGGTCTTCGCGAAAGTCGCCGGACTCGATCATCTGCGCCAGGTCACGATGTGTCGCCGCAATAATGCGCGCATCAACCCGAATCGGTTCACTGCCGCCAACCCGTTCGATCACACCATCCTGCAAGACACGCAAGATCTTGGCCTGCGTGACCGTACTCATATCCCCGATCTCATCGAGGAATAAGGTCCCACCATGCGCGCGCTCAAATTTCCCGATGCGCCGATGTTCGGCCGATGTGAACGCACCGCGTTCGTGGCCGAATAATTCGCTCTCCAGCAAACCTTCCGGTATCGCCGCGCAATTGACCGCCAGAAACGGCTGCGTATTGCGATTGGAATGATGGTAAATGGCGCGCGCCACCAGCTCTTTACCGGTCCCCGACGCGCCACGAATCAGGACCGTCGCATTCGACTGTGCCACCCGTCCGATCTGCTTGTACACCTCCTGCATCGGGCGTGAGCGGCCGATTAAGGTATCCGCTTCCTGTGACTCCGGTGTCGGCTCCTGCACCATGTCGACTTTGCGCGTCATCAGCCGATAGGCGTTCGACGCCTGGTCGGTCAAGCGCACAATCTCATCGACCTCGAACGGCTTGAGGATGAAGTCGTACGCACCAAGCTTGACCGCTTCGATTGCCAGCTCCGTCGTGCCGAACGCAGTCATGATGATCACGGGGATTTTGGTGTCGATCTCACGGATGCGCTTCAGCCCCTCCAGACCCGACATGCCGGTCATGCGCAAATCCATGAACACAATCGAATGCCGTTGCCGGTCGAGACGCTCAAGCGACTCCTCGGCCGATCCGGCCTCTTCCACCAGATACCCGTTCGGCTCGAGAATTCGACGCAGTGCGTAACGCAGGTTGCGATCGTCATCGACAATGAGGACAGTGTGCTTCATCATGACTGTACGGCGCGACGACGCAGCAGCATGGTAAATGTGGTGCCGTCGTCGTCGTGCCCCTCGGCGTAGATCTCCCCGCCGTGCTTATCGATGATGGTACGGGCGATCGACAAACCCAGTCCAGTCCCCGTTGTCTTGGTACTGAAGAAGGGTTCGAAGATCTGCTCTTTGATTTCATTCGGCAGCGGCGGACCGGAATTCCAGATGGTCACCCGAGCCCGACCGGCGTCGGCAACCGACGTGGACACGTGGACCTCGCCACCCGGCGGCGTGGCATCGATCGCATTCAGAAGGATGTTCAGGAACATCTGCCCAATCTGTGAACTGTCGGCCCAGACCGGACCCAGATCCGTGTCATACTTCTCAAAGATCAAAATCCCATGGCTTTGCGCCTGATGGCGGATCAGACCGGCAATGCGGCTGAGAATTTCATCGAGCTCTACCTCGGTGAATTCGGGATCGCGGGGACGCGCAAACTGGAGGAAACGCAAAACCAGTGCTTTAATCTTGTCGATCTCACTGAGCACGATGTTGATGTCGGTTTCGAGGGCCTTGTTCGACGCGGCCCGCTGCCGCAACGAGTGAATGAGCACTTTGATGGTCGTCAGCGGGTTGTTGATCTCGTGTGCCATCGACGCCGCCATCATCCCAACGGAGGCCAGCCGGTCGGCCGTGATGAGTTGTTCGTGGGTAGTTTGCAGTTCCTGCTCGCGCCGCTCCAATCGACGGACTGTCAATGTCGACATGCCAATGGCCACACCGCCGCCCAATAGGACAATAGCGACGATCACCGACCACAGAATGCGCCGCATGTAGGCCAGGCGCGCCAGCGCCTCGTCGCGATCGCGTTCCACCGTGATGATCCAATTCATTTCGGGAATCCGGCGCACCGATCCCATCAGATCCACGTCACCGGCGTGACGGACATAGTGTGCAGAATCGCTCGAGGAATCGATCACCGCGTGCGGATCAGGAGCCGCTGCCCCGCTCCTGCGAATCGTATCAGCCAGCGAGGTGCTCGTGAGCAACTGGCCATAGCGGTCAAAGAGGTGAATCCAGCCAATCCGCGAAATCGGCGTGCTGAGTAGGGCAAACATCGGCACCGTGGGCACGGTGGCGACCAGTACCCCCTTCGGTGGCTCATTGTGCTCCACGAGCGGGGCATAGAATTCCAGCGCAGAGTGGGAATGACCCGGATTCACCACGTCGCGCGACACCACCGTCGACCCCTGAAGAGCGGCAACCAGTGCCGAACGGTCATGGGTCTCAGTGTCACCGTAAACGAGTTCTCCACCGGGGTTAATAACGCGAAATGAACTGTACCGCTCGCCGAAAAAGAGCTGAGCCCGGCCAAGCAGGTAACGCAACGAATCTGTCGCGCCCGGACGATCCCGGAGAACGCGGCGGACAGCGTCGTTGATCGAACCCACCTGGGCAATCACTCCCAGATCGAACCGCCGCTCCCGAATCCAATCGCTGATGATCGCCTCCTCGTGGGCTGCCACCAGCGACATCTCGAATTCCACCTCGTCCACAACGGCCGAGTGGGCAAACCAATAGAAGCCGGTCCCCGCGATGACAGCCGGCAAAGCGAATACCACAAACAGCAAGGCGGCTGTGGTGAGACGCAGACGTCGGTGGGGCGCTAACCCAAACAGGCGCTGAGTGAGTGTCGTGTCGGTTCTCCTTCTCTGTCCCGATGCATGGCTCCTCAAACCATAAGCGTAACATCCCAGAGCGGCGAATCAACACAAAAGACAGCGGGTCCCGGGAGGTTATTCCCGGAACCCGCTGAAGGCAGAACAGGTGAAGGAGTACTACTGAGCATTCGGGCTTGGCCGTGTATCATTCATCGGGTGCGAATACACCGTATGAAGGTCACGGTAGGTGGTGCGCAACGAAACACCCGTCTCTTTGGCGATGTCCTGAAGCGAAATCTGACGGTTCGTCCACAGAAGCTTGCGGACCATCTGGATGCGCTCTTTGCGTTTCATGTCTCCTCCCTCGAGGTTTGGCAGTTTATGATTCAGTCTCTTCATTCACTCAGTGTTGCGACGGCCCATCCGCCACGGTCGGCTTAATCATCCTCCCGGACCTGGGATAGCCGTAGCGATGCCGTCATCCCGCCGTCAGTCGCCATAACCGCAAAACGACGTGGTAGGGTGATCCGTGTCCAGCAACGGGGGCAGTAGTGACTCCCCCCCAACTGGCACAAAACTCTCTCACTTTCGGTCAGCGTATATCGGCAATTCGAGCACGTCATTTCATCCTCCGTGACGGTCACTACTTTTAGCAATGATTATGCCAACCTTGTGCAATCTGGAACAAAATGTCAAACTTTCTGTCTGACATTAAGTTACGATTAACCGCCTGTGGATCGGGGAAAAGCAGACCCTGCGACGGCGTCTAGATTTAGACAACTTGAGTAATGGCGTGTCAAAAACTGGACAGACGAGAAGAATTTGAGGGCTTCTCGCCAATACGTTAGCCACCACCTTGTGATATAGTTAACAAGGCGATGAAGCGGTACGCGATTTGCGCTCCTTAACCAGCGTTGATGGCATGACCAATTCGTCGTCCGGAGTATTGACCGGTTAACCAGTTAAGGAGCAAGTGGTTGGCCACGAGAATGACAACACCCTTAAGCCTGCGCGGTGCACCGCCAATCTGTACGATTGCGGTTTGTGTGAAAACCATGACAGGCCTCGTCATGTTGACAAAACAGCGACTTGGCAGTAGATTGCATTTGCTCGAATCTGAGCCAAGGAGGAATGCCCCTACCTCACCTTACCGCCAGAGATTTACACCGCGAGATACATCATGTGACCATGCCCCGCCGTGGTTGATGGTGCTCGTGAGTCAGTTACAAATCGCGTCTGTAGTGAGTGATGATTACCGTCTTCTGAGTGGTCGGCATCGTACGCCAGAGCTTTGGCCTCGACAATCAAATGGCGATGTGCGGTTCAGAAGAAAGGCATAACGATTTTTTAACATTCGCATAGTCCGGGGGGAATTGATGCGCTTGATCGTAATGTAACAGGAGGTGTCCTCAATGAGGTCGCCAGAGTCAGCACAACGATTTACCGTCCACATACTCATTTTGGCCGCGGCGCTGTGCATTGTGGTTCCACCGCAAGCACACGCCGTTTCGGCTGCCGCCAACGTCCAGTCGCTGGCCGACTCGTTGACACGTAAGGCGGCCGGATTCTATTCAACCGAACCATCCGTCCAGGACATTCTCGACCAACTCGGCTGGAACATCTCCGCAACGAATGACGAGCTATCGCTGACCAGTCTCTGTGCGACGTCTGGACCAGTGACCGTGACCATTCTGGCCGAATACACGGGCTTGGCCAATGATGGTCGACTGCTCTGGTATCCAGACGGGGCTCACACCGACACGACCGAAGTGCTCAATGGCATCGCATCAGTCGATGATTCCACCGTTTTTCAGCTCAATGCGTTGTCCCAGTTGGCTTGGCTCTATACGCCGCGCGCAGGGACTCGCTGGTACTCAGAAACTCAGCACAACTATGATCAGCGTGATCACCTGAAGCTCTACCAGGCTCCAGAACCGGGAACCTATATCCTGTTCTGGGAAGACTTGGCGTGGTTGGCCGACGGCGATTTCAATGACCTGGTGGTGCTGGTCCGCACCTCGGCACGCCCGGTCGCGGTTGCTGCCGCAGCATCTCCCGCTGATACTGTCTTCACACCCGGCATGACCGTGTGCCTTGATGTCGACGCCACAATCGACGCCTGCAATCCGCAATTGGCCACCGTCGAAATGGTTGAAGGGGCCGGGACGTTTACACAGCAGTCGAGCGACACCTCATTCTCCACCCAGCACTGCTTCCACCCCCCCTCCGAAGGTCTCTATACATTTGTTTTCGAAGCTCAGACACCATCTGGTGACATATCCCAGGACACGGTCGACGTCGTGCTGGCAGCTCAAAAATCGGAGACCGAAGAAGAAGTCCAGATCACGATTTCGCAAACCAACACCCTCAACGTCTGTCATCCCGATTCGGTCTGCATACCGTTCTCCGTATCGTCGATTTGTGAGTTGAGCGATATCAGGACCAGCCCCGACGCGCATGTCAACCTCGTCGACTCGGCCTTGTGCATCTACGCATCGGAGACCGTGGAATTCTGCGTGCCGCTGGTCGCTGAAGATAAGTGCGGCAACAAGGACTCAATCCAGGTCTGCTTCATTATTGAGACATCGGAGCCGACGGTCGTTGATTGTCCGGCCACATTCGACACGGTTCTGTGTCTTCCGGGCTTTGCCTGCTTCCCGGTGAATACCACAGGCGGTGCCCCGCCAGTCACCATATCGGCCGTTCCACCGGCAGCTTATTCCGACGGGCAGACCTGTCTGTATGTCGAGGAGAGCGGTACCTACGATGTCTACACCATCGTCGACAACGCAGAGTGTCCCCCTGAAACATGCCACACGAAACTGACCGTACAAATGAACCGCCCACCCCAGATCACCGGCCTACCCGACACCGTAATCACCGTGTGCCGCAACGGCCAGTTTTGCTACGGGCCCATTGAGCCAGTTGATCCAGATGACAACCTCTCGGCCTTCGTCCTCTGGGATGGACCGGGATCACTGATCGGCAACGAGTGGTGTTATATCCCGCCGCGTGAAGAATTGATTCATGTGATTTTCCGAGCCGAAGACAACTGCAATCGTGCGGCATTCGACACCCTGCGTGTCCATTTCGTTAACCCCAGCTCACCGACGATCAATTTTGGCAATGCGACGTTCGATCTGTGCGAACCGGGACAAGTCAGTGTTCCGTTTTCCATCATGAACTCAAGCCCGTTGCCATTGACCTTGAGTCTGACCGGACCGGGTACGTTGGACACGGTGGATTCTCTCATTGTCGTTAACGTAACAGAAAGCGGATTGACGGAATTGATTCTCACAGCCGAGGACCCATGCGGAGGCGGGACATCCAAACCGTTGACGGTCGATGCTACGATCAATGGACCGCCGACAGTGAACTGTTCCGGACCCGGCGCCAACTTCTATTGCGTCGGTGACCTCATCTGCGTCCAGTACGTGGTGAGCGATCCCGGCGATTCCCCCGCAACGGTCTCCATCAGCGGCTTCGGCTCCGTCCAGCAACGCCAAGCCGTTCTCGACACCGAAGAGGAAGTGTGCTTCACCGCATCGAGTGCGGGCGATTACACTGTCGAGATCATTGCCACCGACGATTGCGGTGCGGCCGACACTTGTGTCGTTGAGGGAACGGTCGTTCTCAATCAGCCACCGAGCGTCAACCTCCGCGACACGACCATCTTCCTCTGCGGACCCGAGGACGTGTGTATACCGGTGTCGTGTAACGACCCGGACGGCAATCTGGATACATGTCTCGTCGAAGGTTCCGCCGCTGGGGCCTATGATATAGATAGACTCTGCTTCACGCCCGACACGGCCGGTGTCTATTCGATTACAGCCACGGCGATCGATTCCTGTGGCGAGCAAACGGCACACTCGGCGACTGTTACGATATCCTACAACTCGGCTCCAATTGTTGACGTGACAGGATCACTGACGCGTAGCGCCGAACCGGGCGACACCATCTGCTTTGACTTCACCACGAGCGATCCCGATGGCAATATCGAAGACGTTGTCATACTCGACAATTACCTGTCTTACGACAACGGGCAGGTGTGCATCGAGGCGGTTGCCCTCAGTGTTGTATGCGCACGAATCGTGGTGACCGACATGTGCGGTGCATCGGACACTGTTACCATCTGCGTCGAAGCCGGACCCGGCCCAAATCCGCAACCGAAACCCGAGTTGCCCGATACCGTCATCACCAAAATTTGTCTGCCGGGCGAGGCGTGTGTCCCCTTTACAGTCGATGAGAGCTTCTGTCCGCCACAAACCCTCAGCGGCCTGAATGGTGCCACGATTGACTACGGCACACCGTCCGTCTGCTTGGCCGTGGAAGCACCCGGGATTTATGAAACCGGCGTTGTGGCCGCGGATACGTGCGGCGCCGAAACCGGCTACGTGGTGATTATCGTTGAATCAACCGAGCCACCACAAGTTGAATGCCCACCGGTCACAAACCTGGCGATTTGTACCGACACGACGATCTGTATAACCGCAACGGTAATTGATCCCGACGGCGACCTGGCGAGCGCCTCAGCGTCATTCGGAACCGCATCGCTTCAACCCAATGGCTCCGTCGCACTCTGCCTGTCGGTGGATACCAGCGGCATCTACAGCTCGCTCATCACGGTGACAGATTCGTGCGGATTGACCGACACGTGTACCGTGATCGTCACCATTGACGGCAATCAATCACCGACACTGGAGATTCCGGAGCCGGGCACGGTGACGATCTGCGACGGCGAAGAGGTTTGCGTTCCTGTCACCTGTAATGACCCGGATGACAATCTGGCCGGTTGCGCACCGCTGGACCTGGGCGATGCGTCGTGGACCGATGAAACGCTGTGCATCACACCCACCGTCGCCGGCTCATATCAATGGGTGTTCCGGGCCGTTGATGAATGCGGTGCGGAGACGTTCGATACACTCCGTCTCGATGTTGTGTTCAATACCGCGCCGGTCGTTCAGACCGAACCGGCAGTCACCGTTCCTGTCTGCGGACCCGACACCGTCTGCCACCCGTTTACCGTATCTGATGCCGAAGGTAATATCGCCTCGGTGACAACGAACAACGGCGTCATTCGCGACGGTCAGGTCTGTGTTTATCTTGAGACGTTTCTTTGCTTTACGATAACCGCCACCGATTCCTGCAGATTGACACACAATCGGACGGTATGCCTCACGGCCAATCCGAGTGCCGCACCCGAAATTGAAACACCCGATACGCTCCACCGCCGTCTGTGCGCACCCGATGACGTCTGCTTTGACGTTGTGCTCGGTCCCGACTCCAGTGATTGGACGATTGACGTCACACCATTGGGCGACTTCGATGCGAACACCGGCGTCATCTGTTTCACTCCCGATACCGCCGGCAGCTACAGGCTCATCACCACCGCCACCAATGTGTGCGGCAACAGTGACGCCGATACGACAGTTGTGATCGTGCGTTACAACAACGCCCCCTTGGTGAGCGGACCCGATCTGGTGTCAGTGGTGAAGTGTGCAGACGGCGCTGTGTGCTTCGACGCACTGTCGTTCACCGACCCCGACGGCAATATCCAGGACGTCGCCATTGATTCAGGAAATGGAACGATCAATGCAACAACCGGGGAGATCTGCTTCGACGCCGACACCGCCGGAACGTACTGCTTCACGGTCCGTGTGGAAGATTCCTGCGGGCTGGCATCGGTCAAACAGATATGCGCCGCAGTCTTCCAAAACGGACCGCCGACAGTGGACATCGAACAGCTGGAACAGAACACATTCTACAGTGCGCCGACGCAGATTTGCTTTGAGATCATGGCCGACGACAACAACGACAATCAGTCGTTTGCGCTCCATAAGATCTCCGGTGCCGGCAGCTTTAGTGGGCGGAGCGGCGCAACAGCCATTATCGCCACCCATTGCTTTACCGCGGACACATCCGGATGCTACCGCTTTGTGTTCGAAGCGACCGACGCGTGTGGCGCGAAAGCACGCGACACCATGACCGTCTGCGTGCAAATCGAACCTCCGGACAGCCTCTTCCGAATCTGCATCGACACGGTGACATCGCTCAACGGTCGCGAAACCGTCATGAAAGTGCGGGCTCATGAAACCATGAGCATGGGTGGATTCGACTTCCTGATTTGCTTCGATCCGACCGCACTGACGATCCAAAGTGCGTTCGCCGATACGGCTTTGTTGGATTGGGAGTACTTCACTTATCGCGTTGGCGACGCCGCCTCCTGCCCGCCGTGCATCGAGGGACAAGTGCGTCTCACCGGCATTGCCGACATGAACAACGGCCATCCGCACCCGCCGGAAAATGCCTACGTCCCACGTGGGCCGATGGCCGGGCTTCGGTTCTTCGTCACCCCGGATCGGCAGTTCATCGGCCAATGCATCCCGGTTGATTTCTGCAGTTACGATTGCGCGGATAATACGATTTCCGACCGTTCCGGCGACACTCTGTTCGTCTCCTATGGGGCGCCGGACTCCTGTGTGGTCGGAAAGGCCCGTCCGGTGCTGCGACGTATCGAGTTCTGCGAAGGCCGGTTATGCATCGTTCCGCCGGAGGACGATCGCGGTGATATGAACCTCAATAGCATCCCCAATGAAATTGCCGATGCCGTCTTCTACTCGCGGTTCTTCATTTATGGAGATGTCGTCTTCGATTCGGTGTACCGCGAGAATCAGATCCTCGCCAGTGACGTCAACTGCGATGGTTTGACCCTCACTGTCGCGGACCTCATCTATATGATTCGCATCATCACCGGTGACGCGTCCGGTGTCGATTGTCCCGATGTCGGAACCGGGGGCAAGATCGTTCCGGCAGCATACGCGGGCCGTGTCATTCTTGAACGTCGTGACGACCAGGTGGAAGTCTGGCTCGAAACCGATCGCGACGTCGGCGGCGTCTTTGTCCGACTCCAGGCATCGGCTCGCGAACGCGTACAAGTCGAGTGGGGAGAAGAAACCGGTCAAATGAAACGTGATGCCCACCAGTCCGCCCGTGAGCTCCGTGTGCTCCTCCAGGTGCGCCAGTCTGGCACCCGTCTGCCCGCTGGTCTGCAGAAGCTCTTCAGTTTCCCGGTCGACGGTAGCGTGAATTGGCAACTCGTTGAATCACAAGCCGCCACCACGGAGGCGGAGACCATTCAACTGGAAATGGTGGGCGGCAAATCGTCGGTCCCAAGTTCGCATGCGCTGCTGCCGAACTACCCGAATCCGTTCAACGCCTCAACTCAGATTCGCTTTGCCCTCGGGGCTCCGTCTGATTGGACCGTGACCATATATAATGTACTGGGCCAGACGGTCGACGTCATAGAGGGCTCATCGGAGGCGGGCCAAGTATCTATCCAATGGGATGCCAAGACGTTAGGCGGAGAATCACTCGCCTCCGGCATTTACTTTGCCCGGCTCAAAGCGGGACAATTCAACGCCACACGCCAGATGGTCCTGTTAAAGTAAGACCAATTTCACCAATGGGTTAAGGTGGTTCATGGCCGTACGGACAGCCGTACCGCCTTATCTAGTCGTGGTACTTCGGTGACCTCAACCGGAGTGCCTGTCCCATTCTTCTTTGGGGCAAATCAGACAAATTTTGTATAAAGTCCATTCCCGTCAGGGTTATCCCTTGACAATTGGTGCCAATAACTTAGCTTGAGAGCGGTTGGTCACGGACGATCGACGAAGCAACAATAGTGCGCATCTTACTCGCGTCGCACTGATTTACAACTGAACGCAAAGACAGCATGCGGAAAGTATGCAAACCGTCTTATGAAAAGGACGCATGAGACGCGGGATGTGGTGCTGTACGCGTGCTGATCACTCAACATTTCGAGAGTACGTGTGACTTCTAGCGTACGCGACAAGTTCAAGTCTACGAGCACATCGCCTCGGCGTCGGACAAGCTCCGTCCGCCGTACAGGAGAGCACCTATACACATAGTGAAAAGGTCAGGTTGACCATGTCGGGACAAAAAAAGATGGAGCCAGCGTGTAGCAGACCGCGTCGGACTACATTTCTTATCGCGTGTCTGTTCTTTGCCGTCCTATTGGCATCGCCATTAATCGAATCGGACCAGGCATCGGCTTATTATTGGCCGCCGACGCATGTACCGCCCGGCCCTCCGCCGAATTACTCGATGGTGGATACGAGTTATTTTATTGGGGCGCCATCGATTCCGCTTCCCCCACCCGACAGTGGCGGCTTCTACATTTATTATGACACCACCAACGGCTGCTGGACCATTGCCAACCACATTTATTCGAAAGGCGGGTCGCTGGAGCAGTTCCATGGGTCCGTTTTGGCACTCCTCGACGAACCTCCACAGTTAAATGTGAATGTCTTCGTAGACGATTTTGAGCTCTGGCACGACACCACCGCCAACCGATGCTTGCAGCAAAACGACCGCTGGGGATGGGTGGCATGGGACACCACCGAAGGACTGTATGAAATTTGGTGGGACGTCTCGACGAAGGAGTACTTTGACGACGACGGTGATGACGCCAACGATTTCATGAAGATCTGTTTAAAGGGTTGCGCGATCGATTTCAACATATGGTCGAGCGGTCACGAGGATGCGTTCAGCGCCGATGAGGTGTTTCTCGGAGCTGATTTAACTCCTTTGTCATCCATTGCAGGGTATTCGGATTTGGACGGAGTGGACAATCCTGACGCCTATCAGGCGGCAGTGGGATCCAGTCCGGAAGATGACCCAAACACCAGCGTGTTCACACCGTTCTCCGGCCCCGGCGAGAGCTACAACGTACTCGGGCTCATCACCACGACGGACAGCTACGTGTGTGATGCGTCATACGGCAGCAATTACGCCGGCGCATGGGTGTATGAAGGAGATGGCCTTCAGTTTTCAACCGACTGTCCTCCTGTCGATCCGTGTGCCGACAATCAACCACCCGTGTTGGAATTTGTCGACGGCCAAGACGCACCACAGTGCCCACCCGATGTGCACACCGTTACGTTTTCCGAAACGGATGCCGATGGTGACACGCTGACCTGTTCGAATACCAATACCGGCGCAACCCTGGGCGACGGCACCTGGGAATACTCGCCGTATCCGGGTGAACACGTCGTTGACACGATCATCTGTTGCGATCCCTGCGGGTTGTGCGACACGTTGGTAATCGACATCACTTTCCCCGAAGAGTCACCGGCGGTCTGTGAGGTGCCAGCCGATACAACAATCTTCCAGTGCACTCCAACCGAAGTGTGCCTGCCGGCCTTCGCGAGCGGGGCCACCTGCTCGATCATTTCCGGTCCCGGAACACTGGTGGGATCCGACTGGTGCTACACACCGAGTGGTGACGAAACGGTCGATGTCACAATCGAATGCTCAACCGACTGTGACACCTGTACCGCCTCGTTTAGTGTGACATTCACCATCGGAACTCCGCCATCAATCACCTGTCCCAGTGACTTGGTATTTGAATGTGACGCAGATGTTCCGGCGTGTGATCCGAATGATGCAACGGTCACCGGTGGCAGTGGCACCGTAACGGTTAGCTGTTCAAGCATCGATAATGGTGGTTCCGGCTGCTCCGGAGATCCGAAGGTTTACACATATACCTACATTGCCACCGACAGTTGCGGCAAAGCCGACACGTGCACGCAGACGATTACGGTGGAAGACACCACACCGCCCGTCATCACCTGTCCGGACGACATCACAGTCGACTGCATAGCCGACGTCCCCGCGGCAGACATCAATCTGGTAACGGCTGATGACAACTGTGGTTCGGTCACGGTGACCCATGAAGGTGACAGCCCATTGTCCGGCTCTTGCCCGGCAACCATCACGCGCACGTATCGTGCCACCGACGAATGCGGCAACTTCGTGGAGTGCACGCAGACGATCACTGTCAATGACCAGACGGCTCCGACGATCGCCTGCCCGGCCGATGTGACGGTTGACTGCGCGGCCGACATCCCAGCGGTGGATGTTAATTCAGTGACGGCTTCCGATAACTGTGGTTCGGTCACCGTCACGCATGTCAGCGACGTTTCCGATGGCCTCTCCTGCCCGGAGACGATCACTCGCACCTATCGGGCGACTGATGACTGTGGCAACACCGCTGAATGCATCCAGACAATTACCATTGAAGATACGACTGACCCGACGATTGCCTGCCCAGCCGACATTACAGTTGACTGCGTGGCCGATGTGCCTGCAGTGGACATCAATCTGGTCACCGCATCGGATAATTGCGGCACCGTTACCGTGACCCACGAAGGCGACAGTCCGTTGTCTGGCTCTTGCCCGGCAACCATCACGCGCACGTATCGTGCGACTGACGAATGCGGCAATTTCGTGGAGTGCACGCAAACGATCACCGTCGACGATCAAACCGATCCGACCATCGCCTGTCCGGCTGACATCACCGTCGACTGTGAAGCCGACGTTCCCGCGGCGGACATCAACCTGGTCACTGCCTCAGACAATTGCGGATCGGTGACAGTCACCCATGAAGGTGACACACCGCTCTCCGGTGGCGCCTGTGGCGGGACGATTCTCCGCACGTATCGCGCCACCGATGAATGTGGCAACTTCGTCGAATGCACGCAGACGATTACGGTTAACGATCAAACCGATCCCACGATCACGTGTCCGGCTGATCTGACCGTCGAGTGTGTGGGTGACATCCCGCCGGCTGATATCAACACGGTGACCGCCTCCGACAATTGTGGCACCGTCACCGTGACCCACGAAGGCGATAGTCCGATTTCCGGCGCTTGTCCCGCAACGATTACGCGCACGTATCGCGCAACCGATGAATGTGGCAACTTCGTCGAATGCACACAGACCATTACGATCAATGATCAGACCGACCCCACGATTGCCTGCCCAGCCGACATGACAGTCGACTGTGAAGCCGATGTTCCCGCACCGGACATCAACCTGGTCACCGCCAGCGATAATTGCGGCTCGGTGACAGTCACTCATGAAGGAGATACACCGCTCAGCGGCGGCCCGTGCGGCGGTACGATTACGCGCACCTACCGGGCCACCGACGCTTGCGGCAACTTCGTCGAATGCACACAGACGATCACTGTCAATGACCAGACGGCTCCGACGATCGCCTGCCCGGCCGATGTGACGGTTGACTGCGCGGCCGACATCCCAGCGGTGGATGTTAATTCAGTGACGGCTTCCGATAACTGTGGTTCGGTCACCGTCACGCATGTCAGCGACGTTTCCGATGGCCTCTCCTGCCCGGAGACGATCACTCGCACCTATCGGGCGACTGATGACTGTGGCAACACCGCTGAATGCATCCAGACAATTACCATTGAAGATACGACTGACCCGACGATTGCCTGCCCAGCCGACATTACAGTTGACTGCGTGGCCGATGTGCCTGCAGTGGACATCAATCTGGTCACCGCATCGGATAATTGCGGCACCGTTACCGTGACCCACGAAGGCGACAGTCCGTTGTCTGGCTCTTGCCCGGCAACCATCACGCGCACGTATCGTGCGACTGACGAATGCGGCAATTTCGTGGAGTGCACGCAAACGATCACCGTCGACGATCAAACCGATCCGACCATCGCCTGTCCGGCTGACATCACCGTCGACTGTGAAGCCGACGTTCCCGCGGCGGACATCAACCTGGTCACTGCCTCAGACAATTGCGGATCGGTGACAGTCACCCATGAAGGTGACACACCGCTCTCCGGTGGCGCCTGTGGCGGGACGATTCTCCGCACGTATCGCGCCACCGATGAATGTGGCAACTTCGTCGAATGCACGCAGACGATTACGGTTAACGATCAAACCGATCCCACGATCACGTGTCCGGCTGATCTGACCGTCGAGTGTGTGGCTGACATCCCGCCGGCTGATATCAACGCGGTCACCGCCTCCGACAATTGCGGCACCGTTACCGTGACCCACGAAGGCGACAGTCCGTTGTCTGGCTCTTGCCCGGCAACCATCACGCGCACGTATCGTGCGACTGACGAATGCGGCAATTTCGTGGAGTGCACGCAAACGATCACCGTCGACGATCAAACCGATCCGACCATCGCCTGTCCGGCTGACATCACCGTCGACTGTGAAGCCGACGTTCCCGCGGCGGACATCAACCTGGTCACTGCCTCAGACAATTGCGGATCGGTGACAGTCACCCATGAAGGTGACACACCGCTCTCCGGTGGCGCCTGTGGCGGTACCATTCTCCGCACCTATCGCGCAACCGACGCCTGTGGCAACTTCGTTGAGTGCACGCAGACGATTACGATCAATGATCAGACCGACCCCACGATTGCCTGCCCCGCCGACATCACCGTCGACTGTGAAGCCGATGTTCCCGCGGCGGACATCAATCTGGTAACGGCTGATGACAACTGTGGTTCGGTCACGGTGACCCACGAAGGTGACACACCGGTCTCCGGTGGCGCCTGTGGCGGGACGATTCTCCGTACCTATCGCGCCACCGATGAATGTGGCAACTTTGTCGAATGCACGCAGACGATTACGGTTAACGATCAAACCGATCCCACAATCACGTGTCCGGCTGATCTGACCGTCGAGTGTGTGGCTGACATCCCGCCGGCTGATATCAACGCGGTCACCGCCTCCGACAATTGCGGCACCGTTACCGTGACCCACGAAGGCGACAGTCCGTTGTCTGGCTCTTGCCCGGCAACCATCACGCGCACGTATCGTGCGACTGACGAATGCGGCAATTTCGTGGAGTGCACGCAAACGATCACCGTCGACGATCAAACCGATCCGACCATCGCCTGTCCGGCTGACATCACCGTCGACTGTGAAGCCGACGTTCCCGCGGCGGACATCAACCTGGTCACTGCCTCAGACAATTGCGGATCGGTGACAGTCACCCATGAAGGTGACACACCGCTCTCCGGTGGCGCCTGTGGCGGGACGATTCTCCGCACGTATCGCGCCACCGATGAATGTGGCAACTTCGTCGAATGCACGCAGACGATTACGGTTAACGATCAAACCGATCCCACAATCACGTGTCCGGCTGATCTGACCGTCGAGTGTGTGGCTGACATCCCGCCGGCTGATATCAACGCGGTCACCGCCTCCGACAATTGCGGCACCGTTACCGTGACCCACGAAGGCGACAGTCCGTTGTCTGGCTCTTGCCCGGCAACCATCACGCGCACGTATCGTGCGACTGACGAATGCGGCAATTTCGTGGAGTGCACACAGACCATTACGATCAATGATCAGACCGACCCGACGATTGCCTGCCCAGCCGACATTACAGTTGACTGCGTGGCCGATGTGCCTGCAGTGGACATCAATCTGGTCACTGCCTCAGACAATTGCGGATTGGTGACAGTCACCCATGAAGGTGACAGCCCATTGTCTGGCTCTTGCCCGGCAACCATCACGCGCACGTATCGCGCGACGGATGCCTGCGGCAACTTCGTCGAGTGCACACAGACAATCACCGTCGACGATCAAACCGATCCCACCATCGCCTGTCCGGCCAACACCACGGTGGAGTGCGAAGCTGACATACCGCCCCCCGACATCAACCTAGTCACCGCCTCAGACAACTGCGGTTCGGTCACGATTACGCACGAAGGGGACTCACAACTCAATGGTGGTCCGTGTGGTGGGACGATTACCCGCACCTACCGTGCCACCGACGCCTGCGGCAACTTCGTCGAGTGCACACAGACGATTACCATTGACGACACCACACCGCCCACCTGTTCGACCATCGACGATGCGTCGTTTGTTCAGTGTGCGCCGGAACAAGTCTGTATACCGCTAACGGCAACTGATAACTGCGCGGCCAGTGTCAACTGGTCGGTGGTGTCGGGGCCGGGGACAATCAGCAATGATCAGTGGTGTTACACACCGTCCGCATCCGAGCAGGTCACCGTGACGGTGCGTGCGGAAGACGATTGCGGCAACGGTTGTGAAGAAACCTTTACCGTCACATTCGACCTGAACAGCGCACCGGTGTGCGACTTGCCCTCCGACACGTCGTTCTTCCTCTGTAGCCCCGGCCAGATCTGCCTGCCGGTCAGCGCCACCGATGTTGACGGCAATCTCACCGGCTGCCAGGTCATCAGCGGCCCCGGCTCTATTGCAGGCGGCCACTGGTGCTACAATGCCACCACCGATGAGTCCTTCACGGTCACCGTTGAGTGCACCGATGACTGCGGCCAGAGCTGTCAGGGCTCTTTCGATGTCGACATCGATATCAATGACGCTCCGGTGTGCAGCGGCCCGGGCAATGTGGTGCTCGAGCGTTGCGACCTGACCGAAATCGTGTTGAACGTCGGTGCCACCGACGATGATGGCAATCTCAGCGGTTGCCAGGTCATCAGCGGGCCAGGCACTGTGTCGGGAGGCGTCTGGACCTTCACGCCGCCGGACTACGGCGAATATTGCGTAACGGTCGAATGCACCGATGCCTGCGGCGCCACTTGTCAGGAAACATTCTGCGTCACGGTTGAACACCGCACCGATTGCAACTGCCTCCTTGACATCTCTGTCAACGGCGGCGTCAACATCGACGCGCTCAACGATCAGACCGTGACCGTTCCGATCACCATCGACGCCATCCAGGCCGGCATTGAAGTCGGTGGATTCGATCTGTTGCTCTGCTACGATCAAACAGCTATCCAGCTCGTCGACGTCGCGCGGGGACTGGCCATCGAGGAATGGGAGTACTTCACCTACCGTCACGGCATCAACAGCAACTGCGTTGGCACCTGCCCGTCGGGAATCGTCCGCCTCGTGGGCATCGCCGATCTCGACAATGGACCCACGAAGCATCCGTCGGAAGGCTCATTCCGTCCGGTGGGTACCATCACCGAGTTGTCATTCTACGTGACGCCCGATCGCAACTTCATCGGACAATGCGTCCCGATTTCCTTCTGTACGTACGATTGCGGCGACAACACCGTATCGAGCCGTACCGGTGATACCCTCTATGTTGATTTGTACAACTTCGATCTGGACTGCCAGAACAATCCGAAGTCCGATGTGCTGCCGTCGATCTGCTTCCTCGACGCGTCCATCTGCATCCAGGAGCCGCCGGACGATCGCGGTGATCTCAACTTGAACTTCATCGCCAACGAAGTGGGCGACGCCGTCTTGTACAGCCGCTTCTTCGTCGAGGGCGACGATGTCTGGGATCCGGTGTACAAGGCATCACAGATTCTCGCGTCTGATGTCAATGATGATGGTGTCGTACTGACGGTTGCCGACCTGATTTACATGATCCGCATCATCACCGGCGACGCGCAGCCGTTCCCGGCCGATCCGGGTTCGCCGAAACTGGCTCCGTACGCGTCCACGGCAACGGCCTCGCTGCGCATCGAAGACGGCCGCGCCGTCGTGTCGACCACCGCCGACGTCGATCTGGGCGGTGCGTTCCTGGTCTTCCGCTACTCCGATCTGCAACCGCAGCGTCCGATTTTGACCGATGATGCCTCTCCGTTGAAGATCTCGTCACGCGCCAGCAGCGGTGAGATGCGCGTTCTCGTCTCGCCGGAGATGACAGGAAAAGCGGGAGCGATCTCCTCGGGCTCGACAGATCTGCTCGATATCCCGTTCGAAGGTGAAGGTTCGATCGAATTGACCGAGGTTCAATTCTCCGATGCGAACGGCGCAATCCTCTCGTCCGAAATCGCCAAGAGCAGCGCGCAAGTTCCGACATCGTATCAGCTCTATCAAAATTACCCGAACCCGTTCAACGCCGGTACGGTGATCCGTTTCGACCTTCAGGATGCCAGTGATTGGTCCCTGACGGTCTATAACGTCACCGGCCAGCGTGTCCGCACCTTCCACGGCCATAGCGAAGCGTCACAAATGACGGTTCAGTGGGATGGCCGGGATGACAACGGACAGTCGGTCGCATCGGGCGTGTACTTCTACAACATCAAAGCCGGCAGCTACACCGACACCCGCAAGATGACACTACTGAAGTAATCTCTCTACCCCGCAACACTGGCGACTCAAAAGCGCCCCCGGACAGGACGTTCCGGGGGCGTTCGCTCATTTGGCGATTAAGAAGTGGGGCGCTTCCTACGAATCAGCTAATGCCATCCTTGTAGTCCGGCCGCCTCGGCCAGACCGAGGTGCGGGCGAGGCGCCCGCACTACAAGGACAGACCAACTTCCGCCGAGTTGGGGCGCGGCGGTCCCTTCCATGCAAAAAGGGCGGGTTACCCCGCCCCTGAAACACATGGCCAATACAGAAACCGCCTACTCCGGCCGTTCAATATTCACAATATCGTACGTCAGCTCTCCCGCCGGCACCTGGATCGTCACCCGTTCACCCTTCGCCTTGCCGAGCAAGCCCTTTCCGATTGGGGAATGGAGGGAGATGCGGTCCTCGTCGAAATCGGCTTCCTCCGGAGACACGATCTGGTACCGAATCTCCTCACCGGTATTGGCGTCTTTCACCGACACATAGGAAAGCAGGTACGCCTTGTCGCTGTCGACCTGCCCTTCATCAATCGTCCGCGCGCGGCTCAGCTTATCCTCCAACTCAGCGATCTGACGCTCGACCAAGACCTGTCGTTCCTTGGCCGCATGGTACTCGGCGTTTTCCGACAAATCGCCATGGTCGCGCGCGCGGGAGATCTCACTGACCACTTTCGGTCGCTCAACCGTCTTCAATCGCTTCAACTCGGCCTGCATCTTCTTCTGGCCGTCCGGTGTGAGGTAAACAAAACCCGATGAACTTGTCATACACTCCTACTCTGCTGCTGTTGTTGTGTCAGACCGGAAGACTTCCGGTGCTCTAATGATGGTGAAAAGCGGTCGCCGCGTCAACCCGAAGCGCACGCTCGTAGAGATCTTCGTACTGTTTTGCGGAGCGATCCCACGAGAAATCACTGGCCATCCCGCGGGCACGAATCGCCGCCCACCGTTCCGGATTCTTGTACGCGCGCAGGGCACGTGTGATGGCAT
The DNA here is from genome assembly GCA_964440935.1 of uncultured Ignavibacteria bacterium. Classification (GTDB taxonomy): domain Bacteria; phylum Zixibacteria; class MSB-5A5; order WJJR01; family WJJR01; genus WJJR01. Next base: position 83,493 of record CAYTTY010000009.1, on the reverse strand, counting down.
TCAGCATCGCCTCAGACGAGTACTCCTCGAACATGAACCCGGTCCCCGTCCCGGGATTGAGGTCGGCATCGCTGACCGTATCGGCCAAACCGCCCGTATAGCGGACGATCGGTATTGTCCCATACGCCAGGCTGTAGAGTTGATTCAATCCGCAGGGCTCAAAGCGTGAAGGCATCAGGAACATGTCGGCGCCGGCCTCGATCTGATGCGCCAGTTGGTTATCAAACGTCAGAAACGCCCGGCAGCATTCCGGATGCTTCTCGTTCCACTCTTCAAAAACTGTGTGGAAACGCTTTTCACCAGTGCCCAGCAGGATTAGGTTGAAATCGAGTGTGATGAACTCCGGTAGCGCTTCGGCAATCAGGTCAAAACCCTTTTGGTCGGCCAGTCGCGAGATAATGCCGATCAGCGGCCGTTCCCAACGCTCCTGCGCAATGCCCGCTCGTTTCAGCAGCGCTCGCTTGTTGGCTGCCTTCCCTTCATTGGCCAAATCGGTGGTATACATCGTGTCGATTAAACTGTCATTCGACGGGTGCCACGTAGAATAGTCAATCCCGTTCAGAATGCCCGACAGGTCCTCCCGTCGTCGCCGCAACGCGCCATCCAGCCCGCTTCCCAGCACCGGATCGGTTTGAATCTCGTGGGCGTACGTCGGTGACACCGTGTTAATCTTCGTCGCGTAATGAATGCCCGCTTTCAGGAGGTTCGTCTTCTCAAAAAACTCGAACGGCGACATCGGCGCGAAGTATCCGGGATCGAAACCCAGCACGCCAAATCGTGATGCCGGGAATACCCCCTGGTATGCGAGGTTGTGAATCGTCAATACCGAACGCGCCTCGTTGAGGATCGGATTGGCCCGATAATAAATGCTCAGATACGCCGACGCCAGCGCGGCCTGCCAGTCGTGGACATGAATGATGTCGAAGCGCTGCTTGGTGAGATTGATCCACTCCAACAAGGCACGAACAAACGCCGAGAACCGTATATCGTTGTCTTCGTAATCACGGTACCCCCGCTTTCCATCCGGGCTACCGTACAGCCCATCGCGGGCAAACAGATCGGGATTGTCGACGAAGCACACCTCGATCGGATACGATTCATCATCCAGTAACCGCAGAGTAATCGGATAGTTCTTATCGCCCGCACCAATGGGAATGGTCACCGTACCGTCCACTCGTGTCGGATGCGGCTGCGGTCCGGATGGCGACCGATACAGTGGGGTGGCCAGCGTCACCCGATGCCCGCGCGCCTTCAGCGCCATCGGCAGCGCTCCGGCCACGTCGGCTAATCCACCGGATTTGGAGAACGGAACAACTTCAGAAGACACAAACAGAACGTTCAAACCCGCTGCCATTAAGCGCTCTCCCGCATGCGTTGCTGCACGGTCGACATCGGCGTCACGGCCTCGAGCTGTTCACTGCGCACCTCCCGTAGATGCTCGGCCGCCTGCTCCGGCGAGGTCGAATTGATGTAAAACCCGGTCCCCCACTCGAACCCCGCCACGCGCGTCAGCTTGGGAATCAACTCGAGATGCCAATGGAAATGGTGCTCGTGCGAATTACCGACCGGTTCCGTATGCAGCATCATGTTGTACGCCGGATCGTTCAGCGTCACACGAAATCGCCGCAACGCACGCCGGAGAATGTCCGCCAGCGCATCGCGTTCCTCGCGCGTCATCTTGTGAAACGATGCCCGATGGGCCTTCGGCAGAATCCAAATCTCATAGGGAAAGCGTGCGGCAAATGGCGACAACACAATATAGTCGGGATTCTCATCCACAACACGTTCCCGGTCGCGCATTTCCTGGCGAATGATGTCACAGAAGATGCAGCGCTCCTTGTATGCGTAGTATCGCTTGCATCCCTCGATTTCTTCCTGCACTCGCTTCGGCACCACCGGCGTGGCGATCAATTGGGAATGCGAATGTTCCAGCGATGCGCCCGCTGCTTCTCCCTCGTTCTTAAACAGCATGAGGTATTTGAAACGCGGATCGCGTTCAAGATCGGTCATGCGTCCTTGTGACACACCGAGTACGTCGGATATGCGTGCAATGCTCAAATCGGACAGGCTGAGATCGTGTTGCGGTGTCTCGATAATCACTTCGTGCGCACCGACGCCGTTCATCTTATCGAAAATACCCACACCTTCACGATTGAGGTCGCCTTCAATGCGCAACGCCGGATACTTGTTGGAAATCGCGCGCACCTCCCAGCCCGGCATGTCCTTCTGGGTATTGGGATCGCGAATCGCCGACACCTCCGGCGGCGTCGCCGCCTCGTTGCCCGGGCAAAACGGGCACTTCGACGGATCCACGCGGCGCGGCGGCTGCGGGTAATCGTGGGGACGTTTACCCCGGTCGGTCGAGATAATCACCCAGCGGTCGATCACCGGGTCTTTGCGCAATTCTGGATTCAACGACTCCTCCGGCTGGGCGATCGGCACGCAGTTATTGTCCACAACGCTTCGAATTCAGAAAGGCGTCGCGCTCACCCTGACTCCGTTCGTGCAATTCGCGCAAGGTCGCCTGTTCGCTGCCCGCCATCTCACCGGGCATCCCCAGCGCCTTGCGTTCGCTGTGGCGCCGCTCGGCCACAATACGCGCCACCGCAATCATTCGCTCGAAATCGTTCTCTTCATAACGTCCCTGCGCATTCCAGACAAACGGTGGCAAATACTTCGTTGCGATTTCGGACGTTACGATATTGCACCCCACCCCATACGACGATCCGGTCGGCAGTAGTGTCCCAATCCCCGTTTTCGTATGATCGGACAGGTACGATCCCACCTTGACGGTGCCCGTGTCGACCGTCTCGCCGTGGCGCACCACCCGCACCGATCCGTACGTGTTCTTCAGGTCACTGTTGGTTGTCAGCGCGCCGAGGTTTACCCAGGAGCCAAGAAATCCATGGCCCAGGTACCCCGCGTGAACCTTGTTCGAAAACGACTGCACGATCGAGGCCTCGATCTCGCCACCGAGTTTACAGGCCGGACCAAAAGCACAACCACCGGACATTTTGCCACCAACCAGACGTGTAAACGGCCCGACATAGGCCGGACCCTCGAGACGCGTAAACGGCTCCACCACGGCCGCCGTGTCCAGAATGACCGGACCTTCCGACGCATCGATCACGGAGTGCGGACCAATCGTGACCCCAAGCGCCGTGCTGATTCGCTCTTTCTCGATCAAGACAGCCGACGCGTGAACGTCCTGCTTGCGCGCGTAACGGGCCCCGGCCACCGACCAGCTCAGCGACCAGTCAAACACAAGCTGATCCGCAACGCGATTGATAAAGTCCCACAAACCGTTCGCGCCGACGATTGGTCGTGATCCGCTGGTGTCACCTCCTCCGTTGAGAAGGGGACAGCGTCCTTCGCCGCCGATGATCCACTCATTCAACCGCGCGGCGTTCTCCGTCCAGCCTTTGCGATCGAGGACAATTACCGCATCGGTGCCCGACTCCCAGGTGAATGGCGGGCAACACGTCGATCCCCAGGTTCTCACATCACCATTGGGTGACGGGACGCCACAGATAATCCAAACCTCATCCTGAGGTTGCCCAATCGGTTCGTTGACGACCCAGCGGCGCGATTCGCGCACGGTGTCGGCCAGCCACGGACGCATCGTGGCCGTCACCAGAGTGGGCTGCAACAACTTGATCCAACGCTCGGCGACCGTCCACGCGCCATTGCGCAACAGGAACGGGGGACGGATCTGATCCAACGGAGCAAACTGACCAACCGACTCGGCTTCGGCAAAAACGAGGTGTCGGGAATGACTCATGAGTCACATGCCTCCGTGAGGGGGTGAGGGAGGAATGCCGGTCAACTAAATAAAGTGGGGCGCAGCATCGCCGCGCCCACTTGGCCTTTCCGTTTTTAGGTATATCACACCGAAGCCCGGTTATCCACCGGAAACTTCAAGATAGTCTTTGATCTGCTTGACAATATCTCGCGCCTGAGCGACTTGCTGTTTCCACTTGGCTTTGCCCTTCGCGGCTTCGATGAATGCTTCGTATTCGTCGACGCACTCAAGCTGATCGTGCAACTGCGCCGAAATCGCCCGGTTCCAATAGGCTTGGATGTAGTTGGGATTGGCCTTGATCGCCTTGGTGTAGACCTCCATCGCCTGCTTGTATTTCTTCTCCTCCTGATAGGAGTTCCCGATGTTGTACAGCGACTTGTAGTCCGTCGGATCGGCGGCCACGGCCTTCTCGCTGGCCATTTTGGCCTTCGCCTGATTTCCCATCTTATCGTACGCGGTCGCCATCGACGCCCACACACCGGCATCATCGGACTTCAACTCATTGTGCAGATTGAAAACTTCGATGGCTTCCTTGTAATTGCCTGCCTTCACATGCACCAACCCTAGTGATTTCAACGCTGGTACATTGGTAGAATCGAGTGTTACCGCCTTGTTCAGGTGCTCGGCAGCTTTCTCGAAATCGCCTTCATCGTAATACAAAGCGCCTACATTGATGTGCGCCTGCAGATAATTCGGGGCTTCCGTGGTGGCCGCTTCATAGGCCACGATGGCCGAATCGATCTTGCCCGCTTCTGTCATTTCAATCCCACGGTTGAATTGCCTCTTGGCTTCATCGGATAACTCCGCCTGAGCCACAGGAGCAAGCAGCATGACGAGCACCAGGGCGCCGACGAACAGAATTGCCGGTCCACGCCCCTGTCCAATGCTCTTCAGTATCTTCGACACCCAATCCTCCTTGTTACGGTTGGTCAACCTGTCAAATACTATCTCTTAAACAGTCCGCGAATCGTCCGCGTTCCCTGCTGCGCCAGACCTGTTTCACGTCTCCTTGCGCTTATCCGCAAGTCGTTGTCGGAGTTCGGGATCGCCGACCGCGATGATCTGCGCCGCCAGCACGCCCGCATTGACGGCACCGTGACTGCCGATCGCCACTGTCGCCACCGGCACGCCGCGCGGCATCTGGACAGTCGACAGCAGTGAATCCAGTCCCGATAACGGTGAACCATCTAATGGAACACCGATGACCGGCCGCGACGTGATCGCCGCCACCGCACCGGCCAGATGCGCCGCCATCCCGGCACCGCAGATAAACACCTCGACGCCGGCGGCTTCACCTTCGGTTACAAGTGTGCGGACACGTTGTGGTGTCCGGTGCGCCGAGGCGACTTCGAGACGACAGGCGATATTGAGTTCTTCGAGAATCGTGACCGCACGATTCATGGTGTCGCGGTCTGACTCGGAACCCATCAAGATCAACACTTTCGGCAATGCATCACTCATGACGTGTCAAATACTCCGGAGTAAGAGGAATAGTTCAACGATAACGTGATTTCTTTGAGCGACGGTCGGATGTCTGGCGGCGTTGACGCGGACGCGACACCGGTCCCTTACGCACGCCGATGTCGGTACGGTATTGCATGCCATCGAATGTGATCCGTTCGATCTCCGTATAGGCATTGGCCACGGCGCCCTCGTGCGTCGTCGCACGGGCACACACGCCGAGCACTCGCCCACCCGATGTGACCGTCTGTCCGTTACTCTTCGCCGTCCCCGCATGAAAACGAAAGACGTCACCGGAATCGGTCTTCAGCGGACCCGAGATCGGTTTTCCCTTTTCGGGCGAACCCGGATAACCGGCCGACGCCAGAATCACACAGGTACAATACAGATCACGCCACTTCACCGGCTCCAAATCAAGCTGACCAGCCAAGGACGCTCCCATGATGTCAACAATATCGGTCCCCAACAGCGGCAGCACGGCTTGTGTCTCGGGATCGCCGAAACGGCAGTTGAACTCGAGGACACGTGGACCGGCATCGGTGAGCATCAACCCCGCATACAGGACACCGACATACGGTGTGCCTTCGGCGGCCATACCGTCGACAGCCGTTTGGAGCACGTTCTCACAAATATCATCAATATCGAATTCTTCCGGCAAACGCGCGGGTGCATACGATCCCATGCCACCGGTATTCGGCCCGCGGTCACCATCGAAAATCGGTTTATAGTCGCGCGCAGGAATCATCGGTACGACGCGCCCGCCGTCGCAGAACCCCATCAGGCTGACTTCTTCGCCGATCAACTTGCGCTCAATGACGATGCGAGAACCAGCCGTACCGAACACTTGTTCACGCATCATCTGACGCGCCGCCTCTTCCGCCTCAGCGGGATCGTTGCATACGATCACGCCCTTCCCCGCTGCGATACCATCGGCCTTCACCACCAGTTGGCCTTCGCTCTCGGCGATGAAACGCCGTGCTTCATCAAAGTCGTCGAAGATCGCAAACGGTCCGGTCGGAATGTGATGCCGCCGCATGAACTCCTTAGCAAAGGCCTTCGACCCTTCCAACCGCGCCGCGGCTTTGCTCGGTCCGTAAATCCGCAAATTGGCATCACGGAAACGGTCAACCATGCCGGTTACGAGCGGGGCCTCGGGGCCCACGACTGTCAGATCGATCTTCTCACGCTGTGCAAAACCAAGTAAGCCGTCGATGTCACCGGCGGCGATGTCCACCGGGCTCGCCACGTCGACGATCCCCGCATTGCCGGGCGCACAGAAGACCTTGTCCACCTGCGATGATTTCGCAATCGCCCAACAGAGCGTGTGCTCGCGACCGCCGTTCCCGATGACTAAGACTCTTAACATGGCATCAAAATCCGCATAAGAAGCCGACAATATATCCGCCCTCGCCCCCAATCACAAGCACTGCGGTCGATGAAGTTTGATATGATTGTCTGGCCTTCGCCGCGTAGCGGCGACACAACCAACGACGGCAAACCCTGCACCGAGCCGGGGCTCGGCGCTCCGGCCGCTCTCAATGCTGATCTTTCACCCGCTCTACTGATCCCCTGATCCACGGCTCCACTGACTCACCTGCTCCGTTTTTTGATTGACAGCATTTGGGAGGGTGTCTATACATGGGCGCATGCCGAAATATGGCTACTGAGATGGAATTCAATGAGCAAGGACTCCCTGAGTGAGGTCAGGGCCGGAGGTCGTGGATGGAAGCTCTGGGAATGATAGAGACCAAAGGGCTGGTGGGCTTGATTGAGGCCTCCGATGCCATGGTCAAAGCCGCCAAGGTGACTCTGGTCGGTTACGAGAAAGTCGGTGGAGGATTAGTGACCGCTTTAGTCCGCGGCGATGTGGCGGCCTGCAAAGCCGCTACCGATGCTGGTGCGGCGGCCGCACAAAAGGTTGGGGAATTGGTGTCGGTGCACGTAATCCCGCGCCCACACTCCAACATACACGACATTTTCCCGACGCGCTTACCGGATCAATCCGAGTAATTGCGAAGGCGGCACAATGACCGCCACCGTTGTTGTCTTTCAACCGTCGTGCTTGACGCCCAGGAGGGTCGTGCGGAAGGCACGACGGTTGCTGCTTTTGGGATCGTCTTACAATCTCGGCTGCCCGCGTAATGAATTGGCATACAATGCTTTACCTTGACGGGCGTAATGGAGTCAGGTCTCATGTCTTCCCTCCAGGAAACCGATATCAGCGAAATTGTTCAGAAGGTGCTCAACGAACTGAACAATGAACAACCCATATCCACGTCAACACGGCCGTCCACGACCCAATCCACCCGCAGCACGATGCGTGGCGTGTTCAGCAGTATCGATGATGCTGTCGACGCCGCCCGCCGGGCCCACAAGACCTTTCTCGATTTGGGCCTGGCCAAACGCTACGAAATTGTCCACCGCATGCGTGAAGCGGCCATCGCTAATGCAGAACTGTGGGGACGAATGGCGGTCGAAGAGACTGGTCTCGGCAAGATGCCGGATAAAATGAACAAGATTCTCCTCGCGGCCCGCAAAACCCCCGGCCCCGAGGATGTCAAACCCGAGAGTTTCAGCGGCGATCACGGACTGACCTTGGTCGAGCCCGCTCCCTACGGGGTCGTCGGTGTGATCACCCCATCGACAAATCCGCCGTCGACTGTAGTCAACAACGCGATCTCGCTTATCTCCGCCGGCAATGCCTGTGTCTTCAATCCCCATCCGGCGGCCAAGAACGTCTGCCGCGAGGTTGCTGTCGCACTTGGAACGGCAGCACGTGCCGCCGGCGGCCCGGAGAATCTGATATCCGTTATCGGTGACCCGACACAGAACACCGGCCAAGAGCTGATGAAGCACAGCGGCATTGATCTGCTGCTGGTGACCGGCGGTGGCATTGTCGTCAAATTGGCGATGACGTCCGGAAATCGGGCGATCTGTGCCGGTCCGGGGAATCCGCCGGTCGTCGTCGATGAAACAGCGGTCATCACGAAGGCCGGACACGATATCGTCTTCGGCGCCGGATTCGACAACAATATCCTCTGTACCGACGAAAAATCGATCTTCGTCGTCGACAAGGTAGCCAATCCACTGAAGCGCGAGATGATCTCGGCCGGAGCCTTCGAAATTACCGGGACGAATGTTGATAAGCTCATGCAGGCAGTGATCACAGAAGACAAAGTCGGCAAGGGCCATCGTCACGTTTCGGTCAACAAGTCTTTCATCGGCAAAGACTTGGCAACCATCCTCCAACACATCGACATCAAACCGCCCAGCGGGGCGAAGATCGCCATTGTCGAAGTAACATGGGACCACCCGCTTGTCATGGCGGAACAGATGATGCCGATCATTCCGTTCGTCCGCTGCCGCTCCGTGGACGAGGCGATGGAATGGGCGGTGATCTCAGAACACAAGTTCGAGCATACGTTTATCATGCACTCAACGAGCGTCGCCAATCTCTCCGCGATGGCACAACGCTGCAATGGCAACATCTTCGTGAAGAACGGGGCCAATCTGGCCGGACTCGGATACGGCGGTGAAGGATACACCACCCTATCGATCGCCGGGACGACCGGTGAAGGGATGACCAAGGCGTCCACTTTCACACGACCGCGCCGGTGCACCCTGGTCGACTACTTCCGGATTGTGTAGATCGTGACTCAAAATCTCCACTTCCCTGCGACAAAAGCTCAAGTTATTGTGTATGAACCAGTAATATGACTGAATCGACCGCCTATAAGCAGCCACATCCCACCACCTTCGGATGGGTGGCCGAATCATTCCTTAAATTAGTGGGCAACACACCGTTAGTGCCACTACGCCAGATTGCACCGGAGTGCCCGCACGACATCTGGGCCAAACTCGAGTTCCTCAACCCCACCGGATCGATTAAGGACCGGATGGCCCTGTACATCGTCGAGGAGGCCGAACGTAGCGGCGAAATCAAACCTGGAGATTTGCTGATCGATAACTCCTCCGGCAATACGGCCGTCTCGGTCGGCATGGTGGGGGCCTGCAAGGGGTACCCGACGCTCTTCACGGTGCCCGATAAGACCTCACAGGAAAAGATCGACTTGATCCGGGCGATGGGCTCCGAGATTATAATTTGCCCAACCGCTGTGGCCCATGACCATCCCGACAGCTACTACTCGGCTGCCCGGCGCCTCGCCAGGGAGCGTCCGGGGTTTCTCATCAACCAGTATCACAACTCAAAGAACATCGACAGCCACTACTATACAACCGGTCGGGAAATCTGGGAGCAGACTGATGGCCAGGTCGATGTGGTGGTGGCGGGGATCGGCACCGGCGGGACTCTCTCGGGCATCGGACGGTTCCTCAAAGAGAAAAACCCGGATATCCAAATCATCGCGGCCGACCCGGTGGGATCGATCTTCCACGATTATGTCAAGTTTGACCGGCTGACAGAACCGGGCCGGTACTTCGTCGAGGGTGTCGGCACCGATGTCCCCTGCGATGCCTTCGACCCGAGCGTTGTCGATGAGATCATTCAAGTCGATGACCAGGAGGCATTTACAAGTGCCCGCCGAATTGTTAATACCGAGGGCATGATTGTCGGCGGCTCCTCCGGTACAGCCATGTCCGCCCTCCTCAAGTGGGTGTCAACGCAGCCGCGCGAACCCAAGCTCAGAATCATCACGCTTCTACCCGACTCCGGCATGCGCTACGTATCCAAGTTTTTAAATGATAAATGGATGCGTGACCACGGATTTCAAATCGAAACATAACACCGAACGGGACCTTCGAGCCCTTGGACCGCCGAACCCTTCTGGGTGAGCCTGGCCGAGCCGCAGCTCGGAGGATTGAGAGACGTCTGATTTCCCCTGTGGAAAAGTTCCAAATATCGCTTGACATTTTCGGGATTTTTCGCACCTTAAGAGCGCTGAGTAAGTCTGTAGTGCGTTAGTCACAAAGTAGTGCCACAATACTGATCACCCGATTTAGGTTTTCCTGGAGGAAAGACCGCATAGGGTGCTCCACGTATTGGAGTTTCTTTCCCATAATCTTCTTAGACGTAGCTTCCAGCTAACCTTTTGCGCTTCTGCCGATCAGGTGGACACAATGGTGTCCTTGTGGAAACGCGAAAGTCAGTCAGCAAACGGCTGACACCTATTCTGTTTGAATTTGCAAATGAAGGAGCAAAGGAGAATGAAGCATAAACTGACAGTACTGGCCTGTGTTGGAATGGCCTTGCTTCTCTCGACAGGTTTCGCCTTTGCCCAGAACACGATAACCGTTGAGTCAAAAGACGTAGATCGTTGCGCCACCACCACGGTGAATGTCACCTTAGACAACGCCGATGGAGTGGGAGCGATCGGTCTGCCTCTACTCGTAACGGGCGGTACGCTGAATAGCGTTACGGCCGGGCCTGCATTGGCCGGTTGGAACGTGGCGATCAATCAATCAGGCAATCAGGTCATCGTTAATGGCCTCGGCTCCTGCCTCGCAGGTGGCAGCGGTCCTTATTCGATCCTGACGCTTGAGATTGAAACACCGGAAGACTGTTCTGGCGATGTAATCGTTGATCTCGACCCAGCTCCCGCTGTCCCCGCTACCCTGGTTCTGGGCGGCTGTGACTGTTGTGAGCTCCCCGCGTCGTTCGTGCCGGGCACGTTGACCTTGGTCAACAATCCACCGGTTTGCGGAACGAACTCGGATGAGAACCTCGATTGGAAGAGCGAAATCGTTGACAAGCAATTGTTTGCCAGCGACCCGGATGCCTGCGACGATTTGACCTATACGCTCGTATCCGGTCCTGGTTCGATCACCGGCGACTTGTTCAGCTGGGATCCCGAATGCGCCGATGTTGGCGACCACACCGTCACTTTTGAAGTAGCCGACGATTGCGGTGCCACAGTCGAGTGCAGCTTTGACATTACCGTGACCCAGGAAGGCCCGGTTTGCGATGCCGTTGCACCGCAGTCCGTTCACTGGCTGGATCACCTCTCCACCCCGCTCCCGGCGACCGATGACGGTTGCCCGGATCCGTTGACCTGGACTCTGGACAGCGACGGTGGGCTCGGCGGCACCCTCTCGGTGGCCGGCGGCTCGCTCGAGTATGATCCGGTCTGCGCCGACGTGGGCGGAACCTACCTCGTTGAGTACACCGTCTCTGACGGTGCCAAGACCTGCTCGGAGTCGGTCGAAGTGACTGTGACCAACGACGCTCCGACGGCTCAGTGTTCGGATGTAGTCGGTGACCTCATTCCCGGCACACTTATCGAAAACGACGTGATTGGTGACGATCTCATTGGGGATCCACTCACCTATAGCATTGTGAGCTTCACGCATTCCGGTGTCGGGCCCGGCGATCCAAACAACCAACCTCAAGTCGATGCAAGTGGACATGTGACTTGGCAGACCGAACCTCAGAACAACAATGACCTGGGGATTTGGACTCTGTGCGTAGAAGTCAGTGACGGTTGTGCGGTAGATACGTGCTGCTTCGACATCAACGTGGTGTTCAACTTCACTCTTTGTATTGGCGGAGCGCCTGGTGTTGATTCGACGGTGCCGTCTTTCGTTGTTGACACCATTCCCACGCTACCCGGGGAGATCGCTTGCGCCTACATCAACATCCATGATGGTTACGCGCTCGGTGGATTCGATCTCCTGATTGGGTACGATCAGTCAGGACTCTCACCGGTCTCAATCATGAGACTGGACGGTACCTTGGATGAGAGTCAGACTGAAACTGGTTTGCGCGCCTGGGAGTACTTTACCTACAGGTTTAGTGCGAACTCGAATTGCTCGGGTGGTTGCCCCAGCGGTCTAATCCGTTTGGTCGCCATAGCGGACATGGACAACGGTCCAGGTGTCCATCCGGATTCGACGGACTTCCTCTTGGATGGGTATATTGCCAAGATTTGTTTCCGGGTTACCTCTGACTGGAACTTCCTTGGTCAGTGTCTCCCGATCGACTTCTACTCGATCGATTGCGGCGACAATACTCTATCCTCGAAGACTGGTGACACCTTGTTCACAACGCAGGGTGTTGCCGAAGAATGCATTGATACCACCAAAGGCCACGAAGCTGTACCGATCGTCGATCTCTGCGGAGGTTCCATCTGTATTCGCGAGCCAGTCGACGCACGTGGTGACTTGAACTTGAACTTCATCGCCAACGAAGTCGGTGATGCGGTTCTCTACAGTCGCTACTTCATTGATGGGATCAGTGCGCTAAATCCGGTCGATTCGATCCGCGCCGTCCAGATTCAGGCCTCCGACGTCAACAACGACGGTGTCGAGTTGACGGTCGCTGACCTGATTTACCTCATTCGCGTCATCACCGGCGATGCGCAGCCGTTCCCGGATGACAATGGTATGCCGAAGATCGCTCCGTACGCCAACAGTGCTGATGTGGTGACCGACACGCGTAACGGTCGGCTTTCGATCACGACCGACGCGACGGTTGAACTCGGCGGCGCCGTTCTCACCTTCCGTTATTCGGATGTCGCGTTTGACAAAGCGCAGACCACCGAAGCGTCGGAGGGAATGGTGGTATCGTCGAAGGCCTCGCGTGGTGAATTCCGCGTGCTGATGGCTCCTGAGTACGAGAACTTGACAGCGATCCAGTCCGGACGGAATGAGATCCTGTCGATCCCGTACGAAGGCGACGGCACGATCGAGCTGGTCAACGTTCAGTTGTCGGATGCCGAAGGCATGCTCCTCAGCACCGACCATCAGAACCTGGCCAAGCTCGTCCCGCAGTCCTACTCGTTGCTCCAGAACTATCCGAACCCGTTCAACGCCGGAACAGTCATCCGTTTCGACCTCAAGGACGCTTCGGATTGGAACCTGACCATTTACAACATCACCGGTCAGGTTGTCCGCACCTTCTCAGGGCACAATGAAGCCTCGCGCGTCAACGTGCAGTGGGATGGCCTCGACAACAACGGTAATTCGACTGCCTCGGGTGTCTACCTGTACAAGGTCACAGCGGGTGACTTCACGTCATCCAAGAAGATGACCCTGATCAAGTAACACTCGTCAGCACAACTACTTCGCACATCCCCGCCCCGTTCGCTCCGGCGAACGGGGCGGTTTTTTATTGCAGCGTATCCGTCCTCGGCCATGCGCCACGGGCGAGACGTCCGTGCTTGCTTACTGGCGTCACCTCAGACTTGGGGGCGAGGCTCCTGCCGAGCCGCGGTGTGGAACATGCCGTTGCGGCTCGCCGGGAGGCTCGCCCTCCCGATGGTGGGTGACGCCACAGACACGATTTCGAACAGAAACTTATGAACCGTATTTCCGGGGTGCAACAATAGCATGGCTGGGCCGCACCGAGTTGGGGCTCGGCGCTCCCAACTACCCTTTGATATTTCCGATCGGGATGAAGCGCACCACGCGCTTGGAGATACCAATGTCATCGACTGCACGGACCACTTCGGCGATATCCTTGTAGGCGAAACCGGCTTCCTCGGCCAGACCCCGCAGTGACGCTGTCCGTATCGCTATGCCCCGCTTCAACATATCGTCTCGGAGCACTTCGCCGCGCACCGATCTCTTGGCCTTCGTCCGTGACATCACGCGTCCCGAACCGTGCAATGTCGAACCAAATGTCGCCGACATCGCCTTCTCGGTCCCGACCAGCAAGTACGACCCGGTCTCCATCGATCCTCCGACGATAACCGGTTGTCCAACATTACGATAATCTTCCGGGATGTGCTCACTGCCGGGCCCGAAGGACCGGGTGGCACCCTTGCGGTGGACAAGCAGGTCCTCTATCTTGCCGTCGAACTCATACTGTTCGAGCTTGGCGATATTGTGGCAGACATCATAGATAACATCAAGGCCCAGTTCATCTTCGCTCTTTCCAAAGACCTTCGTGAAACCCTCGCGGATGCGGTGAGTGATCACCTGACGGTTGGCGAACGCCGAATTGGCGGCGCAGTTCATCGCACGGAAGTAGTCCTGTCCTTCGTCGCTACGATACGGCGCGCATCCCAACTCCCGATCCGTCGTCTCTATCCCAAAGCGCTTCATTGCCTTAGTAAACACCTTCAGGTAGTCGCTGGCAACCTGATGCCCGAACCCCCGCGAGCCACAGTGGACCATCACCACAATCTGATAAGGCCGGTCGATGCCCATGACCTCGGCCGTGGTTGCATCATAGACATTATCCGGTTGCACGACTTGGACTTCCAAGTAATGATTGCCCGATCCCAACGTCCCCAATTGCGACCGTCCGCGTTCCACGGCGCGATCCGAGCATTGGTCCGGATCGGCTCCGACCAGACAGCCCCCCTCTTCGGTATGTTTCAGATCATCCGGGCGCCCGTAGCCGTTGTCGACACACCATTGCGCCCCTAAGCTCGTCATGCGACGAAACTCGGCGTCTGAGAGCCTCAAAACGCCCTTCCCACCCACTCCGCAAGGGATCAGAGAGTACAACGTGTCCATCAACTCATCGAGTTTCGGCTGCACCTCTTCCTGGGTCAAGTTGGTGCGCAATAATCGCATACCGCAATTGATGTCGAATCCAATTCCACCCGGCGAAATGACTCCCTCGTTGGGATCAAAGGCCGCCACACCACCAATCGGGAACCCATATCCCCAGTGCCCATCGGGCATACACAGCGCGTAACGCCTTATCCCAGGCAAGGTTGCGACATTGGTCACCTGGTTGAAGACTCCCTCATCCATACTCTGAAACAGCGAAGGCGACGCCAGCACACGCGCCGGCACATTCATCCTCTTTCGCGCGGTCACCGGTATCTCCCAGATTCCCGGTTCGACTTCGGTCGCCTGGCGGGCCAGTTGGGATGTTGGATGATTTGTCATAAGTCAAATGTCCAAAACAACTTGAGCATAGTATCCCTGCGCATTCCGTCCGGCTTCGAACATGTGATACGTAATCGCCTTGACGTCCTGGCCGAGTTCATGACGCGATGGATCGATCGTGTCCCCATGGAATGTCCCGGTGACACTGACCAGCGGTGTTGTCTCGGCGACCCGCAAATCGACATGATGGACCAGAAACGAATGGGCGTCCTTGAGATAGACGATTTCCGACAGAAACGAGTGGAGTGCATCGGTGATGTTGTCCTCTTCCAGCGACAGGGGCTGCTGCTGATCCGATCCGACACCGTCGGATCCAACCAAAACCCGTGTCAGCCCCTCCGCTGCCCCACAGAACAGATCGGCCAGGCTCTCAGCGTTGACACGATAGGCGATATCGGCCAGAGCGACATCCGGCAGAAACTCGTAAGTGTATGACATAAAAGGCCTTGGCTTATGACAGCACGGGTCAAAACCAACTGCAATCAGGCGATACGGAAACCGTCCGGCAAGGGGATTTACCGTACATATCCCGTCCCCTTGATGGGAATGGAAATCGTGTGCGGAATCGGACCGTCAAGAATGAGCGTCATCGAGGTCTGAAATAACCCCAGCGGAATTGAGTCCCCCAAATGGACAGTCATCACCGCACGCGCCCCTGGCGGTAGGCTGTCGCGGTCGAACGTGTAGTCAATGTACGGGGGCGGTGCAGCACCGACCCCAATCTCGTACACATCCTCGCCCATGTTCTCTAACACGATGTCTTCTTTAATCTTATCGTAATCATCGAAGTACGCGCCCATCGGGCTGGCGACAATATCGCCGGTTGTCTCACCCACCTTGGCACTGAAATACAACTGCGCCGGCGAGGCCGCCGTGTCGTCGTAAAAGACATTGATCAGCTTATGCACCCACCCATGCATGCCCTTCGAATTGAAGGCAATTTCCAGGTAGAGCGAATCAGATGGAGCGATATAGTCTTGTGTCAGCGGTGCAGCGGTACACCCACACTGGGGCTTAACTTCTTGTATATGAATCGAATCCACCCCGTCGTTGGCCAGCCAATAGTGCCCGTAAACCGTCGCATCGATCGGCACAAAGCCAAAATCAAACGACTCGGGGACCACTCGTAGCGTCGAATCAGCCGCCAGTGCCATTCCGCCCATTAGAACACAGGCCGCACATACAACACAAGTCACTGACCCACAAAACCTTGAAGCCATAAACCAACTCTCCCCAAGTATTGTCTACTTCAGGTGCACCAGCTTCATCGATCGGACCATCGATCCAATCTGCACGCGACAAATATACACACCCGACGGCCAGGTGGTTGAATCTTCGATTCGAATTGTCGGGTGCATTCCCATGCTGCCGAGACTCGTCGTCCCCAACCTCGGTCGTGAGACAACTCTGCCAAGAATATCGTAGACAGCAACTTCGATCTCACGATTCAATTCGATTGGTGTAGACGCTCCGGATTCGCCGCCGGTTAACGGTGTCAATGGAACAATCTCTATGGTCAGGGGGCCGCTGAACGGATTCTGTGTCGGCCGAATGCCCCACGCTCCAGATCGATCCCCATCGAATCCGATGTCGGCAACGTCAGTCTGTTGATCAACAATGACTTCGAACAGGACTTCGAAGGCCCTCTCGCCTCCGGTACGCAAATCCCTCACGTCGAACCCCAGGACGGTGGAGTAGAATCCGGCTTCGATCCCGGAGGCATCAACATGAAGCGTGCATGACAGTACGCCGCCCGGCTCCAGGGTCGCTTCTTTCGGAACGATGCTGACATTCGGTCCAGACCGCCAATTCACAGTATCCACTTGGGAGATGGACATATAGAGACTGTCGGGGTCGGTGCTGACCAGTTCCAGTGACAGGGCCTCCCGCTCTCCTGTTTGAAGGACCAGCGACAAATACCCCGGAACAACCGCAGCGGATACGTCTGCCGGTGTCTCCAGCGTCGCTGTCCAAGCCGTATCGGAATCGACTGTATCGCATGATGATACAAGACCGTAACGAACCCACGACGCGGCCGGCGGATCATCGTCGGTGACGACTTCACCACACACGGGGACGACACCGAGTACGGCAACACTGGTGTCTCCGGTGTCTTTCCAAGCCTGCCGTACAACTCTGACGGTCTGTGCCAGAACCTCCGGGTTGACTGCTGTCGGGTATTCGATATCGGTCTCAATCAGCAATCCCGGACTCCATATCGTGTTCCACACCGGATCGGCCCCCACACCAGCGACATAGGCCCTCGGCGCTGTGAGACCATCTGCACCCAATCGGACAATCGATGCTGTCCCCGGAAGCCAATGAATTGCAAGCCATAAGGTTGAGGTATCGGAAATGTCGAGGCCCCAGCCGGTGGTATCACGGTACCAGCCGCCGCCGAACAGCGAGTCATGGTCGCCCAACGTCCAATGGCGGCTGTATCCGATCTGCTGACCGGGGTAACCGTTTGATTCCCAGTGAAGTGAGCACCACAAGTCGGCCTTTTCGCGCCAGTCGTCCTGACTGGCCTCTGCGCTGCCCAACACGTAAGTCCGCACCGCCCGAACGGTAGCTCCCGGCGGGAGATCGGGAAGGGGTACCGCTACAATCTCCTCGCTCTCTTGGCCTTGCACGTAGAATGGGTGGGTGAGAGTGCCTGAATACTTAACAATTGTATCATTTGTTGGGGGCGGCGAGCATGGGGGATGGCCCCAGTTTACCCGAATTGCGCCGGCGGGCTCCACCGAGATCGCTGGGTCGATCACCGGTTCACATTGGGAATGAGCGGTTTGAGTGCTGAAGACGATTAGCCACAAAGCGAATGCCAATTGCCACGTAAGGGTACCGTTCCCCCGCGCCATACCGTCACCTCGTCTTTTCAGTTGTCAGATGTACTGCCCGGTCCGTGTAGCGAGGATAGCGGCCCTGATGGCCCAAGTCAATCGCAGGCGGCTTGTTCACGCACAAAATCGTCAAAAATCGCTTGACGCACGGCAGGGGGGTATTATCTTGGGGTCGAGCGTTTAAAGGGATTGGGCGGCCCCCTCTTAGGCTGCCAGACAAGACTCTTCTGCTGAATAATTTCCGACGGTAGTTCTTTTCCGAACGTGGGAAAGGGGAATGACCGGACGGGGTAGTGTATTCTCCTCCGAGCCCCTTCTGTAAGCTTCCATTTCCCCGTTGGCGACAAACCGGCGATCTCTATCTGATTGTCTGGAACGTCGTAGCGGTTGACCGTCATCACGACCCTCTCCGAACACCATATCGCAAATGGTCGTGGCGGTAGCCGATGTGTTTCTTTTCGAGGATTCTGGTTGAACGATGAGGAACGGAACGAGTGTGATGTGAACAGTAGAACAGCCGACAAACCGATACAGCAAGTGAGAGGCGCGTCAGCCTCTGCTGTCACGGAGCACCATCGATTTCAAAGGGTGTTCCTGATCGGTTGGCCAAATCTTCAATGATCTGAGAATTGTTTAAGGAGGAATTTCTAAATGCACAAAAAACCCCTAGTAGCAGTTTTGCTCTTCGGACTGCTCCTGGTATTGCCTTTGGGCGTGACAGAAGCGCGCGTCGATCCGGGGACTAATTTGACCCTTGATGCGCAGCCGCTGCCGTACATTGCGCGCGGGATCGAGAAGGGGCCTGTGGGCTCGGCAACACAGCTCACAGATGTTCCTACGAACATCCAAGCCGGTGTCTCGCGTACTGCGGCAACCTTCTGTGACGGCGAATGGCAAACCGGATCCGCCTACTTTATTGGTGGTTGGTTCTTAGGTGATGAGTTCTACGCCGTCTACCAGGACCCCGAAGAACTTGGCTCATGTGCGGGACTCAGCGATTTGTATACGTTTGATGTCACCGCAATCAACTGGGCACTTCTGGTTCAAGTGGCCGGTGTCTACAACATCCAGCCGCTTGTCTACGAGAATGCCGGCGATTTTGCCTGCCCAGTGCCCGGTAACATCCTTTGTGCTGGACCGCTGTACGCGTTGGACTTCACGGTGGGAGGCCCCGGCTTCTACATCTTGAACCTGCCGATCGCGGCCGAGTGCTGCGTCTTCGATCCGTATTTCGCGGGTGCGTATTTCGCAGACTTTCTCGGTGCTGACGTGGTTGACATTATTGTCGACGACGGCAGCAACGGTATCACATCATGTTACACCTACAATGACTTTGGCAGTGGTTTCCAGGATCTCGAAAGCTTCGGCTTTGTTTGGAACCTGGAACTCTGGTCCGAAGGCAACGCCTACGATCAGAACGCCTGCCCGGGTCTGCCGGGTATCTGCGACTTCCAGTCGTGGTACGATGGCGTGGCCTATTTCTGGCAGGCTCCAAACGCCAACGGTGCGGACGACTACTTCACGCGCTACACCGCCGACGTCTCCTGTACGTTGCAGACCTTCCGCTTCGCAGCGTACTGTCCGGGTACGGAAGGCACCGAGCCGACTTACCGTGTCACCTTGTGGGGCACGAATGGTCCGACCTTCGGTGGACGGATGTATCCGATGGCCTTCGGAACTCCGTACGATCCGCTCGATCCGAACCACGTCGAGTCAATCGATATTCCGTTCAGCCAGATCAACTGTTTCCCGGATTGGACGGTCGTCGATTTCACGGACTATGAGTTCGGTCCGGGTGAGGATATCATCGTCTCCGTCGGTCTCTCCGGGAACACACCCGACCCGGCCACCGATATCATCTCGGTCCTGACCGACGACGGTGGCACACCCACGGGACGCAGCGGTTTCTTCGCCGGTGTGATTCCGGATTGGGTCTACATGGATGAGGTCTTCGGCGGCGACTACGACCTGGTCTACGAGGCCTTCATCTGTTGTGAAGAGGTCGAGGCGGAAGAAGTGGCGTGTGCGGCTCCGGGTCCGGACGACTGGAACACCTTTGCACACGACTACGAACGCACCTCGGCCACCACGATCGAAGTCGGTGATCCATGCCAGCTCAACCCGGTCTGGTTTGCCGATCTGCCCAACCTGATGAGCTTCACCCAGGCCACTGTGGCCGAAGATCGTGTCTACATTTCCAGCGACCAGGAGACCCAGGTCTTTGATCTGGCCACTGGTGCTCCGGGCAATCAGGTCTCTGGAACGCCGTACATCTTCTCATCCAACCGTGGCAACGTCACAGTGGATGGCGGCTTCGCCTACCTGACGGGCGGTACAGCCCAGGCGATCAGCCAATGGGATCTCGACCTCACGGCAGCCAACTGGGCGAACAGTCCGTTCCCCGGCGCGACCGGTCCGGGTCTCGGCGGCACGCAGCGCTTTGGCGCAGCCGTGTACATCTCCAGTCTTGACATCGTCGTCATCGGCACCGAAGAGGGTGATCTGTTTGCGTTCAATGCGCTCGACGGTACATTGTTCGGCGGTTGGGCAACCAATCCGATTACGCTCGATGCGGGCATTATCCACAATGCCGCCTTTGACGGTACCGATCTGTTTGTCGGTACGGCCGATGCCGGATTGGCAAATGGCTCCATTTACAGTATCGATGCGGCCACGGGCGCGATTAACTGGAACTTTGTCAGTGGTAACGCTGACGGCTTCCCGGCAGGCGTCTCACTGGACGGTGGCGATCTCTACGCCAGCAGTTCAGGCTTGACCGGAACCAGCGGTTACCGTTACAAAATTGACAAAGCCGCCGGCACGGCGACGTGGTCGTTCAGCCAGCAGCGTTCGCTGTATGGCGCACCGGCCATTGGCCGTAACTTTGTCTATTGCAACCTCGACGGACTCGATCAGGGTGGTGTCTTCGCCATCGACAAGAACACCGGTGCTCCGGTTCATAACTTTGCCGGGGACGGCGTGTTCATGGTTCCGCAGCACGTCACGATCACATGCGACAACTACATGTTCGCCGGCGATCGTAACGGCAAGTGGTGGCTGCTTGACCTGGTCAACTTCGTACCCGTCTGGGACATCGAAGTGCCGTTCTTCAGCCTGGTCAACGGTACCGCGGTATCGTCGGATGTGGCCGGCACCACCAACTACGCCATTCTGTCGACGCGGTCGGGCGGTGTTTCGCCGGGCTCCGGCGGCATGATTGCCGCGTATGAATTCAACAGCGGCATTCGTCCGATCGTTAAGCAGAACGTCTACTCAACTCTGATTGGTGTTGAGTTCGGCACCGGTGCGGGTGTCCCGTACACCGAACCGGACGTTCTCAGCAACATCGGTTGTGATGATCTGGACTTCACCGGATTCAACATCTATGATCCGGCACCGGATGTCGTGTCGAACCGGTTCACCAGCACGCAGTCGCAGATGGCGGCCGCTGTGGCGAACCGCTCGATCGACGCCAATTACAACGTCTACTACCAGCCGGGTACCCTCGACAAGACCCAGCGTATCCTGCTGGATGCGTATGACAACGAACTCACACGGTATGATCAGAAGATGACTGAGCTGAGCTCAGCTCTGAAGCCGAAAGACGACCGTGATCGGAACAATACCCGCATGGCGGCGGGTGCGGCAATCGTTCGCACCTCCGGCGTGACCGTCACCGATCCGTTGACCGCCGGTGCGACGACTGACGTCGACTGGCTGTACGACGGTACCGGTCTCGAACGCGGTATTGACGATGAAATCATCGAGTTCGTGAGCAATGATCCGGATCGCGTCCTCTGGGGCACGCATCCGTTGCTCACCATCCGTTATCAGGGTGGTTGCTTCAACGCCAGCACAGTTCTCGAATGGAACACGCTGGACGTCGAACGCGTCGAGACGGTCTACAACGATGGCCAGCTCGGTGACGACGATGAAGCCAACGACCTCGACTGGGATGGCACCGGTTCGCAGGATGTCTATGATGCTGGCTTCTACCTTGCCGGTGAGTGGGACAGCACCGTGGTCCCGCCGATCGCCCAGTTCCATCAGGCGAACGTCTACGACAACTACGAGAACGAGTTCCTTCCGGATCCGTTCCCGGGTCCGAGTTGCGACTTCCAGGGTGCCGAAGACGTCCTGTTGGGCTACAAGCGTGAAGGCGGTTGCCCGGGTACAGCGACCGAAATCAACGGTGAGTGGATTCGGACCGCGTACGTGGACACCAACCTCGCGCGCGTCGGAACCTTCGGCGAAGCCGTCGGAACCCGTATCGTCGCCATCGAAGTCGGTGCGTACGATCCGCTCTACGGCGACTTCAAGCTCCGTCGTTGGGAAGTCACCGACCGTGACGGTGTCGACAAGGGTCCGATCTATGGTGGTTCATTCCACGACTGGGATGTTCGCCCGAACTTCGCCACGAACGTCGGCTTCCACAGCCTCGCGTTCAACGGCTACCTGATCTATGATTTTGCCTCACCGACATTGGCGTTTGGTGTCTTCGATCCGAATCTGCCGACCGCCTACGGTGGCATTGATCCGACTGCGAATCGTCCGCAGCGTATCAATCCGTTCGGTCAGGGTGATGGTAGCGGCGCTGTCGTCGGTCTGTATGACGGACCGTGGCAGGGTGGCCAAGACGCCGATCCTTGGGAAGAGCTGTGGGAGGTCGCCGTGGCTCGTACGCCGCAGTATGAGACCGGTCCGTCTGACCCGACGGAAAGCACATTCCCAGAACAAGACTGGGGTGGCATTCTCACGATGAAGGGCCAGTTGCTGCCGGCCAATGGCACCATCAACTTCCATGAAGCACTGTTCGCCGTGGATGCGGCAACGGGTGACGAGAACGCGATGGAAGCCAGTGCCGTTGAATTGGCTGCACGTGCGGCCAAATGGGCTGGCTTTGCCCGCGGCGACGTCAACGACGACAACACCGTCAACCTGCTCGACGTTTGCTGGTTGCTGTCCGGAAATCAGATTTATCCGGATGCCTACAACGGCGACGTTGATCTGAGTGGTGGTGTGGATGCCGCTGACGAGAGCTATCTGCTTGTCTACGTGACTGGCCTCGGCCCCGCTCCGCAGGGCGAGTGGCGCTTCACGTTCTAAAGCAGATCGTCGTACAATCGAAGCACATCACGAAGCCCCGCCGAAAGGCGGGGCTTCTTTTTTGAGGGTGAGAATCTCCAACGGTCGATGGGAAACACGTGTTGTAATCCGTGACATAGTGTGGGCAATCCACCCGCGTTGAAGAGTCCGACCCTGGCCCGACGCCGAGGGAGGGCAAGGCATCGGGAGCGCGCGACCTAAGGGGGGGCGCAACCTAGGGAGGGCGAGGCTCCCGCCGAGCCGCCGCATAGGGAACGCGAGGCTCCCGCCGAGCCGCCCGCGCACGGGGGACGTTTCCCAAAAGAGGACACCGTTCGGGGATCGTGGCGGGCGAATACAAAATCCGGTCGGAAAACCTGTGATCGCCAGAGCGGCTCGGCGGGAGCCTCGCCCTCCCCAGGCCTCGCCCTTGGGTCTCGCCCCGCCGACAATGTTCTGATTGTTCCGTCAAAGATGATCACCACCACAATTCGTCGTTTTGTATCATGGGCCCATGAGACCACGACGCAAACGGCCCGTTCATGGGACGTTCATCACCAATAACGGTCCAACCATCGTATTCGTGACCGTCTGTATCAAGAACCGCATCCCATAGCTGGCCGACGAGACAGTGCATTTGCGATTGCAGTCCGTGTGGCAAGACGCTATGGCTTGGCTTGTCGGTCGTTATATCATAATGCCGGACCACATTCATCTGATCGCGGGGCATGGCGGGCTGGAGATCACTCTGGATAACTGGGTTACCTATTGGAAGTCGATGTTTACCCGTATGCATCGCCAACCGAAGTGCCGCTGGCAATCGGGTCATTGGGATACTCGTATCCGATCCATAGAGGGAGCCGAAGAGAAATGGGAGTACATTCGACAGAATCCCGTACGACGCCATCTCGTCAGCGATCCCAATGATTGGCCGTACCAAGGAGAAATTTTCCCGTTGGAGTTATAGCCGCAACGTTACCCACACCTGAAACGGACGGCCAGACCGGTAACGAATCCCACCAAGGGAGGGCGAGGCTCCCGCCGAGCCGCCCGCGCACGGGGACGTTTCCCAAAAGAGGACACCGTTCGGGGATCGTGGCGGGCCAATACAAAATCCGGTCGGAAAACCTGTGATCGACAGAGCGGCTCGGCGGGAGCCTCGCCCTCCCTAGGTCTCGCCCTCCCTAGGTCTCGCCCTCCCTAAGGCTGAGGTTTCGCCCGGGTGCCCCTGACGCCACTTGGGGCGAGCATGGTCGAACGCTCGTCTGGGCTTGCCTAAGACCCGTTCAAATTGGATAACTTGACGTTGCAGAAGGTATGAGGTTCGGGAGTAACCTGAGGGTGAGTTTTATCAAACGGGAACGTAAACCGCCGCGGGGACATCTTAATTTGGGTTGAATTCCGGGTGGCGAATGTCCACATTCCACTTGGCAACCCTGGCGAGACACAGACTGGCGCCAGTACCCGGGCTGCATCAATCACGATTGGCCAACCCTCGAATTCATGACTCGTGACTCCCGCTAAGCCATCCGCCCGTGCAGACAGACGTCCGAGTGGACTGATCATACTGCTCTACGTATTTGCGTTCGCTTCCGGGGCGGCCGCACTCCTGTACCAGGTCGTCTGGGTGCATTCTCTGACTTTGACCTTCGGCAGCACGACCGAAAGCGCCGGTGTCGTCATCGCGTCATTCATGGCCGGGTTGGGGCTGGGAGCGCGGGGGTATGCCTTCCTCAAGCGCTGGATGGACAATGACCTGAAGTTGTACGGTGTCATCGAGATCGGCATTGCCGTGACCGCCATTGCGGTCACGCTTTTGACCCAGATCCTGCCGGGCGCCTATGCCGATCTGGCACGGACCATCGGTAGTTCATGGCAAATCACCACGGTTCGCGTGGTCACGTCATTTGTGGTGCTTTTGATCCCGTCGTTTCTCATCGGCGCGACATTTCCCGCCCTCTGCACCGTCCTGATTCGCAGCTTGAAATCGGTGGGACGGCACTTGGGTCTTCTGTACGGCATCAACACAATCGGCGCGGCGTTCGGCACATTGCTGGCCGGACTGGTTCTCATTGAGTTGCTCGGCAATCACGCGACGATTTTCTTCGCTGCTACAGTCAACGCGGTGATCGGGATCGCCGCCATTCTGCTGGCGGGCGGACGGCAAACGGTCGCCGTCGACAAGTCGGAAGCGACGGCCCGTGACAGTGTTAAACGCGGCCCCATACCGGCGATCGTCATCGCACTCGCACTGGTGGCCTCGGGGTATGCCACCATGTCGTTCGAGATCACCTGGATGCGTGCCGCGAAGTATCTGGTTGGCAACGGCACCTACGCCATGTCCATGGTGCTCGCATTGTTCCTCGTCGGCCTCGGACTCGGCGGCATCGTCCACCGGCTGACCGCCCTGCGGTATAAGACCGAGTCGCTGCTGACGATGTCGCTGGTGCTGTCGGGACTGCTGGTTGTGTTCAGCATGTGGCTATTGACGCGATTTCTGGGTGACCTGTCGATGGCGAAACAATACAGCATCTACTCATCGCAAGTCTCCCATCTCCCGTGGGTGCAACGTCTGACCCTCTCCGGCTCCGTCGTGACGGCCTTCCTCCTGCCCTGTACGGTTGTCATGGGCATGATCTTTCCGCTGGCCAGTTCGCTCATGGTCGACCGCATCACCGTGCTCGGGCGGCAGGTCGGAAGTGCGTACCTGTTCTCGACCGTCGGGAGTATCGCTGGTATGCTGGGTGGCGCACTGGTTGCGATACCGTTGCTCGGGATCGTCGGCAGTGCGAAGCTGACCGGGATTGTCTCGCTGGCGGGCGGGTTGGCAGTCGTTTTGACAATCCGGCACCGGCCGAAGTCCAAACTCATCTTCCCGGCCTTGGCAACCGTCGCCGCCGTGGTATTGATGTTCAGCACGCCGAAGCAGATGCCGTTCTACGGCGAACGGGAGGGTGTTCCCTTTCACTCTCTCGTGTTTTGGAAAGAGGGTCCACACGCCACCACCAAGGTCATCGAGCATGATCCCACCAGTGAGCGTGTCATGACGATTGACGGTTTCCAGATCGGTGTCAGCTCGGGATGGGGCGGGGAAGGCAGCTATAAGCAGATGATGCTGGCACATCTGCCGATGGCGATCCTCCCGGGGGCCAAATCAACTCTCAACATCGGCCTCGGATCGTCAACCACATTGGCGGTGCTGGGCCGCTACGAGGGCATTGAGACATTGGACTGTGTCGAGATTTCGAGTTCCGTCGTCGCCGGGGCCCGCTATTTCGAGGAGTCCTGGGTTCTCGATGATCCGCGGACGACCGTTCATACCGATGATGCCGTGCACTTCCTTCGACGCACGGACCGGCAATACGATGTGCTCATCTCGGACGGGAAGCAGAACTTTCAATTCCCCGGTAACTCGACCATCCTGGCCGAAGAGTTCTACGAACTCTTGAAGGACCGGCTGAAGCCGAACGGGATCTTCGTCGAGTGGATTCAGATCGGCATGCCAAGTAAGTCTTTCGAAATCACGCTGCGCACATTCTGCCAGTCCTTCCCACACACGGCCAGCTACGTATTTCCGCCCAGCACCCTCCTGTTGGTCGGTGGACATCAGCCGATTTGGGAGGAGGCCACCCGAGACACCAATGCTGCGCCCGTACCCAACTGGGCCGTGGAGCAGATGGCCATGTACGATTACTACTCGCGCGAGCAACTCCTGGCGTCCAAGGCCGCGCTGGGACAGGACATGCTCAAAACCCTCGGCGAGGGCGAACTCAACACTTGGGATCATCCCCATCTGGAGTTTCTCCCCTATAAGAATTGGCGCCCTGAGAAGAGCAATGACTATGTCAGGCACAATGTCTCCCTCGTGGTCGAACCAAGCCAGCATCGTCTCCGTAATTGGGCCGAGAGTGCCAGCCCGGAACTCCGGCCATACATCCAGTCGACCGCACTGCTGAGAGCCGGGCTGCTGGACGCCATGAGGAAGGTCTCAGCGAATCCGATGCAGGAATACTGCCAACACGCCCTCCGAATAAACCCGGCCGACTCACTGGCAAGTGCCTTTCTGCGCCGCTCATCCCAGGGCTTTCGCCGATTGCTGACCCCGGGGCCAACCGAGGTGAGGGACTAGGGTCGTATCCCGGAAGTAGGTTAATGACATCGTTCACGACCGCAGTGCGGTCACGCGCCCTCGCGTGACCGCTATCTCCCCTACCGACAAGGCGTCACGAGGGCGGGTGACACCACATAGGATCACCGTGTTGGCTTCAAACGTGCAATACTTCTGACAATCGCTCTATCAATTGTCATAAATCCTTTCCGTTTGGATCAGGGTGCCACGGGCCTTTAGGGGCGTGTTGCAAAACCCGCCGAGAATCAGAGCCTTCGGGAGGGCGAGCCTCCCGGCGAGCCGCAACGGCATGTTCCACACCGCGGCTCGGCAGGAGCCTCGCCCTCCCCAGTCTGAGATGATAATGGTCAGCAGGTTTTTCAACACGGACCTCAAGGGGCGTGGCACCCAGATGTCATCACGATACACACGGTGCCTCGCTCCTCCTCAATCGGAAGACAATTCTGACAATCGCTCTAATCCTGACACAACATCGACGTCATATCATGAATTGACCAACCGTCGGGAATATGGCCTGTCGGCTATCGGTAATAACAGGAGCTGGTGGCCGTTTTCCGCCCGACGAGACATTGACACAACCTCTGATCTCGGACAATTATAGGGGAACCTGACACCACCAGCGGACGTAGTGGGAAGAGTGTACGCAGGGGTGCATCAAAATTGTATCGCAGACCGTCACAAAGCCCAACGAGATTCCCCGCCATGACAACGAAACGATCACCGTAGTCCGGAATTGACAGCCTTCCACCGACAACGCGCTTTGACAACTCTGGATACCGATAGTACAACAACATCGCAGCCGCGCATGTCCGAATGGGCCCGGGCTCATTCGGCGTTGTTGTATTCGTTTGCCCTGCTCTCCGGGGTTGCAGCCCTGCTGTACCAGGTCGTCTGGGTGCATATGCTGACGTTGACATTCGGCAGCACCACAGTGGGCGCCGGTGTGGCCATCGCGTCGTTCATGGCCGGACTGGGAATCGGTGCACGGGCGTACGAACTGCTCAAACAACATGTGACCAACGCCCTGCGATTGTACGCGGGAATCGAACTGGGCATCGCCGTGTTGGCGATTCTCATCAGCGTCGGTCTGTACCAATTGCCCGATCTGTACGCGTCACTCGCTCAGTCGCTGTCCAACAGTGTATTGATCAATATGACGCGTGTTTTTATGTCGTTTTGCAGCTTGCTGCTTCCGTCGTTTTTGATCGGCGCGACATTTCCCGCGTTGTGCACCGCCATCATTCGCACGCGACAAGGCGTTCCCCGTCACCTGGGCGCCATCTACGGTATCAACACACTCGGCGCAGCCCTCGGAACACTGCTGGCCGGATTTGTCCTCGTTGAATACTTAGGAAATCTCAATACCATCGGCGTCGCCGCGATCCTGAACATAATCGTCGCGGTCATTGCATTTGCCGTGAGCCGCCGTGCCGACACAGATCGACCGGTTGAACACGAAACAGAGGAACAGCGAGGTGCCATTCCATCGCGATTTCCCTCGGCCGCCATTGCGTTCGCTTTAGCGGTGTCCGGATTCACGACAATGTCATTCGAAATCGTCTGGATGCGCGGGCTGAAGTACTTGATCGGCAACAGCACGTACGCCATGTCGCTCGTGCTTGCCATCTTTCTTGTTGGGCTGGCGCTCGGTGGCTTGTTGTATCGTCCATTGGTTCGGCGGTATGCTGCCGATGCCATCCTCACCGTCAGCTTGATCGTCTCGAGTGTGCTGGCGCTTGCCGGAATTGGCGGTCTGGCGTTGATTCTCGCAAACGATCAACTCGCGGCGACATTCAGCATTTTCTCACCGGACGTGCGGTTCTTACCCTGGCCGCAACGATTGATGCTGGCCTCATCGGTGTCAATTCTGCTTCTACTTCCCGCAACGGTAGCCATGGGAGTCATCTTTCCGGTGGCAAGCTCATTGCTCATCGATCGCATTTCGGTGCTCGGTCGCAAAGTCGGCAGCGCCTATTTGTATTCAACGGTTGGCAGCATCTCGGGCATTTTGCTGGCCGCGCTCGTCGTCCTGCCTGAATTCGGAGTGACTGGTGGCGCCCGTGTGATTGCGGTTTTGTCTCTCGCAACTGGCCTGATGCTCGCCGTCATCGGACGACATCATCGGCTGGTACCCCGGCCCGTGCTGGCAAGCGCATCAGTGGCAGCCATTGCACTCTTCGCCGTCGTTCCCTCACGCATGCCGTTTCATGGCGAACAGGAAAATACGGACAACCGGCAAGTTGTGTTCTGGGAGGAGGGGCGGCAGTCGACCGTTAAAGTGATTGAGCGCGTGTCCGATGGTGCCCGCGCGATGACGGTCGATGGCTATCTGATCGGCGTGAGCGAAGATTGGCGGCGCGAAGCATCGTACAAGCAGATTGTATTGGCGCACCTGCCGATGGTCTTGCATCCCGAGGCCGACCGTACGCTCAATATCGGCCTTGGTTCGGCGACAACGTTGGCGTCACTGGGACAATATCCCTCGATTGGCACTCTCGATTGCGTGGAAATATCGGAGTCGGTTGTCGCCGGCGCGCGGCAATTCACCGAGGGACGGGTGCTCGATGATCCTCGTACGAACATCATTATCGACGACGCCGTCCACTACTTGCGTCGCACAAATGCGCGCTATGATGTTATCATCTCGGACGGCAAACAGAATCCGCAATTCCCCGGCAACTCGGTTTTGTTGGCACGCAATTTCTATGAACTGTCTCTTGACCGGATGACACCGAACGGTGTGTTTGTCCAGTGGATCCCGATCAATCTACCCACGCGTGCGTTTCAAATGGTTCTGAAAACGTTCGTCGATGTCTTCCCGCATTCGGCCTTTTACTATTTCCCGCCGAGTTGCATCATCATGGCGGGATCAGCACAGCAGTTCGACGCTTACCGTGCAAATAAAATCGATGTCGCGCGTGCGCTGCCCCAGTGGGCGCGCGAAGACTTGGAACCGTATCATATCGCATCGCGCACGCAATTGCTCGCGGGCCGCATGTGCTGGGGGCAGAGTCTGCAACCGACGCTACAGAATATCGAAATGAACACGTGGGATCACCCATCCCTCGAGTTCATTCCATACAAAGAATGGGAACCGTCACAGAATCGGTTATATTCATACGAGAATGCGGGACTGCTGGTCGGTGCAGGGATGGCGGAACAGGACGCCGGCATTGAGCGGCCTGACGCGTTGCGTCTGGCAATGGAATCATCGTTGATTCTGCGTCTCGGGTATCTGGAGTTTATGCGCACATTGGATCCCGAACGCTTGCGTCCCTATTGTGAACGTGCCCTCGCCATCAATCCCGCCGATTCGCTGGCCGCGGCGACACTGGCAAATATCCCCAAAGGGACGCGCGCCCTGGCCATTCCCGGTTCGTAGACATGTCCCTCATCTCCACGACGTTATCGGCCGATTCTGCGTATAAGACAAGATGAAAGCTGACCGCGAACAAATGCTGCGTGACAAGGTGGTCCGCATCCGACGATTGATCGACGATCTGCTCGATCTGGATGCGGTGTACTCGACGACGCGCGCCGTGGTCATGCGTGGACGGCCCCGCGTGCCGATGCTGGATTTCCAGAACACGGCGCGTGGACGGCTCGCAGCCGCCGGCTATCACTACGACATCGAGATCACTCATCCACCCGGCACCCTCGGCGAACGGGTGCTGCTCAGCGTGCAACTCGAGTCGGTGGCCCAGTCGAAAATCCCCTGGCTCAACATCGGGCTGTTCATCCTGACGGCGATCACCATGTACTTCACGCTGGGACTCGCCTTCACCGGCTGGTTTCTGGCCATTCTCACGTTCCATGAGTTCGGGCACTTCTTCGCTGCCCGTTATCACGGGATGGACACCAGTTGGCCGTATTTCATCCCGGCGCCATTTTTCTTTTTCGGGACATTGGGTGCAGTGATTCGTGTACGGTCGCCGTTCCGTGACCGGCGTGCCTTGTTTGATATGGCCGTCGCCGGACCGATTGCCGGATTCGTTGTCAGTGTCGCAGCGCTGGTAATCGGCTTGTCGATGTCGACAGTCACAACGGTAGCAGAAACGTCAAACAGCATCATGTTGGGTGAATCGCTTTTGTTTGATCTGCTTGAACCGATTCTCGTGCCCGGCTGGCAGTCTGGCATGACTACACTCATTCACCCGATCGGCTTTGCCGGCTGGGCAGGGCTACTGGTCACCATGCTCAACATGCTGCCGATGGGTCAACTCGACGGCGGCCATATCGCGTATGCGATGTTTGGACGGCACCACCGTATGATCGGCGCCATGGTTGTTGTGGGGTTGGCGATTGCATCGTTCTGGTGGCTCGGCTGGATCCTGTGGGTGGCCATCGGGCTGTATATGAAACTTAAGCACCCACCGACCCTGATCGACGAAATCGAACTGACGCGTCCGCGACGCATCCTCGGCTGGATCGCCTATGTTATCCTGATCCTGTCGTTTATCCCGGTGCCGATATCGCTCTGAAGTTATTCACCGATGACTGTAGCACGGGCGTCCTCGACCCTGTGCGGATGGGTGGACGGGTGGCCCGGACCTTGGGGCGTGTTAAAAAAGTCCCAGAATTGATCATATCACGCACCGAGAAAACGACCATCCGTAGGGGCGTACTGAGTACGCCCTGGCCCCGTAGCAGTTACGCGCAGAGGGCGTATTCAATACGCCGGGTGTCCGGTGCCCCATAGCTCTGTTTATCCTGAGTTTGCCGAAGGGCTGTGGGATGGACTCCGTTCACGAACAATTCAATCAAATACACGCTCGTCGATCGTCCTAGGAATATCTTGCCGATCTAGGTGTCGATTGTATCTGGCCATTCCCATTCAGAAACCGAATAGAGTCGAAGGCGCACCAATGTTTGTATTTCTGCATGACACTATGCCTTGCGCATTACGATCCCACAGCAGAGCTGTGGGGCACCTGGCAAAACCCCCGAGAATCAGAGCCTTCGGGAGGGCGATCTGCCGCGGCGGACCGGCGAGCCGCAACGGCATGTTCCACACGGCGGCTCGGCGGGAGCCTCGCCCTCCCCAGTCTGAGGTGATGATAGACAGCAGGTTTTGCAACACGCCCCAAGGTCCGGGCCATCCAGTGTTGTTGCTCACTCGTCAGGGGCACCCGGCGGTAAAACGATAAAGGGGCCATTGCAGGTGCGTTTGCAACGCCGTGTTGGCTTCAAACGGACAATACTTCTGACAATCTCACCCCACCGCAAGCGGTGGGGCATCCCGGAACTCTGCACACCTGACGCAAATATGATCTGTCAACGATGTGTCACGCTCAGAATGCCACGTTGCGCGGGATCGGCACCACGGGAGACCGGTACCGAAAATGTCAACCGTCTTCATATGGCAATACTTCAAGGGTTATCTTATCACTTGTATCTATCTTCCACTTTGTCCACCCATCATGTATAAGTAGGTGGCCGCCCAGTTCGATAGGATCACAACGACTCCAAAGAGAATAGTTCCCACACTCATCAAGGCCCAACCGGACATGATGTTGCCCACTACGCATCCCCCTGCGAACGCGGCCCCGGTACCAATCATGAGTCCCCCCAATAGAGCTATCAAAATCTCATCAGGCGGTTTTGGAAGCAGCCTGGCGCGTCCGGACATTCTGGCCGATACCCACGATCCAAGCATCAGGCTCAAGACGCCCGCCACGAGCCACCAGACGATCTTCCTTCCACCCGGATTAGAGGTCGGCGCAGAGGATCCCGAACTAGCCGGGCCATTTGTGGGCGCTGGCTGATTAACATACACGTGGTTGAAATTCTTATCCACCAGAAGCAATTCGGCCTGCATCACGCCGTGGGTAACGCCGAGGGGGTAGTTCCGCCCGCTGGCCGCAGAAGACAGGTAGGCAGGCACCATCAAGAGGCCAATCGCCAACCCGGCCATCCAAGGCCGCCATGGTCTTGTCATGAATCGCTCCAACACCGGTTGGCCGTCACTCTGAGAGTGGTGCTCTTTGATTCGTCGACGTTTCCTGAACACTGCCACTGCTACCAGTGTCAGAATGGCAAAAAGCAGCGCCAGAGACCAAAATGGCAGACCGGTAACAGCATACAGGCTTACCTTCTCACCTGCCGCGGTGGTGATCACATGCTTCTTCATCCACAGATGGAATCCGTTCAACGGCCCGAACTCCACGAGCATCACGCCCACTGGAACTGCAAGCAAGGCCACGATAGAATTGAGATTTCCTGCTGCGCCTTTGTACAGACAACCGCTGATACAGCCTCCTGCCAAGACCATGCCAACTCCGAATATCACTCCGCCGATGATGTAATTAAGGTACAGTAACGGCTTTGGATTGAGCTTGACCCATCCCAGCAGATCAAGCCCCGCAATTCCGAGCATCGCCACAACTATCAGTATCCACAGACCTATCATCTTGCGCGGATCACGCATCATGATCGTCTCACTGAACGCCGATGATCCGCACAGGTCGCCCTTCTGCAGGAAGAAGCCAAACAGAAACCCGACCGGAATGGCGGTCAGTACCCACAGCCCGGTGATTCCCGCGATGATCGTTATAGCGGCCAGAGCCAGCAGACTTATTATCGAATAGGCTTGCCAATTGACAGGCGTCGTTCCGCGAATCACGTTCATTGCTTGATGTCCTCCTTGTGTATCCATCGAAATCAGACTTCATCTTTCGCACTCTTGCCGGTCCGAGTTCGGTTGAAAAGCACATACAGACTCGGCAGGGGGAACAAGGCAGCCAGATTCTCCATCAGTAGCCCGCCGACCGCTCCGGCCACCACGGGTTGAATCATATCGCGGCCCTCCTCCAGCACCAGCGCAGGGAACCCCAATCAGCCTACTCAGAGCCATCTGAATTGGCAATCGTATTCCCCGTTACACTTGTTCAATTTGCCACTGTAGCTTGGTCAATGGCATCCGTGGACGGTTGGCTCCCGCCAGCCTGCCTCGCAGCAACATAACATCATCGCCGCCACATACGCCTGTTGCGTCGCACGCTCTGCGCATGCAACATGAGGATACACAATGACTTACATCTCAGCGACGAAAAATCACCCCGGCTCGCCGCAAACTCTGCGTTCCGTGCGATTGTGCTCCCCATGACAGAATCCGAACTGGCCCAGTAACATGTTGATATTCAGTAAATTACAATCAATCCGGTCGAGGCGCGTCGATTGGCATGAGGATTGTTTACTTAAGATGGCAGACCTGTACTCCTCTTACGTGGGTTGGGTTGATCGCAAGATTGAACAAGGAGGATGTGCGTAATTCCGGGGAGATGAGCAAAGACCAAAGGACGGGATTGCCGCTTGCTCGGCCCAACCTGACGACGACAAAGCAGTACTGACGATACGGTGGAAGGGGAAGTCAGTACGAGGGGGACCTCATGCGGGGATGAGGTCTCCCTCACCCTTTTATAAGCAATCCGCTACCCCCGCTCAGCCGCAATCACGATATCCGTCGACGAGCGCTCCGCAAATTCATCGCGCTGCAATGACCCGTACAACGCCAGCCCGGTGAATCCGGCCTCGGCAAAGCAGCCGAGCAGCCGCCGGTGATCCCAGGCCGGCCACTGCTGGACGGTCGACTCAAATGAGTCATCCGGACCAGTCATCGTCAGGCAAAACGTCAGTCCCCTTTTGTCTGGATGGGGATGGGCAAACCGGACAAACTCATAACCATCGGTCTGCCGCCGTGCAATCAGGGTCTTGTTGCCCTTGAGAAACGGCGTGGGATTGAGCATCTGAATCAGGGCGTGCCCTCCCGTCCGCAGTGAATCCCGCAGACCAGTCAGCCACGAGACCATCTCCCGGTCATTGGCCGCGCCGACAAGGGCGTTCCCCAACGCAAAGACAGCATCAAGCCGCGACGGGAACAGTTGTCCCACAGAGGCATAGGTGGCGCTGCGAACATCGACCGTGGTGCCGAGCGCACGCGCATTGTCGAGTGCCAATCGCAGCATCGGTTCGGCCACGTCAACTCCGACAACGTTGATATTCCGTTTCTGCAGGGCAAACATCAGCACGCCGTTCCCGCAGCCGGCATCCAACGCCTCACCAACGTCCCATTTATCAACCCACGGAGTAATGGCCTCACCCAGACGGTCAATCCGTCCGGGATAGCCGGTCATCACATTGTAATATTTGGCAATGTTGTTAAAGGAAGACACGAGGCCGCCATCAGGCTTCTGACGCCGAGAGAATCTCTTCACGTGATTCGACGTTACGCGTACGCGATGCAGCATCGAGCGCCCATCGACCGGCACCGCAAATCCACACCCACAGTGACAGGAGAAGCAGCACCGCATCCTCGATCAGCAAGGGAATCCCAACCGAGCGTGCGCCGTTGCCGCCGGTCGAAAAGCATCCGCAGTCAATCTTGATGCCTCGCGCGATCGCCGCGGAAACTGCAATAATAAACACAACCATCATTCCGCTGATGATGGCCGCGGCGCCAACAGTGCGTGTGCCGATAATCAGAGCCATACCCGCGAGCAGTTCCAGCCACGGGAGGAAAATGGCCAGGACATTGACCAGCGAGCCAGGCAGAATTCGGTAGTTGTATACAATTTGTGCGAATGCATCAGGATGCGCGATTTTATCGAGCGCCGCATAAACGAAGAACCCACCGACGATCAATCGAATCCCAAGCAACACCCAATCATTCTTCATAAACGCCATTGATGTCTACCTCTCACGATTGCTGCTGACTGTCAGGTTCTTCGCTGGTGATCGGTCCGCCGTGCTCCTGCCACTGTGTCCAACCGCCGAAGAAAATGTACACATTTTCATATCCCAGCGACCGCAGATGCCGGGCCAGAAACAGCGACAACTCGCATTCGGCGCCGGAACAATAGGTCACAATGTCCTTGTCTTTATCGTCATAGATTTCCGGCTCGACAAATGGCCAGAACTCGTCAAATCGCTCGAAGGGCAGACGGTAAGCCCCTTCGATATGCCCGGCGGCATACTCTTCGGGCTCGCGCGAATCGATAAAAACGGCGCCCGACTCGAACTTCTCCAAGGCTTGCGGAAGATTGATAAAAGGCGGATCATCAGGCTGCGCCGATGGCGGTAAGGCCTCCGGATTCTCCCGAACTTCGGCAATCACCGAGTCGCGCTGTTCCCAATCGCCGATCCAGTCAATACCGCCCGGAGCGACCTCATTGCGGGCCACACCGAACACCGCTGCTGCGATTACCAGAAAAACCACTTGTGAGATCAGTCGCTTCATCCGTTCCTCGTCGATTCCGGGCCGAGTACTGCTGCCTACGCCGGGATTTCTGATCAGGACGCCAAGCTCTTGTTGGTGTTAACCACGATCTGCCGCTTTGGTTTCCAATGAGCGGTGCTCAGACCAAGAAAATATAACACCGATCCCACCGGCCAGCGGGGTGTATTTCGCACCTCTTAAGCCATTGTCTGTCATTTCCTTAACGATACTGACCGGGGATGCGTGATGCGCAACCGACTCGGACAGATAGCGGTAGGCGAAGACACCGCGACGGGCCACAATCGCCACGATTTTGGGGGCAATCTTACCGAAATAGAAATTGCACATCCACCGCCACAGGCGGTTTGATGGCACCGACAAATCTACCAGCGCGCCGCGTCCATCAGCCTCTCCACAGCGCTTCAACTCCCGGAAAAACGCCGGGCGGTCTTCGAGATTCCGGACGGCATAGCCCTGCATTTGCCCACTGAAGACCCCATCTTTGAACGGCGCCTGGGTCACATCGCAGCACACATAGTAGCACCGGGCACGATCCACATTGCCCAGACGCTCACCGCTCAGACGCTTCATTTCGGTGGAAAAATCACACATGACCACCCGGCCCCGGTTGTCTCGCCGTTTGAGATACTCGCGAGCCATGTCGCCGGTGCCGGCGCACCAATCGGCGATCCAGCCCTCCTGTGGCATTTGGCGGACGGCTTTACGCCTCCAGAGGCGGTCCATGCGGAATGATACCCACGCATTCAGCCGGTCGTAATCCGGCGCAATGGTGTCGAACATCCGCCGGATGAACCGGCTCTTCGCACGATTGGCGGGTGAACCGGAGGATGCGGCCTTGGAGGATTGGGGGCGCGGTGGAGGGGTCAAGACGGATCTGCCGCCGTGGCTGTGTCATCAAGCCGGCGCGGCTCCTCCAGGATATCGTCTTTCTCTTGTGCCGGCGGGATGGATCTGTCCCGAAGCGAATAGGTGTCCAGCTTGTAGTCCTCCCCCGCCAGTCCGATCGTCAATTCCTTGATCCCGCCCTGGCTACGATTGCCAAAGTGTGCGATCAGGATCATCTCAGACTCACCGGGAAAGACACGAACCCGCTGGAATTTTAACTGCACATCCCCATACACCCCACGGGAGAAGACATCATCGACGAACTTCCTCGAATCAAACCGGTCCGTTGCCATCTCGTCGAGCGTTTCCAGATCGCTCCGATTCAGCGAGCGTTCGATCGCCGGAATCTTGGCTTTGATTTCAACGACCGGATCGACGTCCTCCTTCTCTTCGCCACAGCCCGAGAACAGAACGGCCCCGAAGAGGAGGAGCAAGCTTGTCATGAGGAATTGATGGTTGCGCAATGTCATATTGGGTCCTGTTGATTGTGATTCTGTCAGCTTCAATTTGCTCTCCCAAGAGTACATCCTTGGAGGCCGTACGGCAAGGGGCAAGTCGGGGTGGCTGATTCTTTGCTCACTCTCGCGCTTCGCTCTGAGGCAAAGCAAAAATTCGTGGGCGGTTGTCATAAATCCTTTCCGTTTGGATCAGGGTGCCACGGGCCTTCAGGGGCGTGCGGAAGAAGTGGTGTGTTTATTGCCGAACCGATACTGTAACCGAACGAGCGAATTGTAACTTCGCGTAGGTGCGGCTCTTAGCCGGACCAGTGCGGCTAAGAGCCGCACCTACGCGAGGTGAATATGGGTTTTTCAACACGTCCCTCAAGGCCCGTGGTTCGACGTTCACACGCGCCCGGTTCACGGGCCTAAAGGCCCGTGGCACCCTGATCCAAACGGAAAAGACTTCTGACAATCGCTCTAAATACCAAAACGGGCGGGACTGTCACTGCAATCCCGCCCGCCGTGCTGTCGTACCAATGCTGTCGGTCTAGTCGTCCGCGTCACCGTTATCCGTTTCGGCGGCGGAACGAACCATGTGCTTACGTACAAATGCGGGAACTTCGAGATTCTCCGGATCATCATCGGCGAGCTGTGGCTGACGGAGCGCATCGGTCTCGCCCATGGCCAAGCCGCGAATACGATTGGTGCCAACGTTCATTCGTTCGGAATTGAACATGTCAATCGCTGCGCCCGGCACACGCGAGCGCGATGACTTCGGCAGCGGCAACGTCTCTTCGACCTCCGGTTCCTGCGGCATGTCCTGATGTGTGCCGAATCCGGTGGCAATGACCGTCACCCGGATTTCGTCGTCGAGGCGAGGGTCAATCACCGCGCCAAAGATCACATTGGCGTCGTCACCGGCGGCCTCACTGATAATGGTCGTCGCCTCGTGTACGTCGTGCAGCGCCAGGTCCATGCCACCGGTGATGTTCACCAGCACACCGCGCGCACCGACGATTGACACATCCTCGAGCAGCGGCGAATGTATCGCTGCGCGCGCCGCCTCTTTGGCTTTGCCGTCGCCATCGGCGCGTCCGGTGCCCATGATCGCATCGCCCATTTCGCGCATGACCGTGCGCACATCGGCGAAGTCACAATTAATCAGACCCGGTACCGTGATCAAATCAGCGATTCCTTTGGTCGCCTGATGCAGAATCTCATCGCACACGTTAAACGCGTCGGTCAACCGTGTCGTCTTATCGACGATCGACAGCAGACGCTGATTGCGAATGCAGATCAACGTGTCGACTTTCGTACGCAATTCGGCGAGTCCCTGCATCGCGCGTGTGTGACGATGCTTGCCTTCGAATTCGAATGGCAATGTCACAATCGCGACGGTTAATGCTCCCTGTTGTTTTGCAAGTTCGGCTACCACCGGTGCCGCACCGGTCCCGGTTCCGCCGCCGAGTCCGGCTGTCACAAACACCATATCCGCACCAGCGAGCGCAGCCCCCACGACATCGCGATCTTCTTCGATCGCGTGACGCCCCACGTTGGGATCGGCCCCTGCCCCGAGACCGCGTGTCACCTGCGCACCGATTTGAATGCGGCAATTGGCTTTCGATTGATCCAACACCTGCGAATCGGTGTTGACCACAAGAAATTCCACACCGGTCAGATCGGCTTCGATCATCCGGTTGACGGCGTTGCCTCCGGCGCCGCCGATGCCGACGACCTTCAGCTTGGCCGCCAGTTCCTCATCCATGGCGAATTCAAATGTCATCTGCCCTCCCCTTTATCAATTCCGAAGTACCAAGATTCTGTATCTGACAAACGCCTACAAAAATTCCGAGAGAACCTCCCCAATGCGTGATGACAGGCGATGGAAGAAACCTGCGCTGTCACGGCGTCGCGATGTTGGCACAACATCGTCGGCCCGTGCAATCAATCCCAGTGCGACGGCATCGGCGGGACCCGTGACGCGATCCATCATACCGACGACATTCAACGGCCGTCCGGTGCGCACGGGTAAATCCAAAATGCGTTCGGCCAAATCAGTGGCGCCCGGGATCGCCGCACCGCCGCCGGTCAACACCGCGCCTGCCGCCAGCATGTCGGCAATCGGCGCTTTGTCGATTTCGCGTTTGGCCATCATGAAGATTTCTTCAAGACGCGGTTCGATAATCGAGGCCACGACGCGCGGCGAGACCAAACGCGCATCTTGATCCCCAACTCCCGGCACTTCCACCGGCCCCTGGTCGGCCACCATTTCACTGCGGGCAGCACCGGCGGTCAGCTTGATGTCTTCTGCTGCTTCAATCGGTGTGCGCAAACCGATCGCCAGATCATTCGTGATGTTCCGTCCACCAACAGCAATTGTAGCCGTGTGACGAAGCGCATCATCGAGATATACCGCGACATCGGTCAAACCGGAACCAACGTCAATCACCGCCACACCCATTTCACGATCCCGGTCGTTGAGCACCGACTCGGACGCCGCCAGAGTCGACAGTGTTATCGATGCCGGACGGTAGCCGATTTCTTCGATACAGTGATGAATGTTACTCACCGCCAGCGTGGCGGCGGTCACGATATGCACCTCGACTTCGAGTCGTGACCCGATCATTCCGATTGGATCGCGGATCCCCCCCTGCTCATCGACGACAAACTCACTCGGCAGCACATGGATGATGTCACGATCGGGCGGCACCGATACGGCACGCGCCGCGCGCAAGACACGGTCCACGTCGGTATCGGAAATCGGCCCGCCCCCGCGCGACACCGCCACCACGCCGCGCGAATTGAGGCTGCGGATATGATCGCCGGAGATGTTTACGTGGATGGCATCGTGCGGCACACCCGCCATCAGTTCGGCTTCATCGAGTGCTTTGCGGACGGCGTTGACGGTGCGGTCCAAATGGACAATCACACCACGACGCAAACCCGTCGACGGCGTACGTCCCACGCCGACAATCTTGAATGCGTCGTCGTCCCACTCGGCAATGACCGCGGTGACCTGCGACGATCCGATGTCCAATCCTGTTACAGTCGCGGCTGTCGCGCTCATACTCACCCCCCCTGCCGGTCGGTTGACGCCGGCCGACGCAACGCCAGCGTCGCAGCATCCCGATGACGGACCCGCGCGGCCGGTTGTACCGTTGCGGTCTGCCGGTCGGGACGCACGATCAGGCGTCCGTCGAATCGTGCATCGATCGTGCACCCACTCAGTAGCGTTGAATCACGTTGCTCGAGCAGACGCGCCACGGCCGCCGCGCGTGTCTCGATGTTATTCCATCCCAGAATGATTCGCGTCTGTCCGTCACCGGCGATCATCGTCCACCCGCGCCCGGCGTCGCGCGTCCATTCCGATGCGCCGTGTTCGAATCGCGCATCGCCGTCGATCACCTCGGACCAGACACCCGCGGCCAAATGGGCCTCCGTCTGCACGTGCTGATCGCGGAGGGCCGATTGGCGCCAAATCGGCGAGGGCGCCATGTCGGCTTCGGTCGCAAAGAGCGTCCCATCGGCACGTACGCCGTGTCCCGCCGTCGTCCACAACGCCGGATCGGTCGGTGTCAGAATCACGGTGATGCCGCGCGGCACGACATAGTGCACGTCACAATGGGCGCGCGCCCCAAACGTCGCCTCCAACCGCCGTCCCACCTGCTTGAAATCGTAATGAAACAGGTTCGAGTCTCCCACCGGAGCCGCGATTCCCATCGCGCGATCACGCCAGATATCCGGTCCTTCTATAGTAATATTACTCACCTTCATAAGCGGATAGCTCAATATAAACGCTAAAAAGCCGATGACAAGAACATTCCCGGACATCAGCCACATTCGTTTGCCGTTCATCCAATGTTCTATCGTGTCAAGCACGATATGCGTGCGGCGACCGAGCTGGTTCATGACTCGACCTCCACTTCGCTCAGACGTTTCACAATCGCCGGCGCACACCGATAGATCGTTCCCGCGCCAATTGTCATGACCAGATCACCCGGACGGGCCCACGCGACGGCACGCTCGACAACATCATCGAGATCCGAGGCAACCACACATCCCACCGGACAGATGCCCTGCGGAACCTGCTCGGCGATCACATGTGACGTGACACCCGGGATCGGCGTTTCGCGCGCCGGGTAAATCGGCGCCAGAATCAGCCCATCTGGTTCAGACAATGATTCTGCGAATGCCCTATAAAAGTCCCGCGTACGCGAATAGAGATGTGGTTGAAATGCCACAATCAAACGGCCCTGTCGATTGAGCCATAAGCGTGCAGCCCGCAAAACCGCCGCCACTTCCGTCGGATGATGTGCATAATCGTCAACAACAGTGATGCCGCGCTCTTCACCAATCACTTCAAACCGTCGCCCGACACCACAAAACGATTTCAGTCCGTCATGGATGGCGTCAAATGGAATGTCGATTTCCAGTGCCACGGCGGCGGCGGCCAACGCATTTTCTGCGTTGTGCCGGCCGGGCAGATTGACGTCGATGTGTCCCAATTTGTTGCCGTCGTGAAACAGATCGAATGACGAGCGACGAGGTTCCAGCGTCAACGCGTCTGCACGGGTATCCGCAGTTGCCCCAAAACCAAACGTGCGGTGACGACGGCGTATGCGGTGCGTGATCTCATTCAACGCGGGTGAATCGACGTTGGTCAGCACAGCGCCGTAAAACGGAACGCGCGCAAAGAATTCGACGAAATTGTCCTGCAGGTCGGCCAAGTCTTTGTAACAATCGAGATGGTCCTCTTCGAGGTTCGTGGCTAATGCGACGGTTGGATGCAGACACAAGAACGAGCGGTCGTACTCGTCGGCCTCGGCCACAAGATATTCACTCTGCCCGAACTGTGCGTTGGCATCCTGGCTGATCAAACGCCCACCCACGATCACTGTCGGATCCAATCCCGCCTGCATGATGAGGTGG
This sequence comes from uncultured Ignavibacteria bacterium, assembly GCA_964440935.1. Classification (GTDB taxonomy): domain Bacteria; phylum Zixibacteria; class MSB-5A5; order WJJR01; family WJJR01; genus WJJR01. The sequence continues at coordinate 40,886 of CAYTTY010000009.1, read as the reverse complement.
CCGACCATCGACGTCGTCGTCGTCTTCCCGTGCGTGCCGGCGATGCCGATTGACGATTTCAAACGCATTAACTCACCGAGCATCTCCGCACGTCGGATCACCGGAATACCCATTCCATGCGCGGCGGCAACCTCCGGGTTCTCTCCGGTCACGGCCGAGGAAATTACGACGACATCGGCACCCTCGACATATTGGGCATCATGTCCGATGTACACGGTGATGCCGATGGAACGCAGGTGAGCAATCGTTTCGGAGTCGGCCAAATCCGAGCCGGTGATCGCGAATTGCGACGCGTGCAGAATTTCAGCGATGCCGGACATGCCGGCACCACCGATGCCTACAAAATGCAGCCGCTTGATTCGTCGTGCCCACATCATGATCCGCTATGATCCTCTCGACGTGATCGTTGCGCAAGCAATAAGACATATGCCGCAATCTCGTCGGCGGCATTCGGCTTTCCCAATTGACGATTTCGTTCGTCCATCACCGCCAATTGTTCACTGTCACTGAGCAACTCTAGTGCGCGGGACAACAATGACACATCTGCCAAGTCGGAATCTCTGATCAATTCTGCTCCACCGGCATCAACCAGGACACGTGCATTCTGTGTTTGATGGTCGGCCGTAGCGAATGGGAAGGGAACGAGGATCGCCGGCCGTCCGGCGGCCGCGATCTCTGAAATCGTAAGCGCACCGGCACGCGCGATGACCACATCAGCAGCGACGAACGCTTCGGTCATCTGATCAGTGAAGACAAATTCACGCACGGTCCATCCAGGCTGCGCGTTGCCGCTCCACTCGACTCGGTGACGTCCCGTTTGCCACAACACCGTCACCGGTGGCTCGGGCGTGATCGATTCCAATCCCTTAATGATGTTGGCGTTGATCGACTGCGCGCCACCGGAGCCGCCGGTGATCAGTATAACGCGTTCGGACAAGCTCAGATTCCACACGGCACGCGCTTCGTCACGACTCAATTGCGCCAAACGCGGATCGATGGGATTGCCGGCGAGATTGATGTTCTTTGCTTTTGGCAGCGCTCGCGCCGTCTGCTCAAATGCCGTGAATACGGTATCAGCGCTCCCCGACAACCACCGTGTGGCCAACCCGGGGATGCGATTTTGTTCCTGCAACACGTAGGGGATAGACTGTGCACGAGCGGCGCGAATTGGGAAATACGACGCATACCCGCCACAACCGACGGCAACGTCGGGAGCGAAGTCCGATACGGCACGGTTACCCATTCGTTGCGCGCGCCAGTTGCTGAACACGGCTTGCACGTTCTGCACAATGCGTTTGCGTGCAAAACCGCGCGCCGGAAGGCCGATGTATCGTTCGCCGCGTCGTGTGACCACGTCTTCCTCGAATCCCCTATCGCCACCCATGAACAACAATTCTGTCTCGCTTCGCTGCCGTCTGATCGCCTCGGCAATTCGTATCGCCGGTATCAAATGTCCCCCGGTACCACCGGCCGCCATCAGGACTCGCATGCCATCATCTCGATCCAACCAGCCGAGCGGAACGCGGTGTCCGGTAGCGCGAAACGTTCAACACGATTCCCCACGCCGCCGCGGTCGTCAACAGCGATGACCCCCCATAACTGACGAATGGAAACGGCAGCCCGGTGGCCGGCACGAGTCCGGTCACCACACCCGCATTCAATCCCGCATTCACAAACAGCGACCCGCCGATTCCGATCACCAGCAAATAGCCAAATCGATCCGGCGCACGTGTCGCCACGCGCCATGACCGCAAAATCAACAGCGCCGCAAGCGCCATGACGGCGGTAAAACCCACCAATCCCAACTCTTCACCGACGGTGGCCAGAACGAAATCGGTGTGCGGTTCCGGGAGGTAAAGCATTTTCGCCCGACCATTACCCAATCCCTCGCCGAACGGTCCACCGGCACCCAGTGCTACCTTGGATTGCCGCACTTGATAGGAACCGCCGGTCTCGGTCATCAGTCCTTCATGCCACTCGTCGATCCGGCCCTTTTTGTATTCAAATCCGAAGACAGTGACAGCGCCGACAATGCCAATCACCGCGACCACGGGAAGTATATGCCGCCAACGCAGTCCACCGGCGAGCAGGATGATCCCGACCGTCAGGTACAGTGTAATGACACCGGAGAACTCCGGTTGAGCCAGGAACAATCCGGTGCCGATCAACAGCAACAATCCCAAGGGCCACAACCGCCACGGACGATCCATGTCGTCGGCACGTTTGGCCACCAAGGCGGCCGTGAACAGCAATGCCACAACGCGAAACACCTCCGCCGGCTGTAATTTGAACAACCCAAGATCAATCCAGCGCCTGGCATCGTTGACGGGTTCGGTGAACAAAACGCCAATCAACAGGCCGATCGAAGCCAGGGCGCCGGGTAGGATCCATTGACGCAGAAGTCGGTAGTCGATTCGTGAAACAACGGCCATGACCATGATTGCCAGTACACTCCAGATCAGTTGCTTCTTCCAAAAATAACCGGCTTCGCCAAATCGCCGTTCGGCAATCATCACCGACGATGACAACACCATCACGGTGCCGAGCGCCATGAGAAGGATAATGCCGACCCACAGCAGGCGATCCGCTCGTGGCATCGTCTTGCCGAGCTGTGCCTGACGGTCGCGCACCGAACCGAGCACGTTGCCCAACCCATGGGAGAGGACTTGTGTGCTCATTGTCCCTCCTCCTCGGTTTGCGCCAACTCGCGGGCAAGCCGCTTGAACGTTTCTCCACGATGTTCGTAGTCGCGAAATTGATCGAAGCTCGCGCAGCCGGGCGAGAGCAGAACAACATCACCTGCTTCTGCCAGATCCACGGCGAGAGAAAATGCATCATCGAACCCTGCCGCTGACCGATACGGCACGTGTGCTCCCAACTCGACTTCCAGCTTCCCCGCAGCCTTCCCGGTGAACACCAATGCCCGCACACGCGGACGGAGCTCATCGACCAGGGAGGTGAAATCGGTCCCCTTATCGAGACCGCCCATGATGATGACGAGCGGACGATCGAATGAAACAATTGCCTTGGCCACAGAATCGGGGTTGGTGGCCTTCGAATCGTTGATGTAGTCGACGCCGTTGATTGTTGCGACGTGTTCAAGACGATGCTCAACCCCACGAAATGCCACAAGTCCCGGCGCGATGTCTGCGGGTGTCAAACCGTCGGCCAGGGCCATCGCCACGGCGGCAGCCGCATTGCCGCGATTATGAACTCCCGGCGGAATCAACATGTCGGACTGCGGAATGATGCCCAGTGATTCGCCGTCATTGCAGTGCAGGTATTCACCATCCCACCAGACACCCGGACAGACAGCCTGCCGTGTTGAGAACCACCAACGCTGTGCGTTACCGGGATGATGCTCCTTATCATATGTGCAAATTGTGGGATCATCGGCATTCAATACCGCAATGTCGGTGCCAGCCTGGTTCTCCAACAGACGGAACTTCAAGCGCACGTACTCCTCGAAGGTGCCATGCCGATCAAGATGATCGGGTGTCACATTCAAAATCGCCGCGACGTGCGGACAGAATGAGTCAATGCGTTCAAGTTGAAACGTCGAGACCTCCAGGATCGCACGTGTACCCGGGCTCAACGCTGCGGCAAAATCCGCAAAGGCCCGGCCGATATTGCCGCCGACCTCCGATGCGCGCCCGCTCTCCTGGTAGATTGTCCCGAGCCAAGCCGTCGTTGTCGTTTTTCCATTGGATCCTGTCAATGCCATGATGACAGCGTCAGTAACCCATGACGCCACTTCGATCTCTGATACCACGGGAATACCGCGAGCCTCTGCTTCTCGAATCAGTATATTTCCGGGTGGCACCCCCGGACTTGCCACAACTGAATCCACACCATCAAGCGATTCAATCCGATGTCCACCCGTTTCAAATGGTATACCCGCCGTCTTGAGCGCGGCCACTTCATATGCCAACGATTCATCCTCGGCGGAATCCGACACGAAGACCGATGCTTTCAATGCGGTCAGCATCCGAGCGGCCGCCAACCCCGATCGCTTCATGCCGACCACCAATACGGAACGGCCTCGTATGCGATCAGCGTGTGACACGGCGGCTATCTCCTCCAGTCCTCTGTGATGTTCGGCGAGTGTGGTGTCCATTGTCTGACCGTGCTTACCGAATCTTCAATGTTGACAGTGTGATCAACGCGCAGATGGCGCCGATGATCCAGAACCGTACGACGACTTTCGCCTCCGGCCAGCCCAGCAGTTCGAAATGATGATGCAGCGGCGCCATCCGGAACACGCGCTTACCCGTGTAACGAAACGCCAGTACCTGGACGATGACCGACAACGCCTCGATGACAAACACACCACCGAGGATGACCAACAGAATTTCTTTTTTCACCAGGATGGCAATAGCGCCGAGTGCACCACCCAATGCGAGCGCTCCCGTATCGCCCATGAACACTTCCGCCGGGTAGCTGTTGAACCAGAGAAAACCGAGCGCGGCACCGAGCGTCGCCGCACAATAAATCGTCAACTCACCCGCACCGGGCAGATAAGTAATCGCCAGGTAGCTCGAGAAGTCGGTGCGTCCGGTCACATAACAGAGCCCGGCAAATGCGATGAACGCAATTCCCGACAAACCAATGGCCAGTCCGTCCAAACCGTCACTCAAATTCACGGCATTCGAAGTTCCTGCGACTACAAGCAGAACAAATGGTATGTAGAAGATGCCCAGGGGCAGCACGACGTTCTTCAGAAAGGGTATATCCGTCGACGTCGTAAACTCAGGCGCCGGTGGCCACGCGTACAGAATCGTGCCCAACGCCAATCCCAGTATCAGTTGGCCGGCGAGCTTCTTGCGCGCCACCAACCCCTTCGGCTGCCGTTTCACGGCTTTGTAATAATCGTCGACCCAACCGATGATCCCCATGCCAATCGTCACACCCAGAATGAGCTGGATGTAGCGGTTTGTCAGGTCGGCCCACAACAGTGTCGGAACGACAATCGAGAGCAGGATGATGATCCCACCCATTGTCGGTGTACCCTCTTTCGACAAATGTGTCTGCGGACCTTCCTTGCGGATCGACTCGCGAATCTGCATGCGTTTCAGCGCGGCCACAATCACCGGACCGAACCAGATCGCTATCACCAGCGCCGTCACCACGGCGTATGCGGAACGAAACGTGATATAGCGAAACAGATTGAACGCCGAAAACGTATCGCTGAGGGGATAGAAGAGGTGGTAGAACATGAATTAGGTATCCCGCGTCGGCCGCTCGCCGTCGACGTTTGTTAGGTCGCTTTCCGTGTGCCGCGTGTACTCTGCTTGACATGCTCACGCAGCGCCGCACCGATTGTTTCAAACTGTTCCGAATGTGATGCCTTGAGCAATACGATGTCGCCCGCACGCAACTCACGCTTCAAATAGGCGATGACCTGATCGAGAGTCTTAAACGATTTGTGTTGTGCGTTGGCCGGATGATCGGCGAACGCGCTCCCGTAGTTGCTCGCCAGTTCACCAACGGTGACCAGCACGTCGCACGATTTGGCGGCATCCATACCCAGACGGCGATGCCACTCGATTTCCTCCTCGCCCAATTCACGCATGGCGCCGAGAACAGCAATGCGTCGTGACGTGCCGGGCCAGTCCTTCAACGTTCGCAGTGCAGCGGCCAGCCCCGACGGGCTCGCGTTGTAACAATCATCCAGTAAAACAAACTGGCCGAGCCGTTCCACCGATGATCGCGATCCTTCCGGCTTCACCCGGCTCAGTGCATCGGCGATATCGGCAAACGGAATTCGGAACCGTCGGCCCACAGCAATGGCCGCTAATGCATTCCGCACATTATGTTCACCGGGCAGTCTCAATCGAAACTCGTGGCGCCCATTCACACGAAACGACGTCCGGCCTGCGCGATCGGTCGTAATCTGATCGGCGACGATGTCGGCATCGCGATTGAGCGCATACGTGACGGTCGTGCGATCCCAGTTCGTATACCACTTGCGCTGATGCGGATCATCGGCATTCAGAAACGCAAGGGTCTTCGGCTTGGCGTAGTCGAACAGCTCGCGCTTGGCACGCGCCACACGGCTGAGTGTCTTCAATTGCATAGTGTGTGATGGTGCGATCTGCGTCACCACGCCCCAGTCCGGCTGGATCATCTCCGCCAACCGCGCAATCTCACCCGGCGTCGACATGCCGAACTCCAGCACACCGATCTCTTCGGCGTTGCGCGAATGGGCCTTGCGTGCCAGCATCGCGAGCGGAATGCCAATGAGATTGTTGAAGTTCCCTGGAGACTTGAACACCGAGTAGCGCTTCGCCAGCACCGCCGCGATCATTTCCTTCGTTGTCGTCTTGCCGACTGAACCGGTCACCGCCACATAGCGCGTTGGGAACAGCTCTTTGTACGCGGCTGTCAAATCACCGAGCGCCGTCAGGGGATCATCAACACCGATCACCGGAGTCGTCCAATCGGCCCAGCCTTCGGCGATCTCCCGCTCGGCAATAACCGCACCGGCGCCCTTGGTCCCGGCGGTCGCGGCAAAACGATGCCCATCAGTACGCTCACCGCGAAGACAGACAAATGCGTTTCCACGCTTCAGCGTGCGTGAATCAATGCACACGCCACGGAAACGTCGGTGCCCTCGCGTATGCGTCAGCACACTTCCGTTCATAATCTGGCAGGCATCGTCGATCGTCATCGTAATCACGGCTATTGTCAACTCGCGCAGTGCGCGATGAATAAACGAGCCGGCGATGGGTCCCCCCCTAGACCCACCGCCTAACCGGGAATAGTCCCGCCCCCATGGGAGGTCTGCAGCGCGTACCCGCGCGCCGCGAGAATCCGTGCCGCCGTGTCCCAGTCCTTCATCGGATGCAGGACCCCAGCGATGTTCTGAGTCGCCTCATGGCCTTTCCCGCACAGAAAGACCACATCACCGGGCTCGGCATCCGCGATCGACTGCTCGATGGCGCGAATTCGATCGGGTTCACACCGCACGTGTGACTCCGCTGAAAAACCCCGTTGCACATCGTCGATAATCCGCAGGGGATCTTCCGAACGCGGATTATCCGACGTGAGGTATATCACATCCGCCCAACGCTCGACGGCCTGTGCCATTTCGGGACGTTTGCCCCGATCCCGGTCGCCCCCGCAACCGAACAGCACCAGCAGCCGCCCGAATACCAACGGCCGCACCGCCGACAACACCGCATTGAGCGCATCGGGAGTGTGCGCAAAATCTACAAAAACAGAGAACGGGGCCGTACTGTCGACACGCTGGCAACGGCCCGTGATGCCGGCAAACTCTCCGATCCCTTGGACCATCGCTTCGGGTGCACAACCCAGTCCGTAGGCGCCCGCGGCAATCGCCGCGATGTTCGAATGATTGAATGCTCCCCACAACGGCGAACGGAACTCGTAGCCGTGTCCGTCGATATGAACCGAACCACGCGAACCGTCGAGCGATTCATCCGTCACGTTCACATAAATATCTGCAGAGGTGTCACGGATCGAATACCGAATGATTCGCGCATGAGATGCAGCATTGATGAAATGCTCGGCGTGTGAATCGTCGATATTGACTGCAGCAAAGGCATCGTTGCCGAGCCGTTCGAAATGCTGCAACTTCACCCGACGATACTCTTCCATCGACTTGTGGTAATCCAGATGGTCGCGTGTCAGGTTCGTAAAGATCGCGCCGGCGAACGTGAGGCCATAGACGCGATCGAGTGCAATCGCGTGCGACGAGACTTCAATCGCAGCGGCCGCAATGCCGTCATCACGCATTCGCGCCAGCAGTTCGATCAAGTCGCGCGATTCGGGTGTTGTGCGTGACGCTTCAACCGACTGATTGCCCCACTCGTACGTTAGTGTTCCGATCAGCCCGGTCGCCGTTCCCGCGGCCGTTAGCACGTGCTTTAGGCCGGCGGCAACGGTGGACTTTCCGTTCGTACCGGTCGGACCAACCAACGTCACCGCACGATCCGGATGTCCCCAAAACGTCAATGATGCTTCCGCCAGAGCACGACGCGTCGACGTGACCATGATGACCGGAATGTCAGCATCGACCTCCTGCTCAGCAACGACCGCGATCGCGCCCGCACTGACAGCGGCCGGGACAAACCGCCGGCCATCGGCGACGTCTCCCGGAATCGCAAAGAACACATCACCTGGCTGCACTCGACGGGAGTCGTACGCAATACCCGACACCGGTACATCCTCGCGTCCGGCCGGTACTGAATCGAACAGCGCGCCAAGTGTTGTGGCATGAGCCTGCGTGTTCATTGCAACGTCAACTGGCATGTTTGCTCCGTGGCCACGGGAGTTCCGGGCGAGAGTGATTGCTTTGTCACCAACCCTGATCCGGCCACTTGGATGGTCGCACCGATCGCACGCGCAGCCGCCAACGCATCGCGCAGGTTCATCCCGCGCAGATCGGGCCACACATCGTTCTGTCTATCGTCGGACGTCTCAACGACACGGCGAGTACGGTCGATCGATTCCCAAAGACTTTCACACGCCGGCACAGTCGGTTGTTCGCGATAATGTGCCGTGGCGCTTACTGTCGTTGCTTCGGACTCGTTGCTGGCCTGTGCCTCGGCGACCGACACCAGCGGCGCCACCGCGCCGACCAGCCGTCGCGCCCAGTCATCGGCGCGTTCGACCTTGGCCACCGGGCCGGCAAAGGCGTTGCGACGCTGAGAGTTCCAATCACCGTCTTCAATACGGACACCGCGCTTGATCGTGTTCAACAACACCGGCGCGGCCGTCCAGCCACCGTAATGGACCGGCTCCGGCTCATCGATGAGGACCAACCCCAGAAGCCGGGGGTTGTCAGCCGGATAGAACCCGACAAAACTGGCCAGATAGCTGTTCTTGTCATAGCGTCCACGTTCCAGATCCGGCTTCTCCGCGGTGCCGGTCTTGCCAGCAATCGGAAACTCAGAATCCCAGATTTGGTCCGCTGTTCCTACACGCACCACCCGACGCATCAGGTCTTTCAGTCGCAGAGCTGCTTCCGGAGACAGAATCCGTTCCGCCTGAAGCGGAGTGGGTGCAAGGCGACCGTCCGGCGTTTCCGTAGCCGCGACCAAATGCGGACGCACCAAATACCCGCCATTGGCAACCGCTGCGTATGCGCGTGCCAATTGCAGCGGTGTGGCGGCAATACCATGACCGATTGACAGTGTCGCCCGATTGATTTCCGACGGCGGCTGCTGCGCAATGCGTCCGTTCGATTCCTGTTCGAGATCGATACCGGTCTTTGAACCGAACCCAAACCGGCGGCACCAAAACTCCAAACGTCCCGGTTCCAATTCGTTAGCGATGCGTCCAGTGCCCACGTTCGACGACACGATGAACACTTCATCGGCGGACAGAATGCCGTGCTTCTTGTCATCGTGCAAATGGCGTCCTGAAAACTTGCCCTTGCCGTTACCACAATCATAAAACGACTGCGGACCGATGACGCCCTCGGTAATCGCGGCAGCAAATGGTACCAGTTTGAATGTCGAGCCAGGCTCCATGACATCGGTGACAAGACGAATCTTCGACCGGTGCTTACGCGTATTCCAAGGATCGTAATCGACAAGTGCCACGATGGCACCCGTATGCGGATTCATCAGCAGCGCCTGTCCGGACTTTGCCTTCCATTTTGTTACGGCCGCGGCGAGTTCTTCGGCCAGAATCGACTGCCAATCCCAATCGATGGTGGTGTAGAGGTTGTTTCCCGGTTTCAACGGTTTGATCGGAATCGGATCGAGATCGAAGCGTCGCCCCACAGCATCGGCCACCAACACGCCTTCACCATCGACTCCACGCAGCACTTTATCGTAGGCCACTTCCAATCCGGCGGCGCCATCGAGATCCGCGTTGACATAGCCAATCGGGTCTTTCACTCCGGTAATCGTGCACGGATACTTGCGGCTGAACTCACTCGTCGCGTGCACGCCAGGAATCTCCCAGGACCGGATGCGCTTGGCCAGGTTGTCGTCGCAACGGCGAACCATCCACGTAAATTGATTGTCGCGCTTCGACCACTCCCTGCGCAAACGCGCCGAACTGGTGCGACACACTGTCGAGAACTTGGCAGCCAACGCTCCGGCCGATGATTCCCGCCCCGGATAGGCGAAAAACGATTCGGTGCCGACGTTGAGTGCCAGCAATCGACCCCGCCTATCGAGGATCTCACCACGCGGCGCAACGAGTCGCACCCGACGGCCGCTCTGCCGGTCCGCCACGTCACTGAGACTGGCCCGGTTGAGCACTTGAAGATCAAAGGCGCGGAGCCAGATCGCCCCCCAGACACACAGGGCCACGGCAATCAGCAGCCGTCGCCGGCGGGCAAAAGTCTTCTCCAGTTGGCGTGTACGAAATCCCTGCCCCATGTTCCGTCCAATGGATGTCCGTGCGTCCAATGCCGGACTCCGCGCCTCGTTCGATTGTGTGGTAAAACCAGAGTCGTGTGTACAACCCGTTCCCGTTATTGACTCGTGGTTGAACCCTCCGTCATGTCGATCATCACCCGATCGATGTCTCTCGCTGCGTTATCAGTGTCCAATGGCAAGTGCCGATACTGCTTGTCGGTGATCGGCCGCAACCCGAGGTGTGCGGATGCAAACGCTTCGATTCGGTTGCGCGACGACAGCGTCGTCGTTTCCGCCAGCAACGCATCGCGCGTTTCGGCGAGGTCAGCCACACGGATGCGCAATTGCTGAATGCGGTCACCGGTTTGCACAACGGCGTAGCGCTGCCAGACCCAAATAGTGGCCAGTAAGAAAACGCCCACCCAGATACGGACATTGCGCTGCCCAATCACACGGCGGAGGAGTGTCCTCAAGCCGCCCCCCTCCCGGACTTGAGGACATCCTTTTCAAACACCCGCATGCGCGCCGAGCGCGCGCGGGAATTCGCCGCGATTTCATCCGTCGTTGGACGCAGCACGCGTCGGGTCACCACGCGTCCCCGCGTATTGGCACCGCACATGCACTGCGGATAGATCGGCGGACAGGTGCACAGACGTGCCGCCTCGCGAAACGTATCTTTGACAATGCGATCTTCAAGGCTGTGATAGGCAATTACAACGATTCGGCCGCCTTGGACCAGCAAGTCGATCGCATCATTGAGTCCTGTCGGCAGCGATTTCAACTCAGCATTCACGTGAATGCGTAAGGCCTGCCACACGCGCGCGGCCGTACGCCCAAGCTGCGGCATCCGCGAACCGACCACATGTGACAGCAGGTTCCAAAGATCGGCCGTGGTGTCGATCGGCGACTCTTGACGATTCTGAACAATCGCCCGCGCAATCGATTTCGCTTTCGGCTCCTCACCAAATCGGTACAGCACATCGCGGATAGCTAGTTCGGTTGCATGTTTCAGCCACGCGGCGGCAGATTCGCCTTCATCGGGATTGAAACGCAAATCGAGTGGTCCGACGTTGCTGTAACCAAATCCGCGGTTCGGGTCATCCAATTGGACCGATGACAGTCCGAGATCGAACAAGACGCCGTGGATCTCCGTCTCACCAAGCGCCCGGCACACCGTCGCCAATTGAGCGTAGTCGGATTGCACCACGGTCACGCGCGACTCACCAAACTTCCCCAGACGCGCCCGCGCACGCCCGACGGCATACGCATCGCGATCGAGGCCGATCAATCGTCCTGTGTCGGTCAGGTGAGTCATAATCAGTTCGGCGTGGCCGGCTCCATTGATCGTTGCGTCCAGATAAGCTCCGTTTCGTTCCGTGATCAGATTCTCCACAACTTCGTTTGGCATCACCGGGACATGCTGCAAGTCGCCACCGGTGGATGTTGACTCAGACATCAGCTAAACAGCTCGGCGGCGACATCATCGTACTTCTTGCCGTAGCCGGATTCGTACTGCTCAAAGCGCTCTGCCGACCATAATTCGATCCGGCGAATCACACCCAGAATCTTGACATCGCGGTCAATCCCGACCTTCGCCGCCAGTTCCGGTGGAATCAGAATCCGGTGCTGACGGTCCGGCGACAACTCGACCGTGTTCGCCATCAGAATTCGGATGACAAAATTGGCGTCGGGATTGGCGAAGTTGTAATTTTCCAGCTTCGTCTCCACTCGCCGCCATTCGTTCTTCGGGAAGAGAAACAGCGGGCCGCCGACGCCCAATGTCAGGTAGCAAGTCTCCAGCGACTGGTCGGCCCCCTGCCGCAACCGGGCCGGAAGATGAAGCCGGTTTTTGGCATCAAGCGTGCCTGAGTATGATCCGAGGAATCCTGCCATGTCACCGTGGCAAATGCACCTTGCGCATCTGCGGACTAGGTACTAATCTCAAACTGGAGACCGCTGGTGGTCGTCCGATGAGCGATTGGAGGTTGTGACACTGAACCCTGAGATGTTTTCTCTTTTGAGGTCAGCCTTGCCAATTTACTCCACCTCCGACCACTCCCGACCACTTTGCCCCACATATAACCTATAATGGATGGGGCGCAAGAATTATCTGCTGTTTGTGAGGAAATTCCCCCGCCCTCATAGTATGTCTAAAGGTCTATCGCGTCTTGTCTTCCAATCAACAGCTTAACTGCTGCGAGAGAGGATTTGGCAGCAGAACTCACTTCAGTCAAGTTCTCAGACATTTGTAAGCCATTACAAAACAATATAGTACGGCGACTTCAGACTCTGTGATATCTCACGATTTCGGCAGCCCCTTTGCACCCTTATGGCCGCGGGAGCAGCGATGTCCCTTGGACTGAAGCTTTAAGAAGCGGGGGTCAATAGAATGTACTATGGGTGGTTATGGCGAGTTAGCCTGATCGTACTGGGTTGTCTGGTCTTTGGCAATGTCGGGGCACATTCCCATACAGTCTTTGAAATCACCTATGATCAGCCATTGGTGATCAAGGCCAATGGCGGGATTTCGAGCGAGGGCACAGGCCTTTCGACAATTGACATCACACCGGGCCAGCCTCTGGTCCCGTGGTTGTCGTCCCGTTTTGGCACAGATCAGCTCAATGGTGGGGAACTGTCCCTAAAGATACTATCCGCCGACACACTGAACTTGGATCAGCCGCTACCGCCCGCCCAGCCACGCATCATCACCAGCGACACATCGCATCAACCGGACTGGGTACCCCCCGATCTGGAGATTTATGGCGCCGACCGCTGGCTGCCGGATCAGAGCCTCCGTTTCACTGACCTGGGCCAGCTTCACGGTCAGACAATCACATCACTAGAATGGTGCCCATTCCGCTACAATCCGGTGCGCCGGCAACTGATCATCATCCGTCGCGCCCTAGTTATGTCCACCCCCATCCGGCCGTCATCTGCCGGGGCAGTGGCCGATACGGTCCGTGCTCTGGAAAATCTTCACGAAGTAACCATCGCCGGAATCGACCGTCTCGTCGATCGACCCGACTTGACACCCGGCATCAATGGCGCACCCTCTTGGACCTGGCCAGCCGATCCGCCGCTGGGGATCGAATGGGTCGCTATCACCCGTAGCGACTTCGTCGACGATCTCCGTCCATTGGTTTCCTGGAAAGCCCGTCGCGGCATCGATGCCGGACTGGCCACTGTCGAAGCCATCGAAGCTGGCTATCCGGGAATCGATGGCGCAGAGTCAGTTCGCAATTATCTGAGGGCTGCATACGAGTCGGGGCTTCACTGGGTGGTGTTGGCTGGCGATGAGACACTTGTGCCCATGCGTCTCGCCTACGCCGGCTACAAGCAGGATCCCCCGGACCCGTACCAGTTGCAGATATGCGACCTCTATTTCGCCGAGTTGGATGGCGATTGGGACACCGATGGCGACGGCATCTGGGGCGAGTACCTTGGCGATGAGCCCGAGCTGACCACCGAACTCCACGTCGGCCGGCTGCCTTTTTCGGAGTCGACCGAAGCGGAGGCCATCATTAAGAAGATCATTGCCTATGAGGCCGGCCCTGCCAACGCCGACTACCTGACCGAGGTTCTCGATGTCTCCGCCGACCAAATGCGGGATTGGTCAGACGGCACCGGACAGCACGAAATCGTTGCGGCCTCCACCCCGGATCACTGGCAGCACAACAACAACACAATGGTCGAATTGCCGACCGGCGACAGTCCAAGCCCAATCGCACCTGATGGGTCGACACTTCCATCGTTGCTGAGCGAGGGTTACGGCTGGGTCAATTATTACACTCATGGCCGCGCCGATGGGATTGTCGTCCGCGCACCGGGCTATGAAGGGTATCCGAAATCGTATGTGTGGACATTTGGTGATTCGGGCGACGGTCACGGTCATCTCAACGCAATGGCGCCCACTGCGACACCGGGGATCCATGTCTCAATTGGTTGCGACCATGGCGGATTCGACATGGACCGTCCTCCATTCGCGCCAGCGTTTCATGAGTCGGTTGCCGAACGGCTGCTGTTTGTGCCCGATGGTGGCGCCGCCGCGTTCATCGGACAGTCGCGTTGGGGCTGGGTGTCGACATCGTACCGATTGATACAGAAACTCTACGACGCGATCAGCGACAGCACACTGCCCAACCACATCGGGCTGTATCACACGCTGATGAAGCAGTCATACCCGAGCTATCGCGACCTGATCTATGGCAACAATCTCTACGGCGATCCGGAAATGCCGGTGTGGAAGGACGCACCACGAGATCTCGACATGCTCGCACCGGAAACATATACCAGTGGCCTCTCAGAATTCACCGCGCAAGTATCGGGCGATGAATCGTCAATACCGGGCTTGGTCGTCAGTCTCGCCATCGGCGACAGTGTGTGGATGTTGTCGTCCACCGGCATGCCCGGGATTGCTTCGGCCGAAGTCGATTTGCCGACAGCGCCGGAATTGGTGCTGACCGCCTCCGCGCCGGGGTATCGCACCGACGTCGATACCGTTCCCCATTCAATTGTCACCGACGTAAACGATGATAATCCCATTCCACGTTCACACGAAATCGCACTCAGCAATTATCCAAATCCGTTCAATCCGTCGACGGTGATCCGTGTCGATCTGCCCCAGAGCGGCCACACCGAATTGACCGTTTACAACGTCCTGGGTCAGCCTGTCGCACACTTGGTAGACGGATACATGACCGAGGGCACGCATCACATCCCATTCGGCCGAGCGAACACAAAGGGTCAATCTCTGGCCAGCGGCATTTATCTCGCGCGCCTGCGCGTTGATGGTCACACGACGGTACGGAAGATGGTGTTGATGCGGTAGGCTTGATCGCCAAGTCGCGTAGCGGCGACACAACGTAGCACCGGGCGTGAGGGTGCGTTCAAAAAGGCGCTACATTGCTGAGAACATGCAATTGTAGCGGCGTATTGAATACGCCCCTTTCGCGTAAACCGTTGCGGGTGCGGGCGTACTCAGTACGCCCCTACGAATGATTGTCTCGTCAACGTGCGTTCGGACTGCGACTCAGGCCTTTTCAACACGCCCGTGAGCCCGGGGAACCTACCGCGCCGGGCAAGGCGTCTCCTAATTTCGTTTAAACACCCCCCACCACACACTCCGCGCCACTGCCGCCAGCCACAAAAAGGGCGCGGTCAGCCACAGCGCGATGCGTTTATGCAGCGGACGGCAATTGTACTGCCGCAGATACCGATAATACGCCGCATGCGACATCCAGACCATCTTGACTTTGCGTTTACGCGTCGAGGCGCCGCCGACATGTCGCACCATGACATCAGGTGTGTAGCGAACGCGCCAGCCACGATTGTTCACGCGTTTGCACCAATCAACGTCATTGAAGAACATCGGATACCGCTCATCGAACAGGCCGATTTTCGCAATCACGGAATGTCGAATCAGTAAACAGCTGGCCATTGGTTGCTCGACATCCCGCGGCTCGCGTCCATTGAAATACCCCATCCGCCAGCGGTCAAAACGCGTCGATCCTCTGAACAGGAAAGAAAGACCTAAGAGATCGTACCACAGTGTATCGAGTCCCGGCAATTCCCGCAATGACTGCTGACGCTTCCCCGCGGGATCAACCAGACGCGGCGCGACCGCTGCAATCGAATCATCGGAATGGAGAATCCGTCGCATTTCATCGACACCGTCAACCGGAAACACAACATCGGGATTGAGCAACAGCACGTCGGATTGGCCCGTGTGGACCAGACCCTGATTGTTGGCTTTGGCGTAATAGAAGTTTCTCGGATTGCGGACTATCGTCACCTTTGGAAAGTGATCGGCCACAAAGTAGGGCGTGCCATCGGTCGAGGCATTGTCAACGACAACGACATTCAGTGGATGTTTCGAGGCGGTCTTCAACGATTCCAGACACGGCTCGATGACATCGGCCGAATTGTACGTGACAATGATCACGCCGACGGGGACCGAAGAACTCACTTCGATCCTCTTCCTTTCTCGGCTGATGCAGCGAGCGTGTCGAGGACCTCGGCCAGCCGAAACGCCTGTGCCCTGCGGTCAAACCGCTCAATCGATTTAACAGTGCGTGCCGGCACGCGGTGACCCAGGCGTTCGATCTGATCCAGAGCATTGAGGCCGCACTCCCGATCCCCGAAGTCGCACGTCCACACACCGTGACATGGCATCAGCACTTGAGCGAGAATCGAAGTTTCTGGAGCAATCACGAGTATCGGACGGAGAGATCGCAGAATCTCGTACGTACGACCGGGAATGGTCATGCGCAGTCCGGGGTCAGAATCCAGCGTGATAACAACGGCATCGGCAGCGCACAACTGTGCGATGGCCTCCTTATGCGGCAAGTACCCCAGGCACTCATAGGCCGGATGTGAGATGCCCTTCATTCCGGCTGTTATACCAATATGTTTGAGGCGTACCGGTCGCTGTGGACAACGGGCCGTGAATTCTTCGATCACATCCAGCACCGGATGAATGTCGGTCTGCGGGCTCACCGTTCCGTAGTAAGCAACGACGAAGTCGCCGTCAGTCCCGGCAATATTCGCATCAGCAAAATCGGCTTCATCGTATCCGTTGGGTATAATCGAGAGCCCTTGCAGTGAACTGACCGTATTGAATGTGTCGGCAACCAGATAATTCATAACGAGGACATGATCAGCATGATGCAGGAACTTCGCACGGAGACTCTCTGCGCGGTTCCGGTGAATCCGGGTTGGTCCCCAATCGTCTGCAGACACCAGCCAAGGATCACGAAAATCAGCTACCCATGGAATTTTCAAGTCACTCTGTATATCTCGCCCTGCCATGTGTATCGACGGCGGCGGTGATGTTGTGTAGACAGCGTCGAATCGCCGATTGTCGGACAATCGCATCGCCTCGCGAGCCGCAACACGGCCAAAGTGAATCTTCCCGTCCGGCCAACGTGCCCACTGCCGCATCTTCTCAACGATCATGGAGAGCGTTCGACTCAGCGTTGAATCATCCGACACGTACGTACGTTGCTTCATCGACCGCGATGGATCGAGTGACTTCACCCTGATCACTTCCACGCTCGCCGGGAGATCGTCAAGCAACGTCTCATCAATGGCAAGATACTCTCCCAGCGGCGCCGTAATGACCGTCACATCCCACCCAAACTCGGGCAGATACTTCGCAAACTTCAACGGCCGCTGCACGCCCCCCATCCCCATCGGCGGGAAATAGTATGCAATCATGAGCAGACGACGTTTCATCATGAGCGTGCCGGCCTTGCTGTCCGCGATTGTTGATGCTCGGCGATCAGGCGCAGTAAATCGTCTTCGACTTGGGCCATGTTATCTACCCAGCGCGCACGTTGCGATACCAGTTCATGGTTGCGCTGTGTTGCCTGTGTGCGCTTCTCCGAATCATGTGCGGAATCAATGATCGCACGGGCGAGACGTTCATGATCGCCCACCGGAAACAGAACACCGGTTTCACCAGGCGTCAGCCATTCGCGATTGGCGGGTAGATCGGTCACAATCGGAAAGACACCGGCGGCCATCGCCTCGAGCAACGATACCGAAGTGCCATCCGATGAGGAGCAGGATACAAAGATATCGGCATCGGTCATCACCGACCGTAATTTATCTTCAGATAATACCCCCATAAAATCAATGCGATCATGAACACCCAATTCCCGAGCCAATGACTCCAACTCTGCGCGCTGTGACCCATCCCCGACGACCGTGAAGCGAAACTCGCCGGGTCTATCTGATTCAATCGACCGCATCGCGCGAATAAATGTATCAACCCGGTAGAGCGGTTCGAGCCGGCGGTTGGTCACGACATGAATCAGCCGATCCGAAATCTGCGGTCGTGTATGTCCAATCTTTAGCCACTCATCGGTGACCCCGAGCGGTACAACACGGATCTTTTCGCGTTTGGCCCCCAACCCGGCCATCCGGTCACGAAGTACGTCGGCATCGCAAAACAACCAGTCAGATCGCCGCATGACATATTGAATCCGCCACCGATGCAGAATCGACTTTCGAGGCGCCAGCAGCACATCCGATCCCCACGCCGACACGGCGAGCGGACGCCGTTTGGTCAGACACGCCAGCCACCCATAATCGGGCAAGAACAGCGCATTGATGATATCCGGATCGAACCCGTCAATCTCATCACCCACGTGTGTGCGCGCTTTCCAGATCGCGAGTGCCTTGCGGTCGGCTAACTGTGGAATCTCCTCAACGCCGGCGATATTCTGAGTCGGTGCAAATGACATCCACCGCACTGTCCAGCCCATACTGCGAAAGTGCTCAACCCAACGGCGCGTGTGCACCGCCGCAGCTTCTCCCAGTATCACAATTTTTGGTGGTCGTTCGAGAATGTGTTTTGTCATGGCGCCTATCCCATCTCAGGATACACGCCCGTTGGCATGAGGTCACTAGACGATTCGCCGGACGAGATTGTAAAGCGGAGTGCGGAGCACCAACTCCCGTCGCGTAACCGGCTGCGCCCCCCATCCTTCCTTGAAGCGGGCCAAACCGCTGGAGGTCTGACCTTGTGGTCCACCCCCGAAATCAACGAGACGCACCCCGGCGTTGTGCAAGTCGGTCAGAGCATGCGCGAAGAGATAGTGGTTGATACCGGTCCCGGCCGACCGATTGTCAACGGCCCCATCGAGATAGACAGCGTGGTTGCCTCGCCTCAGCCACAGGCAAGTCGCAGCACAATGCCCCTCATGCCACGCAGCATACCACTTCATTTCCCGCGACCCGGCGAACACTTCGGCGAACAGCGGTCCCAGTTTCGCCTCCAGCACAATGCGTGAGTCTTTGTCGCGACGCGACTGAACCTCTGACTGCATACGCTCGACTTCCGCCGGCCCGTAGATCATGCTGATCTCGGGATTGAGAACCCGGCCCTTCTCGATGTTGCGGCGATGATTGTCGGAAATGTCATTGAGGAATGTTTGAGATTGCCGATCCACATCGTCATACACCCACGACGAGAACTCGTGAGCCCTTACCGTCCAGCCCTTCAGTGCAATCTCGGGGACGTTACCTGAGAGCGTTACCTGAACACATTGGTCACCGGCGGTGCTCATGAGCACATCGGTCAGCAACTCGATATCGCGACTGTCCCAATCCGAGGAGTGAAAGACGCCCGCCGTGCCATACGGCTGGCACAACACCCAGTCCCATTTCCACCGGCGCCGTTTGACCGTCCACACTGCCAAGACGCCACCATCTTGCGATCCGAGCACCCAGAAATCAGCCGTCGTGTCCTTCCAAGCGCGTTCCCAGAAATGGCTCCACCGCGGCGTGATATACGGCGACGCCGAGACATCACTGTCACTCTCGATGAGAGTCAGTAGATGATCCGGGACCTCGTCCGGACGGTATGTCCAGCAGACACCGGGAGCAGGTCGTTCATGTGTTGCAACGGTCATGATACTCACCTAGCGCGTTTGAATCACGGCCAGTTTGCCTCGTCCATAATCGCCATTCGGCCCACGGATCACAAAGAGATAGATACCGGAGGCGACAAATCCACCGTCGCGGGTCCGCCCGTCCCATCCCTGCGATGTATCCATATCGGCAACCAGTTCACCGGAAACGGTATAGATGTACACGTGACTCCCGAACGGGGCGTTGAACCGGACTTCACGGGCCTCGCCCGTGGCAATTTCAAACGGATTCGGAAGCGCCAGCGTCTGTTCGGCCGTCTCGACAGGGGCTGCACCGGTGACGATACGGCTCACCCCGGAACCGGTGGCGATCCACGCAATTCCCTCACGATCGTCGATCGCGATTTTGCGAACATCGCGTCCCACCAGTGGCGAGTTGAACGGTGTGTAGAAGTCGAGCTCACCGTTGCTGCGGCGTGCCACCAATCCCCGGCCGGTGCCGATCCAAATTGTATTGAAGGCGTCGGCAGCGAGGGCGTTGATCGACAAACCGGCTTCCGACGGTAACGGTACGCTGAAGAAGCCGCGCAAATCGGGAATCCATCGCACTAACCCCGTGTTAGTCCCAACCCACAACGTATCAGCCCGATCAATCAGAATTGATTGTACCTGGTCAGATGGCAATCCATCGAAGGTACGTCTCAATCTCAATTCGCCGCTATTGCCGGCCGGCTGGCCGTTGCTGCACAGCGGCTGCCCATAGGTAAATTCACCGAGCCCCAAATTGGCAAAGCCGAGGAGCAAATGATCGGCCTGGCCATCGACAACCAGCATATCCCCGGAACTGATACCGTCATCTTCCCCGAACCGTCCCCAGCAGCCATCGTCGTTGTATGCGATCCGGACGCCGGAATCGGCAAACGCATTGGCAAACCAGACGCGTCCGCTGTCATCGACATTGACGTCGCGGGCCACGATGTAGTTGCTCGGTCCGCCGGGATCGACAACGAACATGAGCGAACTGTTCGATGTGTCGTAACGTGTGTAGCCGGTCAGCGGATTGTCCGGATCGATCTGCATGCCGCCGCCGCCCCACATCGCAAACCAGATGTCACCGTCAGGGGCAACGTCCACGGCCGATGCCGGTCCGCCCGGACCCACCAGCTCGTCGGTGTACTCCAAATGCGTCCATTCACCGTTGTTGAGAAAGTCGAGTCCCCGAACCGGATGCACACACCAAATGCGTTCGTCATTATCGACCGCCAGATCGGTGATGTCATTGTCGATGGGACCGTCGAATGCAATCAGTTCCCACGACAACCCGTCAACACGCAAAACGCCGGCATCCGCTGTCCCACACCAGACAGTACCGTCGCTCGATTGCACGACCGATGTCAGCGTCCGATTCGGTGTGCCCAATATCGGCGGACTCTCAAACGCGCCGGACGCTCTCCGGCCCAATCCGCGCGCGGTGGCGATCCACAACGTGTCTCGTCCGCCGAAGAGGTCGTTGATCGTGATGGTCGCAAAAGCGGAGAGACTCCAGCTGCCCTCCCCGGTTGAGACATCCCCAGCGAATTGCCAGACACCATTACTCGTTCCAATCCACATGGTTCCCGCCGAGTAGGCAATCGACAGCACGCCCTCCGGCGTGGTCCACGTCGTCCAACGCGACGGGTCCAGCAAGAACTGATCGTTGACATCGGCAACGGCAATTCCAGCGGGGCCCACGATCCAAATCCGATCATCGATGATCAACACATCGTTGACGGTACTGGATGTCCAGTTGCCGATCCGTGTGTACGTTTCCTTGATCTCGCCGCCATTGCGATTGATGTCGAACTTGTGCAGTCCACTGCTGGATCCTACCCATAGAAAGTCATTCGTATCGGCAGCGGCACAGTTCAGCGGAATTGGCGTATCGTTGTCTTCAAACGGGTACACCGACCACCCGATGTCGGACCAGCGACGCGACAGCCGTCCGGATGAGCCTCCCGTCCACACCGACCCTCCCGGGCCGAACTCAATAAATCCGAGGATATTCTCACCCAATCCCTCCCGGTTCGTGATTCGAACCGGCCCCTGAAACTCACCGGAAGGGAGATAAGCCAATCCCCCGGTCGTCGCCATCCAGATAGTGTCGCCCCGCGAGGCGAGACCACGGATCGTGTTGATGTTCGTATAGTTGGTCCAGTCCGACCGTTCCAGCGCTGTGACATCATGGCTCATCGCAATGATGACACCGCACACGGCGAGTGTACACAAGCCGACAACGCTCCATGCGCGACAAACGCTGGTACGAATCATGATCATTATTGGCTTTGCTCCGTCATTCCATGCAATGTCGCGGTCGGCGGCGCATCGCCTGAATCAGATGAACGTGTCAGGATGACAGCCAGCACCGTCGCGATCAGCGACAGGAGCGTACACAGCCGCCCCAGGTACATACCATACTTCATGAAAAATGTCCGATGTCCTACGGGACCCAGCCCCAAATCAAAGATGGCGATATCGGGGACATATTGGCTGGTTTCCTTGTGCATCTGTCCGGCCCGATCAATGAACAGCGAAATTCCCGTGTTGGCCGAGCGGGCGATCGGGCGACGTGTTTCGATGGCGCGATAGACGGCAATCATGGCATGTTGCGGCGGCCCGGACGAAAATCCGTACCACCCATCATTTGTAATATTAACCAGAAACCGCGCCCCTCGGTTCACCAGTTGCCGCACAATATCCGGAAAAACCGACTCAAAGCAGATCATCGTCGCATATTGTCCGTTGGGGTGATCAAACAGCACGATACGCTCGCCGGCCGTAAAATGCGCTCCCCCCACTTCGAGCTGCCTGAGTACCTGAACCCGATCTGAAAACGGAATCCACTCGCCCAACGGCACCAAGTGCAGCTTGGCGTGATAATCCGGCGCGTATCCGTCCTCGTCGAGACCGATCGCGGCATTGTATGAGAGATATCCCCCTTCCGGAAGTGCCCGGTACTCCAGTGTCCCGATCAGCATTTCCGAGTCGAGTTCCCTGGCCAGCGACCGGACACGTCGCCAATGACTCTGTTCTGCCCGCAAATACACCGGCGCCGCAGTCTCCGGCCACACGACCAACTCGGCGCCGTGTTCCACCGCTACGCGTGTCTGTGTTTCGTACACAGCAAAAGAGCGATCAACAAATCCCTCTTCCCATTTCATGTGCGAATTGATATCACCCTGAAGAACGGCTACACGAACTTGTTCGACCGGCTTGATGTGATTGATCGTTTCCAGCCCATACAGCATCGGTAGGGCGAACAACAAGCCTAGGGGCAATACGTATGCCCCACCGCCGCCGATACGTGGATTCACCCAATGAATCACCAATCGCACGGCAATTACATTGATCAAACAGATCCAGAACGTCACACCCAGATCGCCGGTCAGGTCGGCAAACTGAATCAATCCGATGTAACGCACCTGCGTCAGCGATAAGTTGTTCCAAGGGAAGGCCAGGTCTCCCAACGTCCGCAAGTACTCGTGCGCGGTCCACAACACCGGGAAGAGCCAGATCGCACGTGGGCCATATCGCTCCTTAAGCAAAGCGTACAGGCCGAAAACCACTGCTAAATAGAAGCTCAGAACGATAACAACAGTAATCGTCCCGGGAATGGTGACCCAGCCAATCCAGTAGAGAGTGGCCGAATGGAGAACCAGTCCAAACACAAATCCCTGTCGCGCGGCGACACGCGGAGCGGCATGCTCAAGCGACAGCAGTACGATGGCCGGAGCCAGATAAGCAAGGAATCCGAAGGGAAACGGTGGATAGGCCACGGCCAGCAGTCCACCCGCCAATACCGCCGCCACCATTCGTCGCCGGACAAACCAGATATCCTGCGGCAGTTTCGATGCGGTCATGATGCTGTCTGCGCCGTTGTGATTGTCAACACTGGGAGATGTATGAGCAACGGTGCTCTCGTGGCCGGCAAGTCATACACCTTAGGAGGGCGTCGAGAGGATCACGCCGCGCGGTCCCGGACTGATGTGGCCAATCTGATACGCCGGCACGCCGGCACTCTCGCTGAGCTCAATCGTCCGCTTCACTTGCTCGTTGTCCACCACGATGATGTACCCGATTCCCATATTGAAGACGCGATACATTTCGGTCGATTCCACCCCGCCGACATGCTGCAAAAAGCGAAACACCGGCAGGACCGGCCAGTTCGACGTATCGACTGCCGCCTGGCAATTATCCGGCAGGATGCGCTCCAGATTGCCTTCCACCCCGCCACCGGTGATGTGGGCCATGCCCCGAATGTCGACTTCTCCGCGCAAGGCGTCCACGACCGACCGGTACGAGCGATGGACCGCCATGACCGCCTCGCCGACAGTCGCCCCCTTTAATGCCTCGGGACGGTCATCCAGATCGAATGACTCCTGGTCGAACAGGATGCGGCGAACCAGCGAGTACCCATTCGTATGCGGACCGGTCGACTCCAGCCCAACAAGCATATTCCCCGATTCAATCGCCTGACCATCCAGAATGGCACTCTTCTCAACCATCCCGGTGATGAATCCGGCGAGATCGTAGTCGCCGAGTTTGTACAGCCCCGGCATCTCGGCCGTCTCACCGCCGATCAGCGCGATGTTGTTTTCGCGACACGCTTCAGCCACGCCGGACATCACATCGCTCACCTGGTCGGCATCCATCCGCGCGACAGCCAGGTAGTCCAGAAACGCCAGCGGCTCGGCACCGCAGGTGAGGATATCGTTGACACAATGGTTCACCAGATCGGCGCCGATTGTGCGATGATGTCCCCAGCGGATCGCCAGCTTCAGCTTGGTCCCCACCCCATCGCAGCTCGACACCAACACCGGCTCCCGGTACTTGCTTACATCGAGTTGAAACAGGCCGGAAAACGGTCCGACCCCGGCCAGCACCCCAGGTGTGTACGTTGTCCGTGCCATCTCCGCGATGCGCGATACGGCCTCATCGGCGGTATCCAGATTCACTCCAGCGGCACGGTAATCCATTTTCGGCATTGACTACATCCCTCCGAATCCGTCAGATGTCCAAACCCTCGGAATCATAAGGAAATATCCCAAATCCCCGGGCCAGTTGCAACGGCAGATTCGGGGGGGGGAGATCAGCTTATTGGCCAGCGGTGGGAAAAGGGGAATGGGTGCCCCTGACGCCCCCGCTCTGCGCTGCGTAGCTATGCAGAGCAGGGTCAGGGTTTACCGGTACCCCACAGTTCTACTGTGGGAACTATACCGTTGGAGTCACTGCTCCATGTGATTCAGCCCAGTTGCGGCCGGGTGGCCCGGACCTTGGGGCTGTTGAAAAAGCCGGAGATGCGATCACATCGTGTATTGATAAGACGAGGAATCGTAGGGGCGTATTGCATACGCCCGGTCCCGGCTCAGATGTCGCACCGAAAGGCGTATGCAATACACCGCTACGAGCGACGGTTACAACACAGGGGAGTTATTCAACACGCCCCCAAGGGGCATGTTGAAAAACCCACATATTAAGCATCACCTCAGCCTTGGGGGGGCGAGGCTCCTGCCGAGCCGCTGTGTGGGACATGCCGTTGCGGCTCGCCGGGAGGCTCGCCCTCCCGAAAGCTCTGATTCTTTGGGCTTTTTCAACACGCCCCCAAGGTCCAGGCCACACGGTTCACACAGCCGGGGCACCCGGCGATGGGGTAAGCCTATCCCTTGAACTTGGCCGCTGCGTCACTGAAAGCGGTTTTCACGGAGTCCCATGCAGATTCGAATCCGTCTTTGAGAGATTCCCAAGCGTCGTCACTGGCCTCCGCAATCTCGGAAAGTTTGGCTTTGCCTTCTTCAATTTTGCTTTCCAAGACCTCGATTTGCTTGTTCATCTCCAGTTGTGCGTCCGCACTCGCGCCTGCTGCCTTGGCTTTGAGTTGATCGACCTCAGCTTGCCACTCATCCAACTCAGCCTGTTTCTTCTGCCGGTACAGTTCTTTTTCACTCATTTCATCACCCTTTCTGTATGGAGTCTGATTTCGCGCCACTCTTCATAGACAGTGCCGTCAGCAGACCCAAGATAAATCCCCCCACGACGGTGAGGAGAAGCAGCACAATCGCAGATATTGTCCCGGTCCACCAGAGAAACTGGACTTCGACAAGAACCCGATTCTGCAGAACAACGGCCGCCAGAGTGACGGCCACGACTAGCATCAACACCAGCTTCAGCGTCTTCTATCCTCCTCATAGTAGGGGAACGATTACAATAGCGGTTCCAAACCCGACAGTCGTCACGCTACGCTCCGTCCCGTGATCAGCCGCAACAGTACCACAACGACCGCCACAATCAGCAACACATAAACAAATCCACTCATCGTGTAGCCGCTCATCAATCCCCTTGGTCCGGGTTTCACACCATATGTTACGTATGGCACTCTCCCGGTTCAATTGAACTCACGCTGGGTGACAATTCCAACATTCTTTGTGTCTGGTCCCTACCTGTTGAGACCCGGACCAAGGGGTGTGTTGCAAAGCCCCCGAGAATCAGAGCCTTCGGGAGGGCAAGCCTCCCGGCGAGCCGCAACGGCATGTTCCACACGGCGGCTCGGCGGGAGCCTCGCCCCCAGTCTGAGGTGATGATAGACAGCGGGTTTTTCAACACCGCCCCTTGGGCCGGGCCACCCGAAAGTCATCACAGGCACCCGGCGCGTAGAAAAGGGATTCCTCCGCCGCGGCGGACGGGAATGACAGAATATGTGAACGCAGAAACGGTGTTAAAGTGTGCATGCCCCGGGTCGTTGAAACGCTGAGGGTTCATGATTCCGTAATTTGGAGCTGAGAGGAACGTAGACGCTCAAAACAACCATCTCAAAGAACTCGGACTGACAGCATTCAATTCGGATGGGGACGGATGCGGGCAATCGAATAGTCGCCATCGGTCCACGTGAATTCGAGCCCTGGACACGGTGGAGCTGAACCGGTGTTTTCGAATACGACGTGCGTCACGCCCCCAAACTGCCGTAGCGAATCGAGCAGTTCGCACGAGCGATTGGCGTAGAACCGTTCCGCCGCCGTCAACCGGGCGTGCCACGCGAGCACTTCGACATCCACATAAGGGTGCGACTTATGGTCCACATATACCGGAGTACCAGTGGCCAGACGAAAGTCCTGCCATCGCGTGGGGATGAGGTACACCTGACCTGGTCGTCGGGTGCTCCGGACCTGGCGGTGGAGCGCGTCCGTCGGCTCCTCACTGACCCACCCCAGATAGACAAAACGTCCGACACCAACCGCGGCGAGAACAAACATGACGAGAAGGCAAATCTGTGTCATCGGGACAACGGGCCTCTTTCGCTTCAGCCAATCAAGGAACCGGATTGTGCAATCTGCCAGGAGGACGGCGGCGGCGATCGGCACCAACACAACAGAGGCACGCCAGGGGAAGAGCAACGCCAGCCGCGGACTGTCTGTCACCATCTGCCACACACTCAGCGCAGCGCCGATGGCGGCAACAATCAGCATAATGCGACCCAGCGGTGTCCGGCGAACCAGCCATATCCCGGCGCCTACAATGATCAAACGAACCACCGACCCGAACCCAAACCAATACCCCGGGTCTGCATGATGCGGTATTCGCTCGTTGATCAAGACGCTGGAGACGCGGGAGAAGAGTTCTGGTGACGTCGGCTGAAACTGGCGCCACAGCATTATCATCAGGGGAATGGCGAGTACGGCAAGCAGGCCAATCCCGACGATCAACCGCCGGCGTACAACGTGATCCTTCCAGGAGACAAGTCCATACGCGAGGATCAGCGACGTCGCCGTCAGGGCATATGTTGGATGAAACACGACACTCATTCCGGCGGCCAGGCACGCGCCGATTGGACGCCGATCGAGATAAAGCCAGACAGACACGAACAAGAATACACCAAATACACTTGGCTGGAAGACTTTGCCCAACACGTACTGGTCTGCGAGGCCCGTCTGTAAGGGTGACAGGAGCTTGTGGAAGATGTATGAGTGGACGATGATCAGGAATGTAAAAAACAGCCACACCTGTTGGCGGCTCGTCAGCGGCGATTTCACCTGTCGCACAATACCGACCAGGCTGATCGCATATAATCCGAGGATGATCAAGTAGTAGATGTAGAACAGCGATGTGTGACCCCAGCGAGCAGTCAGGTGCACGAGACGACTGAACACCGGCGTCGGATCAGTGCCCTGAGCCAGTACATCCTCATGCAACAGACTCTCCCCGATGCCTGTCAACCCATGGAGGAAATAGGTGTTCTGGTTGGTCGAATAGAGAGGATGCTGTGAATGAGCGAGACCGAAGAGCAGGGCAATACCGAGCAAGACGATGCTGAACGAAATTCGTTGACCTCCACTGCCCATGGTCGGCTGCCGGATCATGTGTCGGAATATAGGATCAGATTACGCACGAGCAAGCGACTCACAAGGCTGGGTGGCCCGACCCCCGGGGCGTGTTGAAAACGTCTTAGGGTGTGATCAGATCGGGTATCGTGAAGACCTTCATTCGGGACACCCGGCTACCAGAAATCCACCGGGTCAACATCAATCGTCAGGCGCACCTGATCCCGCCGCAAGTCATCGGCGTGTTGATCGCGGAACGCCACGATGAGTTGGCGTGTCGATTTCAATGCGTGAGATTTGATCAAAACGTGATACTGGTACTCCCCGGCGCGCCGGGCGATGGCCGCGGGTGATGGTCCCAGGAGGATGCCGGGGACACGCGCCATTGGTTTGGTGGTTTTGCGCCAGTGCTCGGCAAACGCGATTGCATGCTGCCGCACCGTGCCGCGCTCATCGCCCGAGAATTCCAGCAGGATCAGATGTGAATAGGGCGGATATTTGAGGTTTTGTCGCCGGGGCAGTTCGCGTTCGAAGAACAGCGCGGTGTCCTGCGCGGCTGCCAGCTCGATCAGATCGTGCTCCGGTCGGAAGGTCTGTACGACGACACGCGCAACATCATCGTCGGTCGCCGTTCCGCGGCCGGCGCGCCCGGCCACCTGCGTGAGCATTTGAAAGGTCCGTTCCTCGGCGCGAAAATCGGGAAACGCCATATGCTGATCGGCCCAGATCACACCTACTAATCCGACACGCGCGACATCGAGACCCTTCGCCACCATTTGCGTGCCCAACAGCAGATTGAACCGGTTACCGGCAAATCCGCTGAGAATATCCTCGGCCGCACCACGTCGTGCGGCGATATCGGCATCGAGGCGTGCGAGACGAACCGACTCCCCCAATTCCCCAAGCGCTTCTTCGATGCGCTGCGTACCGACACCGTGGAACACAAACTCCGCTCCACCACATTTCGGGCACGACCGGTCGGCCGGTTTCACATAGGTGCACAGGTGGCATCGCACGGTCCGATCGCTGGCGTGATAGGTCAACGTCAACGCACAGTTCGGACACTGCGCAAAGTGCCCGCACTCCTCGCAACCCACCATCGACGCGTACCCGCGCCGGTTGATGAACACGATTGCCTTCTGTCCCGATTCAATCGTGTCGACAATCGCATTGCGTAATTCATTGCCCACCCACAGACCGTCTTTGGCGACTCGCCGGCGTGACAAATCAACAATCTGAACCAACGGCATGCGACGGCCTTGAACTCGCCGTGTCAGCCGCAGCAGTTCAAACTTGCCGGTGGTGGCGTTGTGATACGCTTCCGATGATGGTGTCGCCGACCCGAGCAGGCAGACGCCTTGTTCCAGTTGTGCGCGCTTAACCGCAACATCACGGGCATGGTAGCGCGGCGCCGGGTCGGACTGTTTGTACGCATCGGCGTGCTCCTCATCCACAATAATCAGACCGCAATCCGGCAACGGCGCCAGCACCGCCGACCGCGCACCAACAACGACCCGATAGCGTCCGGATTGAACGTGACGCGACATCCAGTATCGCTGCGATGCTGTCAACGCGCTGTGCCAGACACCAATCGGCTCCTTCAGCGTCGCGCGGAGGCGCGCGATCATCGGACCGGCCAGACTGATCTCGGGAACGAGGAAGAGCACCCGTTTGCCCTGCGCCCACGACCGTCGAATCGCCTCGCAGTAGACCGCTGTCTTGCCCGAACCGGTCGGCCCCCATAGTAGAAATGTCTTGTAATTGCTGTCCTCAATTGCCCGCCCGACAGCGTTGGCAGCCAGAGTCTGCTCATCGTCCAACATGGCCGCGTCCGGCTCCGGCCTGGCGCTGTCGGCAAAGGCGCTGCCAACACCGGATACCATCGGGTCCCACTCCACCTGTCCCTCGAGCATCATCGTGCGGACACGTTTCCGGCCGCCGGTGAATTCATCGGCGAATTCCGTCCAGGGGATTCCAGAGTGTTGCAGTCGTTCTAAAAGCGACTGTTCACTCTCGGTGATGTCCGTTTTATCATCAGGTACCCAGCGCGTAATCATCGCCTCGCGGGGAATCGGCGGCAGCCGGGTCTTCCAGGCCATTGTCACCAGCGCCTTCGCTTCGAGACGCTGCAAGCCCGCGCGCGCCTTGGTGCGGGACATACCGGTCCGCGTCAGTCGTGAGAGCGTTACGGCTTTGCCTTGTTTGATCGAATCCAACACCGATCGTTCTGAGGGTGTGAGCTTGTCGATCACCGATCGTCCCTGCGACCAGTCGAGCGGCGCCAGTGTGTACACCGATTCTCCCGATGCGCCACGTCCCCCACCCATCGCCGCGATGACATCACCAAGCGGACAGAGGTAGTACTCGGCCATCCATCCGGCCAGTTGCAAAAGGGATGTCGGCATGGGCGATTCGGGCTCGATCAACCCGGATACCGACTTTAGGCCCGCCACGTCGGCTTGATCATGACGCACGGCCATCACCACACCGGGAACAACTTGCCGTCCCAGTGGTACCTGGACACGAACACCGCTGTGGACAATCTCCTGCCACTCGTCCGGGACCAGGTAGGTAAACACCTGATCAATCGGACGCGCGACGGCAACGTCGATGACACACACTCGTGACCGGTTGGTGACGGTGCTATGACGTGTTCGGGGTGTCATACAGACCTGAATACAAAACGCGGCTCCCGGATGGAAGCCGCGTTTTCAATCACGTCGGTCAGGGGCTTATGGGCACTTTGCGCGCCACGTTTCCAAAGCCTCCATTTTGCCCTGCTGAGCCAGAGTCACCTTCATCATGTAGCACAAGTTCTGTTCATCAGGGAATCGATCGGTCGCCGCCTGAAGACTGCTCTCGGCTTCCGTCCACAACTCCCCGGGATTGGGCGCGGTGCCATCGAATACATCAGTCAGGAGTGGAGCCTCGCCGGCGCTGGCCAACTCGGTCGTCAGCGACGCCAACGAGAAGCGGCACACCGCCAGCAACTTCCAGGTTTCGTCGTCCTTCTCGTCAAGCTCAACCACTCTCTGAAACCGTGGAATCGCATTCTTGAAGTTTTCCAAACGCTTCGACAGATAGGCTTTCAGATTCGTCAAAGCGCCGGTGTTTTCCGGACTCTCCTGTACGACCTTCTCATACTTGACAACCGAGTCCTGGAGTCGGACCGCCGTATTGTAGTAGAAGATCCCCATGTTGTACCACGTGTCTTTCGACCCAGGATCACGGCTGACCACGGCTTCCTGCCACTTCAGCGCTTGGTCTTCTAATTCCAACCGCGAGAAGACATCGGCCATGGTGACGATGTTATTGATGTCATCCGGATGGAGTTCATAGAACCGTCGCGCCACCGCGATGGTCTCATCCCACATACTGGCGTCGTAGTAGGCACCAATGAGCGAGATCATCATGTTGCGATAGCGTGTCCGCTTCTCATCGGAGAGCTTCTTGTACTTCTTTTCATACTCTTTGAAAGTTTCGGTCGGTTCCCCTTCGGGGCCGGTGAAAAACGACGTGGTATCATACCAGTTGGTCGTCGAGTCTTCGAACTCATACCGATGAAACAGGCTCTCCGCGATGACGAAATCGTGCAGGCTGCTGTCGGATTCACCCTGACGCTGGTAAATCAATCCACGCGTGCTGAACGCGCGGAAATCCTGAGGCCACAGCAGTGTGCAATGACGGAGCGCTTCTTTGGCCAGCCTCCGCGCTTCGTCGACGCGGTTTTGGAGACTGTCGATGTCCGACTGGTTCTCGGCAGCCCTCAGACGCTCGACGGCGGTGTCCGACACGTTCACCAGCTTCACCGCCCGATTGAATCGCTCCATCCACTTCTGTTCTTTGATCTTCTCGATATCGTCGGAGAACTTCTCCAGTTGCTTCTCGGTGGCGTACTGCTCCGCCAAGTCCCATTCGATCAACATACTGTCGATTTCATCACGATCGGCATAGATCGAACCGAGTAGGAAGTGGACTTCGTAATTCTGTGGATAGTGCTCGCGTGCGGTATACAGGTTGCTCATCGCACGCTGGTATTCCGGCGGACTGGTTTGGAGCGCGATCTTGGCCGAGCGGATGTAGACATCCACCGGCTGGATTTGCTGGCCGGATCGATCCTGCGAATAGGCCACAGCACCCAACCCCAAAACCAAAATGACTGCCATAATGACTGCATTTCGCATCCTGATCATCCTCCCATCGCGGCGGAATTCGGCGTGTTCACCGACGGCTCCACAAGGTCTGGCATTATACGCCCCGTCCCGATATGGGCAAAGACCTTTTGCCAGATATTGTCACCTCGATGTTGTCCCCGCACCTCCTATAACAAATTGTTGGGCAGTACGTTCCATACTCCGGCTACCGTTCGGATCAGTACTGCCGCCGCACCGTAAACGTCAGTGTCGTCTCACTATCAGCGGGCACGCTGATGTCCCACTCGGCGGTGGTGGCGTCTTTCTGACGGTGTTCATGAGAACTCTTCAGAATGGTCCAATCGCCCCAGATGTGCTCGACCACCACAACCGTCACAGCTTCATCCTTGTGATTGCGCAACGAAATCTCGTAATCCTCTTCCACCACGCGCTGAGTCACCTGCCGGCGGTCCTTCTGGATGCGCTCACCGACAATGTCAAAGGCATTGCCGAGCTTCACGCGCACGTCTTCATCTTTCGGCGTGTGATCAATCCGATCCTCGCCAATGAACTCCAGCGAGCCATCGGTATCGGCCTTCATGACACGAATTTTGCCCTTGGGCAGCGGGATGCCCAGACCGGCTTCTTCGGAGTTTTTAAACTCCATGCTCACCGCAACCTTGGTGTTGTCGCGGGCACCGTCATAAGTGAAGATCTTGGTGGTCGCGACGTAGGCCGGGTCGAACAACGCCAACTGCTTGGTCTCCCGATCCCGGATGGTCGACGCACGATTCAACGTATACAGGTGGTATTCGAAGAATTGACGTTCTTCAAATCCGACATCGGCCGCGGCCGACATCCGTTCCATCGCCACACGCGGCATCGGCGCGGCTTTCTCGGTTGCACGATGAATGTCCCCCGCAATCAGCTTAATCTGTGCATCCTCATAGGTCGCACCGCTCTTGTTGTCGACCGATACCCAACCGGCCAACTCCAGTTGCTTTTCATCCGAACTGAGGGTTGCAACATACTCGGCATGCCAGCCGATCTTCCCGGTCAGATATCGGACCTCAGTCGGATGTGATCCAGTAATCTCTGAATTCAAGTCCCAGACCAATGTCGGACGTGTAATCAACCCTTCCGGCAATTTCGCCAACGACAAATCGGCAATCTGCTCACGATTGACAATGCGGATGCCACCATCGGCCATCTGCAGCGTCAACGCATCCTTATCCGACGCCAATAGCGTCCCTTCGTGCAGCTTGTCCTGACGCGTGACGACTGTCACAGTCCTGTCGAGGTATTTCTCCAGAACCTTATCCGATGACACGAGATCGTAGCGGTAATTCTGCTCCAGCAGTGTCACCGCATCAGGCTGGTCGACCACATTAAAAGCGACCGAAGTGGGATCAATTGCCGTTGCGACATCCTGAAACGACAATTCGAATCGACCCTGCTGGTAATCCAACGGACGCGTGTCTTTCACCAGCGCCAAATCCTGATTGTAGATCGTGATTTGTACGGCTGCGTGCGCAACGCCAACTGTGCAAAGGACCACGCCAGCGACTAACAGTACGAGTTTCCGCATTCATCCCTCCCCCACACGTGGACCGCTTCAGGCGATCCGATTACACTCACGAATGCATCATACCACTTAGACCCATCATGGTGTACACCCAAGAGTGGCCCGTGGATGACAATGTTCGGATCGGCGAACGTAGGTCTCTACCAGCCAACAAGTTGTTCCAGGTTTGCGTTGAGCCGCGCGACAATCATTTCGAAGTTCTCCCGCTTGGCCCGTTCTTTTTCGACCACCTCTGCGGGAGCATTGTTCAGAAAATCGGCGTTATCCAGCTTGCGGTTGATGCGCTCCAGTTGCTGCGTGTGATGTTCAAGGTCCTTCTGCAGCCGCTTGCGTTCGGCCTCCAGGTCGATCAGTCCTTCGAGCGGTATGAAGATCTCGGCATCGCGGATAACCGCGGAGGCCGACGGTACCGGTTTTTTGACATCTTCGTCAATCGTCAGCTCGCCAATCTTGCCAAGGATGCGAATGTTCTCCTCGTATGCGCGCAGATTCCGCAGCAGTTTCTTGCGATTGACACGAATCACGCAGGAGATCTCCTTGCCGGCGGGGATCTTCATCTCGCTGCGCACATTGCGAATCGCTCCGATGACATCGAACACGTGACGCATCGACGCATCCAATTCCTCATCGATCCAGTCGGTGTCGGGCACCGGCCACGCCGCCGCAGTCACGTGCTCCGCCCGCACGTCTGCTGACAGACGATCCTTCAGGTGCGACCACAGCTCCTCGGTCACAAATGGCGCCATGGGATGCAACAAGCGAACAATCGTTCCCACGACCTCCAGTGACACCTGCCGCGCCAGCCGCCGTTCCTGCGTGTCCTCCTGGAGATAAAAACGCGGCTTGACCAGTTCTAAATACCAGTCGCAGAAATCACTCCAGATGAAGTCGTACAGTGTCTTCGACGCCGTATTGAAGCGAAAATCATCGAGTTGGCCCGAGAAGTCGCCGATCGCTTCGTTCATCCGACTGAGAATCCACCGGTCCGAGAGATGCAAATCATCCCGCGATGCTTTCAGGTCGATCGGCTCGGCCGGTTCATCGGGCTGATTGGCCAGGACCAGGCGCGACGCGTTCCACAATTTGTTCGCAAAGTTACGGCCTTGCTCGAACGTCTTTTCACTGATGAGCGGATCCTGCCCTTCCGGTGCGGCCAATACCAACGACAGACGGAGCGCATCGGCGCCGTGCTGTTCGATCACGTCAACCGGATCAATGCCATTACCGAGCGACTTCGACATCCGCCGCCCGATCGCATCCCGCACCGTCCCGTGGATGTACACATCGGAGAACGGTATCTCGTTCATGAACTCGCACCCGGCCATCACCATGCGGGCCACCCACAGGAAAATGATCTCCGATGCCGTAAACAGCGAATCGGTGGGATAGAACGATTTGAGTTCCGGAGTCTTCTCCGGCCAGCCGAATGTCGAAAACGGCCACAACCAGGACGAAAACCAGGTGTCGAGCACATCTTCGTCCTGCACGTAGTCATCACCGGGATGCGTCTTGGCCACCACCATCTCGCCGGTGTGTGTGTGTGTGTAGACCGGGATCCGGTGGCCCCACCACAACTGTCGCGAGATACACCAATCGTGGATGTTCTCCATCCAATGCAGATAGACTTTCGACCAGTGCTGGGGATGGAAACGAATTTGTCCGCTCTTCACCGCCTCAATCGCCGGTGGCGCCAATGCCGACATCTTCACGAACCACTGCTCCGACAGGTAGGGCTCAATGACCGTGGAGCAACGGTAACAGATCGCTGCGCCCAAACGGTGCGGTTCGGTTTTCTCCACCAGGTCTTCCTTTTCGAGATCAGCGACCACCTTCTTGCGCGCCTGATCGCGGTCGAGCCCTTTGTATTTGCCCCCGTTGTCGTTGATCATACCGCGATCATCGATCACCGTGACCGACTCGAGCTTGTGGCGACGTCCAATCTCAAAGTCATTTACATCATGCGACGGTGTGACCTTGAGAACACCGGTCCCGAACTCCATTTCGATGTATTCATCGCCGATCACCGGTATCTCCCGTCCCATCAACGGCAGGACGACCGACTTCCCAATGTAATCCTTGTAACGATCATCCTTCGGATTGACCGCCACCGCCGTGTCACCGAGCATCGTCTCCGGCCGCGTGGTGGCGACCGTCAGATGCCCACTGCCGTCGGCTAGTGGATATTTGACATACCACAGTGAACTGTCCCGATCCTCACGCTCCAGCTCGTCATCGGAGAGTGTCGTGAGGCACCGGGGACACCAGTTGACGATGTAGGTCCCTTGATAAATGAGGTCTTTCTCATACAGTCGAATGAAGACCTCTTTGACTGCTTCGGAGAGCCGTTCATCCAGTGTAAACCGGGTGCGACGCCAGTCACACGAACAGCCCATCAGCCGCAACTGCTCAAGAATTCGATCGCCATTCTTGTCTTTCCATTGCCAGACGCGCTTGATGAACTCCTCGCGTCCTAGCCCCTCGCGTGTGCCGCCCTCGGCAATCACCTGCTTTTCCACAACCACCTGAGTCGCGATACCGGCATGATCGATACCCGGGAGCCATTCCGCCTCGTGACCGTTCATCCGCTTGTAGCGGACCATGATGTCCTGCATCGTGTTATTGAGCGCATGGCCCAGGTGCAAGACACCCGTGACATTCGGTGGCGGGATGACAATCGTATATTTGGGACGGTCAGAGGTTGGATCGGCGTGGAAATAGGCATTTGCCTCCCACTCCGCGTTCCATTTCTCCTCGGCTGCGTGCGGATCGTAGTTCTTCGGCAATTGAAACTTCGTCATTCGGTCTCCTACAAAGCGCCCTCATCAGCGACAGAGGGTACGGTACCACATTATGGCCTGTCAATACCGCTGGATTTCTCGTCTTCCGGACATTCTCACGGTATCGGCACATCCGCGTCAGGTTTCTCGCCAATCTAGCCCAACCCCTTGGTAATTGCTGGCATACGTACCGAGCAGTCCCCATATTGCGCCGTTCGTGCCCGAGCGGATGATGCCATGAGCCCACGACCGACACAACAACAAGCCGTTCCCATGAAGGGGCCACGCCAGCAGTATACCTTCGATGATCTCGTGGCGATCATGCGTCGCCTGCGGGCGCCGGGGGGATGCCCTTGGGACCGTAAACAGAACCACCGAAGTCTCCTTCCCTATCTGATCGAGGAAACCTATGAGGTCGCCGACTCCATTGAACGGCAGAACATGGATAGTCTGGAAGAAGAACTGGGCGACCTGCTGCTGCAAATCGTCTTTCATGCCCAACTGGCAGCCGAGCGGAAGCGGTTCGGAGTCGACGGTGTTATCGACCGGATCAGTCGCAAACTGATCGCCCGTCATCCTCATGTGTTCAAGACCAAACAGCAACTGACGGCCGATGAAGTCCTTGGCAATTGGGAGCGTATCAAACTCAACGAATCGAACGGGAAGGCGAAGAAAAAGGGAGTCTTAGATGGTCTGCCGCGCTCCCTCCCCGCGCTCCTTCGTGCCTACCGGATGCAGGAGAAAACCTCGCGATTCGGGTTCGACTGGGATAGGCCTGAAGACGTTCTCGACAAGGTTGAAGAAGAGATCGCCGAGCTGCGTCAATCGCTGAAGACACGCCGGAAGACCGAGATTGAGCACGAAATGGGTGACCTATTGTTTGCATTGGTGAATCTGGCACGGCATCTTAGAGTCGATCCGGAAACTGCATTGTCGAAAACGAACCGTCGGTTCACCCGACGATTTGCATATATCGAACAACAACTCGCAAAAGCCAATCGCAGTCTCAATGACGCCACACTGGAAGAAATGGACCGATTGTGGGAGACAGCGAAATCACGCGAGCGTTGATGGCATGAAGCCGTGACGCGACTCCCGCACCACGATCCCTGTGAATAGCCCGTTCTCATTTACCGAAGTCGGCTCCCCGCTCAGCGAACTGCTGACCGTCGGGGCGGTCATGCTGTTGGGTCTCCTGGGCGGCAAAATCGCCAAGCGATTCAAGGTTCCCAAAGTCACCGGGTATTTGATCATGGGCCTCCTGCTGGGTCCATCGGTCATGCATTTGCTCGATAAAAGCGCGCTTGCGGACGTGGAACTGGTCAGTGACCTTGCTTTGGGCATGATCATGTTCGCCATCGGTGGCGTCTTCGAACTGAACCATTTCCGCCGCGTCGAACGACGGTTGTTACGTTTGGCACTCGCCGAAACCACCGGGGCGTTCATCCTGGTCACGTTGAGCGCGAAGCTGCTGGGTCTCGAGTGGTATGCCGCCTCCCTGCTGGGAGCAATCTCGATTGCCACTTCGCCCTCGGTATCGCTTTTGGTGGTGCGCGAATACGATGCCCGCGGACCACTGAGCGATCTGCTCATTTCGATGGTCGCGACCAACAGCATCATGTGCATCCTGCTGTTTACTTTCGTGCTCAATCTCGGGCCGGTGAGTGACGCGACTGGCGTGGCGCGCGCTTTGGGGTGGACAGTCTACGAGGCGCTGGGTTCACTCCTCGTTGGCGGCGTCATTGGCTGGATTCTGAGTTTTCTGGAGTCGAAGGTCGATGACCAGGCCGAATTGCTGATGGTCATCCTTGCCGGCGTGCTGGTCGCGATCGGCACAGCCAAGACGCTAAACATCTCTCCGCTGATGGCCGCGACCGCGGTCGGAGCGATGACGGCCAATCTGTCGGTCATGCATCGGCTCGCCTATGTCGAACTGAGACAAACCGAGCAACCATTATACATCGCCTTCTTTGTGTTATCGGGAGCCAAGCTCGATGTGCGCAATCTCGGAACATTGGGGGTTCTCGGTATTGCATATATCATTGCTCGCGCTCTGGGCAAATACATTGGCCACTTTCTGGCGGCGTCACGCATGAAGCTCACGGGGCCGATTCGGACCCACCTCGGCTGGGCACTGATTCCCCAGGCCGGCGTGGCAATCGGCTTGATGCGCGAAGCCAGCGAACACTATTCACACATCGGTGCCATGATCTCCGCGATCATCCTCGCGGCAGTCGTCGTTTACGAAACTCTCGGTCCGCCAATCACCCGCTGGGCGATCTACGCCGCCAGAGAAGCCAGCGAGCAGTCGTAGGGTTCCCTATTTCCAATCCTCCGGTACATCGATGAAAAACACCAGCGTCGGCTCCGTCGGGTAACCATCAAATACGACAACCAGCTGGTCGCCGGGACGCGACCAGCCTAATCCTTCGAAATTGGCACTGTACTCATCGCGTGCCGCCAACATCTTGCGAACCGCCTGCATGTGCTCCGCGAGCGAATCCGGGATACCGCCACTCAGGTTATTCACTGCGTCATTCAGTAGGCGCAGCGATTCCGCATGCAAATCGATCGGCTGACCAACCGACTCTCCGTTGAGAGCGAATCGCTGGAGTTCCCCTGTCAAATACGTGGGTGAACCCCGCTCCGGAGAATTCGATGCCGCGATCACCACGATGAACCCGTCCACGACACTGTCGCCGTCTTGCCACCGATGCCACACCAGATCGGCGCCCCGATATCGCAATGCGTCGGGCACATCTCCCGGTGGCTCTGGGGGATTCAGCGTGATGATGCGATTGTCTTGGCTTACCCAACCGACTGAGCTATCGGCGGGAATGGTGTGAATGATGACGGCTGGCTTCAGTGGGTCATGTCCAATCCTCGACTGCAATTCGAAGGGAATGAGAGGTAGGTACCCATATCCTCCTTCCCACATGACTGCAACTTCCGACCCACCATTCCCTGCCGGTCGAACCGCCAAACCCTCCACCCCGCGATTTCCGAACTCGTTCATCGCTGGAGGATAACGTGCAATGAGGCCGTTTACATCGGTGTCCGACGATAGCGGTCCAACCAGAGCAGTCAGATCTTCAGACAGGACAACGACTCGTCCATCCGCCAGAACGTCAATTGCCTCCAGATCGACCGCTAATTCTGCGCCAACCAGCGGCATTTCAATCAGGTGGTCGGGATCGGGTGCGAATACCCGCAGAGTTGTATCAGGAATCGGCAGTTTGAAATACCGGCCGGGATTGTCATCGCCGACGAGGAGCAACGTATCCCCGATCACTGTCACTCCGGATGCTTCTTTCAGGCGCAACTCGTAGGCGATTCCATCATCGAAAGTCGAGCCGATCATGGCTAATGCGATCAGCAGAGTGAAACCGTGTCGTCGAATGATCCACCTCCTCATGTGAATGAGCCAATGGAGAGGACAACATACCGGCCTGTAGAGGTCGGCGCAATCGGGTTGCATTTGGCCGATCCACCGCCAATGTTGGAGCGGAACGCTCCACATTTAGAGGAAGCGAGACAGCCAATGGCTCAGCCAAATTTCATTCCCCTACCCAACTATCGTGAGTATCCGGTCAATGAGATGAAACGCCGTGCGGCGGAGTTCTATGACGAGGTCAGTCGGCGCCGCACGGTTCGTGAGTTTGCGGATCGACCGGTTCCCCGAGAGGTGATCGATAACTGCCTCCGTGCCGCCGGAACCGCGCCGAGCGGAGCCAATCTGCAAAATTGGCACTTCGTCGTGGTGAGTGATCCGACGGCGAAACACGAAATCCGCGTCGCCGCCGAGAAAGAGGAGCACGAGTTCTACACCCATCGGGCCACACCCGAATGGCTTGCGGCGCTGGAACCCCTGGGAACCGACGAAAACAAGCCATTCCTGGAGACCGCCCCGTACCTCATCGCCGTCTTTTCGAAATTGTTCGAGACGCTCCCTGATGGACGCACCACGAAGACCTACTACGCCACCGAGTCGGTAGGGCTCGCGACAGGTATCCTGATCACCGCCCTGCACTACGCGGGCCTGGCCACCCTTACCCACACCCCGAGTCCGATGCGGTTTCTCAATCGAATATTGAGACGCCCTGAAAATGAGCGTCCCTTCCTACTCCTCGTCGTTGGGTATCCGGCCAGCGATGCCAAAGTACCGGATATCAGTCGCAAGTCGCTGCCCGACATTACCTCGTTTATCTGATCCCACCGATCAGCGGGTATTCATCCCATAAACACGCTCTTGCGCACCCCCACGCAGCTCTAGTCATTTAGAGCGGTTGTCAGAATAGATTTCCGATTGAGGGGAAGCGAGGCACCGTGTGC
>CAYTTY010000008.1:0-109341 GCA_964440935.1 uncultured Ignavibacteria bacterium | reverse complement strand
GACCCTCTCCCGAACAATATCGCAACCAGTCCGGACGATTATGACACAGCCTCGAGAGCGGGAATCCATTTTCCTGTCGGTGATGGTTGGAAGGCGAAAGATGGATTCCCCCCAGGGGCGAAGGGGAATGACAGCAATGGTCTTGGTGGGAAGGAAAGAACCCGCCGAGATATAGCGATTGTCAGAATTCCTGTCCGATTGAAGTTATTACGCCGGGCGGGCGCACTGCCGTGCGCCCCTACGTTTTGCTCGCTCTCGCCGCGCTTCTCAGCGGGGAGAGAGTTGGGGGTGAGGGGGGATACGCCGAGCCAGGGTTCGGCTTGGCTCACCCTTGGGGGCTCGGCGGTCCCAGGCGCTCCCCTGCATCTCATTCTCTGACGCAACGTTCCGCCGATTCCTGCCGATAAGTCAAACGGGGAGGGGGTAAAACGTTTCCTCGCCAGGAGGGCATATCCTGCAACATCCTGCCAACCAGAGCCTTGCCACCCGGGGGGCTGTTTCCGGGACGGCCCCGGCGAAGGCGTGCGCTCCTTTGTCCGGGGCCCACACCAGCAAGGAGCTGATTCGTCAGCTCTTCGACCTCAATACCGTCTTTGAGATCTCACAGAGCTTCCACTCAGTGCTCGATACCCACGCGCTTCTCGACGGAATTATCATGACCACAATCGGTCAGATGGGCGTTGGAGCAGCAGCAGTCGTCGTGCAAATGCCGGGCGAATCACAGCGCTTGTCGCTCACGCGTTCCAAGGGTTGGGTTGATATCGAGGATTCCGAGTGGCATGTCGAGCTGCGGTCGCCGTTTGCCAAGGTTCTGCACAATGAAGCCGGTCCGATGATGGTCGAGGACATTCTCCCACACATCGGCGCCGATCCGCATTTTGCCGATTTCCTGCCGCGTGTCGGGTGTGCTTTGGTGGCGCCGTTTGCCGGACGGGACCGTCTGCGCGGCGTTCTCTACACCGCGCCCAAACTGAACGGACATCCGTTTTCCAACGATGATCTGCAATTTCTCGGGATGATCACGCAGCAGATCTCGATCGCCGTCGACAATGCCATTCTCTACGAATCCGAACGCCGTGCGGCGCGCGAACTGATTGCCGCACGCGAACGCCTCGTCCGCAATGAACGATTGGCCACATTGGGCCGTCTCTCGGCGGCCATTGCGCATGAAGTCAACAATCCGCTCGGTATCATCCGCAACTACCTGCAGGTGATGCACGATGATCTGGCGGACCGTCCGCAAACACTCGAGACCCTGAATATGGTGGCCGATGAGGTCGACCGGATCGCACGGATTGTGCGGCAATTGCTCGACGCCTTTCGTCCCGACGCCAGCCGTCCGGCCGCGATCGACATCGGTGACGTGCTCGACGCCGTATTGGTATTCCTGCGCGGTGAATTGAAACGTGACGGTGTCACGGTGGAATCGTCGGGATTGGACAATTTGCCGTTTATCATCGGTCGCGAAGATCCGCTGCGCCAGGTGTTCATCAATCTCGCCCTCAATGCGCGTGATGCGATGCCCGACGGTGGCACACTGACGATTACGGCATCCCCCGATGACGAATTTGTTACGGTTTCGTTCACCGATGAGGGCTGCGGGATTGCCGCCGATGCGCTCGAACAACTGTTCGATCCATTCTTTTCCACCAAGAAAGATGGCCGCGGCACCGGGCTCGGATTGTCGATCTGCCGCAGCATTCTCGAGGGATTCGGCGGACGGATTGAAGCCGAGAACGTCGATGGCCCCGGCACCGGCGCGGTCTTCCGTGTGTGCCTGCCACGCGTCGATGCCGGCAGTGACCCGCTGCAATCTGACACCGACTTACAACAAGGATCCGACTCATGATGACCACCACCGGCACCGCGACAACAACCAAGTCTGCCCTGCAAGTCAAAGTCTCGACCGGACGCATTCTCGTTGTCGATGACGAAGAACGAATGGCGTCATCGTTGCAGGCGGTGCTGGCGAAGGAAGGCCACGAGGTCGCGATCGCGCTGTCGGGTGAAGAGGCACTCGAATGCCTGAACCGGGAACCGTATGATGTGCTCTTAGTCGACGTGCGCATGCCGAAGGTCGGGGGTGTCGATGTCCTGCGGCAGGCGCGCGACATCAATCCCGACCGTCCCGTGATCCTGATGACGGCGTACGCGTCGCTGGAAAACGCTGTCGCCGCAATCAATGAAGGTGCTTACGATTATCTCCTCAAGCCGATCGATCTGACCGAAATGCGCCTGACGGTTCGTCGTGCGATTGAAGCATTTCGGCTGAATCAAATGCAGTGGAGCCTGCTGGAAGAATTGCAGGACAAGAATAGGTCACTGTCCAGGCGTGTTGTTGAGTTGAATGCACTGCATGAGGTCGGCGCCGCGCTCTCGACGACGGGAGAAGTCGGCGCTCTCCTGAAATCGATACTTAATCTCGCCACCGGTGTCATCGGTGCGCGGTACGGGTCCATCATGCTGATGGATGAGGAACGCGGCACGCTGCGT
The DNA here is from genome assembly GCA_964440935.1 of uncultured Ignavibacteria bacterium. Classification (GTDB taxonomy): domain Bacteria; phylum Zixibacteria; class MSB-5A5; order WJJR01; family WJJR01; genus WJJR01. The sequence continues at coordinate 106,848 of CAYTTY010000008.1, read as the reverse complement.
GTCGCCGCGAACAGCGGGCACATCCCAACGTCGGGTGAACCGATCACTGAAATTCCAATTGGAGACTCGATCGCGGGGCAGGTCGCCCGTACCGGTGAGCCGTTGATTGTCAAAGACGTTGAAAACGATCCGCGGTTTTCCCGTCGTAATCGTCCGCAGTTTGAAACCAGTTCGTTGATTTGTGCACCGCTGAAGACACCCAACGGTGTCCTCGGTACGATCAGCCTTTCCGATAAGCGAGACCGCTCGCAATTCACGATGGAAGACTTGCGTCTCCTGGTAACGCTCGCGGCCCAGGCAGCGATGGCGATCGCCGACTCGCAGCACTACCAGCAGATCAGCCAACAACTCGATGAGATTACGGCACTGCACAATCTGTCGGACACACTGACGAAAGTCGAACGGACCGATGAGATGGTTGATGCCGTTTCGAAGACGCTGCGCGAGGTTGCCAATTGCGAACGCATCCAATGGTGGGAATGGCACAGCGATCCCAAACAGATCGTTTTGGCATTCGACAGCCAGCGGGCGGTGGCCGCCCAGAAGGAAACGAATGCGATTACCGCGCTTTGTGAGACATTCAGCGACGCCGACTCGTGCGCACGGGCGATTCGTGAGGCGATGAATCACATCCAGTCGCCCGCCGGTGTCGGCACCATTCTCGCGCTCCCTGTGCATTCCGCCGAAAGCCCGCTCGGCGTGTTCGCATTGTTCCGCGACCACACCCGTCCGTTCACTGAGCATGAAATTCACTTGGTAAATATCGTTCGGTCTCAGGCCGAACGCATATTCGAACGTCAGCGTGCATTGTTGAATGCCTCGCGGCTGGTCACCATGGGCAAAATGATCTCGGAGATTTCACACGATCTCCGCAAGCCACTAACGAACATTCGCGGGGGGCTCCAGGTGCTGCAATCACGAGTCGTAGACGATCCGGAGAATGTTGGCATCCTCAAGGAGACTGACCGGGAGATCGTCCGTCTCGCCACTCTGGTGCAGGAGTTGGTAGACTTTTCCAATCCAACGCGCTACCGCACAGCCCGCCGCGACATTGCGTCCGGTCTGCTGCGTGCGGTGCAACTGACCGAACGCGCGGCACACAAGAATGGCGTCACCGTCAACGCTGCCATTCCCGACCGCTTGCCGCCGATCTTCTGCGATGAAAACCAGATTATTGAAGCGTTGTTGAATGTCCTGATGAACGCGATCGAAGCAATGCCCAATGGCGGTACGCTCACATTCGACGCTCAAGTGGAAGAGTGCGATGATCCGACCGAGCAACTCGTGATCACCATCACCGACACCGGCCCCGGCATCCAGCGCGCCGAATTGGCACGCATTTTCGAACGCTACTACACAACTAAAGAGTCCGGTACCGGTCTCGGCTTACCCATAGTCCAGCGCATCATCCAGTCCCACGACGGCACCGTCACGGCCGACAGTTCACCGGGCGTGGGCACGACGTTTCGCGTGGAGTTGCCGGTGCGGTGAGGACATCGATGTGTGGTACGAAGAGCATGGGTGGCCGCGATCTCTGATCATCGTCCTGCGGGGTAGGATGAAGCACCCTAACGAACAGCCGAACATGGAACGTAGGACACTTGCTGAACATGTACCGACTGTAGTTTGCCTTCGGCAAACCGCGATCACAGATCGCGGCCACCCATAAGATCCCAACCAGTCGCTCTCCACCCCTCTCTTTGCACCCCCCCGCTCAATATCTGCACGCCCGCGCCGATAATGCATGTGGATGCAAACGTCTGCGAAGGAGTGCACACAATGGGCGACCCGGTGAAACTGCTTGTTATCGATGACGATCCCAAGGTGCCGTGGATTCTGTCCGAACGGCTGCCGGAGAAGTATGAAGTGATTTCGGCCTCCGACGGGTACGAGGGCATCCAGATGGCCTCGACCGAGCGGCCATCCTTGATTTTGCTCGACATCAAGATGCCGGGCATCGACGGGCTCGAGGTGCTGGAGAAACTGCGGCAGGCCAACTCGCCGGCCGAGGTGATCATGCTCTCCGGCCACGGCGACACCGAGAATGTCAAACGCTCGATCCAGCTCGGCGCGGCCGAGTTCATCAACAAACCGTTCGACCCCGGCGAAGTCGACATTCACCTCAGCAAAGTGCTCGAATCGCTGGCGCTGCGTCAGGAAAACGCACAACTGCGCGACCGTCTCAATGGCGGCTTCGGCGCGATGATCGGCGACTCCGAGGCCATGCTGAAAGTCAAAAGCATCCTTGAAGAAATCGCCGACAGCGAGTTGACCGTCCTCATTCGCGGCGAGAGCGGCACCGGGAAGGAAGTGGTGGCGCGCGCGCTGCATCAGGGCTCACGTCGTCGCAAGCATGCATTCACGAAGGTGAACTGTGCGGCGATCCCTCGCGAACTGCTCGAAGCCGAATTGTTCGGTTACGAAAAGGGTGCCTTCACCGGCGCCAACAAGATGAAGCCGGGACGGTTCGAAGCCGCGAGCAAAGGTACGATGTTTCTCGATGAAATCGGCGAGATGCCGCTCGAATTGCAGGCGAAGCTGTTGCAGGTGCTCGAGCAGCAGGAGTTCGTACGGGTCGGCGGGTTGCAGACGGTCAAAGTCGACGTGCGCATTGTCTGTGCCACCAATCGCGACCTGGAGGTGGCGATCGGAGAACGGCAGATGCGCGACGATCTCTACTACCGGCTCAACGAAGTCACCGTCATGCTGCCGCCACTGCGCGAACGCGCCGAAGATATCCCGCTCTTCGTCACTCACTTCATCGAGAAATACAGCACGGCGTACAACAAAGAGCCAAAACAACTATCGCCTACGGCGATGACCAAATTGACTGAACACCCCTGGCCGGGAAACGTGCGCCAGTTGGAGAATCTGATCAAGCAGGTCGTCGTCCGCCAGGACGAAGGCGTCATCGACGAGATCTTCAAACGCCCGCATCCGCAAGCGCGCACATCGGGACAGTCGTCGATGTCAGTCGCCAATGATGTGTCCGTACCCGAACCGGAAGGCTATTCACTGAAACAACGCGTCGGCGCGGCCGTCGAACGTGAAGAGCGCAAGCTGATCTCGGAGGTCTTGCGCAAGACCAACTGGAACCGTCGCAAAGCCGCCGAAGTGCTCGAAATCAGCTACCGATCGCTGCTCTACAAGATTAAGGATTACGGGCTGTCGAAGTCGGAATTGTGATATATAGCGCCTGATGTCAGCCGGGGAATGGCGAATACAGTCTGGCACCTGGCTTCAGCGAGGTAGTTATGACACGCAGTCTAACACCTGGCTTCAGCCAGGTGATAGTGAACCACCATTCACTCTCGTAAGCCGTTTCAACGGTGTTTTTCGTGTCCGACGGCCGACATTAGTAAAAAAAGGCGAACACCCGGCTCGCCCTTCGCATATCTCACATCTGAGCACACACTCCGTCAATTGATCACTTTCCCTAACCGGTCCCATCGGACCCGATCGACAAAGTGTGCCGCATTGTAGACGGCTGCATTGATCACTGCCACCGGATCGCCCCACTCCCAATACGGCGCGTTCGGGTCAGTTCCCCACGACCAGTGGATGATCATCGCCTTGCCCATGACTAACTCACGCGGTACGAACCCCCAATACCGCGAATCCTGCGAGTTGTCACGGTTGTCGCCCAGCATGAAGTAGTGATTCTCCGGGACGACATACGGACCGAAATTGTCACGCGGGCTTTGCGATGATTGCAAAACGCGATTGCCGCTGGTGAACTTCCCGTTTTCGGGCAGTCGCACAATCTCATTGTCGACATACACAATCTTGTCGCGGATCTCGACCTTCTGCCCACCCACCGCGATACACCGTTTGATGTAGTTGACCGATGGGTCCTTGGGATACTTGAAAATTACGATATCGCCCGGCTTCGGATCGCGCAACTCCGGCAGACGGACATCAATCAGCGGCAGGCGCGCACCATAGAGAAACTTGTTGGCGAGCAGGAAATCGCCAACCAGCAGCGTATCTTCCATCGAACTCGATGGGATTTTGTAAGCTTCCACCACCGAGGTCTTAATGACCCAGGCGAGAATCAGGGCAATCCCTAGTGATTTCCCGTATTCCCACAACATCTGGGAAAACGAGGCCTTGGGAGGCGTGTAATCGGCCCGATGTGGCCGCGGCTTGCGCGCACTGGCTTTGCCCATTAGAAATCTCCGCTCATTTCACCTGCTGATTATGTCCTTGTCCTATGTCTTATACAAGGTACGCTTGAAGAGACCGAAAAATTCCCTCCGACACCGTTGCGCTCCTACCCGCCAATGAATCGTAGAATATCGTGATAAGTCACGGTCACAATCAACAGCAACAGCAAAACCAACCCAACCTGTTGCGCCACCGCTCGCTGCTTCAGTGACAGCGGCCGTCCACGAACCTTCTCAATGGCCAGGAAGACAATATGCCCGCCGTCAAGCACCGGTACGGGGAGAATATTCAGAATCGCCAAGTTGAGCGACAGCACCGCCATGAAATTCAGGAGGACATACCATCCCTCCTGGGCCACCTGACCGGCGATTCGGGCAATTCCCACCGGACCCGATACCATCTTGATCGACACCTGCCCCGAAACCAGCGATCCAAGGAACTTGATCATCTCGCCACAGATCGCAAATGTCTGACCCACGCCACCGACAATCGCCTCGCCAAGTCCGACCTTCTCCGTGCGGAATCCCATCCCCACACCGATTAGGCCGATGATGGAGTCGGTACCGGATGTAGTCGTAACGGTATCGGTCATCGTCTGCAACTTGGCACTGTAGAGATCCTCACCGCGTTCCCACGCAATCCAAATCGAGTCGCCGGGCCGCGCATGAATCAGCGACGCCATTTGCGGAAACGAATCGACCGGCACGTGATCGACCGCCAGAATCGCATCGCCCGACTGGATGCCCACCTGATCGGCTGGACCGTCCTCGACGACCGGACCGACAATCACACTATTCGGATCGGGAACATCGCGGCCGTGCAACCAAAGCACGCCAATAAAGATCAAGACGGCGGCAACGAAATTCATCAGCGGTCCGGCGGCAATCACCCAAAACCGGGTGCCGACCGACTTCGACATGAACTCACGTGGATCGCCGGTGATTTCCGATTCCTCCGGATTCTCACCAGCCATCTTCACATAGCCGCCAAGCGGAATCCATGATAAGCAATACTCGGTCTCCCCTACCGTCTTCCCGATCATCTTGGGAGGAAAGCCGAGAGAGAACCGTTCCACCTTGATCCCCGCCCACTTCGCCACGAGAAAATGGCCCAGCTCATGGACAAAAATCAAAACACCGAGTACAAAGACAGTCGACAGTAATGTGGTCACAGTATCAATTCCCGGGCTGGTACAATAATCAGGTAACGCCTGAGTTCGTGTACGGTTTCGCCACGCGATGGTTTACAAATTCGCGGGCCCAGCGGTCTGCCGCTTCAATATCTTCAAGATTTGGCTGTTTGACAACAGTGTGTTCATCGAGAGTGTCGGCCACCGTCCCGGTGATCTCGGGAAATCGCAGTCGCCCATCGAGAAACGCCGCCACCGCCACCTCATCGGCGGCGTTCAATACGGCGGGTGCCGTGCCACCGGTCCCGAGCACCCGGCGGGCCAAGTCCAACGCCGGGAAACGGTCCGGATCAGGCGGCTCGAACGTCAGCGTACCCATCTGTGTGACATCGAGGATCGGCATACCCTCGCCGGCCGGTGGACGTTCAGGGGCGAACAGCGCATAGGCAATCGGCAGGGTCATGTCGGTCGCGCCCAACTGCGCGATGATCGAGCCGTCCTGGAATTCCACCATCGAATGCACCAGCGACTGTGGATGGATCACCACGTCGATTTGATCACTGTCCAAATCAAATAAGCGTGCCGCTTCAATGATCTCAAAACCCTTGTTCATCATCGTCGCCGAATCGATGGTAATACGGGCTCCCATGGTCCATGTCGGATGAGCCAGCGCCTGTTCGGGTGTGATGTCGGCAAGCTGATCCAATGGTAACGTACGGAATGGGCCACCGGAGGCGGTCAGAATGATCCGCCGGACCTCCCCTCGCTCTCCCGCTCGTAAACACTGCCATATCGCCGAGTGTTCCGAATCGATCGGCGCCAGCGAGATACCGCGTTCCCGGGCACGGGCCATCACAATATCACCCGCCGTGATGAGCGTTTCCTTATTGGCTAAGGCGACGTTGTGCCCGGCTTCAATCGCGGCCAGTGTCGGCTGCACACCAGCAAACCCGACGACCGCAATGACGACCGTATCCGCATCGGAATGCGACGCGACATCGACTAACGCCGTCTCACCAGTCACACACACCGTCTCTATCGGGGTTGACTCGCGCAACTGCTCGGCGTGTGACGCATTACGAATGCCAACGATCTGCGGGCTGTATTGACTCACCTGTTCGACGAGTCGATCAATATTCTGATGCGTTGCCAGTCCTACAACACGCAAGCGTTCCCGATATCGATCTACAACCGCCAGTGTACTGCGGCCGATCGATCCGGTCGATCCGATTACGCTGATGCGAGTAGGCGCCATACTCAGAGGGATACGCGGCCGGGATGCGAAGCCGTGGTTTTGAGTTCAGTCGCAATGAAAACGGCGCTTCGGACGGGCCGCCCCAAGCGCCGTAAGTGACGTATCATTATGAATTTATGGTTCCGGAATCGACGATTCCCCCGCAGGCTCCGGCGATCCATCGGAGCTCATCTTCACATCCAACATGTATACTGGTGTCCTGGGTCGTTCGGATTGAACCGGGACTTCTTCGATCTGATGAATCACGCTTAGCCCGTCGACCACTTCACCGAAAACCGTGTACTCGCCGTCAAGTGACTGCAACCTCCCTAAGCAGATGAAAAACTGCGATCCGGCCGAATTCGGCTGATCCGGCAGACGCGCCATTGAGACGGTCCCTTCCTTGTGCGGCAGATCGGAAAACTCCTGGCGCAGTTTGTAACCGGGGCCACCGAGACCGTTGTTGAGCGGATCGCCGGTCTGGATAATAAATCCGGGGACCACTCGGAAGAACTCCAGCGAATCGTAGAAGTCCGACTTTGCCAGATGCACAAAGCTCTGGCAGTGCCGGGGCGCAACGTCGGGCCACAGCTCGATTTCTATGTCGCCCATCGAGGTTTGGATGATCGCATGGGGCTTTTCACCATCGGCGAATTCCACATATTCATATGGTGCATCGGGATTTACTGCACGTTCCGGTTCCGATGGTGGCTGCTCGCCCGTCGTATCCACTGGCTGCTCGCCCGTCGTATCCGCTGGCTGTTGTGCAGTCGTGTCAGCCGGTTGTTGCGCCGTGGTGTCGACCGGTTGTTGCGCCGTGGTGTCGACCGGTTGCTGCGCCGTGGTGTCGACCGGTTGCTGCGCCGTGGTGTCGACCGGTTGCTGCGTGGCAGTGTCGGCCGGTTCCTCGGCCACACCTTCCGGCTGTTGTGTCGGATCCTGCAATGGCTCGACCGGACGTCGCTGCTGAGTGGCCGGGGCTTGAGCCGTGTCGTCCACCGGCTGAGCCGCCGGCTCAGGAACGTCCTCAGCATCGGGATCGGCAGTGGGTTCAGATGCCGGCTCGTCTGCGTCCGGTTGTTCCTGCGGTATCGGCTCTTCACCCTCCGCCGGAATCCTCACGGTATCTTCCTTCGGTGCCTGGGCAACTGCCGTGTCCATACCAGCCAGGATGAATGCCACCAAGAGTGCGGTGAACAGGGTAACGATTCTCATACTGCGAATTGGGCTCATTATGACCTCGTGCGGCCACCATTGATTGGCCGTTGCCTCCGATAATCGCTCGGCTGCTCTTACTTGGCTTCCGGTTGGGAGTCCTTATCCTCCGTCCCCGAGTCGTCCATTTCCTTCATATACACCTGTGTCATGTACACAGGCGTAGTCGGCTTGTCGTTTCGTCCCGTCGGGACCTTCTCGATCTGATGAACAACGTCCAAACCGTCAGTTACCTTGCCGAATATCGTGTACTGACCATCGAGCGATTTGGTCCCTGCACGGCTCAGGCAGATAAAGAACTGCGATCCGGCCGAATTCGGATCCCGGCTGCGAGCCATCGACAGAATTCCATCATCGTGCTCCAAATTCGAAAACTCCGCCGGCACATTGTATCCCGGCCCCCCGGTACCGTTACCGAGAGGATCGCCGCCCTGAATTACGAAATTCGGAATGATGCGATGGAACGTGAGCGAATCGTAGAAGTCCTTCTCGATCAGATGCACAAAACTCTTACAGTGATGCGGAGCCACATCGGGCCACAACTCGATTTCAATCGTGCCCATCGACGTTTCCATAATCACGTGCGGCTTCTCGCCCTTTTCAAAAGTAACATGCTCGTACGGTGCTTCCTTTTCCACGGCCTTCTCCTCATTCTGTTCTGCCGCCGCTTCGGCCTTCTCGGCTGACTCCTGGGCCAAGGCCATGCTTGGAAGTCCGGCGACGAGGCTGAATATGACGCCAATCGTTATCGCCAGAAGGACATTGCTGGTTCTCTTCAACATCTCGTTTCCTCCGATTTGAATTCAGATTCACGGTCGGGGCCAATAAACCGACCCCTTGAACGGGTCGCAAGACGATTCTACCACCGATAGCCGTCGGCGTTCCACGGCCCGGCCTGTCCCGCAGGGGGATCGCTGAGCGCCCGAGCACCAAAACCAACTGGTTTAATGACAATAATTTATGAATACTGATCAAGAACGTGTAGGCGATTCTTCGCACGCTCTGCCGAGGCCATCGCCCGTCCCATATCGATATCCGGCTCGCGGGCTTTAATTCTCTCGCGCGCCCGTCGCAAGGCGTCTTCCGCCCGTTGACGGTCGATCTTGTTGGGATACTCGGTCGCATCCGCCAGTACCGTGGCCACATTATTGGCCACTTCTAAAAACCCACCAGCCACCGCCATGATTGTTTCATGCGACTCGCCCGGCTTACGGATCGTGATCCTGCCCGGTTGTAATGGAGTGATCAATGGCGCATGATTCGCCAGAACACCGAGATACCCCTTCGCGCCCGGGACAATAATCGACTCGACTTCTTCGTCGAGAACCGTCTCTGCCGGAGTCACAATGCTGAGTTGAAAGCTCGCCATATCGTTAGTTGCTCACAAGCCTAGGCCACCGCGTTGGATTTCTCCGCCTCTTCTAAGACTTCATCGATCCCGCCACACATGTAGAACGCCTGCTCGGGGATCTCGTCGTGTTTGCCTTCGATGATCTCGCCAAAGCCCTTGATCGTATCTTCGAGTTTCACGTAACGACCCGCACGGTTCGTGAACGCTTCGGCCACGAAGAACGGCTGCGACAGGAAGCGTTGAATCTTACGCGCCCGTGCTACCGTCATGCGGTCGTCTTCGGAGAGTTCATCAATGCCCAAAATCGCGATGATGTCCTGCAGGTCTTTGTAGCGCTGCAGAATACTCTGCACACCGCGTGCGACACGGTAGTGTTCCTCACCGACGACATTCGGATCCAAGATGCGTGACGTGGAATCGAGGGGGTCAACCGCGGGATACAGGCCCAACTCGGCAATCTGGCGCGACAGCACCGTCGTGGCATCCAGGTGCGAGAACGTCGTCGCCGGAGCGGGGTCGGTCAAATCGTCGGCGGGCACATAGATCGCCTGCACCGATGTGATCGAACCGGCTTTCGTCGATGTGATGCGCTCCTGCAACGCACCCATTTCCGAACCGAGTGTCGGTTGGTAACCGACCGCCGACGGCATGCGTCCGAGCAGCGCCGACACTTCCGAACCGGCCTGCACAAATCGGAAAATGTTGTCAATAAACAGGAGCACGTCCTGATGCTCCTCATCGCGGAAAAACTCCGCCATCGTCAGTCCGGTCAAACCGATTCGCAAACGTGCGCCAGGCGGCTCGTTCATCTGGCCGAACACCATCACGGTCTTGGCCAATACGCCCGATTCGGACATTTCCAGATAGAGGTCGTTTCCTTCACGCGTACGCTCACCGACACCGCAGAAGACTGAATAACCACCATGCTCGGTGGCGATGTTGCGAATCAGTTCCTGAATGATGACGGTTTTGCCGACACCAGCGCCGCCGAACAGACCGACCTTACCACCCTTGGGATAGGGTTCCAACAGATCGATCACCTTGATCCCGGTTTCGAAAATCTGGGTTTCGGTTTCCTGATCGACAAAAGAGGGCGCAGAGCGGTGGATCGGGTCCTTGCGTCCTTCCTCCATCGGCTGCTTACCATCGATCGGATCACCGAGCAGATTGAACACACGGCCGAGACACTTCTCACCAACGGGCACCTTAATCGGATCTCCGGTGTCCAGGGCCGGCATGCCGCGCACGAGACCATCGGTCGATGCCAGCGCCACGCAACGCACCATGTTGTCGCCGATGTGCAGCGACACCTCGACCGTCAGTTCAATGCCCTTTTCCTTGTCGATAATCTGAATCGCGTTCATCAGATTCGGCAGGCGGTCGGAATGGAACTCGCAGTCCACCGTCGGCCCGATCACCTGAACGACTTTTCCCCAGTTTTGTTCGGCCATGTCACCTTCCCCAAAGTGTAGCGCGGCCGCCCCGGCCGCGACGCAGGCGCGGCGCCTGCGCTACATCGACTAGCTCTTGGCGAGCGCTTCGGCGCCACCCACAATATCAAGCAGCTCTTTCGTAATCGCGCCCTGGCGCGCCTTGTTGTATTCCAACGTCAACGAATCGATCATCTCGCCCGCTGACTTTGTTGCCGCTCCCATCGCCATCATCCGTGCCGCATGTTCGGCGGCGAACGATTCGGCCATCGCCGTCTGCAGCATCGTCATCGCATAACGCGGCATCAGATCATCGAAGATCGCGACCGGATCGGGCTCGAAGATGTAATCGATCTGACGGGCACTCTCGTCGTCACTGACTGCTTCCGGCTCAATCGGCAGATACCGTTCGAGTGTGATTTCCTGGCGCGCCGTGGTGATGAACCGCTGATAGAGTACATGGATCTCATCGGTCTCGCCATTCTCAAACCGGTCGGTCAGTTCACGAGCGATATCCCGCGCGCGATCAAAATCCATATTGCCGCCGAAGTCGACGTGCGATGAAATGATCGGATACGGACGCTTACGGTACCAGATTGCGCCACGTTTCCCGACCGTCATCAGCTCAACCGTTTGCGGCGTGTAATTCTCCAGGAACCGTGCCGCGCGGCGAATCAGGTTGGCGTTGAACGATCCGCACAAGCCGCGATCCGACGTAACGAGCACCAGCGTCGTATGCTTCACGTCGCGCTTCTGGAAGTACGGGTGCAGCACGTTACCGTCACCCGCATCAACCGAGGATGACAGATTCGCCAGAATCTGCTTCATCTTCACTGCGTACGGACGTGCCTTCTCCGCACGCGTCTGCGCCTTGCGCAGCTTGGCGGCGGCCACCATTTCCATCGCCTTGGTGATCTGCTGGGTCGATTTGACCGAGCGAATGCGGCGTTTGATATCGCGGAGTGACGGCATAAGTCAGTCGTGGGCTACTGGGCGAACGTCTCCTTGAACTTTTTCACACCCTGGTCGAGTTTCGCGACAATCGCATCCGACAGCTGGCCTTCGTTTTTGATCGTATGGGCAACATCGGGAAATTCCTTGTGCATGAACTCGATGAACTTCTCTTCGAATTCACGAATACGGGATACCGGCTGATCGTCGAGATGTCCATTGGCGCCGGCCCAGAGAACCATCACCTGGTCTTCGACGAGCATCGGCACATACTGATTTTGTTTCAGCAGTTCGACCATGCGTTCACCGCGCGTCAACTGGCGCTGCGTCGCCTTGTCAAGATCGGAGCCGAATTGCGCAAACGACGCCAGTTCGCGATACTGCGCCAAATCGAGACGCAGCGATCCCGCGACTTTCTTCATCGCCTTTGTTTGCGCATTACCACCCACACGCGAGACCGAAATGCCGACGTTGATCGCGGGACGAATACCCGAATAGAACAGGTCGCCTTCGAGGAAAATCTGCCCGTCAGTAATCGAAATCACATTCGTCGGAATGTATGCGGTCACGTCACCGGCTTGCGTTTCAATGATCGGCAGCGCCGTCAACGACCCACCACCCAGCTCGTCGTTGAGTTTCGCCGCACGTTCGAGCAAACGCGAGTGGAGATAGAACACATCGCCTGGATACGCCTCGCGTCCCGGCGGGCGCCGCAACAACAGCGACAACTGGCGATAGGCGGTCGCGTGCTTCGACAAATCGTCGTAAATGCACACAACATGCCGCTTGGTGTGCAGGAATTCCTCGCCCATTGCGCAGCCGGCATACGGGGCGATAAACTGCATCGGCGCCGGGGATGTCGCACTGGCGTTGACGACGATGGTGTAATCCATCGCGCCATACTTGCGCAGCACTTCCACCACCTGTGCGACGGTCGACGATTTCTGGCCGATGGCCACGTAGATGCAGAATACGTCGGTGTTGCGCTGGTTGATAATCGTATCGATGGCAATCGCGGTCTTACCGGTTTGGCGGTCACCGATGATCAACTCACGCTGTCCGCGGCCGATGGGAATCATCGAGTCGATCGCCTTGAGGCCGGTCTGCACCGGCTCTTTCACCGGCTGGCGCTCAACCACCGACGGGGCGCGTCCTTCGAGCGGACGGAAGTTGTCGGTCACGACCGCGCCTTTGCCGTCAAGCGGACGACCCAGTGGATCCACCACACGGCCGACCATTGCATCACCAACCGGCACCGAAATAACCTTCCCGGTCCGCCGTACGGTATCACCTTCTTTGATCTGACGGTCATCACCGAAAATGGCACAGCCCACGTTGTCTTCTTCAAGGTTCAGGATCATGCCCATGACGTCGCCGGGAAACGTCACCAACTCCGACATCATGGCATCCTCCAAACCCCAGATGCGCGCGATCCCGTCACCGACCTGCAGGACGGTGCCGACCGACTCCATCTCGAGTTTGCCTTCGTACTTGTCAATCTCCTGCGCTATAACCGAGGAGACTTCTTCAGGATTCAATGCCATCGCCAAACCTCTCCAACCGTGGGCCAATCGGCGTTATGCCGCCAGATGCACCTTCAATGTCATGAGTTGATCACGCAGGCGCGACAGATCATGCCGCACCGAGTGATCGATAATTTCGTTACCGACAATCACGACCACACCGCCCAGAATGTCCGGATCGACAATGGTTTTGTGCCGGATTGTCTTTTGCGTCATGCGTTCGAGTCGGTCAATGATGTCCTTCAATTCACTGTCGGTTAATGCCACCGCACTGATGATCTTCGCTTCGACGACCCCGAGGTGCTCGTCGAGCTGCACACTGTAGTCGTGAATGATATCGAGCAGGTAGTCGGTCCGCCGTTTGTCGACCAAAAACAACACGAAATTGCGCACGACCGGGTGGGCCACGCCTTTGAGCACGGCCCGGGCCAGACGCTCTTTGTCGCCATCCGGGATCTGCGGCGCGGCCATGATCTCCAGGAAACGCTTATCCTCTTTCAGCGCCGTACGCAGCGCCGACAGTTCGTTCCAAATCGGGAGAATCAGATCATCGCGACGCGCAAGCTCAAATAGCGCATGACCGTACTTCTTGGCAACTCGTGTGTCAATCATGGTCGCAAGTCTTCGGCGTTCTTAGCTGCGTGACGGCGCCCGTTCAAGTTCGTCGATGAAGCCGGCAATCAACTGCCGGTGCCCTTGATCGTCGAGTTCCTGACGGATCAGCCGCTCGGTGGCGGTCAGGCTCATCGACACCAATTCATTGCGCAATTCCACTTTGGCCTTGGCCACGTCGCGTTCCAGATCGGCGCGTGCCTTGTCGATGATCTTGCGCGCTTCCTCGCGCGCTTCCTCGCGAATCTCAGCGGCGACGCGGCGGCCATCCTCGACCGCTTCCTGTAATTTGGCGCGGGCTTCGTTTTCAATGTCCCGCATGCGGGCGGCGTACTCGTTGGCGGCCTCTTCGGCTTCCCGTCGCTTGTCGGCCGCGGCGTCAAAGTCAGATTTGATCTTCTGACGCCGTTCCTCGAGCATGTTCATGATCGGTCCCCACGCGAACTTGCGAAGGACCCACAGAACGATCAGGAATCCTATGGCATGCGTTATGATCTGCGATATCTCAGGGTTCATCAGCCAATGCCCATGCTATCCCCACAGTCCTGCCGTACCATTAGCCGGCCCGGACCGCGAGGCAATGATCAATGATCCTCGGGCTGTCCTTACCCGCCGATTTTGCCTTGCAGGATGAAGAACGCCACGAGTGCGTAGATGGTCAGCGCTTCGATCAGCGCCGCACCGATGATCATACCGGTCTGGATCTTACCGGCGGCTTCCGGCTGACGGCCCATCGCGTCCATCGCAGCGGCCACCGCACGGCCCAATCCGAAGGCCGAACCCAACGCAGCGATCGACAGGGCCAACGGCAGCGCCAACGATAAGGCAGTTTGGAAATCCATTACGATTGTCCTCCCTCAACTTAGTTCAACATAATTCCAACACGCAATTCCAACTGGTCAGGCGCCACGACCTAGTGCTCGTCGTGGTGCTCCATCAACATCATTGAGAAATACACGGTCGACAGCAACGTGAAGACCAACGCCTGAATCGTACCAGTCAGCAACGCCAGAAAGATGAATGGCACGTGCAGCGGCAACCCCACCGGCGAATGCAAGAATGCTGTCGCGGCAATACCCAGGCCAACAAACGCAGCGAGCAGAACATCCTCACCAGTGATATTGCCGAACAGACGAAGCGACAACGACAACGGCTTCGCCAGCTCACCGATGATATGGATGGGCAAATTCAACGGCACCAATACCCATTGCACCGCGCTGCGCGGATTGCCCGCCATGTGATCGAGATAACCCAAAATCCCCTGTTTCTTAATACCGGTGAACTGGACATAAAAGAAAACCGTGATCGCCAGTCCCGCCGTCGTGTTGATGCCGTTGGCGTGGCCGGTCGGTGACATCAGACCGGGGATCAAACCGGCCATATTCATGCACCAGATATAGATAAAAAGGGTGCCGAGGAACGGTGTATATTTACGTCCCTCCGGACCGAGAATGCCCTGCACGAAATTGTCCAGCCCTTCGACAACCATCTCGAAGAAGTTCTGGAATTTCCCCGGCATCAACGACGCCTTACGTGTTGCCATGCGTGCCAGAACGCAAATGATGATCGCCACAAAGAAGGCGTAGACGACATTCTCCCAATGATGCAGGAACTCAATGACCGGGCCATGCATCCATTCGCTGAGCAGTGTGATCAGATTGGGAATCGCCGGGGCACCGCTGCCCTCACCGCCACCGTGGCCACCGCCATGCTCGGCGACAGCCAGCAGAGGATACAAGAGCGCGGGGATGATGTGTTGCATAACAGGTGCTATGTTCTATCTAGAGACGATGATGCGCTTCTTTCGATGGCGATGGGTTGTCCATCTTCATGACAGTCCGGCCCAGTGCCTTTAGCAACACAACCAGAAACAAAAGCGAAAAACCGACCAGCAGTGAGACCGGTTCAAACCAACTCTGCAACAAAACGATGAGGCCGGCAGCGTACAAGACCGGAAACTTGATCCCGGCAAAGATAAAGGCCCGACGCCGGTCGACCGTGTCCGGGCGCAGCACGGCGGTCAGCACATGCTCCAACGCCCAGAAGTTTGCGACACCCCAGAGGCATCCGACCAACACGCCAAGACCGAAATTCGGCGAATAGTAGAGCGAGACAAATGCAAACGCGAGCACACCCACTACTAATGTGGACCGTTGTACGCGTTTAATGAATTCCAAGCCCATGTCGTGTCTCAGTCGTCCGTACCGCCCGCGCGTTGAATCAAGTTCCACGTTTCCTTGCCGGATGCGATAAACCCCAACACGATCAACAGAATCATTAAGAACGGATCAGTGCCGAGCTTTTCATCCAGATACGATCCCGCAAAATAGCCGATCAGCGGGCCGAACATTAACACGAACGGGACGGCGGTCAGTATGCCGATCTGGCGCAACCACCTGCCCGTTTCGTCATCCCGCTTCGGAGCTTTGTTGTTGTCCGGCCTCTCCATGCGCTCTACCGTGACCGGCAACCTACTCCTCTCGGGTCCCTGGGTCTACCTTGTGACAGAATTCCCAAGGTGGCCCCTAAACGGACCCCGTATATGAGGCGATTGACAAATGGATGTCAAGCCGATTTTGGCAAAGAGTTTACGCGGACGTCACACTTGCCGGTTAATCATGAGATAGTGACATTCAGAATGTGGAAAAGCCACAAAACAAGCACTCCGAAAGAAGTGCAAATGCCTCACCTATCTCTATCGCCGTTGTGGATAACCATGATAGAAGCAGAAAAGACCGCTTCAGCGGGCTTTATAGCGGTTGTCAAAATTCCTCTCCGATTGAAACTGTTGCGGCGGGCGGGCGCACTGCCGTGCGACCCTACGTTTTGCTCCCTCTCCCCGCCCTTTTCAGCGGGGAGAGGGCTGGGGTGAGGGGTAAATTGCACTGGCCAGATCGCGGAATCGGACAGAAATTATGCAAGTCACTCTAAAGGCCCGTGGCACCCAAACCCAAATACCATGTGAAACAAGATTCGCTCTTTCTCAATCGGACAGGAAATCTGACAATTGCTCCAAGTACTGATCACCCGACGTCGGGGCGTGTTGAAATAATCCTGTGTTGATTCCAGACCACACGTGTAACCGAATGAGAGAATTATGACCTCGCGTAGGTCCGGTTCTTAGCCGGACCGGTGCGGCTAAAGCGATTGTCAGAAGTATTATCCGTTTGAAGCCGACTCAGCGTTCATATGTGGCGTTACCCGCCCTCGGGTGACGCCTTGTCGGTAGGGGAGATAGCCGTCACGCGAGGGTACATGACGGCACGCTGGAATCGGAACGTTCGCTCTCAAAGCCGCACCTACGCAACCTAGGCGTGGGTTGTTCAACATGCCCTTCAGCCGGGTGACCGGAATCGGAACACCATCCATCTTTCCAAAACCGTTCCAACGGTCGAAGAGCCTTAGTGCTTCACCTCCACTCCACCAAACACCGCTGTCGCGTCGATATGCAACCGACTGGTCGCAGGTGGAGTAACGTCGGCACCTTCCACTTGCGCTTCCGCCGCTGTCTTGTCTTCCACACCCCCGAGAATAGCGGTGCCATCGACAAACACATCCCACTGTGGCGGTACGCGTAGATCGATGCCACCGAAGATTGCGGTAAGACTGAGCTTCACCGATCCCGGCGCCAGCGATGCTTTGCGCAGATCGAGATCGGCGCCTCCGAAGACGGCCGTCACGTTTCCGCCACTAAAATGCTGCGTGGTCAATTCCTCTTCGACACCACCGAAAATGATCCAGTGATCGACCACATCCGACGTCGACACGCCCTGTTGCACTTGCGGACGTGCTTTGCGAATCACCAGCCAAATGCCCAGCAGAATCAGGGCGGAGCCGATGAGGACGCCGAACATCCGGCCACCGAGGAGGTCGAGGTTTAGCAGAAGAAAGAAAACACCAAACACGAAGAGCAGGATCGGCCAGATGGCGAATTGAAACCGTCGTTTGCTCCACTGCCAGAGGCCAATGATGATCAGAATGACCGGCCAAAAAACCGAGAGCATGTCGCCGAAATCGTAAATGCCCAGTTGTGACAGCAGGAGCATGACTCCGACAATGACCAGAATCACTCCAAATGTCATCCGGCTGCCTCCGCCACTGACCTTGGTCATCTGCCCCCACCTCCTCGATGGATAGCACAAATTCGTGCGAATCGTTTTGCCATACCACGGATAGTACGGCAACCAGATGGGTTTGTTTCGCCCATCCCGCCCGTAGCAACGGCTCATCAGAGGCCGAACGTCAAGCCTGAAATCGACTAACTCAGGATGCGCACGGTTCACACGGATTCGGCCCGTTGAAGAAAAGCAGTTCCATTAAACAATTAAGATCAAGCGCATCAGGAACATCGTCGCAATTCAGGTCGGATCGAGTGGTCGAGATGGCAGATGATCAGATCGCCGCTCGAATTGATCGTCATGACCGGATCGGATTGCCGGTTGTACACCTGGTAATTGGTGTGAATGAGCGTATCCTCCCAAGTCCAGAAAACCGAACCACCCGCCCCATCGACTCCGTGCCCCAATCCGATTTGACGGTACCCCAGTCGAAAGAGCGTGTTGAAGAAGTCGCGTCCTGCTTTCAAGCCACACGGTATAACGAAAGGGGAAATTGGATCCTCACGTAGGTCCGGCTCATAGCCGGACCGGTGCGGCCAAGAGCCGCACGAAGCGGAGAAGACACGGGTATTTCCACACGCGCATGTGGCTGGGCAGCGCGCAAAGTTAGGAATCCCTAATAATTCCTAACTTCAAATGTCAAAACCAGTTGATCCCATTCTGGGGAGGTCCCGAAAAAAGTTGACTGGAAGGGGTTTGTTTGCGTAGATGACAATGAAAGGTGAATATGGTTGTCAGGTTGTTTGCAATACGTATGACACTCTCGAACATGGAGGTGAGCCGATGAAGGAAGTCTCCGAGGACTCCATCGCCAAGCAGCGGAAGCTGTTCGACGAGTTTATACGCCGGCGAGGGCTGAAGCGATCGGCT
Source organism: uncultured Ignavibacteria bacterium (assembly GCA_964440935.1). GTDB lineage: Bacteria > Zixibacteria > MSB-5A5 > WJJR01 > WJJR01 > WJJR01. The sequence goes on along the minus strand of CAYTTY010000008.1, from coordinate 88,248 downwards.
CAACGCAATACGGTCGTCGACATTTTCCTCAACAACACGCAACACGTGTCCTGTGACGACGTCTACGCGATCGTACGGCGCCGTGGCCTGAAGATCGGCTACTCCACCGTCTACCGGACACTCAAGCTGCTGACAGCGGCTAACTTAGCACAGGAAGTGAATTTCGGCGACGGTGTTACGCGCTATGATCACAACTACAACTTCAACTTCCAGAACCATTACCACCTGATTTGTACGTTGTGTGGGGAGACGATCGAGTTCACCAGCCGAGCGGTGGACAAAAGCCAGAAATCGATCGCGCGTAAGTACGGGTTCACGCCGCAGCATCACAAACTGGAAATCTACGGGCTGTGCCGCGAGTGCCAGGCCGCATAATGACATGCCACTGTTGACTCAGCCAGTCGAAGGCATCGATATAAGCGCCCATGGAACGACCCTGCACAGCGCTGACATCGATGAATACAATGCCATGAGCAATACCGTCCGGGCATTGTCTCAGCTCTATCCGGGCCAATCCGGCCATATACTCGAAATTACGGCCGAACCATCACTGGCTCTGAATATGCTCGAAATCGGCCTCGTGCGTGGAGCGGTGGTGCGTTACCTGCGTTCGGCGCCATGGGGCGATCCGATTGAAATCGAGGTCGAGGGCTTCCTGCTGTCGCTGCGCCGGTCCGAAGCTGATGCCATCATCGTCAGCGTCGAATCCGACGGCCCGGGACCGCATCAGGGCACCTGAAGGAGGCGTCGCTGGAATGGCCTTTCGCGTTGCCCCGACCACCTCTCAGAAGACCTACCATGCTGCCTTAGTCGGCAATCCGAACTCCGGTAAGACAACGCTGTTCAATGCGTTAACCGGACTGCGGCAGAAGGTCGCCAATTATCCGGGTGTCACGGTCGAGAAGCGTACCGGATTCTGCCCGACCGGTGGTGTGGCGTTCGAAATCAGTGATCTCCCGGGGACATACTCGCTCATTCCGCGCTCTCCTGACGAGGCCGTAGCATCGGAATGGTTGGCGGGGACCGGTACCGAGGATCCTCCCCAAGCCATTGTCTGTGTTGTCGACGTCACCAATCTCTCACGGCACCTGTATCTCGTCAGCCAGATCATCGATCTGGGACATCCGGTGGTGGTCGCACTGACCATGGGTGACGAGGCGCGCCGTCTGGGCTTGTCTGTCGATGCCGAGAAGCTGGCGCAACGCCTCGGTGTCAAAGTCGTCGAGGTCGTGGCCTCGCAAAACAAGGGTATCGATGACCTCAAGTGCGTTTTGTGTGATTTGGTCAATCACCCGTGGACACCACCCACTCGTCCCTACAAGCTCCCACCTGCGATGGAGCGTCAGCTCGAATCATACACCTCAGACAACCACTTTCGCGACGAGCATTTGCTGCTGTGCGCGTCGGGTCAGCAGACCTCGATGTGCACTGAGAAACTCGAAGCGATGGCGAAGGATTTTCGCGCGAAACTCGGGATCGATGAGCACACGGTGCGCCGCTTTCTGGTCGAAGCGCGGTATACATGGCAACGCGATGTCGCCGGTGAGGTTATCTCCCAAACCGGTGATACCAAGTCATTGTGGACACGACGTCTCGACAGCATCCTGCTTAACCGTTGGGCGGGACCACCGATCCTGCTGCTCACTTTGGGACTCATCTTCCAATCGATCTTTGCCTGGTCCGAGGCGCCGATGGAAGCGATTTCCCGGGTAACGGCCGAGTGGTTACCGTCGCTGGTCAACTCGGTCCTGGCCGAAGGGCCGATTCGCAGTCTGATCAATGATGGTGTCCTCGCCGGCGTTGGAGCGGTGGTGATCTTTCTGCCACAGATTCTGTTACTGTTTCTGTTTCTTACGCTACTTGAAGACACCGGCTACATGGCGCGTGCCGCCTTCCTCCTTGACCGCTTGATGTCGAAAGTCGGACTGTCGGGCCGCAGTTTCATCCCGCTGTTGTCGTCGTTCGCATGTGCGGTTCCGGGTATTATGGGAACACGGACAATTCCCAACCGCCGCGACCGGTTCGCAACCATTCTGGTTGCCCCACTGATGACCTGCTCCGCGCGGCTGGTGGTCTACACACTTCTGATCGCCGCCTTTGTCCCGCAACGACAGATTTGGGGGCCGATCGGTCTGCAGGGTTTAGCGCTGTTGGGCCTCTACGTCCTCGGGATTTTAGGCGCCGGATTGATGGCTACGATTTTCCGTCGCACTATTCTCCGCGGGCCGACACCGCCGCTGTTGATGGAATTGCCGCCCTTCCGTGTGCCGCGCCTGCGAACACTTGGCCTGACACTGCTCGAACGAGCGCGCGTCTTTCTCGTCACTGCCGGTACCATCATCTTCGTTGCGTCGATTCTGCTGTGGGGGCTGTCGAGTTATCCCCGCTGGGATATCATCGAAGAGGAATACCAGCAACAGCATGCCGCGCTGATGCAGTTGCCGGCCGATGAGGAACGTGCCACTCGTCTCGACGAACTGGAATCGCGCACTGCCGCCAAACGCCTCCGGAACTCATTTGCCGGTTACATCGGACGTGCTCTCGAGCCCGTTCTGGAACCGTTGGGATTCGACTGGAAAATCGGTGTCGGCATTCTCGGATCGTTTGCCGCGCGTGAGGTGTTTGTCTCGACCATGGGTGTGGTGTACGGTGTCGGATCGACCACCGATGATAAGAGCCTGATCGAACAGTTACGCACCGACCGTGATCCCGAAACCGGCGAACTGATCTGGACGCCATTGGTCTCGCTGTCACTGCTGGTTTTCTATGCCTTCGCTTTGCAGTGCATGTCGACCGTCGCCGTCATTCGTCGTGAAACCAACAGTTGGCGCTGGCCGATCTTCGCATTTGTGTACATGGCCATTCTCGCCTATGGCGGGGCGTATCTGACACGAGTCATCGGTTTAGCAATGAGTTGATTTGGTATGTTCGACCTGTCAATCGCCGTCCAGGATATCATTGCCATCGCCGTCTGCGTGATTGCCGCGGTCGTCCTTTGGCGACTCGTGCGTCGGCCCAAGGAGACTGGCTGCTCAACGTGCAGTCAGAACCCCGACACGTTAAAAGACTCCGCCCGCTCTTCCTCCAAGTGAGCTTATTGGGGCACCTCACAGATCTTGATCACAGTGAGCGCAGTCAAACTGCTGTGAGTTCCTCCTGGTGTCGACAAACCGTCCGCCCCGATTCTATCTGGCGTCACGCGTAGGGGCGTATTGCATACGCCCTTTGCGCTCCCGTTCGGGAGCCACGGGCCTGAAGGCTTGCGGCACCCCACTGCAAACGGAACAACAATTCTGAGAATCAGCGCGTGTGGGGCAGACACACAAGTCTGCTCCTACAAATTGTCGGGGCACACCTATGTGTGCGCCCCCGCGCAACTTCTCAGACGACCGCTTCCCGTCTGCACAGTCGACGAAACCGACGTGTTCGCGTGGATTTGCATTGCTGAGCACCCTCAGGCAACTGCATATTGAACGTAAACTCATCACTCACAATGCGGAGGTGGACAGATGCGTTATCGTTGTGGTGCTTGGCTCCTGGGTGCGCTACTGGTATTGGCCGCCTGTCAGCCGCGTCCGCGTGCAACGGTTGAGGATGTACCCGGCCGTGCAACTCAGGATGCGAGTTACGAAGACATCGTGCCTCATCCATATGATGCCACCTGGTCGGCATTCAATGATCTGATCAAAGCCAATGACTGGCGTGCCAATGAACTCGATCGACCGGCCGGCCGGATATCCCTGGCCCAAGTCCCGATTAGCGGTCATGACGATTGGTATGTGTGCGGTTCAGGCCGGCGCGAGTCGTACGAGGATCAACAGGCCCACCTGGACATCATCGTCAAACGAGTTACATCGAACGGCACCCGTGTGACGTTCGACACCCGCATCGACGCTCACGATTCCAGCGGACGGTATTCCGGACGTGTCGAATGTGAATCGACGGGTAATTTTGAAGCGTACATTCTCCACGCCATCGACAGTGTGATCGTCTCACGACGGCAGATGGATTGACATCTAGTAGCGTGTCCCGGAAGTAGGTTAATGAAATTGTTCACGACCACAGTGCGGTTACGCGCCCTCGCGTGACCGCTATCTCCTTTCCGGACAAGGCGTCACCCGAGGGCGGGTGACGCCACGCTCAGGACCAGCCGCGTTGACTTACTCAACGGACTTCCGGGACACAACACTAGCCGCAACAAGAGAGGAGCGTACTCCCTTCGACAACGCTCAGTGTAAACAGTACACCCCCGCGGATGAAAACATTATAAGGTGCCTCACAGCTCTGCTGTGAGATCCTTTCAGCGACCACAGCGAATCCCTCGCTGTCGCCGTCACTACTTCGGCCCGATCATATTCTCCGGCCGCACCTTCTGATCGAATTCCTCACCGGTGAGAATCTTCAACTCAATCGCTGCTTCCCGCAACGTCGTGTTATCGCTATACGCCTTCTTGGCGATTTTCGCCGCGTTGTCGTAGCCGACATGCGGGTTGAGCGCCGTGACCAGCATCAGCGATTCTTTCAGGTATTGCTCGATCTTTTCGTTGTTCGCTTCGATGCCTACTGCACAATTGTTATCAAATGATTCGCACGCGTCAGCCAGCAGACGAATCGACTGCAGGAGATTGTAGATCATCACCGGTTTGAAGACGTTCAACTCGAAGTTTCCCATCGCTCCGCCGGCGTTGACGGCGACGTCGTTGCCGAGCACCTGGCAGCAGACCATGGTCATCGCTTCGGGTTGAGTTGGGTTGACTTTGCCGGGCATAATCGAACTGCCGGGTTCATTGGCCGGAATGATGATCTCGCCGATACCGCACCGCGGTCCCGACGCCAACCAGCGAATATCGTTGGCAATCTTCATCAGCGAACACGCCACTGTCTTCATCGCGCCCGATGCAAACACCACCGCATCGTGCGCAGCGAGTGCCTCGAATTTGTTCGGTGCACTGACAAACGGCAGCTCGGTCATGTCGGCGATTTTATTCGCGGCTGTCTCGGCAAATTGCGGATGCGTATTCAATCCGGTACCGACCGCAGTACCGCCGAGCGCCAGCTCATACAAATGCGGCAACACGTTCTCGATGCGCACCAGGTCATTGTTGAGCTGCTGCACATATCCGGAGAATTCCTGACCGAGTGTCAACGGTACCGCATCCATCAGGTGCGTGCGCCCGATCTTGATAATGTCTTTGAACTCGTCGGATTTCTTTTCCAGCGTATCCCGCAGCTTGGTCACCATCGGGATCAACCGCCGGTTAATCTCCGATGCCGCCGCAATGTGCATCGCCGTTGGGAAGGTGTCGTTCGACGATTGCGCCTTGTTGACATCATCGTTGGGATGAATTGGCTTTTTCGAACCGAGTTCACCACCGGCGATCTCAATCGCCCGGTTGGCAATCACCTCATTCGAATTCATGTTGGTTTGTGTGCCCGATCCGGTCTGCCAGACTACCAGCGGGAAGTGATCGTCGAGCTTCCCCTCGATCACCTCGTCGGCCGCCTGCAGAATCAGTTTGGCCTTGTCGTCCGGGAGTGTGCCCAGCTCGTTATTGGTCATCGCGGCGGCTTTCTTCAGAATCCCCAGCGCGCGGATGATCTCCCGCGGGAACCGCTCGCCGCCAATCTTGAAATTCTGCCGTGAGCGCTCGGTCTGTGCGCCCCAGTAACGGTCGGCGGGGACGTTCACCTCGCCCATTGTATCCGATTCAACGCGATAGTCCATGCTCTCCTCCATTTCTCTAAACCCATGGATAGAAGCGCTTTAAGGGGAAGTCAAACGGGGAATGGGGACACCGCAAGAAAGTGACAGCACGTTAGTACCGGTCGTATCGTATCCTACGGCATGCCCGAACTGCCCGATATCCTCATCTACCTCGACCGCCTGAAGTCACGCGTGGTCGGACAGCCGATCAAGAAGATCGAGATCAAAAACCCATTTCTCTTACGCTCCGTCGATCCTCCAACCAATGCTATACACGGTAAGCGAGTTACCGGCCTGCGGCGCATGGGCAAACGTATCGTCTTTGAACTCGAAGACGATCTCTTTCTGGTCATCCACCTGATGATCGCCGGACGGTTGCGTTGGCGTCCATCCGGCAGCAAACCGCCCGGCGGCAAATTGACACAGGCAGCGTTTCATTTCCCCGACGGTATCCTCTTTCTCACCGAAGCCGGCTCCCGGCGTCGGGCATCGTTGCATTGCGTGGCGGGTGAGGACGGGTTAAGCGTTTTTGAACGTGGTGGACTCGAAGTGCTCGATGCGACACGTGAGCAGTTTGCAGAACGGTTGCGCTCCGAGAGCCACACGCTCAAACGCGCGCTCACCGATCCACACTTGTTCAGCGGTATCGGCAACGCCTACTCCGATGAGATTCTGCATCGCGCACGCCTCTCACCGATGACATTGACGGGCAAGTTATCCGATGAAGATGTAGAACATCTGTATCATGCGACACGCGATGTCCTCAATGAATGGATCCAGCGTTTGCTCGATGACGTCGGCGATGATTTCCCCGAGACGGTAACTGCATTCCGCGATGCGATGGCTGTGCACGGACGGTTCGGTCTTCCCTGCCCGGTGTGCGGCTCACCGGTACAACGCATCCGTTACGCCGACAATGAAACCAACTACTGCGCCCGCTGCCAAACCGGCGGCAAACTCCTCGCCGACCGGTCGCTCTCACGGCTGCTGAAGAAAGACTGGCCGAAATCGATTGATGAGTTGGAGCGGTGACTGGAAAACCGTTGAAACGGTTTTGGAGGTGTTGGTTGTCGTCCTCAAAACACCCGGTTGAAACCGGGTGTTAGACTGCAAGAAGTCCGCTTTAGCGGACTTGACGCTCTTTAACACCCGGTTTCAACTGAGTGTCAGCGAACAAGACACACGATGGCAAAACCGTTTCAACGGTTTTCCCCCTGGTCCAAAACATACTTAGGCACCTGCATCGATGCCCCTCGCGGATAAAAACTGATTTCCTGCAGCGCACCATCGTCGTCAACCGTCAACGTTATCTGCTTGTCCGGCTCGTTGAAGTGGACGCTGTACCCCCTCAGTGTTTGCCCGTCTCGAAGACCGGCCGCGTACGCCGGCCCACCCTGACGCACACCGATAACAGTACCGGCATCAATCGACTCGTCGACATCGAAGCCGGGATCAAAATCATATACGGTCGTCTCGGTCAAAGTCGCCAACGGTTCAGTAAGGCGCTCGGGCAACGTGGGCAGAGCGCCATCGATGACGATTCCCCGCAGTTGACCCGCAAACTCATTCCCCGTCCACTGTGACACGCGATTCAGCAGACCGCGGGTGGATGCCTTCTGTCCGCATCGGGCATCAGCAAGCACATCGTGCATGAAATCATCGAGGGACCGTTCGTTGTCCCACTCTGATCGAATCTTCTCGTCGAGCGTCAATGCGACCAATTCACCACGATCATACGGCAGTTCGCGCACATGCCAATCGGTCCAGTACTGCTGTTCGATGATAGTCGCCGGTTGGATGCCACGGGCCTTGAGGGGGAGCGTTGAAAAAGGCGCTACATTGCTGAGAACATGCAATTGTAGGGGCGTATTGAATACGCCCCTTTTGCGTAAACCGTTGCGGGTGCGGGCGTACTCAGTACGCCCCTACGAATGATTGTCTCGTCAACGTGCGTTCGGACTGCGACTCAGACCTTTTCAACACACCCCTTGAGGCCTGTGCCACGCTCGTACAAACGGAAAATACTCATGACAACCGCTATAACTCACCCCGAGTTGGGGCTCGGCGGTCCAAGGAAGCACTCCAACAAAAACGCCCCGCCGAAGAAGCGGGGCGTTGAACAATCGATGCCAGACGCGACTTAGTGATCGACGTGCGCTACGATCTTCGACTTGCCTTTCGGCACATACGTGACCTGGCCATCCACCAACGCAAACAAGGTCCAGTCTTTGCCAACCCCGACGTTGCGTCCCGGATGGATACGGGTGCCGCGCTGACGGATCAGGATCGATCCGGCCGTCACCAGTTCGCCCGCGTAGGCCTTCATCCCCATTCTCTGGCCGTTCGAGTCCCGGCCGTTCCGGGAAGAGCCAACACCTTTCTTATGAGCCATACCGTTACTCCTTCGATATCTGATTCAAAAGCGCCTCCCACAATACGTGGGAGGCGCTGGAGAAGATAGCAATTATAGGCGAAAAATCAACCCGTTCGGTGACCGTCAAACGGTCATCTTGCCGGCCTCCTGGGCCTCGCTGGAGCTCTTGCCGCCATCGGTCACGAAATCAAACTTCAGCTCCTCGCCGTTTTCTTTGACGCCGATCTCGACATTGCAATCGCCCGCAAACTGCCCGCGGAGAATCTCCTCGGCCAACGGATCTTCAAGGAACCGCTGGATCGCCCGGCGCAACGGTCGGGCGCCCAAGCTCGGATCGAACCCCTTTTCGGCCAAGAAGTTACGCGCCTCGTCTTTGAGGTGGAACGAGATGCCCCGCTCCGCCAGGCGCTTCGCCACATCCTGCATCAGAATATCCACGATTTCCTTCATGTGGTCGATCGTCAGCGCATGGAAGATCACGGTCTCATCGATCCGGTTGAGAAGTTCCGGATTGAACATTTTCTTCAGCTCTTCGGTGACCTTGCTCTTCATATGCTCGTACGAGTCGGCAATGGCTTCTTTCTGGAAACCGACGGTCTTGTCTTCCTTGATCTGCCGCGTGCCAACGTTCGACGTCATGATCACGACCGTATTCTTGAAGTCGACCTTGCGTCCGAACGAATCGGTCAACTGGCCATCATCAAGCAACTGCAGCAGGATATTGTAGACTTCGGGGTGCGCCTTTTCGATTTCGTCGAGCAGCACCACCGAATACGGTTTCCGACGAACTTTCTCGGTCAACTGGCCGCCCTCTTCGTAGCCGACATATCCCGGAGGCGCGCCGATCAGACGCGACACGGAGAACTTCTCCATGTACTCTGACATATCGATCCGAATCAGAGAATCGGGATCCTCGAACAGGAACTCGGCCAGCGCCCGCGCCATTTCGGTCTTACCAACACCGGTCGGACCGAGGAAGACGAACGAGCCAATCGGCCTGCGCGGATCGGCAAGCCCGGCGCGCGCACGGCGGATCGCCTTGGTGAGCACACCAATCGCTTCATCCTGGCCCACCACACGCTTGGCCAACTCTTCCTGCATGCGCAAGAGCTTCTTCGATTCCTTCTCTTCCAGACGGAAGACCGGGATGCCGGTCATCTTCGAGACAACCGCAGCAACGTCTTCTGACGAGAGTTCGTACATCGACTTCTCACGTTCTTCCTGCCACTGCCGCTTGCGGTCTTCGAGTTCCTCGCGCGCCATCTTGAGTTCGTCGCGCAGACGCGCCGCGGTTTCGAATTCCTGATCCTTGACCGCGTTTTCCTTCTTCGTCTGAATATCGATGATCTTATTTTCGAGATCGGTGAAATCATCGGGCTTGGTGCAACTGATCAGATGCGCCCGTGAGCCGGCCTCGTCGATGACGTCGATCGCCTTATCGGGCTGATACTTGCCCGAGATATAACGATCCGACAGCTTCACCGCCGCCACCAGCGCTTCGTCAGAGATCTTGATGCGATGGTGATCCTCGTACTGCGACCGCAGCCCTTTCAGGATTTCGAGGGTATCGGCGTAGCTTGGCTGATCGACCATTACGGTCTGGAACCGCCGGTCGAGCGCACCGTCTTTTTCGATGTACTTGCGGTACTCGTTGAGTGTCGTCGCACCGATGCACTGCAACTCGCCGCGCGACAGCGATGGTTTAAAAATGTTCGACGCGTCGAGCGACCCTTCGGCGCCGCCGGCGCCCACGATCGTGTGCAACTCATCGATGAAGATGATCACGTCTTTCGAATTGACGATTTCATTCATTACCGCTTTGAGCCGTTCCTCGAACTGGCCGCGATACTTCGTGCCAGCCACCAGCGACGCCATATCGAGCGTCACCAGCCGTCTGTTTTCGAGGATTTCGGGGACCTGCCCGGTGACGATCCGCTGCGCAAGTCCTTCGGCGATGGCGGTCTTGCCGACGCCTGGCTCACCAATCAGCACCGGGTTGTTCTTTTTGCGACGCGAAAGAATCTGGCTCACGCGTTCGATTTCGTTGTCGCGTCCGATAATCGGATCGAGCTTGCTCTTGCGCGCCAACTCGGTCAAATCGCGGCCGAAGTGATCCAACGCCGGTGTTTTTGATTTCTTACGCTTCTTGCCAAACGACGACGGTTTGCCGCCGCGGATGTTCTTCAATTCTTCGTAGGCATCCTTGTAGTCGACGTCGTACATCGACAACACCTGCGCCGCCACACCTTCTTCGTCCTTTAATAGTGCCAGCAACAGATGCTCGGTGTCGATCTCCTTCGACTTCAGTGCTCGGGCTTCCTGTCCCGCCACTTCCAGCGTCTTCTTGGCACGCGCCGTCAACGGAAGCTGACCCATGGTCATGGTGCCACCGGAGGGCTGCACCACTTCCTCGATCGACGATTTCAGTTCATTAAGGTCGAGTCCGATGTTGGCGATGATATCCACCGCCATGCCCTCGGCAAGGCGGATCAAACCGAGGAGCAGATGCTCCGTTCCGATATAATCATGCCGCAGCCGGGCCGCTTCATCGCGCGCGAACTCTATTGCCTTCCGTGCCAGCTCGGAGAAACTCTCATTCATTGTCATCGCCTCGATTCGTCCTATGAGTTGTGGCCCGTCTTCTTATACACTCAAACCGTGGACCACTATCCTCTGATATCGGCCAGGTATCCGATTTCGTTTGCCTTATACGTCTCCCACACCTCAGTTTTCACCCGACTTCTTCGGCCCACGGCGGCGCGTTGGCCGTTTACGGGTCAACATCTTACGCACCATTTCGGCCCGTGCCACGTCGCGTTCCTCGGTTGTCATTTCCTTCTCAAAATGCCGCTGCAAATGCGCCGGCTGTACCGCTAGCATCAATTCGTTAACCTGGCGTAAATCAAGCCCCATCGATTCGCCCATCGCTACGCCCAGCCGGACGGCGGACAGCAGATTCATCACTTCTTGTGAACTCAGGACACGAGCGTTGGCCAGAATTCCAAACGCCCGCCAGAGTTTGTCGCGAATGTGATTCGGTGCATCAGTGAAAAGTCGGCGTCGTGCATTCTCCTCGTACATCAGCAACTGGCGGGTCACCTTCTCCAGCGAATCGACCAGATCTTCTTCCGTCCGTCCCAGTGTTGTTTGATTGGAAATCTGGAACAGATTCCCAAGTACATCGGAGCCTTCGCCGTAAAATCCACGCACACCGACGCCAAATTTGTTCACTTGGGACAGGACCGTATCCATTTCCTTGGTCAACACCAATGCCGGCAAATGAATCATAATCGATACGCGCAACCCGGTTCCGACGTTCGTCGGACAGGCGGTCAAAAACCCCAGCCGCGTATCGCAGTCGAAATCGAGTCCTTCGGCCAGACGCCCTTCGATCGTGCGCGCACGCTGCAACGCCTGCCGAATATCGAGCCCCGAACGGACGGCTTGGATGCGCATGTGGTCTTCTTCATTGACCATCAGACTCGACGCTTCATCATCGTCGACAAATAATCCCCGGGGCGCCTCATCACGCATGAATTCGGGTGAGATCAAATGACGCTCGATCAGAATCTCACGATCATCCGGAGTCAGCGATTCCGAGTTAAAGAAAATCCCTTCCTTCACAAGCTCGGATCGGTCGACCACCGCTTTGACCAATTCGACCACTTCACGCGCCTCATCGGGCTCGGCCCGTACCGGATAGCGATGCTTCGACAAGTTCCGTGCCAACCGGATGCGGCTCGAAAGAACAACATTAGCATGTTCCCCGTCGCCGGACAGCCACGTCACCGGGCGCTTTATCAGATCATCAAATGATTTCATCATGGCTCATCGCTCCTCAACAGAGCATGTCGTCTGGGCGCATCATCCGTCCGGCTGCGCCGACTCGGTGGGCGCGCTCTGTGACGGCAACGCTTTCAGTCGATCACGCAACGCCGCCGCCAACTCGAAATCCTCGCGCTCGATGGCGCGTTTCAATTCGTCCTTCAGACGAACCTCTTCTTCAACAACACCTTTGACCGTATGATCCACCTGTTGGTTGGTTCGGCCGCAATGACGGGTGGCGCCATGGATCTTCCGAAACAGATCTTCCAACGGTGCACGGAAGGCACGATAGCAGTTGCCGCAGCCAAACCGTCCCACTCGCGAAAAATCGATAAACCGCATGCCGCATTCGGAGCAGACCAACCGTGCAATCGGATCGTTGGCCGTGCCGCCTGATTTGACCATCGAGTTCAGGAATTCGGCCAACGGAAACGGCACGTCATCGAGTGGATTGTGAAAGCCCTTCTGTTTCGCGCACTCTTTGCACAAGTGCATTTCCGTTTTCTTGTTATTGCGAATTTGAGTGAAATGAACACTCGCATCGTTCTTGCCGCAGTTTTCGCATTTCACGATGTCATCACCTCTCTTACGGGCGCCGCTATCTCTATGGTTCTCAGCGTCCTGCACTCAATAAACCCCCGTGTGCGTGTGTCGCAAGGGGAAAAGACCCCTTATCGGACCACCTCGTCATCGAGCGGACCCTCGGTGTCACTCAACGCACCATCGCGCACGGTCAGCACACTCGCCGCTCGAGAGGCCAAATCCGCGTTGTGAGTGGCAACCACGATCGCCCTGTTCTTCTCCCGCGCTAGGAAACCCAATAACTCATGCAACTGTTCCGCCGTGCGCCGGTCGAGGTTTCCCGACGGCTCATCGGCGATCACCAGCGGAGCGCCACCCACCAGAGCCCGCGCCACCGCCGCTCGCTGCAATTCTCCCCCCGACATCTCTCCCGGCAAATGTGTCAAACGCTCGTTTAGTCCTACCTCGGTCAAGATGTTGGCGGCCATATTCATCGCCCGCTGCATCGTATCGCCGCGAATGATCAGGGGCAGCGCCACGTTCTCCTGAACATTGAATTCCGGCAGGAGATGGTGAAATTGAAAGACAAATCCGACTTCCCGGTTGCGTCTGAGCGCGCGTTGATCATCGGACAGAGCATATGGTGATTGCGCCCCCCAGATTACGGATCCCTTGGTTGGCGGATCCAGTCCCCCCAGTACATGCAACAGGGTGCTTTTCCCCACACCGGAGGCCCCGACAATGGCGATCATACGCCCGGAATCGACCCGTAAATCGACACCCCGCAGCACTTCCAGCACACCATTCGGCGTCTGAAAATAGCGGTGCACATCCCGCATTTCCGCCACCGTTTGGGAGGCGGTGCCTATACTCTCTATGTCGCCTGAATTCATCACTTGTTTACAGGTGCCCTCATCGGGAGCTCTACTCATACCGCAATATCTCAACGGGATACAGCCGTGCCGCCCGCCGCGACGGATAGATTGTGGCCAAGAACGAAATCAGCAATGAGACCCCCGCCACCGCCAGCACATCGAACAACGCCACCCGCACCGGTAGAAAGTCGATGAAGTAGATCTCCGGTGGCAGCGACACGAGCGAAAACGTCTGCTGCAACCAGCAGATCACTAACCCCAAGCTGATACCAAACACGGTTCCTACAATCCCGATAATCGCACCCTGGAGTTGGAAGATCGCACTGATACCACGCGCGGGAACGCCCATCGTCTTCAATACCGCGATCTCCCGCCGCTTATCGATCACGGCCATAATCAACGTGGAGACGATGTTGAACGCCGCCACGGCGATAATCAACGACAACGCCACCAACGCCCAGCGCCTTTCAATCTCCATCCAGCCAAAGAGGTTCTTGTGCATTTGCGTCCAATCGGTCGCGTAGAACTGCGGGTCGAGCGTCGCTCCCAGTTCTTCGGCAATCACCCCTGCTTTATCCCAGTCATCCACACCCAATTGGTACCCGGTGATGCGATCAGGCAGCAGGAAGAGGCTCTGCGCATCCTCGAGGCGGACGTAGCAGAGGGATGCATCGTACTCATACATGCCGGTCTCGAATACACCGGTGAGGGCGAATTTCATGATGCGCGGTGGCTGCCCCTCGGTCAGTGCTTCACCCCGCAAGCTGTACAGAACAACCTCATCCCCCAGTGCGACATTCAACCGCTCGGCGAGGATAATGCCCATCATAATCGGCCGCGCCGCACCGCTGTCGCGCACCATTCGCCAATCGCCGTATTGCACGCTTTCCTCGAGGCGCGTGACCTCGGCTTCGGCCTCCGGCACGATCCCGCGGACAATCACACCGTCGTTGTCATCCGAAGAGGAGATCGCCGCCTTGTAGTAAATAAACGGCGCCGCACCGGTCACCGACGGATGCTCTAACAGTTGGGACTTTAATTCCTCGTAGTCAGTGATTCCGTCGGCGAATCGGTTGTAGATCGTGACATGTCCCGTCGTCCCGACGATGCGCGATTTCACTTCGATCTCGAAGCCCTTCATCATTGCCAGCGCGATCACCAGGGCGGCCGTGCCAACAATAATGCCCAATACCGAGATCAACGTGATCAGGGAGAGAAACCCGTGCCGCTGCTTGGAACGCAGATAGCGGCGGGCGATGAACGAGGCATACCCCATCAGACTGGGTTACCCTTCAGCCGACGGTTCGGTTGCATGGCTGTCCAGTGGCCGCAGTGTCGGAAAGAGAATCACCTCGCGAATGGACGTCAGTCCGGTCAGTGTCATCGTCAATCGGTCAACACCAAATCCCAATCCGCCGGTTGGCGGCATACCGTGTTCCAATGCGGTCAGGAAATCCTCATCGACTTGATGCGCTTCAACATCGCCACGACGTGCGGCTTCGGCCATCGCCTCAAATCGCACCCGTTGATCGTCGGGATCGTTTAACTCTGAAAACGCATTGCCGACTTCGCGTGCGGCCATGAACAATTCGAACCGTTCAACCAGTCCGGCCTTCTCACGATGCCGTTTCGCCAGTGGCGAAATCTCCAGCGGGTAATCGGTCAGGAAAGTCGGTTCGATCAGGTCCGGCTGCACCCGTTCGGAAAAAACATCATCGACGATTTTGCCGTACGAGGCATCGTCTGGTATATCGACATTAATCGATTCCGCGGCTTGGCGCGCCTTCTCTGCATTGGGGTCACTGAAGTCCAAACCGGTCTTTTCTTTGATGATATCGAGCAGCGGCACTTCGCGCCACGGCTTGGTCAAATCCACTTCCCGGCCATTGAACTCGAACGACGGTTTGCCGCGCGCGGCGCTGGTGACTTCGATTATCAGCTCCTGAAACAGGTTCATGATATCACGATAATCGAAATAGGCCGCGTACAACTCGACCATCGTGAATTCGGGATTGTGATCCCGGTCGATCCCCTCGTTGCGAAAGTCGCGGCAGACTTCGTAAACACGTTCATATCCCCCGACCAGCAGCCGTTTCAGATACAGTTCATCCGCGATGCGCAAATAGAATTGGGCGTCAAGCGCGTTGTGATGCGTCAGAAACGGACGCGCCGCTGCGCCGCCGTAAATCGGCTGCAATACCGGTGTTTCGACTTCCAAAAAACCCCGCGCGTCGAGGAAATTGCGGATCGCGGCGATGATCCGCGCACGTATACGAAAGATCTCACGCACTTCTTCATTGGACACTAAATCGAGATACCGCTGACGGTATCGCATTTCCTTGTCGACAAGCCCGTGCCACTTCTCGGGCAGCGGACGCAGCGCCTTGGCGAGGAGTTTGTATTCGCGCACCGCGACCGTCGTCTCACCCGTACGCGTCTTAAACACCTCACCGGTCACGCCGACGAAGTCGCCCAGATCGAGCCAGCCCAGCCGTTCATACGACTCGTCGCCGAGTTGGTCTTTCTTGGCATAACACTGAATCTTCCCGTCACCGTCGAGGATATGGAAAAACGTGCTCTTGCCGTGTGGACGCATTGAGACGATACGCCCCGCCACGCTAACGGACTGTCCTTCGAGCGCTTCGGACCGGTCAAGCACGTCCTTGGATGTATGCGTGCGTTCGTATGTGTGCGGATACGGATCGATACCGGCTGCGCGCCAGCGGTTCAGTTTTTCGCGCCGATTGGCAATCAGCTCGTTGTGTGTTTGTGTCTGGTCGGTCTTACCCACAATGCTCCTTCATTGACATAAGATGTGCGCCGTCGCCCATCGGCTGAATATATCGGCCCTCCGTATGGGGCGCAATGAACACCACAGGAGATTACGGTGCGGCATTCGCTTCCAAGCCCACGGCTGCACGCAAGCTCGCAATCTCATCGTCGTCCAGCTTGCGCCAGCGTCCCTGCGCCAATCCTCTCAAGCGGATTCCGGCATACGAGATCCGTTTCAGTTTAAGCACGGGATGCCCCACCGCTTCGCACAGTCGTTTGATCTCTCGTTTCCGACCCTCACGCAATACCAGTTTCAGGGTTGCCCCATCATGGTGGTGGCCGATAATCTCAGCTTCTGCCTTCCCCGGCGTCGGATCGCCGAGAGACACCCCCTCGCGCATTGTGTTCATCTCACCTCGTGTGGGGACACCCACGACATCGGCTTCATAGGTGCGCTCGATCTGAAAACGGGGATGCATCAGACGATGGGCCGTGTCCCCATCGTTGGTAAGAAGCAACAATCCGCTCGTATCGCGATCAAGCCGACCCACCGTTATGAGCCGCGAATAGACCTTCGGCAGCCCGTCGAAAATCGTGGTGCGCCCCTGCTCATCCGACCGGGTCGTGACCGTATCTGGAAGCTTGTTGAGCACGATCCAAACAGTCTCGCTGACCGGTGGCTCAATTGGCTCTCCATCGACGGTGACCTGATCGTTGTCCGCATCGACAAACGTGGCCATCTTCTCCACGATCTGCCCGTTCAGCCGCACCCGCCCCGCCGCGATCAACTCGTCCGCCTTGCGTCGCGAACCAACCCCGGCCCGAGCCAAGTACCGATTGAGCCGTTCACCTCGACGAGGCTGGGACTGTTCTGTGTTCTGACTCATGGAAATAAAAAGCGCCCCGGTCCGGGGCGCGATTAATCGTCTTTGCCAAACCCTATGATGTCGTGCCTTCGTCGCGTTGAAGCGCCATAACCGCCTCATCATCAGTGAGTTCGGTCAATGTCACATCATCTTGGTTAGCGGTTTCCTCGGGCCTCTGAGTCGCGCCTTCCTCCCCACCACTCTCTTCAGCTTTGTCGGTGGTCCAAGCGGATCGAACGTTGATAATCCAAAACTGCCTGCTCGGCTCACGTTGCTCCGGTGGGCGCTTCAGAATCAGGCTGCGTGATCCATCTTCGGCATCGTCCTCGGGGGATACATCCATCATCTGCACTCGCCCACCCGCCGACCGCTGAGAGAGCAGTTCTTCGATCTCGTCGATACTGGGCAGATCATTTAAGCTGTTGAGGCCGAAATAGTTGAGGAACTCCCGCGTGGTGCCGTACTGGAGCGGCCGTCCTGGCCCCTCCGACCGGCCGGTAATTGTGATCAGGTTGCGTTCCATGAGCGTGCTGAGCACACCACCGCAACTCACACCACGAATCTGCTCGATCTCCGGCGTCGAGCACGGCTGCTTATAGGCGATAATCGCCAGCGTCTCCAAGCCGGCACGGGTCAGCCGCTGAATCTTAGTCTTCACCAGGGCTGCTTCAATTACAGAACCAAATTCGGGGAGCACGTGCATTTGGTAGCCACCGGCGACTTTGCGCACACGCATCGGATGCGAGCCTTCGGCCAAACGGTGATTGATCTCGAAGACCACCTTATCCAGCGTCGCCGCGGCGGTTCCATTCAATGCCGGCGCCAGGGCCGATGGGGTCATCGGTTCGTGAGCGGCAAAGAGGAGTGCCTCGACGGTACGGATGAGATCCTCGGGTGGACCATCCTCCCGTGGTTCGTCGGTTGCAATGACTTCGGTTTGGACGTCTTGTTGATCTATCACGACACAGTCTCCTTTTCACTACTCCAATCCTGCGGTCGGCGAAACACCAGCGAATCGAACGGCCGATCCTGCAACAGGGTAATGCGCCTCAGACGGGCCATCTCCAGCAGCGCGAGAAAAGTCAAGATGATCATCCAGCGGGCCGGAAGCCCACGGAACAACTGCGCAAACTCGATTTCGCCCTCATGCTCGAGGACATCTTCCAATTCAGTGATACGATCATCGACCGTCATGTCGGTCATTTCGACCCGGTGGAAGGTCTCCGGTTCAATCCGGGCCAGAACATCACGGAATGCCGACAGCAGATGCACCAGTGTGCGATCCATCACGAACTCGCTACGCGCCGCCGGTGCGCCGGGCGAAAAATCGGTACGGGCGTAGATCTCCCGTTCGGTGGACTCACGGTCCTTGAGATCACCCGCCACTTCTTTGAATTTCCGGTATTCGATGAGTGCCTGGACCAGTTCCTCGCGCGGATCTTCCTCATCGTCAGCCTCCGGATCACGCGGCAGGAGCATTGCCGATTTGATCCGGATCAGCGTCGCCGCCATCAGCACATATTCCCCGGCGACCTCCAAGTCGAGGCGCTCCATGAGCTTCAGCATCGCCAGGTACTCAGAGGTGATGCGGGCGATCGGGATGTCGGTGATATCGATCTCATCCCGCTTGATGAGGAACAAGAGCAGGTCGAGCGGCCCCTCGAAGATATCGAGTTTGACCGAAAAGGCCGACTGGCTAAATGGTGCAACAGCACCAACATCAGCCCCATCGGACCCACGCGGTTCCGGCAGGTTCAGCGTTTCGTCACTCATATCGTTTACACGCGCTGGACTACGGAGTATTTGCCCCCCTGCGCGATACAGCCAATCTGAGCACACGACCCGGAGTCGGCAACAGTTAATTTCAGGTTATTCCCAAAAGGAGAAGCGCGGCAGAACACCTGTCAGCGAGTCCGGCCGCGCGGGGAAGACGAGCATGAGGGGCAGTTTTTTCAGGAAATGTGCCTCTCATAACTACCCATACGTCCGGGGACCGCGGAGGTTCCATGTGATCGACGGGTGGGGCGGTGATATCCAAATCGAGTGGCGGTGGCCTGTCTTGCTAACCGCGATTGGCATGGGTGGTCGCGATCTCTAATCGCGATTCGCCGAAGGCGAATTAGAGCGATTGTCAGAAGTATTTTCCGTTTGTATTTGGGTGCCACGGGCCTTTAGAATCTGTTGCTCAAGGGCGTGAACCTGGACGTACGGCTGTCGGCAGCGGTAATCCAACCGCCGGCGGGTGCAGTGATAGTAGGTGTAGTGGGTCCCGTGCCGGTTCGTCCGGTGCTCGGCGGTAACCATGAAGCCACACTCACCGCAGCGGATCATGCCGGTATAGGCAAACTCGTGGGTCTGGCGCCGTGGTCGGCCCGGCCGACCGAGCATTGCCTGTACGCGCTCATAGTCCTCCAACGTGATCATTGGTTGATGCTTGCCGCTATAGCCCGGATCCTGCACCAGAGTTGACCATTTCGTTAGATGCGGCGCACGAGATTCCCCACAATTTACTGTGGTCCAAACGGTTGATTGATCGGAGTTGTAGTGTGTCCTCGCGTCGCATCCGAGAATTCGGGGGACAAAGTGTAACCGCCCAAGGCGAGCTTTTCCGATACGCAAGTTATAGTGGGTTAACGTGTTACCGGAGATTGTCCGTGGGGCTTGTGAAATATCCGGGATAGGTCTCTCCCCGCCATTGGATAACACCGGCGTAGAACGGATTGGTCAGGATCTTGTAAAGGAAGCTCAGTGAAATCGGCTTCCCTCCGATGCGTCGGCGGGGCTTGGTTGTCAGATGCCAGTTCCGGGTCGCGATCTCCCAAATACGACGAGGGCTATGGTTGCCCTTCAGCATTAGCTTCCAGGCTTCCTGGATTAGCTGGAACCGGTCGGGGTCGGGTTGAATCGTTCCGGTGTGTTTGTCGTTGAGGTACCCCAATGGCGCAATGGTCGGCCACCACCCGTTTTGGGCCTTGGTACGCATCCCGCGGAGGACGTTTTCGCTGAGGTTGTCGACATAGTACTTCGAGTACCCGAAGATGATGGATAGCATGAACTTACCTTGGGAGTTATTCTCAAAGGTGAACGTCGCAAATCGCAGGTCACGGAGCTTCTGGGTGTCGAGCAGGTAGATGATCTTGCCACCATCGATGGAGTTTCTGGCTAATCGGTCGGGATGCCAGGCAATGATACCGTCTGCCTCTCCCCTTTCAATCCGTTTGAGCATCGCATTGAAGATCGGTCGGCCCGGGGATTTGGCACTCCGCGACTCCTCGAAAGTCGCGACAATCCTGGCGTCCTTCCACGAGGAGATCTGGATTTCCATCTCACGTCGCTGGGATTCAATGGAGAGTACCTGGCGGTCCTCGTCTTCGCTCGATTTTCGACAATAGAGGAAATAGTTCATTGTGGTTGATTGTCGTCCTCACTTGAGGCGTTCAGCGCCTCCATGCCAGCGGCGTTAAGGTAGAGCACGGCATAGAGATCCATGAGCTGTGACGCGTGGAAGCGCGCCCGGTCTAGCGAAATCCATTCGCCGAACTCAGTCTTCCAAATTCGCACAAACTCGCGGAGTTCGTCATCTTCAAACTGCATGCTTTGAGCATAGATGCGGTTCGATCTTGTCACGAGAGGGCGAAAACTGCCGGTTATGGTAAATCTCCCGGTGGAAGTGCTAGACCGACTAGAAATGCTACGCTAGCTCGCTAGGGCTGTCAAAATAGGTGCTTTAGGCTTCCCGCTCCTCCCGATTATTCTCTGGAAGTAGGCTTCAAGAGCGGTAGTCCTAAGTCTGAGTCTATAACCATGACGTGGAATCTCTTTGACTAACCCGCCATCTTCAAGATCAGGTGCTTAGGCATATGGGCTGGTCGTTCACTTACCAGACGACATTGAACAACGCTGTGATTTACTGTCAGCAGTCGAAAAGAGGACCACAATACTACTATATCGAGTAGCAAGTGAATACTAATACGGAGCCTGCGAGAATCTTCTCCTTGTGGCGGCCGATATACGCGAAGTTATCAAAGCCGATCAGGTACTCGTGAGTCTGTTGTCCCTTCCCACAACTCCCGCATGGTGGTAGGCGATCGTCGGTGTCATCCAACGTCACACTCCAACCACAGTTGACGCATTGGTAGGTCCCTACACCTGGCTTTTCCCCGATACTGTATGCCATGTTGTGTTCCTCTCCTTTCCAACGACTAACATCAGCTTAACACCGCCACACTGCCAGGCGTGACCTGGCTTTTCATGTATTGATGACGTGCACGTGGAGTTGAGCGGCAGCGAATACCCATCACGAACTCCTTATAGTTAGGATCGGCTTCAGTTACGTTTCCGTCGACTTCAAACTACAGCACAGCACTCCCTCCGTGAGCAGCAATGTTATAGCAAGCCCTGACTGATAATGCACTAGCCCGACAGCATCCCGATGCTCACTCCGACGAGTTTCCGGGATCGCCTATTCCAAGCGCGGCGTATGGCCCGATCATGATCACATGTACCTATCCATAAGCGAAGATCAGCGCCTTCGAGCTTGTCGTCGCCTGAAAGGGCGAGCAGGGCGAAACGCCCGCAGCCTAAGAGTAGGTGCGTTGCAGAGCCACTCAGCCGGATTTCTAATCCGCCAGTGACTCAGGTAACGAATCCTATCTTTAGCGGGCGCCACCAAACAACTGTGGCATAGTCGATGGATCCTCTCGCCATCCGATCAGACTTCTCAAGACGCCGTCCGGTGCGATATCAAAGAACGCTGTCCGTGTGATTACATTGTACTCATCCCTAAGCATCTGCCCGAGATCGCAATAAAGTGGAAGATCCACTCCGACCTGTTTCAGTTCATCTGCAATTTGACTGGCGCCGCTCTGCCGGTCTGCGAGGAGCATCACGGATTTTGCATCCCGACCTATCTGCTTTATAAGTCGGTCCAAGCTTACTATCTCATCAATACATGATGCGCACCCAGTGGAAAACAGCATTACCACGCCGCCATGAGGCAACACATCGTGAACACTTTGTCGCTCCGCAGCATCTATCGTCCAGACCCACATTTCAGGAAACGGCTCGCCCAATGTCAGACCGCGTGCACAGCGCTCCAATCGTTCCTGGGCCTGGGCTTCAATCTCCCGGACATCCATGTTCGTTTGAGTGCCCTGCTTAGCTCCAGCGCCTAGATGGCTCACAAGATTTCCTGCAAGAACTCCAGCGATTCCGACAAAAAATACAATCCCAATGGCCGACACAACTCGCACGAGACGATTCCAACTCTTCATGTAATTTCTCCCCTCAACTCTTACAAAACTGCTCTATCGCCAAAGCAATTTGGCCTCGAACTCGGAGAGCACGGCGAGGAGCGCAATGCCGAGAGGCGCTCCGCTCCTCAGGTAAGTGCCGGCGCGATGTTTAACGCCTGCCTATCTCATGCAGCTCAACCTTTGCAAACTTCACTACTCTCAATCCAAACCCTAATACGGCGGGTCACATCCGCCTGGTGGAATGCAGACACCTGGCTCACAGGGGGTTCCCGTACCCCCATTATAGGTCCATTCTCCATTGACCTTACAACAACTGCACTCACCGCACCCTGTGTCCTCACATGGCCCCGTGGGTCCTGGTCCTTCATTGCCTGCAATGAGCACGTCTCCTGAACCAATCGTGAACCCAAAAGCAAACGCGAACACGGCCATTGCGACGACAATGGAACGCAAATGGATCATAGTAATCACCTCCTTTCCGCAATATTGGGCAAAGCTGCATGGCCGCTTCCAGGACGCCTAAATCGTCAAGCTGGCACACAATACCTCTCGTCTTAAGAGAGAGGTAAGTCCAATAGTCAGATTTCATCTGCAGTAGATTGAACACGCCCTACACATTACATCAGTGCATTATGAGATCGCGCAATCGACCTCTACCACACAGTCAATAGAAGCCTACTCTCACAGCCTTGTTGGCGGCAGCTTCGGAATTCAGCTGCAACCTCTCTCTTCAAGCATACGACTATCTCAAATTATTCGCGCTTTATCCAAACGTGTCAAGGACATTCGTGCCGGTAATTTTGAAAAGATGTCAAATGTAGCGCCCGGCAGCTCCTGCTAAAGAGGGGCATGGCAGGACGTCTTAAGCGACAATTCTTTAGCGCCGCCCCTTGTCCCTGCCGACGTCATGACAGCCCACACGCGCCAGCCTCACGGAACCTTAAGCATGGATTGGATTTCACTTGCATAGGCGTGTCTTTCGCGTATTACTTATGTGACTCGAGCGGCAATGATTTCGAAGTTGTTGTTTTTTTGGAAGTGTTGGAGTTTGAACTGACGGGTCGGGGACAGTGTGAATTCAAGCAATTGGTTTATAGTCCGAACGAAATCAAACGTCCAGCTTCCACAGTTGTGCAGTGGTTGGCCGATTATTGTTGTACTGATCTGTTTTCTAGTCGCCGATGGATACTGTATTCAGGTCCCAAGATATAACAATTTGCCCGCATCCACAAAAGAAGACATCTTCGACTGGCGTGCCCATGAGATAACTGAGATTGAGTTGGTAAGCTGGAACTGGAATGGGCTGAGCCTTCTGGAATTCCCTCGTAACAGTGATATGTTCTATATCAACAATGTACGCTTTTCCTATGCGTGCGTCAAGGGGGGGGATACCTTGGTCAGCTCGGGCTACTATAATTACCTGCGGGGCGGTGAGACAAGGTCGTATGTGCCTGTCACGAGGCAATCGGCGTCTCCGGTTGATCCGGATTTCAGTCCCGATGCTGTGGCGGATGTGCAACTCTATTCCGAATGTTCCGATACGGCTGTTCTTAACACCATGTATCCTGACATTGTTGAACTGCGGCCTCACAAGCCAATCGGGATAGAGGTACATCAGACAACATATGCGTGGAGCGGTGGAGTCGGGCGCCGATTTATCCTCGTCAATTGGTGGATCAAAAACATTACCAATACGACATTACCTGAGGGTTATGCCGGGCTGTATATATTTCCAGGTGTGCGTTACCGTGGCTCCGACTTTGACGGTGACATTGCTGAGCTGGGAGACAACGACGACCAATGCGGGTTCCTGAAGGTCGCTCCCGGGATCGTGGATGGGACTCTGGACACGGTCATGATGGCGTGGTTTGCCGACAACGATGGCCAGCCCCTGGGCTCACCACCGTCGTTCACGCGGTTCAGCCCGACAGGAGTGGCGGGCGTGCGAATCCTCAGAGCGCCGCCCGGCGGACGAATCTCCTTCAATTGGTGGCAGCACGGGCTATGGACTGACTATGTACCCGATTCGTGGGGTCCGTCGTTGCGCTCCAACGTCAGCGGCTACTTCGGACAATTCGGCCTGCCGGTGGGCGACCGGGGTGATTACCGGATGATGGGCAATGGGGAGATCGATTACGATCAAATGTACGCAGCGCAGGACATGTGGACCGAGGGATGGAGGCGCCCCAAGCGCGATGGCGGCGGCGAGGATATTGCCAATGGCGATCGCGTGGTCGCGTGTCTCTCCTATGGTCCGGTGCCGCCCATTCCGCCGGGGGATTCGATTCCCTTGACGGCGGCGTTTGTTGCCGGCTCTGGCTTTCACCGCGACCCGCTCAACTTCATGACGAACTTCAATCCGTATGACGTGCGGGAATACAGGAACCGTCTGGATTTCTCCGATCTCATTCACAACGCGCGCTGGGCGAGCTGGGTGTTCGACAATCCAGGAGTGGACACCGACGGTAACGGCGACCGGGGGGCCGCGTATCTGACCGATTGCGGGCCCGGCGGGTGTGATTCAGTGTTCTACCGGGGCGACGGGGTGCCCGACTTCCGTGGTCCGTCACCGCCTCCCGCACCGGCGTTTGACATCGTCACCACTCCGGGGGCGGTGACCCTGCGGTGGGAGGGCGCCCGGACCGAGAGTGCTGTCGATCCGTTTTCTCTGCAACGCGATTTCGAGGGGTATCGTGTGTACGTGGGCAAGTTCGATCTCGACGATCAGTATTCGCTGATAGCCAG
This sequence comes from uncultured Ignavibacteria bacterium, assembly GCA_964440935.1. Taxonomy (GTDB): domain Bacteria; phylum Zixibacteria; class MSB-5A5; order WJJR01; family WJJR01; genus WJJR01. Next base: position 63,310 of record CAYTTY010000008.1, on the reverse strand, counting down.
TTGGGACAGGGAGGACTACGTGCGGCTCGAGTACCACCCGGAGACCGGCTCGTGGGAGCAGATCTCCTACGCCTTAACCCCGGCGGAATGGCAGCTCACACTCGGCGATGACACCTTCCACCCGCAAGACTATGCGGAGCCGGTCCCGGAGCGTGCATACACCGACAGTGTCACCGACACCACGTTCGATGTGTTGGGACAGATCGTCCGGATCACCACGCGCGAGCGGCGTTCCTACTGGACGCCCGAGTCCCTCAATCGCGGCAATGTGTACATGGAAATGGGGTCGACGGAGACGAACATCATCCAGCGGGTGGCGGACCGCGACACGATTATCGATGGCGAGCCGCTCACGTACGGTGTCTATGAGGTGACCATTGATCGTCTCAATCCCGGGGTGCCGCTGTTTTGTGCGGTGACGGCGTTTGACTTTGGCGATTACCGCAGCGGGATGGAACCCCTGGAATCGTCACCCTCAGCCAACAGCCGCTATTTTGAGCCGATCTATTCGACCGACGTTGTCATCGACTCGGGGCTCAAGGTGCAGGTCTTCCCGAATCCCTACAAACTGGCGTACCGGGATGGACATGGGACGGTGACGTCGTATTTTCGGGAGGGATACGAAGGGCGCGGCGTTGAGGAGTTCGCCGAGCAGGATCGCCGCATTCACTTCATCAATCTTCCCGACACGGCGACGATCAGCATTTACACCCTCGACGGTGATTTGGTGCGCCGTATTCATCACCCCGATCCGTTCCTTACCACCTATCCCTCCTCGGTCGGCTGGGACTTGGTGACGCGCAACGTGCAGGCCGCGGTCTCCGGCATTTACATCTGGAAGGTCGATTCGCGGCTAGGGAGTCAAGTGGGGAAGCTGGTGATTATTAAGTGACCTCTGAGTCGAATGCAGCGCCCGAGTTGCAGTAATCGCTTTTTCAACAAGCACAAATTAGAGAACTGACGAATTCAGTTACTCTCAAAGCATGTACTGCAGGTGCCACGTCATCAGCGCCCAGCTACTGGTCTGCTCTTGTCTCGCTCGCTACGCTACGCAGGGTCCACATTTGCATTACCTTCACTTTACTCGATCTACTCCTACAATTCATCCTCTGGATTGACTTTCTCACCCAAATTCAACAGTGCCCTTTAGGGCGTGGCACACAGATCCAAACAGAAAGGATTTGTGACAATTGCTATAAGGCGCTGGACTTCGTCACCTATCGTTGGTCCTATCGGAGGGGCTGTGAAGATCGTGCCCGGGTGTTCTTCCGCTTCGCGGGACGACGTTCAGAATTCGCAGCCACCCACGCCCTTACTATCAATCGGACAGTAGTTGACCTACGAGGGATTCGTCACTCGGATTTCCAGGTCGCGGATGAAGATACGGGACGGTTGGGAGGCAATGTAGGCGACCGCTTCGGCGACGTCGCTGGCCTGGATCATGTTCTCGTCGGCGATGCGTCCGGAGCGTCCCGTGCGGAAATCAGGGGCGTTGACGGAGCCGGGGCAGATCGCTGCTACACGAATGTTGTGTGGACGGAGGTCGAGGCTCATGCACTCCGACATCCCCATCACGCCGAATTTCGATGCCGAGTAGCCCGCTCCGCCTTTGAATCCGTTCTTACCGGCAATCGAAGAAATGTTGATGATCGAGCCGCCACCATCGGATTTCATGCGCGGCACGACGACACGGGAGCAGAGAAACACGCCACGCAGATTAGTGTCGATCATTTCATCGAACCGTTCAATCTCCAATTCTTCAATCGACCCAAAGTGTCCCAACCCGGCGTTGTTGACGAGCACGTCGATACCGCCGAGCCATTCCATGGCCAATGTGAACGCCTTAGCAACCGCATCGGTATCGGAGACATCACACACGAATGCTTGACACTGCGCGCCGCGATCCGTGCAGTCGGCCGCGCGTTCGTCGAGCAGATCCTTGCTGCGTGCCACCAGTGCCAACTTGGCCCCATCATCGGCCAATCGTTCAGCGATGGCGCGGCCAATACCTTTTGATGCACCCGTCACAATGACGCGGCACCCTTTAAGAGAACCCATTACACCTCTGATCAGTAGAGAATTCACGCCCCCCGGAATGGGGGGCGACACATTGAGAATGGCCGATGTTCACTCTTTGAAGCTGGCCACTGCCTCATCAAGGGTATCGTACGTGTCGAACACCGATGTCAGCTTTGAGATGACCAGAATCTTCTCGATCTTGTTCGTCAGATTGGCCAGTCGCAAATTCCCACCGGCGTCGTTGTACTTCTTCCAATGATGAATCAGAATCGAGAGGCCCGAGGAGTTGATCCAGTCGGTCTCACCCAAATCCAGGATCACCTTCAGTTTCCCCTGCCCCACCAGCGAGTACAGCCGTTCGTCGAGGTCACCCGTATCCGAGCCTCCCATCAGCTTGCCTTTGGGCTGCAGAATGGCGACCCCGTCCTTTTCCCATGAATTAAGTTTCATCAGTCCTCCTGCTGCACCGTCCCATACGGGCATTGACCGAGCATTATACCGAATCGCTGCGACGGCGGCAACAGTCTCCCCTTCTTTGGGTCAGCAATTGTTTGGCAACAGGTATGGGACCAGGATAAGGGAATATTGGATTTGGCCGATACTCACTGTGTGAGCCACTTGGCGGGAGAGACTGATGTCATCCATTCTGGTTGTTGACGATAAAGACTCCGTACGACGCATGCTGGCCGAGACGTTGACGGCGAAGGGCCACGAGGTCGAGGTCGCCCGCAACGGTAATTCGGCGGTTGAAAAGTCCAAATCCCAGCAATTTGACCTCGTCCTCACCGACCTGAAGCTGCCGGAAATGGATGGCCTTCAGGTACTGAGCGCGGTCAAAGAGCGCGATCCCGAAACGGCTGTCATTGTGATGACTGCCTACGGGACCATCGAAACCGCCGTCTCGGCGATTAAGATGGGCGCCTTTGACTTCCTGACAAAACCCTTTGACCCCGATCACCTCACCGTCCTCATTGATCGGGCACTGGAGAACCGTCGGCTGCTGGCAGAGAACTCATTGCTCCGCAGTGAGTTAGCCAACCGGATGGGCTACAACCAGATTATTGGCACATCACTAGCCATGCGCGAGGTCGAGGCCTTGGTCAAGAAAGTCGCCGATTCGGAAACGACCGTCCTCTTCCAAGGCGAGAGCGGCACCGGTAAAGAGCTCTTCGCGGCCGGGGTCCACTCTCTCTCGTCGCGACGCGAGAAGCCATACATCACGATCAACTGCGCGGCCATCCCGCGCGAGCTTTTGGAAAACGAACTATTCGGATCTGAGCAGGGGGCCTTCACATCATCAAATCGTCTCAAGCTCGGCAAATTCGAGATCGCCGATGGGGGCACGGTTTTCCTCGACGAGGTCGGGGACATGGATATGGCGTTGCAGGCGAAGCTGCTGCGGTTTCTCCAGCAGAAGACATTCGAGCGGCTCGGCGGCACCAAGCAGATCAGTGTCGATGTCCGCATGATCGCCGCCACCAATGTCGACCTGAAAGAGGCGATTGATAATAAGACGTTTCGTGAGGATTTGTACTACCGTCTGTCGGTCTTCCCGGTTCGTATCCCCCCATTGCGCGAGCGCCGTGAGGACATCCCGATGTTGACCGATTACTTCATTGCGAAGTACTGCGCCGAAATGAAGAAGCCGGCGAAGAAGATGTCCAAAGACGCGCTCAAGTTGATGGATCGGTACAACTGGCCGGGCAATGTGCGGGAACTCGAAAACACGATCGAACGGGCGATCATCCTCTGTGAAGGGCGGCATATCACGCCGGAACACATCGCGATTCGCATACCGTCCGCCCAGGAAATCCGTCTCCGCGAAGGTGCGGGATTGAAGGAAGTGGGCCAACACGCCCAGATGCAGGCGGAGCGGGCGATGATCCTGCGGGTGCTCGATCAGACACGCGGCAACAAACGGAAAACAGCCGAAATTCTTAAGATTGACTATACAACGCTCTTTGAGAAGCTGAAGCGGTACGAGATTGACTACTCGCATAACTGATTCTGCACGAACGGAAATTGGCAGTGATGGATCACTTTTGTATTGACAGATGCGTCAAACATCTGTCTCGTAGGGCTGTCGCTGGCGCATTGGACCCGCTTGTAGGGGAAGCGGATCAGAGGGTGATGAGACCATCACCGGGCAGCAACCCACACCGTCGCCACCGGCAGAGTCGTCCCGTACCGGCAGTACTACGACACCGGCCCACGGATTGGGCACAGGCGAGTGAGTTAACTCAGGGAGGGTTCCCACCGATCGGCGGAACCACAACTCCGCAGTTTATATCCGGCGCATATCGGGATGACGCCGGACAGTTCACAATTGCTCAAGGAGGGGTCGATGGCTGACGACAGCGATCGCAAATATCGCATTCTGGTCTGCGTCGACTGCGGAGAAGAATTTGTCTTCACCGCGTCGGCACAGGAGTACTTCGAGGAGAAGGGCTACAATCAATCTCCCAAGCGGTGCAAGTCGTGCCACGCCAAATTCAAGCGTGAGCGTAAAGTGACGTCGTAGGGCCCAAACGCAGTAGAACAAATCCACTAGACTCTCGTCGCCTCCCGTCTCGGACGGGATGGTTCCCCCCACAGACGCATACACGTGTGTCCTGGCCGGTACAGTTCCGCCTGCTCGCCTTGAAGTGCGCAATTCATCTCCGATGCGAACCGATTTCCGGGGCACCCCACAGCACAACTCTTCAGATTGTGTGATGATCAAACGGAGACGATCGCGTTTGCTATGGGAACATGTACGTGACATACAAACGCAGTATCGCATCGCCCCAGAATCCCGCAATCACGGCCGCAATCGCCAGGAAGGGACCAAACGGTATCACGCGATGCTCACGCAGTTCCTTTGAGAACATCATCATCACCAGCGAAGCGATCAATCCAACGACGGCCGACAGAATGAATACGAGCAGCACTTTCCAAATGCCTAAAAACGCGCCTAATCCCGCCGCCAGTTTGATGTCGCCACCCCCCAGGCTCTCCTTCTTGAAAAGCGTCTCTCCCAGGTAGGCGATTCCCAGAAAACCGGCAAACCCGACAACCGCCCCGCCGAGTGATTGCCAGATGGTGATGTGCGGTGAAACAAGTGACACCAGCAAACCCACGACAACCAACGGATAGCTGAGTGTATTGGGGATAATCTGATGCTTCCAATCAATGAACAGGATCGCCACTAATGATGCGGCAAAATACCAGAACCCAATCGTCACCAGCGATGCGCCATACCGCCAGAAGAACATCAAAAACAACCCGGCACACAGCAGCTCCACCAACGGGTAGACCCAACTGATGCGTGTTCGGCAGAACCCGCACCGGCCCCGCAACATCACCCACGAAACCACCGGTATATTGTGGTACCAGCGCAATAAGTTCTTGCACTCGGGACAGCGTGACCGCGGACGGATAATCGACTCGTCATTGGGCAGCCGCCAGATCAGCACATTGACAAAGCTGCCCACGGCCAGGCCCAGAATCGCCGTCAGAATCCACGCGATCAGTGTGCTCTGAAATTCGATCAGGCAGTATTCACTATACATCATCCGCTGTCCTGTTCGGAGCCGGTTGTTCGTGTCGATGTGTGAACTGTCCGGGGCCAATGTGACCATTCTCGCCCGGTTTCGCCAGCGCCCAGACATGGATGGGAATTATCGGCAGTAGCACTTTCAAGAGCCAATTCGGCCACGTTTGCACCCATTTACGAATCCATCCGCGCTCGCCATCGGCATACGTCACCGGACGCTTAATGATATCAATCGTGTAATCAATCACGCCGAATCGCCGGACCAGTCTGCGCAGATTGCGGTACGAGAGCAGGCGCACATCGTAGCGCACGTCCCAGCCGGCCAGCTTCATGTAAATGTCAGCCAGCCAGTGTGGAATCCACGACAAGAACGGCAGCTTGTAGTGCCCTTCGATCAGCACATGGCGCGTCCCACAACCGAAGTAACACACGCCGCCCGGCCGCAACACCCGGTTGATTTCGTCCATCAAACCGGTTTGATCATCGACGTGTTCGTACACTTGATTGCAGATAACACCATCGACGGAGTTGTCCCTCAGCGGCATCGCACAGCCGTCGCCGCCGCAGAATTGCAGACGGTCAACGCCAATTCCCGCCTCCTTTGCGAGACGTGCGCCGTGGACGACTCCGACACTGTCATTATCAAGACCAATGACACGTCCGAAAAACTGCGCGAAGTGACGCGTCATGATCCCGGTTGAGCAGCCGACGTCGACCACCACCGCGTCTGACGTTTTCTCTCCGAAGTAGTCGTGCAGAACCGCGACGACTTTCGAGGCCTTTTCGATACGACCGGTCGGATCGAACAGGATCGGGAAACGCTCGGAGAACGTCCCGGCCGCGTCGTTGACTCGTGTGATCGCTTCAACCATTGTGAGGCCCAGGCCTTGTCAGAGGATGGACGATCGTTCCGTTCGCGTCAATCGATAGACGCTGGACAGTGCAAACAGGGACGGCCACGCCTGCGCCAGCGGCCCCGTCAAATCATGCAGTCTCCCATTAAACAGACGCGGCGGTACAATCGACTGCGTGCCGACCATATCGATTGTCAACCCACAGCGTTCAAACAGCCGCCGGTGCTCCCGTGGCGTGTACAGCTTGATATGCGTATCGTCAATTCCGCCAAAGTTGATTCGGCCGGCAAGTATGCTCAACCGTCGCGCCAGGTGAAACTCGTTGGGCAAGCTGACGATCAGACATCCGTCTGGCAACAGAGCCTCGCACATCTTCGTCAAGACATCGACCGGATGCCGAACCTGTTGCAATACTTCCAGACTGAGAATCACGTCGAATTGTCCCGGTAGCGGTTCACTTTCGACATCCAGGACACAGGCATTGACGACCGGATGCTGCCGTTCAGTCCAGCGAATCGCCAAGGGGGAAATGTCTACCGCAGTAACATTGTAGCCGTTCTCCGCGAAGTGCGCAGCGACCGATCCACGACCACACCCGACATCGAGCAGCGCTCCCGGTGCGCTCCCCAGCATCGATTCGACAATGGCAATCCGCCGTCGCGTGCGCAGATCGACCGAACGCAGATTTCGCGTTTCCCAGTAGTGGTCGAACTCGTCCCTCTTGTCGACCGGTTCGGGCGACGGTGCGGGCCGCCGTTGAGGTGTCAGAATCTGCGTATCCATTCATTTCTTGTATCGGCAGACGGCAAATCCACTGGAATCAGATATCCCATTTTGTATCATGCCCTTGTACGAGCTGTCACAAGATATTCCGATTGGAGCAGACGATGGCCGACCCAGAATCCGTCCCCCAACCTGACTTACAGTCCCATGATGACTTGTTGACATTGATCCTGAATGCCTTCCACCGGACGATTGTCCATTATGCTCACTGGTGGCAGGAGGTCGAGCGTGAGAAGGGTCTCGACGAGTGCATCGCGATCGAACAGAAGGTGTGGCCGGTCTCCTTTGGCCTGCAGATGAAACGTCTCGGCAAAGTGCTGGGCTTCGAGGTCGATAAGGAGGGCCTGCCGGTGGCCCTGAAGAACAAGTCCGCCCGTGAGTTGCGCGAACTGCTTGACGCCCTGTCGGTCAACTGGCTGGCTAATGACGGCATCTGGTTCCAGGCGGTCGAGAACACCCACGGTATGGATACGGCGAAGACTTGTAATGATAACGCCTGGTCGCGCTTCTCTCCGTTCGAGGCCGCCTGTATCGAAGCGCGCCACGAGCTCCCCACAGGGCCACCCATTCTGAAACTGGCCTCCGCGCTTCATCATCGCCTCTACGCTCATGTCAATGAGTACACGATCGAGCACATGGACGACAGCACGCTGATTCTGCGCATGAACAAGTGCCGAGTGCAATCGGCCCGCGAACGCAGGGGGCTGGATCCCTATCCCTGCAAATCGGGCGGCACGGTTGAATACACCACGTTCGCTCACGCCGTCGATCCGGGCATCACGACCGAGTGCATCGGCTGTCCGCCCGATCCGCATCCGGCGGAGTGGGTGTGTGCGTGGAAGTTCAGTGTGTGACAAACGTAGCACGGGCGTCCCGCCCGTGCTGCATGGCCGAGATGACCATGCTACGGAATTAGAGCGGTTGTCATTATAAATCTCCGATCGAGGAGTAGCAAGGCACCGTGTGTATCGTGATGACATCCGGGTGCCACGGGCCTTGAGGGGCGTGTTGAAAAACGTGTGTCAATGCAGGAGACGTGCTTTCGTAGGGGCGTATTGAATACGCCCTCTGCGCGTAACTGCTACGGGGCCAGGGCGTACTCAGTACGCCCCTACGGATGATCGCTTTCTCGGTGCGTGATATGATCAGTTCTTGCACTTTTTCAACAGGCTCCTTGAGGCCCGTGGACGGGGGATTGTGCAGACGCGGACGCACGGGCCTGATGGTTTGATTCGCTACGGCCGACTCACCACAAGTGGCCCGTGGCACCCTGATCCAAACGGGAAGGACTTATGACAATTGCTATAGGAACGCGGCTGGCCCCGACTGTGGCGTCACCCGCCCTCGGGTAACGCCTTGCCGGTATGAGAGATCGCCGTCACGCGAGGGCGCGTGATGGAATTCAACTCGTGGATACCTCCACCCGGCGCACCACAAAGAACTCGTAGGCATAATAGTCAGAGTACTGCCGATGCATCTCAGGCTCCTGTGCAATCTGATCGAGTGAGGTGATCGCCTCCTCGTCGGCGGCGTAGCGGCCCCGGAGTTCCTCGATCCGTTGCAGCATCGGGGTGTAGAAATCATCCCACCACGCCTCGTCCGGCAGCGTGAAGTGCCCGATTGGTGAGAATCGATGTCGCTCGATGGTCGCCAAAACGTCTGCAACAGTTCCCATGTCCGGATAGTCGGAGTCAAATGCAGATTTGACTTCAGGCGGTGGATTCTGCTTTCGCCAGACGGCATCGCTGAAAGCCAGGTAGCCGCCAGAACGTAACAATGTGCTGCAAACACCAAGCGCACTATCCAAACCGAGGTTGTAAAGTGCCCCCTCTGACCAGAGGAGATCGAAACTCGCCGGCGGCAATCCAAGGTTCGCCATATCGCCGACAACCGCTGAGACGCGCTCCGAGAGATCCTGCTCAGCGATTATCGCGCGGAGCCGCTCAATGATCGGCGCATGGTTATCCACGGCCACGATGGTCCCGGAGGTCAGGTCCGCCAAATCAAGTGTCTGTGCACCCACACCACAGCCGAGGTCAATCACGGCCGGTGACGTCGGCAAGTCGTGACAAAGAGCGAACGCTTTGGCTGTGGCAACATGATTGCCCGGACCCTGACGAGGTAGCGCCTCAAAGACATCGAAGAAAAGCTGCTCCAACCGTGGCGACGGCTCGTTCATTTTAGAATGGTTGTCAGAATTACTGTCCGATTCCACAGTGCCGTCACGCGCCCTCGCGTGACGGCTATCTGCTTCCCGGACAAGGCGTCACCCGAGGGCGGGTGATGCCAACCAACTGTTGGCTTGAAGCGGACATGACTTCTGACAATCGCTATAACTTTTCTGGTCCATAACAGGCCGTAAAGCAGGCGTGCCCCACTTCAACAGGCGTGTTGAGATTGTCTAAGGAACCATCATTTCATGCAGTAACGAGACCATCGTCCGTAGGGCTATACTGAGTACGCCCTATTTTCGTGATGGTTACACGCATGGGGCGTATTCAATACGCCCCTACAACGGCACACTCTCTGCAGTGACGCACTCATTCAACGGATCCTAAAGGGCTCAGCGCTTCGCATCATCTACTCACTAAATCCGTGCTTTAATCCCCACTCATGATCAATGAAGATGGCATAATCATATGCCCAATCTGCGGGTGGGCCATCACCCCGGCAGACGGTCCAGAGGCTGTAATGCTCTTTGAACGCCGGCTGGTTGATGAGAATGTCATCCATACCGATTTTCGGACTGAAGCCTTTCTCATCCCAATCGGATGCTGACATCACGTACACGGCGGGACGTCGACGGATAATTGTTCCTGGTGTGAATCCCTCGCGCGCGATTTCGATGTCGCATAGTCCCCACGCATCGAGTGCCGGCAGATCGGTCTTGTAGGGAATTCGACCGGCATCTTGGAGTGCGACTGTCGGCGTCCCCTGCAACACCTTCAATCGTTCGACAATGCACATCTGCTGTTCGCGCATATAGATTTCACCCTGCATGCGGTTCCACACCGCCGGCCACCCCTGCATCGACCATAGCGCCAGTATTCCCAGAGTCAACGGCACAACACCGGTGTAACGTCGACGGATGAACTCGACACCAGCCGGCGCCGCGAGCGCAAGCAACGGCAGAAACGCAATCTGATACCGATGCAGGAAATGCATCACCGGAACCACCGGCAACACAATCAGGATTTGCACAATCACCAGGGCCATACCGGTCCACAGCACGAACGGTTGCTTCAGATTGGTCCGTGTTTGCCAGATGATGACAAGTGATGCAATCAACGGCAGAGTGTAAAGAAGCCACCAGCCAATCTGCTTCGCCGACGGCATTGCCGGATCGAACTTGGCAACGACCGTGTTGGGAAACGGGTAGCCGTAGTAGTTGAGACGGAAGACCACCAAACCAAGCGATACCACCGCGAGCACAATGAGCGGCAGCAGGTAGTCAGACATCCCCACCGTCTTGGTGTTCCGCCGCTCCAGCCAGTACGCGACCGCCAGCAGGACAAAGCCCAGCGCCGCACCTTCGGGCCGAGTCAATGCCAGTCCGGCCACCGACACGGATAACAGCGACAATCGTCGCGATCCCTGCAACGACACACCCAGCAATCCAACAAGTAGGAATGTCCCGAAGATCGCAATTTCGAGTCCGCTGACAGTCCAGGCAACCCACTCCGGCGAGAGCGCGATAAAACCCGCCGGCACCCACCACCACCGCGATTGTGGCCACAGACGACGGCACAGCATTATAAACAGGACAAGATTCAGCCCCCCAAGCAATACACCGAGTATTTTGGACAACGGCTCAATATCAAACCCCAGCGTCTTCCCGCCGGCGAGAATAAGCACCCACAGCAGGTTCGAGTATCCCTCGACGGGTTCGCCGCCGGGATTCCACGTCAGTCCTTCGCCCTCGGCAAGATGAAGCGCATATCGGTAGGAGATGCCGACATCGTCGATCCCGAACGGGTACAGAATTGCCACCTGCACGGCGAAGAGTACCAATACCAGAGCGACAACGACGAACTGCTGCCGGGATGATATAGACGTTGTGGTCGCGGAGTCTAAATTCTTCGACTGTGATCGACGCGGACTCTTCATCGCCCGGAAGATAGTAAGAAGAGGAGCGATACGGCGAGAATTCTATTCTTTAGAGTCTGTGCCTCCGGGAGCGCCGACCCGGGAGGGCCCAACGTCGAATTCGCGCCTACTTCACCAACGTCATCTTCCGCGAGAGGATATCGTCATCGACAGTCAGACGGTAGAAGTAGAGACCCGAGGCGACCGGTTCCCCGTTCTCATTGGTACCGTCCCAATTAGCCTCGTGGACACCAAGCTGCTGAGTATCGTCGACAAGAGTGGCCACCGTGCGTCCGAGCACATCGTACACGCGCAACTGAACATCGGCGTCGCGTTCGAGCGTGTAGCGGATCACCGTGGCGGCGTTGAAAGGATTCGGATAATTCTGCTGCAAGGCGAATTCGCCGGGAACAGTGCTCGCCGCGTCGCCATCGAGAACGCCGGTTGGCATTTCCACTGTGATGTTACCGGTCATACCGAAGCTGCAATGGGGTATGCAGAAATACGGGTATGAGCCGGCGTCATTGAATTGACGTTCGAACATCTGATTCGAGATGTCGATGGGCTCATTCCACAATCCGTCGCCGTTGCAACCGCTGCCCGAGGTTGTCGTGTGTGAACCGCTGATCCACTCCCAACGGATCACATCACCCTCGTCAATGGTCACGTTGCTGGGGGTGAAAGCGAAATTTGACACTTCGACAATGACCGTCTCACCCACAGCTGGAGTCGCTCCGGCCAGCATCGTTATGACGAGAACTGTGAATACACGTCGAATGTGTTGCACCATCGGTCACTCCCTGTTGCGAGGTCAACGAGAAAAAGAACTTATCAGGGTTTAACGGTTTGGGGCTGGTAGTCGTTGCGAATCAGTTGAACGACGGGAAGTTTTCCCGACGCGTGGTGAATCGGAACTCACATCTACGTCGCGTCAGTGCGGCTCTCAGCCGCACCGGGTAGGGTGAGGCGCCCCGTAAAGATGAAATCTGGAAACAAACTGGGGAGGCAGGATTCGAACCTGCGCTTTCCCGGTTAACAGCCGGGCGCCTTGCCACTTGGCCACTCCCCAATGCGAAAAATGTTATTCGGAATACGCCGGCTTTTTCTGTGGCGTTGCTGAATTTCTGGTGGTTTTGCTCGGCATTTTCTCGCCGCCCGTCAGCGACAGAAATGTCCGTACTGCTTCGCTCGGCTGCATACGATCCAGCAGCCGCCGGCGGCCATCGGGATCGATCGCCGGCCCCCGGGCCGTCTCTGCCATCGCCGCCGCAAGCACTACTGGGTCAAGCGATTGCGTGACCGTCCCGAGACCATATCCGCGGATCGTCGCACCCAAATCACCAATGTCGGTCCCGATTACCGGACGGTACGCCTGCACGGCTTCGGTCAGCACCAATGGAATACTGTCTGACCGGCTCGGGATCACCACAATATCCGACGCGATCAGATACTGGACCACTTCGGCGTTTGAAACGGAACCGACTAGACGGACAACATCCGACAACCGGGCAGCTTGGACACGCGCGGTTAGTTCCCGACGTGCCGGTCCGCCGCCCACGAACGTCAACGTTGCAGCGGGAAGTGAATTTCTGACGATGCGGAATGCTTCGAGCAACTCATACACACCCTTCATCTGATGCAGACGGCCGAGATACAAATACTTCGGAGCAGCCGTTGATTCAGGCGGCCTCACATCGTCGACACCAGCCAACGGTCGAAACGACGGCATAAAATGCGTGTCGATTTCCAGCCACTGATTGACACGCGTGCAGAGATCATCGCCATCGGCGAAGACCGAGTGTGCGCCTCTCAACACGCGTTCGATGCGTCCCCGAAAGAACGGACGCTCGGCCCACGAGTAGATATCCGACCCGAGACACCACACCGAATAGGGAATGTTAAACTGACGCGACAACTGTTGCGCGAAATGTCCCGATGGCAACGCCCATAAGGCGAGGACGTGATCGTAGCGGTGCGATCGGCACAGCGCTCGGCCCTTGATCAGAGCATTAACAACAAACCGTTCCAATCGCAGCCACGCAAACGGCGACAGGTAGTTCCAGGACCCAATCGGCACGGTCGCGTCGGTCGTAAACCGGTGCACCTTCACCGGCCCCGTGACCGTATCGGTCGTGCCGTAATCAGGCGTCAGCACATCAACTGTCACACCGGCATCGCCTAAGGCCCGTGCGAAGTGCGGCACAAACGGCGACGCCGGATCGTCGGGTCCCGCGGGATATCGATTCGTGATCAGCAGTATACGCATCATGGCGAAACGTCGGCCGCTTGGACCGATTGCGTGTCGTGACGGGTCTGTGTCGTTGGTTGCTCATCTCGTGATGACTCACGCTCATCAATCAGCGATTGTGCGAGTGATTTTATTGTCCGTTGTGTGCGGTACAGTTCGCGACGCACCTGCACGACTTGCGAGCCGAGAAAGCCAAACAACAACACCTGCAAACCGGCGACAAGCAGAATGACCGTCAGCGACACAAGCGGCCGGCTCGGATTGAGTGTTCCGGACTGCCACAAGTAGATAAGATGCGCCCCCGCACCGAGGCCAAGTCCCAGGATCAACGCGCCCACAACGCCGAAGAGCATCACCGGCTTCTCATAAAACGAGAACAGCAAATGCGAGACGGTCGTCGCCCGTAACGCGAATTTCGATTTTCCGCGTTTGCGTCCGGTGAGCACCGCCGGCATCTCAGCCGGGACAAATCCCGCCGCCAACGCTTTCGAAATGATCTCCAGATGGATTTCCTTGCCGTTTGATTCCAGGTCTAAAACCTGCAACACCTCACGGCGGTAGGCACGCAGGATACCGGTCACTGCCGTCAACCCACCCGGCATCGCCAGGCCCAGCACCCGATTCCCCCAGCGCGAGGTGAACAATCGGCCGCGTGGAACACCAACTGCATCCCCACCTCGCGTGTAGGGCGAACCGACAACAAAGTCGACGTCGGGGCGATCATTGAGAATCGCCACCATCTGCCCGACATAATCGGGGGCATAACTCAAGTCGGCGTCAATGGTCGCGATGGTGTGGCCGGTCGCTTCGGCAAAACCGCGACGCAGCGCGTATCCGCGTCCCCGATTCACGGTGTACGAGACCACCCGCAGCCACGGCATCGTCTGCGCCATGTCGTGGAGGCGTTTGGCCGTCGTATCAGTTGATCCATCATCGACCGCCACGATCTCAAACGACGGTGTCGTGTCGCCGATCGAAGCCGCAATGCGTTCGACAGTTCCCGGCAGGTTCTCCATTTCGTTGTGCATCGGCACAACGATGGAGACGTCGGGGCGCGCGGACGGCGCTGTGGGTTTCGCTAAGGCCATGGATGACAGTGTGATTGCCACATGGGGCTATCACCCTAGTCATCGGCTCATTGGGGGGATTCGTTCACCGTGGCCAGGTCGATGGGGGGTATTTGAAGCCGGATCCGGTGTTAAACACCACAATCTTGTCGTCGGGAGTCACAATCCCACGTTCCATGGCAATCTTGAGGCCGGCTACGGCGGCGCCATCTTCGGGAGATGTAAAGAGCCCCAGATCCTCTCCCAGCCAGATCTGTCCTTCGTGCCATTCCTCTTCGGTGACGGCAATGGCAGCACCCTGCGAGGCACGGATCGCCCGCAGAATCAGGAAATCGCCCACCGCTGACGGGACACGCAGTCCGAGCGCCGCTGTCCGGGGATTCGCAATCGGTTCCGCGGTCCCGCTTCCGGATTCAAATGCTCTCACAATCGGAGCGCACCCGGTTGTCTGAATGCTGATCATCTTCGGGCGATCGGAGCCGATCCAACCCATGCGCTGCATTTCATCAAAGGCCTTCCACATGCCGATCAGGCCGGTGCCGCCACCCGTGGGATAGACAATCACATCGGGCAGTGAACCGTCGAATTGCTCGAACAGCTCGTACCCCATCGTCTTCTTACCTTCGAGACGGTACGGTTCTTTCAGTGTGGACAAATCAAACCACTCATCGGGATCACATTCCGCCGCCATCTGCTTACCGCAATCGGCAATCGATCCGTTGACCGCGTGGACCTCGGCGCCATACGTGCGGCATTCGCTGAAGAACGCGTCTCCCGAATCATCGGGCATGTACACGCGTACACGGCAGCCGGCCATGGCGCCGTACGCCGCCGCCGCACCGGCCGCATTCCCCGCCGACGGCAGACATAACTGCCTCGCACCAAGCTCGACGGCTTTGCTGACTGCCGCACTCATCCCGCGTGCTTTGAATGATCCGGTTGGATTTTGTGACTCGTCCATGATCCAGAGATGATCCAGTCCCAGTCGTTCACCTAATCGTCGCGCCGGCAGCATCGGCGACATGCCTTCACCGAGGGTGATGATGTTCCTGGCATCGCGCACCGGGAGAACATCGGCATATCGCCACATCGAGGCGGGACCGTCTTTCAGCGATGCGCGAATGCGCGAACCGATGCTGGAATCGAGATCGTAGGTCGCCAGCAGCGGGCGCGCGCAGTCGGCGCACATGCGCATGAGGACGTTGGGATCGTACCCACGCTCACACCAGCCGCAGCGGAGTGTGTAAGAGACAGGCATACGAAAGACTACTCGAACTGGGCCGGGCTTAAGCCAATCGCGACGATGGAACAGGCTGTGATCACATTAAGTCCCTTCTCTTCCGCCTGCTGAATGACCTCCGGATCATCTGCTCCGGGATTAAAGTACACTTCCCCGGGTTTGACCGCAGCGATGTCATCGATCACGGTCATCGCAATCTTGGCGGGCAGATACACCGACACCCGATCCAGTTTCTCAGGCACGTCTTTGATTGACTTATAAGCGGCATGCCCCTCGATTTCCGATTCCTTCGGATTAATCGGAAATACCGTCCAACCTCTGTGCGCGTGTGCCCGCACCGACTTGTTGCCAAACTTGTCGCGATTGCTCGATGCTCCCAAGATCGCCACCGTACTCATTGACACCCTCCTTCGTTCGCCCCACACAAGCAAAATGACCCGACACAACACGGCGGGTCAAATCACAAATCGATGAAACTGGCATGATTTCTCATTCTGTGTACTTCGTCCGGTACGACTTGAACAATTCGCCCCATTCGGTCTTGTAGAATCCGTGGATGATCTTCTTGCCGACCGTCGGATACCACATCCAGTCGTGGTAGACATTTGAAGCAAACGGCGCCCAGACCATCAGCGGCGAATGCAACAGCAGCTTCTCGGCAAACTGCAATGGTCCTTTGCGCAATAGTTGATCGCCCCAGATGACCAGTGACTTCTTGGTCTGGAAATGCATGTTCATGTCGGCAATGTCATCGCCGACGATATCGATATCGTCCGATTCGGCAACGCCCAAGCCGCGCTCGTGGCACATGCGCAGATACGGGATCGACATCGGCTCGAACCCCATGATCCGCGCCGACACCGAATCGATGGCGACCTGATCGAACGACGCCAACAGCACATTACCAATCCGCGGAATCATCGTCCGCGGCCCGGCACCGTCGCCGCATACGGTTCCGTCCATCACGGCCAGCACCTGCGGATGCAACTCGCGCTGCATGTACATCAGGTCGACCAGCACCTCGTGGATGTACTTGTGCGCGTAATGACGCACCTCTTTAAGCAGCCCGCCGAATGAATTCTTGATCGCACCGGTTGTGGTCGAGTGGCCGTGTGTTTTGACCGTCGGCAAGTGAATGATCTGCTTCCCCGGATAGATCTTCGGAATCTCGATGCCTTCGGGGAAGATTTCATTCAGCTTCAACAAATCGGATTTGAACTTGTACACTATCCATTCGACATCGGGCAGCGGCGTGAAACCGAGTCCGTAGTGCTTCAAGGTTGGCATCCACAGATTATTGCGCGCGCCCTTGATCGGATTGGTCACCACCGTCTTGTTCTCGACGGGGATGATCCGTTCGCGCGAATACCCGTAATCGAGCAGCGCCCGGACGGTCCCTTCGACCTGCCACGGCTGCGATGAACATGCCGGAAAATACTTCGTCCACGACAAGTTCAGCTTCAGCAGCGTGTCGACATCATGGCTGAGTGTATCGGTGACCCCCACCAGATCGAGTAAACGCCGATAGTCATCCAGCACCGTTTCCGGTTTGGTGAAGACAGCGGCGACACGCGATCGTGTGCGCTCCGACGTCGGTTGGTTGCGGTCTTGAATTTCGGATGCCGGTGTACCCATGGGTCTCCCAATCGTAATTGCAGACAGCGATTACAGCCAGTAAGCTATTACGTTGTCCGGATCGGTTCTCTTGGCACTGGAGTACACTGGGGTACCCCACCCGAACGGATCATCTTCGAAGGAGATGATCCGTTCGGGTGGGTTCAGATTCGAGTCCCTTACGACGACGCCTGCCGTCCAAACGATCGCTCGTACAACAGAAACTGGCCACGTCCCCGGTGCTTCGCCTCCAGCAACGACATATCGGCACACCAGATCAACCGCTCGTGTTCAGTGGCATGGACAGGATATACCGCGGCGCCCATCGAAATACCCAACTGCGCCTGCTGACCCGACTTGTCGAGGGTAAACCGTTGCGCCATCAGTACGGAGATGAGCCGCTCGGCAAAGTGTGAGCAATCGCTCGTATCGGCATCAGGCATCAACACCGCAAACTCGTCGCCTCCGAGACGGCAGAACACGTCGATTGAGCGAATGGTCCAGCGTACATACTCCGCCATCTGGCGCAGAGTGGCATCGCCGGTCTGGTGTCCATAGGTGTCGTTCAGCGACTTAAAGTGATCGATGTCAAAGATGGCCAGCGACAGCGGGCGATGGAATCGTCGCGCGCGTGCCACTTCCTCGACCAGCCGCGTATTGAGATATGACCGATTATGGATGCCTGTCACCGAGTCGATATGCGATAAGGCGCGAAGATGTTCAATCCGTGCCAAATTACGCAACACCATCAGGACACCCGGCCACAGCGATGATTCGGTAAGGCAATTCGGGTGTGATGTTTGATCGGTGTCACGCGTTCCGCAATAGATGGCGAAACTGATCGGGGTGTCGGTCAATACCGTGGTGGTCTGCGTAAACCCGAGCGCCGCAAATGCCCCCAGTCCCTCGGCATCGGGATGGTCGGCCATCAGAACGCGGCCGCGTCCGCTGGTCAGCAAATCCATCCGCCCCGGCGAGGTGCCGAGGATGCGATCGACCGCGCGAATCAAGTCATCGTCGGCCGGCGCCACCGCCCACATTTGCGCGACATCATTGGAGTGTGAGACAATCAGTAGCTGCGACACACCTGCGTGTTCGCCGAGGTCGCGACACAGAAGCGTGCAGAGTTCGGGCAACGTGCCGGCATCCATCCAGCGCGCAACCAAAGTCATTACATCAGGCTGTCCGGATGTCTCCGATCGATGCGGCGCAGACTGCCGAAAACGAAGCGATCCTGAAAAACCCTCGGTATTGGAATCGGTCACGATTACCTTCCCGCGAAACATCCGGGAGACTGCTGACGGCAGTAGCGGAACCGCTGCCGACGTGTCCACAGTCGATGCCGGCGGAGTGTCAGCCAGATTGTCCACCGCCCGACATCACGAAATCCCAATTCGGCCAACCGGGCCTTGAATTCGCCCAGTCCGTAGAATGGATCTTCCTTTACCAGTTCCAATAGCGCGCTATCAAATGTGGCCGGTTGCGTGGATGATGGTGCGACCGAAGGACCGGGTATTGACGCCGGTCGCGGTGGGGCCGATGACGGCGCGGTCTCCGGCGGATGTGACCTGGCCATCGGACGGTGACCGTGGCCATCGCTATTCCCGTTGCCGTTAAACGCATCCCGTGCCGATTCGAGCCGGTCATGCCGTGGAAGGATGCCGTCGAACTCCAGCAGGTCGTAGATCTCCTGCACATCCGTCGTCATCCGCGCCAGCTTCAAGTCACCGCCGCCTTCACGGATCTCACGCAGGCGCGAGATGAAAATGCCCCAGCCGGCCGACGACACGTAGTTGGTGCCGGCCATGTCCAGGATAATGCGAAACCGCCGCTGCTCGACCAGACTGGCGATCACCGCATCCAATTCCGGAGATGTCACCGTATCGACAACGCCGTCGACGCGAATGACATGGACAGCGGCTTCAGGGCCGGTTGTCGACAATGAAATGTGTAGCCCGTTTTGATTCATTCCAACAGCCTCAATTGCGGTCTGCCGTTCATGGCCCTTCCTCCGGAATCGGAGGATTGATGCGATAATCGGGCGGCATTTCCTCCTCTTCCTGAGGAGCCGGTTCGAGAGAGTGCCTCAGTGTGAGCGGCGGCAATTCGGCAATGATCGTCCGCTCATCCCACGTCAGATAGAGTGTCGGATTGAGCGGTTGCCCATCGTTAAGGTCGGGAGAGATTCGGTACTTACTGGCCGAATTGGCGTAGTAGAGGGTGCGCACCGTTTGATTCTCATACGACCGTTGAAACGACAGAATCGGCAACGCCGGCAGCCGGCGGCTCTTAATCGGATCGTACAGGACCAGCGAATCGATCGCGAGGTTCCGGGCGTGGTCCCATTTCGGAATGGGAGACACGATCATCAGGATCTCCGGGAATACGGGACGCTCACCTTGAAAACGTGTGCCACTGAGGTCTTGAATAACCTCGATGCGTAGACGGACCTCCAGATCATCGACCGTGTAAGTGAACGACGAATCGATTTCCCAATGCAGTGTGTCCGGCCAGTTCCGCACCGATAGAATCCACTCGAGCGGACGCCGAAACTCACGATCCGCGTCACTCCTTGACTCCTTCGAGGCCGTGGTCTGGCTCGCCTCTTCCGGCGGTGTGCTGGCAGACTCATTCGGTGGTGTGCCGGCGGTCTCGTCACCCTCACCGCAGGAGAATGCGATCACTCCGGCCAACAACATCACCAGGCACAGTCCAACAGTACGTCTGAGCGTTCGTGGGAGTGTCTTGTCGTAACTCATAGTTCGATCCTAAGGACTTTGCCCCCATCAGGGCAACGACAAATAGTATAAGCGTCCGCCGCGCGAGACCAAGAGGATCATGGCCTGCTTTTCGAATTGGCCGACGAGTTGTTTGAAATCCTCGACCGAGGCGATCGACTTTCGGTTGATTTCGAGGATGATATCGCCCGGACGGAGTCCCGAATACGAAGCCGGTGACTGAGCGAGGATGTCCTTGATGACCACCCCGCCGCTCCCCTCGCGCAATCCCGCCCGCCGGGCGGTCTGACGGTCCACCACCTCGACCACCACACCCTCAATCGGGCTCACCCACTCATCCGAGTTCTCGGACATGTAGGTGAATTCGGTGGTCGTTTCCTCTACGGTGACGGCGACAAGGCGCTCTTGCCCGCCCCGGACAATGCCCAAGTCCACCTCCGCCCCCACTGGAGAAAGTGCAATCCGCCGCCGAAGATCATTGGCATCGATGATCGGCTGATCCTGGAACGAGTTGACGACGTCGCCTTGGCGCAATCCGGCCCGGTCGGCCGGCCCGTCGGTGGTGATACCATTGACAATCGCCCCGCGCGTGTCGTCGAGACCGAATGCCTTCTGGAGGGCGGCATCTACATCCTGGAACGACAGTCCCAGCCACCCACGCGCCACACCGCCGGTGCTGATGATGCTTTCCATCACGTCGCGGGCGATATTGCTGGGGATGGCAAAGCCGATCCCCTGGTAGCCCCCCGACCGGGAGAAAATCGCGGTATTGATGCCAATCAGCCGTCCCCTCAGGTCGACCAGCGCACCGCCCGAATTGCCGGGGTTAATCGCCGCATCGGTTTGGATGAAGTTCTCGTAGTCGACCACGCCGACATCGTAACGTCCGGTCGCCGAGATGATACCCATGGTAACGGTCTGGCCGATCCCGAACGGATTCCCGATCGCCAGCACCAGATCGCCGATCCGTGCCGCGTCGGAATCACCAAGTTGCACCGCGGGCAGATCGCTATTCAAATCATCACTCTGGATTTCCAGGACCGCCACATCGGTCGCCGGATCGCTGCCGAGGAGTTTGGCTTCGAACTCGCGCCCATCGGCCAGCGCGATGCTGATCTCCTGCGCGCCTTCGATCACATGATTATTGGTCAGTACAATGCCCGCCGGATTGACAATGACCCCCGATCCCAAAGAGGTTTCCCGCCGCTCGCGCGGCACTGAGTGGAACCGTCGACCAAAGAAATCGAAAAACGGATCGGACCCGAAGGGGAAGCTGCGGCGGCTGCGCGAGATCACAATGCGCTCGGAGAAAACATTCACCACCGCCGGTGTCACCGCTTCGGCGATATCGGCGAAGCCGCCCGAGCCGGGGGCGATCCCGAGGGGATGGGTTACGCGCGGTGTCGCGGTCTCCGTCGATTCCGCCACGGCCTGTGTCAGCCCAACTCCACCCTCCTCGCGGTTATCGCCGGTGAAGTAGTGCACCCCCACCGCCACCACGGCAATGACCGTGGCCACGAAGACGAGCCGCTTGAGCAAAAATGACATTCCCATCACGAAGCACCTCACGCGCAGCGGTGATCATCAGCTCGATCACCCACCTCACATTCGCAGTATGCCCACGAGCGTCAAGGCGGGCAATGGGTTTTGTGGGTGATACTACTGAGAGGTTGATTCGGATGACAGCCTGTGCATCAACTCTGCCACTGAAACGCGCAACTGATCGATCTTCGCATCCATGCCAGTCTGCACCTGACGGGAATCGTCGATCTCCGCGACGAGATCATCAATACGACGGGATAGACGCTTCACGGTCGTGCTCAGCGATTCCAGACGCTGCTTGATGTCTAAGAGGGCCTCTTCGAATTCGAGGTGGTCTTCATCAAACAACTCGGCCAGTTGCTCGACCCGTTCGAGGTCGGGATGGGACTCGTCGGATTTGGTGTCTTTGCCCATGACACTTACGATCGGGCGGCCGGGCGCGACGGGAACCGGTACGCCCACAACAGCGCGTTGCGCAGTGAACGGAATCGGAGGCTGTTGGTCGGTGAACCGAGGATAATTGCGGTGACATCGTGGCCGTCGTCGGAGAATCCCCGCGCGGCAATGCACCACCCCGCCTCGCTGATATACCCGGTCTTGCCTCCAATGAAATCATATCCGTAACGCAGGAGCCGGTTGGTGTTTACCAGGTGCAGCGTGCGACGGCTGTTCAGCGGCTTGATGTCGATATCGTGCATCGTGGTCAGCCGTTGGATCAGATGATTCTGCAACGCGACATGCAGAAGAACGGCGCAGTCGCGTGCAGTCGACTCGTTGAGATTGGCAAGGCCGGTCGGCTCGACGACGAAGGTCGAATCCAACCCAAGCTCCTTCGCCTTTTCGTTCATCCGATTGATAAATTCCAATCGCGGCATCCCCGCCGACCGGGACAAGACCCGCGCCGCGCGGTTATCGGAGCTGACCAGTGCCGCGGCCAGGAAATCACGCAGTCGCAGTTCATACCCCACACGCAAATGGGAACGGCTGGAACGATAGGCGTCTTCCCGCGTGACCGTCGCGGTGCTCATCATGTCGGTTCCCGATTCGAGGAAGACCAGCGCGGTCAGAAGTTTGGTGAGCGATGCGATTGGGCGGACCTTATCGACCTCACGCGAATAGAGAATTTCACCGGTGAGGTTGTCGATGATCAGCGAAGATCCACAACGCAGCCGGGGCCGTTTGGGAATCCCCGGTTCGGGCGGCGTCGTGCGCTCGGTCCACTGAGGGACCAGGGAAGCCTGGGTTGCCGAGGCGGGAATCGCCGCCAATCCGGTCGCACCGGCATCGGGCACATGCAACTTCTCGGGCACCCCAAAGACCAGGGCAACCCCGATTAAGCCGGTGGCCAGCAACAATATCGAGCGCTTCAACGTCATGCGATACAGGTCATTGCGGTGGACAGCATGCCCCCCTATTGGCAGCTTTCGCCGTTGCCCACTATACGATCCAAATCGGTCCCCGCAAGAAAAAAGTCTCAATTCTCTCAGAACCGACTGGCCCGTGCCAACAAGGTCTCCCCTTATCCTAGATCGGCAGGGAGGTGGTGAGTTTTCAGGGGAAGGAACAAAAGTACAATACGCTCAATCGCAAGCAGTTGTCGTTCCGAGCGCAGCGAGGGATGACTTTAGGCCTTCTCTTGAGGGCAAGTAGAACCAACCTGATACTCCCCCTTACTCCGGCGGCCGCGGCTGGCGCCGATCCTGCTGAAATCGTACCGCCCCGCACTTGGGGCAAATCCACTTCCGCTGCTTATGAAACGTGCGCTTCTGCTCGATCATCTTGATTCGGCACTTGCGGCAGATCATGCGAGCACCTCTCGGTCAGGAACCGATCAGCCCCAGCCAGTCACCGAGGAGAAATTCCAAGCGACCAATGAGAAGCGCCACCCGCGACATCACGGTGTAGGCAAACGTCGCACCGAAGAAGATCATCATGAAGTACCGCCCGGCGCGCGACGCGAATCCTAAAGCACCGGTGGATTTGCGTGTGAACACGAAGTACGTCAGTGTCGCGCTGACACCGATGACAATGACCCACCCGTTCCACGTTGTCGCGCCCGAGATGGTCGCACCCATCTGCGCGAGGATACGCGCATCGAGCATCGCTGGAATGGCCACACCGGCACCGCCGCCAACCACCAGTGCCAACGGTATCCGCGACCAGGGCGCCAACTGCTTGCTCACACGCAGAAAGATCAACACGCCCAAAAGCAACGGTATCACGCTGATCAGATCGCCACGGAACATCGGTTCGATTGTCTGCGGCCAGATCACCGATTTCAACGTGACCACCAACGTGTACCCCACCGACAATCCGACCAGCAAGTGCTCGGCGAACTTGTAAATCGGATTATCGCCGACCAGAAACGAGTAGATCGCCAGTGTGAGGAGGGCCGTTATCGTTGTTTCGATGGTCATGACTGATCGCTTCCGTCCGTCTTCCGCCGCCGCAGCCACAACTGCACGTTGCCGACAATGATCAACATGGCAATAATCCCGTGCGCCACCGACTGCGCATCCATTCCCCGTGTCCCGCCACCCGGAGCACCGAGCAGATACTCATATTCCGCGGCGGCTTTAAGCCCAGCGAGGATACCGTCAAGCTGGCCGGATTCGAGATACGGCAAAAACGATGTGACCATGACAGCGGTGAGCGCACCAACGACCCGTTGCTCATAACGTGAGCGGGCATATTCCACCCAGTAGGTCGGCATCGACCCATCGGCCACCGAAATGACCAAGTCGATATTCTCGTAATTCAGTACCCGTTCACTCAGAGGGAGTGATTCGAGTGCATGTCCCTCGTAGTCGGATTCAAATACGTCGCCGATGTCTTCGCCCATACCCAGAATTGCCGACGCATACTGCGGGCGAAATCCGAGATACACCCAGTCAGTGCCATATTCGCGATCAAACTCACGCGACCGTTCAACCAGCAATGAATATCCTGCCGCCGTCCCCTCAGAGAACAACGCCAACCCGACCACTGGTATCTCACGACGAAAACAATGGTCGACCACGGCTTGCGCCAATGGTCGCACTTCGGGTAAACTTGACGCTTCGTGGTCGAATGAAATCATCACGACATGGGTCGAATCGAGCGATTCAATCAATTCGTACACCGTGCGTGTGTCATCGGTGATGCGCAACGGCATCCCTAAGCGTACCACCAATGCGACCGTCACACCGACACCGATCAGCCCGAACACCCAGCGGCGGGAGTCACGCATGCGTTATCGTCCTCCCAGGTAAGTGCGTTCGAGGCCCAAAATGACTTTGATCGACGTCGAGATCATTCCCAGGCCAATACCGATCAGAATCGCACGCTTCGCCGCCAGCGCAGGAACATGCAACACCCAATCGGCCGTATCAGGAATGTATGGGGACAGCCATTCGCCAAGCGGAACGCGCCCCAATAGAACAATTAACGCCGCTATCACCAACACCGCCGATTCGCCGGAGCGTGCGCGAAAGCCCCGGTGTGCCGCCGACGCGACATAGAAGGCCAGAAGCGAAAAAACCGTCGACTGCATCGGCGCCTGCCAATTATCGAACACCCACAAAAATGGTGACCCGCGCTCGATGCCACCGGTGAATCCCAAAACCACCATCAACGCCACACCCGCTAGCAACACACCGGCATAAAAGCGTTCTGATGAATGAGAAATGAACCGCTTCCCGTGAATGCGCACGACGCCCAGTACACCGACCAGCAGTGCGAACGAGAAGATGATCTGCATCCACGCCAAGATTGTGCGATACGCCGCCGCCGCGCCGGACGACGTGAGGAAATACTGCACGGTCATGAACACGCCGGCGACAATTGCGGTGATGACGGCCAGACGATCTCTCATATTACCGTCCCGAGACCACCGTGCCGATATCGGTGACATTGAAGGCGACCAGCGCCGCACCGACAACGATCAACGCTATGATCAGGTAGCGCAGCCAATCCTGCCCCATGATCGACGAGAGAATGCGACGGTCACCCGATACAATTCCCGATGCCGCGAAGAGTTCTTCACCGATCAGCGTGAAGTCGCACGCAACCAACAAGAACGACAATTGAATGGTCGAGTCGGTCCCGGCAATGGTGACCGCACCGGTACGGTTCGCGGTTTCGGCGAGTATCAGTGCTTCGCCTTCGAAAGTCCCCAACAGGAAGACCGCCCCCGGTCGTTCCCGCGCCATGATGCCATCGACCGCCGCCGAATAGCCAAGCTGGCTCTGCGAAACAAACGCGATGTCATCGGACCGATACCAGTCAGGATGACCCACCGCGCGTGCCGCCTGCGATACGGTCTCCTGCGCCACGGAGACCACCAGCGGATCATGCGACGGCAACATCAACCGGCAATTGTATTCGGCCGTCCGCTGTGCGACCTGTCCGAGGACCACCATCGACGCCATCGTCGTCGGCCGTGCCATGTCGCCGCCCCAACCGGTGATGTACACGACCGGCGTTCCCTGCTCGGTCGCGCGCCCAACCGCGTCATCAACCGCATTCAACGGCGGCAAGGATCGCAGGTTAATCGGAAAGTCGCGCCGCGCGAGATAGGCGGCAATCCCCAATGCCGCAAAGAACAACACAATCCCGATTACTTCCGGAATGCGTCGCATGTCGAAGAGGCCATCGCCGGCAGCCGACGCAACATCCTCCTGCGCCAGTGCCGGTGCACACACGCATGCCTGTACAACGCACAACGCGACTATGATTACGACAGTTGAGACGCCCCCCAAAGATCGCATACCGCTATAAACCGGGAGGCCGTGACGTCGTCAATGATTATTCCGGGAAAGGTTGAACAACCCGGGTGGCCGCGATCTGTGATCGCGGTCCTGCGCAGCAGGACAACAGAACCATCTCGTCACATGCACACGTTCGATGTATCCATGTTGCTCGGTGCGTTCTGTTCGCCTTCGGCGAACCGCGATCCCAGATCGCGGCCACCCAACCGCTCGTTGTTTTTTTATGGATATCTGAGAAGTAAATCGTTACGGCCGAATACTCACACCAAAGCGATGCGTATTGCCGAAATCATCGGAGTAGGGGGCAAACGCGTAATCGACCTGGAATCGTCCGTCGGGTGTGCTGGCGCCGAATCCGCCGGCCAAAACCTGGGTATCGTATCCGAGTTTCAGGCCTGCCCGCAACGCAAATTTGGGATCGGGCGTGACTTCCACGCCGACGTGTGCTTTCACATCCATTTCATCCGGCGCCACCATTTCTCCGCGCAGGTTGTACTTCTCCTGCGTCCACACCGCACCCAATTGGAAACGGTTCGGCATGCGGAACTCATCGTCGACAAACTCCGTCTTGGGACCGAAGTTGGTCAATGATGCGCCGACCACAAAATTAGGCCATCGTTCATAACGTACACCGAGCCCAAAAATCCCGCTTTGCGCCGTCTCGTTGTTGATGTGTTCGAGGACATACGCCGCCGACAACCCGAATGCTAACTGGTCCGTGATGGCGCGCGCCACCGCCGCCTGAAAAACACCCGATGATTGATCATACAGGGCCAACGGCTGCGACGATGGTCCGGTGCGCAAAGGGATATCGTCGACTCCCAGATACGCTATCCGTCCGCCCACCGCCCATTGACCGATCGGAACACCAGCGGTCACATACTCCCCGCGTGTATCGAGGAAGAATTCGTTGTGGGCAAATGCCACGGCCGACCGTTCAAGCGCCGCCAGTCCGGCGGGATTGTATTCCATCACGAATGGATCGGCCCCACCGTCGGCCACCATCGTCTCGCCCAAGCCGACGGCCCGTGCTCCCCCGCCGATCATTAGGAAACGAAAGCCGACCGGATCGGTGTCCGTCTCTTGCGCCACGGCCGATGGGACCGCGATGGCCAGCCACATCAGACAGACACTGCCGAACAGGGCCAAGCAACTCAAGCGTTTCCACATTGAATGTATCATCATACTCTCTTGTTCGGCGGGGAACTGTTGCAGCTAAACACGCTCACTCTACAGATTAAAACCGTGCCCCAACAGAGAAGACATGCTCCCCATCAATCGGTCCCGGTTGAATGTCGTATGCGTAATCCAGAACGAGCAGTGACCTTTTGCCCTTATCGAGCGGGAGGACAAACCCAGCGCCAAAGGCCGGCTCACTGTGATCCATCCCGGCCCGCACCGCCAACTGGCTGACCGGCATGATTTCAAGTCCGGCATGCAATCGTGCATCTTCCTCTTCGTTGATCTCGGCGTCGAGAGCCAGCATCACGCGTTCCTGCCAGAGATCAGCCGCCGCGCCAACACGGACAATGACGGGGAATCGCTCATCGAACGACGACCCGGTCTCGCCATCCTTAACCCAGTAGTCACTGGTCGTCCATGGATACTTCTGGCCCAATCGTTGCACCGCAATGCCCAATTGCAACTTTGACATCGGCAGCGTCATGCCGCCCATATCCCAATCGCGGGAAAACCGCATATGTACGCCGAGGTCGAACCCGATCGAATAGGCGTTGACGTTGCTGATATTCTGCTGCACATACCGGGCGGTCGCACCGAGCGTCAACACCGGTGAAAAGCGCCGCCCGAAGGTGAACGTCACCGCGTTATTGAAATTGGAGATCTGGCCGCCCTTGACACCATCGGTATTGTACTCATACAAGTCAGACACACCGGCATAAGTCCACGACAGGGCCATCGCCGCTTCGTCCTGCGTAAACGGATGCACAAAGGCAATGTATCCCGTCTTGCGATCAAAACTCATCGTCCGCCAGGCGGCCTCGATCTGATCGTTGCGGATATTCCCGATACTGGCCGGGTTGTACCAGAAGGCGGTGGGACCGTCGGCCAACGCCACAGACGCGCCGCCCAATCCAACCGCACGTCCGCCGACACTGATCTGTATCGGCGCACCGGCATACCCGCCGTCCTCACCCGCCTGCACCGAGGCAGCGAATCCCAGCAGGATTCCGATCACAACCACGGAACAGAGCGACTTCGTCGTTGTACGGAGCGTCATGGTATCACCGCCATCTTGCCCCAGTGGACATCGCCATTGGAGTATTCGATTACATAGAAATAGGTCCCCACGGCCACAATGTCGCCTTGGCCGTTGCGGCCATCCCAAATGTCGGCTTCGTGGTAGGTCTGGTCCGCGAAACGTTGCTCCCCGTCGGTCACAATGCGGACTTCACGGTTGGCAAAGTCATAGATCGTGATCGTCACCGGGCCATCGACCGGAGGTGTGTAGTGAACACGAACACCGTTCGGATGGAAGTTCGGCGAGAACGGTACTGGCGTCGCGTACGTGCCACCCTCTCCCGACCCTTGCTCGGCCGTAACCGTTGGGAACGACCGGCGCACGCGCAGCGTGTGTACCGGATCATCACGGTCGAGAAACGCAGTGCCGTTCTCCGTTCCTACCCAGACCTCGTCATCGACCACGGCCACGGCGAAGACCTCGGTGAGTGAATCGATCGACGCACCGCTTTCGGGATCGACGAAATGACTCAACGTATCCCACGTGGCGCCATTGTCCGGTGAATGCAGCAGTCCTTCAGAGGACGCCGCCCAGACATTGGACCCATCAAATGCGAAGTTGAAGACACGATGACCGGTAATCGGTACCACCCAGGTCTTGCCACCGTCGATGGATCGTGAAATGCCATTGCTCTGTCCCGACCCGGTCGTCTGCGTACCGGCCCAAATCCAACGCGTGTTTCCCTGCTTGTGCACGGCCAGTGCGGTGACAAAGTTACCGGACAGTGAGAGGAACTCTTCGGCATCCGACGTGTCCCGGCCGGTGTATGTAAATTGGCTCCGCGCATCCGGTTGGAGGGGACGCCGGTTGGGATGGAGAACGCCCCACTGCAGGCTTCGGGGGTTGAACACCGCGAGACCGGAATCGGTCGCCACCCACACAAATGCGACCTCGGCATCGTCATCGGACGATTCGAATTCGGTCGCAACGTCACGGACCGGTGGATGGATCACACCATCCGAAAGAATCGTCTGGAAACCGGGCTGCGACACCAATTGATCGCGATCAATATCGGGGTACATCCCACTGTAAAACACGTTGTCTGTGGCAATCCACAACGAATCGGTGTTGCTGAAGCCGATACCGCGCACTTGCAGGTTGGCGTTGGCGACCCGCCAATCCACACCAAAATTTGTTGAGACCGCATACCCCGGGAATCCGGATACACCGGGGATCGTGTCGGTCCACGCCCACAGCACGTCACCGTCTTCGGTACCGGTCTGAACGTCGAAGCCGACCACACGGCGTCCGAGACCGGTCGTCTGTTCGCCTGCTATGCCCAGCCCAGCCGTGTCCGGCAGTGAATCACCAGGGATGATGTACAGAACGTACCCGCTGTCCGTTCCGGCAAACAGATAGGTGGTGTCCAACACCGCCTGCGTCGTTAGTGCATTCACATAGTTTTTCAGGGATGTGGGGAGTGTGGTGTCGCGGAAGTCTTCCGCCAGTGTGGAATCGGGGAAGATATTGGTCCATGTCTGGCCCAAATCCTCGGAGCGGATTAGACCGCCACCACCACACGCCACCCAGATCGCTCCGGCCGCCGTGGTAATGTCTTTCACTTGACGTCCCCGGCCGACTGTTTGTTCGGGTGCGTACGCCGTCCACGTCTCGCCGGCATCGGTGGAAATCACCAATCCGGCACCGGCATCGACATCGACCGAGTCCACGCCCGCAACCACCGTGTCGCCACTGACCAACACCTCACTGATGCGATTGGTCGTAAGCCCGGAGTTGGTGTACCAAGTCGTCCAATTGGTGCTTGAAGTAGACGTGAACGACAGACCTCGGTTAGTGGCCACATAGACATTGCGACCGTCGGTGGCCACACTATTGAATCGGTCTCCATGAAGGACAAGCGCCGAGTCGAGATACACATACTTGATAATTCCGTCCGCCGTCCCGGCGTACAGAATCAACGAATCCTCAATCGTCGTATCGACCCCCACTGAGAAATATCGGTTGGAGCGCTCCAGAAATCGGCGATTGACGTAATCCAGACTGTCGGCGCGGGAAAGGAAGATGTTTTCCCATGACTCTCCATCATCACCGGTGATCACCAAACCACCCGCAAAGCAGGCAGCAACGACATTCCCGCGGAACGACGCGAAGTCGAAGCACAGAGAGAACGGTCCCGAGGCCTGGCCGTTGGCCGGCGACTTATTCATCCACGTTTCCCCACCGTTCATGGAGAGAAAGAGTCCGTCACCGAATTGTGCGTTTGTTCCTTCCACTACCTCGGTATGGGAGGTCGCCGCCCAAAGATGAGTTCCATCGACGTAGAGGATCGCTGGGATCTCGTTCGTGCTGAGACCGTTTTCCGTGGTGGAGATCTCCCACTGATCGTCGAGCGCCACGTAGTGGCTCACCCCACCCTCGGTGGCTGCCCACACGTCACTATCGGCAGCACGCAAATCGACAATGGTGTTCGATCCGGGAACGGAGGAGGTGTCGAGCTCAATCGAGTCGGTATTTGCACGGATGTCCCACTGAAACGGAATTTGGGGACCTCCGGCGCCCACCATCTGCGGACAGGCCACGAGCAGGACACCAATCACAGTCAGTGCCAGGAATAGTCGGTAATATCTGACGGGGGTCTTCAGGGCGTTGATTTCACAATCCAAAGTGGCTCCGAGGTTCCAAAGGCCAACAATCGTCAACGTGGCTATGGGAAAGCCGAATTAGGAGCGGTTCGAGGAACCAGTCAAGGTTTTTCAGTTCGGGTCACACGACCGCACTCGATCACGAAGTGGCTGAGTGGCTTCCCCTTAGGAGTGATTGGATGTGTGAATCAACGTCGATTCAGTGGTCCAACAACTAAAGGACAGTCTAAATTCGCCTGTGTTCAACGAGGTAATCGGCCACGCCCCAGCGTAATCCCCGCGCCGACACGGTAACTCGATCTACATCAAAACGGTTCAACACTCCAGCCCAGAGGAAAGTTCCAGCCGTAATGACGCGTGCACGCCTGGGATCGAAGGGTATCAAGTGCTCTTTTTGGGATCGTGACAGACCGGCCAGACGCTTGGCCGTCCGCTCCAGCCAACTTCGCGTTAACTCACGGCCGTGCAGGTTTTGGGGATCAAACCGCCGATGGCGTGCTTGAAGGGCTGCCAGGGTCACAATCGTCCCCCCGATTCCGACCAGACGCTGGTCACGTGCACGATTCCAACCGGGCAGGCCACGCATGACCGCATCGGCCTCATCCATCAGATCGATGCGAGATTGCTGACGTTTGGTCGGTTGATCGCCGAACCACGCAGCCGTTGCTTTCGAAGCCCCCCATGGGACACCGCGAAAGACGAATCCAGTATCCGTTTCTCTAATCGCCTCGGTCGACCCGCCACCGATATCAACGATGATTGAATGTCCTCGAAATCTCGGCAAGCCGATCAGCGCCCCACGCGCAGACAGCACACCTTCACGCCGCGTCCCCAGCACGCGTACCGGATGACGTGTCGACTGAC
The DNA here is from genome assembly GCA_964440935.1 of uncultured Ignavibacteria bacterium. Lineage (GTDB taxonomy): Bacteria > Zixibacteria > MSB-5A5 > WJJR01 > WJJR01 > WJJR01. The sequence continues at coordinate 31,109 of CAYTTY010000008.1, read as the reverse complement.
GCAACCGCCGGACGATCTCCGAGCGATTGGCCGCATTCCGCAATGCCGCCGTGGCCACAACTGCGGCGCTGTCGCAAGCATGGCGTTCGGTCAGATCATCGAACCGCTGCACCAACCCCTCAGCTCTCGCAATCGCGCTGTATGGCAAGCGACCACGATCAACACCATCGCCCAGCAAGTCGAGCGTGTGCTGTTCTTCCGCGAGAACAGACCATCCCCGCCTCGCACGACGTGCGATGAGAATCAAACCGGAGTAGGTGCCGAGATCGCACGCGCCGACGAGGTGTTGCTGCGATGTACCCATATGGTGTGGAATATGGGGATGTCATGGGAATCATGTAAAGGGTCAGACGTCATCCAACGCCGAACACGGCATGCATAAACCGGTCACTCGATCAACGAGTTCACTTCCCGTCCGGTCAAGCGGCGCGTAGACGAGTCCCGGAGTCCGTTCCAAATCGATCGGTAACGATTGATTGCCCGGCAGGATGCCCTGCCACCGATCGCGTTCCATCACCACTCGGGCGAAGCCAGTGGCGGCGTCGTTCGGGAGGGTGGCGCCAATCAGACCCTTCAACCGTCGATTCTTCGGCGGTGGCTGAAATCCACGCTCCTGCCCCGACATGATTTCGCTGAAGCGTACAAGTAAACGGTAATTGCGAATCGCGAATGCAGGAATCAGCAAATGTCCACCGCCGTACGACCAAAATGGATACCATGTGTATTTGCGCGGCTCCTGTTCGGTCGCCGCAAATTCGACCGACACCGGTTCGCGCTTACCGTTGCTGTTATGGGCAATCAGCGACTGGCAGTTCTTGCAGGAAAACACCACATAACGATCATCGACATCTAAGTCATACCCACAGTTCATGCACCGATGCGGCAGCAAACTCGGCGACTCGCCGGGCTCGGCGGTGTATCCCGTATCAATGCTCTCGACGTCGATTTGACCATCGCGGATCACACGTCCACTCACCGCATCGATCTCAACTGATCTCGGCGCACCATCATTCCGATCGCTCAACACCCATACCGGCCAATGAACCAGCGCCAGCTTCGGGGTAATCAAATGACAGTCACCGACGACTTTGTGACGGCTCTGACGCGTTACCGCTCCGACTGTCTTGTCGATTCGCTGTAAGGCGTCAGACTCATTCACCGTGACGGGCCAACACGTGCTGATATCATCCAGCGTAATCGCGTCCCATCCCGAGAGCGGCATAGTCTCAACTCGCACACCCAATGACGCCAATCCCCAATCGTTCGCGTCACACGCCGGGATCGTCATCTCCCACGGTTTGATCTCCCACTCGAGTTCCTCGACGGTCCGTTCTTCTGTTTCATAAGAGCGCAACTGCGCCGTTGACTCGTTGCCGTAGGACATCGTGGTTGGCGTCACACGCGTGCGACTCTTCAGCATGGGAACAGCCAACGTGGTGCTGATTTTCCAGAACGGGATGTACACACAGCGTGCTTCGCGTCGCGATCGTGACAGCGGCTGGCCGTTTGATTTCAAATGACGGTCCCACGCGAACACCGCCTCGCGCTTCTCGGTCCGTCGCCGAGCCACCAGGGTGGTGTAGCGGTCGGGCAGTCGCACCCACAGACCAGCACCACAGAACTGACAGGAGAGACAATAACGGTCGGCACCCACGTCATTCGGGCCGCCGCAGTGCGGACATTTTACTTCCCATGACAGCATCGAACCGCAATCCCGGATGTTGTATCCCAACGCTATCCCGCCGGTGCCGGAGGTGGTTCCCCGTTTGGCGTTTCATCCGCCGGGCTGCCGCCGATTTCGTTGCCACACTCGGGACAGAACTTCGATCCGAGCGGCAGCTTGGCGTTGCACGAACTGCATGTGAGCGTCTCGGCCAACTTCGTGCCGCAGACCATGCAGAAGTTGGCCTCGGCGGGGAGATCGTTGTCACATGACGGGCAGCGGTTAATCGCGACCATATGATGCCCGCAACGGTAACAGAACCGCGACGCTTCCGGTGTGTCACTGCCGCACTTCGGACAGGTAATCGTGGCCACCGACTCGGAGCGCAGATCGATCATATCGGGACCAATCGCCCGCGACATCAGGCCGGGCATCATCATGCCGACACCGGCTCCCATTCCCATTCCGGCGCCGGCCGCGGGCCACCCCCCGCCCGACTCGGCAAACGCCTTGGCCAACCCGAACTTGAGAAATCGATTGAGATCGCCGACCGCTTCCATTCCGCCGCGCGCGTCGATCATCTTCTGCACATCTTCCGGCGGGGTGATCGACGTGATATAGAAATCGATCAGTTCCAAACCGTATTTCTGAAACTCGATGCTAATGCGCTCCTTCGCCGCCTGCGCCAATTCCTCATACTGGCGCGGCAGATCGAAAATCGTATCGAGCGTCTCGCCGAACAGATCATTGAGACGGAAGACAATCACATCGCGCAGGTACTGCTCGATGTCATCGGTCGTATAGATCGCCTGGCGCCCAACGATGGTGTTCAGGAACAGCAGCGGTTCATTGATCTTCATCGTAAAGTTACCAAAGGCACGTAGACGCACCAGGCCCAACTCCCGATCGCGAAACGCCACCGGATGGGTCGTTCCCCACCGGAGCTGGGTGAAGACCTTGTGATTGAGAAAGTACACCTCACACCGAAACGGCGATTTGGTCCCCCAGGGCAACGCCATGATGCGTGTCAGGATCGGCAGGTTGAGCGAGGTCAGTGTGTGCCGCCCGGTGCCCAACACGTCGCAGGCTTTGCCGTCACGGAAAAACACAGCGGATTGCGAGTCGCGCACGATGCACTGCGCGCCCCACTTGATGTCGGCCGATCCCTCTTCCGGGATCCGATGAATCATTTCCTCACCGGTCGGATCGGTCCATTCAATGATTTCGAGGAATACGCCCATCTCTCTCCCACCCTCTGTCTCGTTTGGTTGCTCTGTGCCGCAAAAGGCGACGGTGCCACAGTGTTCGTATCGGCGGGACCCTTTTTGGGGACACCGGCTCCCGGACAAAAATCCATCGCTAGGCAACATTTCAACAGACCTGTGGGAATCGCCCCAATGCAATGATTTGCACTTTGAGTTATGGCGCCCGGACGGCGGAATCTCTATCTTCCCAACTTGAGAACATGACAATCATTGTCATGTTTTGAGTGGAGACGGAACACAAATATGATTGGTCTAACAATTGCACAGTATCGGGTGATCGAGAAGCTCGGCGCCGGCGGCATGGGTGAAGTATTTCTCGCCGAGGACACGAAGCTCGACCGCAAAGTCGCCTTGAAGTTCCTCCCGGAGCATCTCGCGCTGGAGGGCGAGGTCAAAGCCCGATTTCTACAGGAAGCCAAAGCGGCGGCGGCCTTCACACACCCGAACGTCTGCTCCATTCACGACGTTCAGGAGCACGACGGGCGCATGTTCATTGTGATGGAGTATGTCGACGGGCAAACACTGCGCGACAAGAAGGACTCACTGTCCATCACCCAGATCGTTGAGATCGGTGCACAAATCGCCGACGGGCTGGCTGCTGCGCACCAGCAAGGTATCGTCCATCGCGACATCAAATCCGAGAACATTATGCTGCGCAAGGATGGCATCGCGCAGATCACCGACTTTGGCCTTGCCAAGCTGCGCGGTGTTGCCTCGCGCCTGACCAAAGAAGGCAGCACCCTTGGAACCACGGGATACATGTCGCCCGAGCAGGCTCTCGGACACGATGTCGATCATCGCTCCGATATCTTCTCGCTCGGTGTTGTCCTATACGAGTTGCTCACCGGTCAGATGCCCTTCACCGGAGCTCACGAAGCAGCGATCATGTACGAGATCGTCAATGTGGAAGCTGCGCCGCCATCGGCTGTCAATCCCGATCTTGATCCCGAACTGGATCGCATACTCTTGGAATGTCTCCAGAAGGAACCGGATGAACGCTATCAGTCGGCGCGTGAGGTGGCGAAGGACCTACGCCGGTTCAAACGCGATTCCGGTCGCAAGCGTGTGAGCCGGATTTCACAAAGCCGGGTATCGGCAAGCCGCGCGCCATCGCGGGCGCCGTCGCGTGTGTCCCAAGCCACTCGTCCCGACGTGGATGACCCTCCGGTCGGACACCGTTTGCTGGCCTGGCTGCCTTGGGCCGTCTCGGCGGTACTGGCCCTGGTACTGATCTACGTCGCCTTCGGACGCGGTTCCGGCATCGGAGCAGCGGACGTCTATCGATTCTCAATCGTCCCTCCGACAGGACTTGGCCTTGCGGTCGAAGGGGGCGGTAACCTGGCTGTGTCTCCAAACGGTAAGTACATCGTCTATGCCGCGGTCGACTCGGTGCAAACACCGACACTCTGGCTGCGCCCGGTCGACAAACTGACCGCACAACAACTCCCCGGCACCGAATTGGCCTGGTATCCATTCTGGTCACCCGACAGCCGCTATGTGGGATTCTTCACACAGAACGGCAAACTCAAGAAGATCGACGTCACCGGCGGACCGCCGGTCGTGCTCTGTGATTCCGAATCCGGCCGGGGCGGTAGCTGGAACAAGAATGGCGACATCGTCTTTGCCCCGGCATCGGTCAGTGGGATTTGGCGGGTGTCCGCTGCGGGCGGAGTCCCGACTCAGGTGACCCAGCCGGATACAACAGGTGAACGCAAGACACATCGCTGGCCCTGGTTCCTGCCCGACGGGAAACACTTCCTCTACTATGTACGGACGGGTACTGGAGGGGCCGAAAAAGCCGACGACTCGATCCATGTTGCGTCACTCGATGGGTCGATGGACAGGGTTCTGTTCCAGTCGGAGGGTAACGCGATCTATGCCAAGGACCACCTGATGTTCACACGCGACGGTACGCTCATGGCGCGCGCCTTCGACCCCGATGCGCTCGAGTATTTAGGAGATCCTTTCCCGATTGCCGAAAACGTCTACTTCGACGCCGGATTCAACAACGCCGTGTTCACGGCTTCCGAAAACGGCACTGTGAGCTATCTCACTGGAGCAGGGACAGTTGTCAACCAACTTCTGTGGTACGACCGGTCTGGCGCCGTGACGGACAGCCTGGGCGACGTGGGCGTGTATGGCAACTGCCAATTGTCGCCCGATGGAAAGTTCTTCGCGGTGGAATTGGAAGAGAGCAATTCTGCCAACAATGACATCTGGGTGTTCGACTTGGAACGCAACGTGAAGACCCGGCTGACCTTCGACCCAAGCGGAGATATGAACCCTGTGTGGTCACCGGATGGAAAGTCCATTTACTATTCGTCCTCCCGGGCCGGGAATTACAACATCTATCGTAAGAGTTCGAGCGGCGCGGGGGATGCCACGGCAGTCTACCAGTCGAAGAGTTCGAAATGGCCAATCAGTACGTCGAAAGATGGACGAACTCTCATTATCTATGGTTTGGGCGATAGCGGCATTGGTGACGACATTTGGAGCCTTCCCATTGATCCCGAAACCGGCGACGCCACGGGAGAATTGACGCCCTTCCAGCAGACTGAGTTCGATGAAGATGACGCTCACATCTCTCCTGACGGACGCTGGCTGGCTTTTTCATCGAACGAGACCGGGCGATACGAAGTGTATGTCCGTCCCTTCCCCGGCCCCGGCGGCAAATGGCAGATTTCCAACACCGGCGGCGATTTTTCTTACTGGAGTGGCGACGGCAACACGCTCTACTACATCGCAGCGGACGGCTCGGTCATGCAAGTCGACGTTGACGGCAGTGGATCCTCTTTCCGGGCGGGAGAACCCAAACGGCTGTTTGGAACTCGGGCACTCTCCACGAATTCCCCGTGGAGTGTCACCGCTGATGGGGAACGCTTCATCGTCGTCAGTCTGGGAGTCGGGGAGTCCGATAACCGCATTGACGTCGTCACCAATTGGACGGATGAACTGGATCAACGATGATTGGACAATCCATCGCCCACTATAATATCCTCGAGAAGCTCGGCTCCGGCGGTATGGGCGAGGTGTACCTTGCCGAGGACATGAAACTCGACCGCAAAGTGGCACTGAAGTTTCTCCCGGACAGTTTGACACAGGATCCCGAAGCCCGTGAGCGCTTACTGCGTGAGGCCAAAGCCACTTCACGGCTGAATCATCCGAATATTCTGACGGTCTACTCGGTCGAACAACATGACGGTCGTGACTACATTGTAATGGAATACATCGACGGATACCCGCTCGACGAATTCTGCAAGATGCATGAATTGCCATTGCGTGATCTGTTGGGGCTCACGCTGCAGATCGGAGAGGGGTTGCTTAAGGCGCACGAATCCGGGATCGTCCATCGCGATATCAAACCGACGAATATTCTGATCGACGCCGACCGCCGCGCCAGGCTGCTCGATTTCGGATTAGCCACATTTGCAGGAGCGGTACGACTGACGCAGGCCGGCTCGACGCTTGGCACCGCGGCCTACATGTCGCCCGAACAGGCGATGAGCCGAGACTGTGATCATCGCTCCGATCTGTTTTCACTCGGTGTGGTTCTATACGAAATGATCATCGGGCGTCTGCCCTTCCGCGGCGATCATTCCGCCGCGTTGATCTATGCGATTGTCAATGAACAACCGGAACCTCTGGTGCGATACAAAACCGACGTTCCCGACGAGTTGCAACGCGTGGTGGCCAAATGCCTGGCCAAACGACCGGAAGAACGATATCAGAGTGCCGCCGATCTCGTGGCTGATCTTCGGTCGCTTCGGAGAGACAGCGAATCGCAACCCGTCAGGACAATCGCCACAACTTCGACGCGCAAGATGCTCGCCGTATTGCCCTTTGAGAACCTGGGACCGGCGGACGATGAGTACTTCGCCGACGGTATTACCGAAGAGATCATCAGCCGTCTCGCCGCCGTGAAAGAACTGGGTGTCATCTCGCGCACCAGCGTGATGCAGTACAAGGACACCCGCAAGCCTCTGCGTGAAATCGGCGCCGAGCTGGGCGCCGATCACATCCTGGAAGGCACGGTGCGCTGGGGCAAATCCCGGGATGGGTCCAGCCGTGTACGCATCACCCCACAGTTAATCAAGGTCGCCGATGACACGCACTTGTGGTCCGACCGCTACGATCGTGTACTGGAAGACATCTTCGACGTGCAAACGGACATTGCAGAACACGTCATCGAGCAATTGAACATCACCCTGATAGCACCGGAACGGGCCGCCATTCACATCCGTCCCACCGACAATCTCGACGCCTACCATGCCTACCTGCGTGGCAGGGAATACATGAACCGCGCGTCGTATCTCGAACGTGATTTCCAACTATCCGTTGAAATGTTCAATCGCGCCGTGCAATTGGACCCCAACTTCGCCGTGGCCTGGGCCGATCTATCGAAGGCACACTCAGAAATGTACCACCACGGGTATGATCAGTCTGATGCACGCAGGGACCAATCCAAACAAGCCATGGAGAAGGCCGAACAATTACAGCCCGACGGCATGGAAACAAATTTCGCCAAAGGCCTGTATTATTACCGCTGTCATCGTGACTACACAGCAGCGCTCGACGAATTTGAGCGTGCGCTGTCAATGACACCAAATTCGGCGTATCTGTGGCTGTCGATTGGCGGTGTGCGGCGGCGCATGGGTGAGTTTGTCACCGGGCTCGAATGCCTTAGACGGGCATTCGAACTAGATCCACTGAGCAGAACTATCCTGTCTGAGATCGGCGTTACGCTCACGTGTCTGCGGCGGTATGAAGAGGCAGATCGCTGTTTTCAACGATCCATGGAAATGGCGCCGGATCAAACGATCGCCTATGTGTTTCACGCCAGTAACCACTTGGCCTGGAACGGAGACCTGGACAGCGCGCGCAAGGCGCTGGAGAGCATACCCAGAGACAAAGCGGGTGATGTGCATCTCTTCTTCTTCCTGTACCGGCAGCTTCTGTTCGAGCGCCGATTTTCCGATGCACTGGAGTTCGTAGAGACGTTGAAAAGCGAGCTCTTGGGGACACAACCATGGGCCATGGCCAAGTCGCAATTGCGAGGATTCTGTCTCCGTCGGCTTGGTCAGGATAAGGATGCGGAACAGGCTTACCGAACCGCCATACCGCAACTGGAATCGGCCATCGAGGCGAATCCGGACGATTTTCGACTGTACAGCTCGTTGGGACTGGTCTACGCGGACCTAAGCGACCGATCACGGGCGATTGAAAACGGCGAGAGAGCAGTGTCACTTTGCTCCGCAGCACCCGACGCGATCCGCGATCGGGTGGTCCAGTATCAGTTGGCAACCGTGTGTTCTGCGGTTGGCGAATTGGATCGCGCATGCGATGTTCTCGAGGAGATCGTGTCGGTACCGTCGTGGTTCTCGCGCAAATACATACAGTTGGATCCAGCTTTGGACCAACTTCACGGCCATTCACGCTTTGCGTCCATTATAGCACAGGACGAGCGGGTCTTTTAGACGGTGGTTGCCACTGAGGGTGAATGATGATCGGTCAGACAATCGCTCATTACGCCATAGAATCCAAGCTCGGCTCCGGAGGCATGGGCGAGGTGTATCTTGCCCAGGACACCAAACTCGACCGGAAAGTGGCGCTCAAATTCCTGCCGGAATCTCTTTCGCAGAACGCCGAAGCCCGTGAACGCCTGCTGCGAGAGGCCAAGGCAGCGTCGAAGCTCAGCCACTCGAATATCGTGACGATTCACTCGGTCGAGCACACCGGCGGTCGCGATTTCATCGCCATGGAGTACATCGACGGCCGCCCCCTCGATGCCTATCTGCGGGAGCAGCCACGGACAATCGACGAAATTCTCCGTATCGCTGTGCAAATCGCCCGCGGCCTCGAGCAGGCGCACAAAGCCGGAATCGTTCACCGCGATTTGAAACCGGGCAATATCTTCATCGATCGTGAAGATCGTGTGCGGATACTCGATTTCGGATTGGCTCTCGTTCAGGGCACCTCCAAGCTGACACAAGACGGCTCAACCCTCGGCACGATCGCCTACATGTCGCCCGAGCAGGTGGAGGGTAAAGACGCCGACGCCCACAGCGATGTCTTCTCATTGGGCATACTCCTTTACGAAATGCTGGCCGGTCACCCGCCGTTCACGGGGGCGCATCACGCGGCGATGATGTACTCGATCATGAACGAAACACCGGATCCGGTGCGCAATGCGCGTCCGGACACGCCACCGGGGCTGGCGGCCATCGTCAACCGCGCACTTCAGAAGAATCCGGACAAACGATACCCGTCGGCAGCGGAGATGGTGACGGAACTGCGTCGCGAGCGCGATGCGCGCACATCGGGCCCGTCGCAACCGTCGGCGGCCTACGCGCCCGCCAAGCGCTCATTACCGCGCCTTGCCATTCCCGCAGCGGCTGTGACGGTGATTGTGGTGATCTTGCTGATCCTGCAACCGTGGAAAATCGACGTGTCCCCGATTCAAGACGCCGAGGCGGTCGCCGACCGTCTGGCCATTATGTATTTCGATAATCTGACCGAACCCGATGATCCCCAACGATACGGCGAGATGGCCACCAACCTGCTGATCGCCGACTTGTCGGAATCGCAGCACATGCAAATCGTTTCGAGTCAGCGACTCTATGACATTCTCAAGCTGCTCGGTCGCGAGGGGCAGAAGTCTGTCAATCGCGATGTCGCCACTCAGGTCGCCGAACGCGCCCAAGCCAAGTGGATGCTGATGGGAACGATTCTTCAGACCGAACCGCGGTTTGTGATCACATCGCAGATTGTCGAATCCGAAACCGGCACCACCATCGCATCCCAAAAACTGGAGGGAACAGAGGGCGAGACGATTTTCGAACTGATGGGACGGCTGGCAACTGATATCGCCGATGACCTGGCGATCCCGGAACCGGCCGATGCGGGGAACACCATGGTGATCGAGGCCTCGACCTCGACCGATGCGTATCGTCACTACCTCAACGCCGTCGATTACCGCCGGCAACTCTACCATCCGGAAGCGAAGCGAGAGTTGCTCCGCGCCATCGATCTGGACACCACATTTGCGCTGGCCTACCTCGAGTTGTACCGGCTGAGCGGGGGATCTGCCGAGGAACTGACTCACTGGATGGAGCGTGCCATGCAGTACGCCCATCGGCTCGGACGACGCGACCGGCTCTTTCTGGAAAGCTTCTTCATTCTGAGGGAGCAAGGCCCTCACGCGCAACTGGAAGCGCTTCGGGACATTCTGGAAGAGTTCCCCGACGACACCGAGGTCATGCTGCAAATGGCTTTGCGCCTGCGCTGGGAACGGCGGCTCGAGGAGTCGGTTGCGATGTGCCAGCGCATCATCGCCCTCGACTCGCTGGACAAAACCGCCTACAACCAGATGGCCTACACCTATGATGAAATGGGTGAACTGGAAAAATCGATCGAGGCGATAAACAAATACATCGCGCTGGCGCCTGAAGAAGCCAATCCGTATGACTCCAGAGGCGACCTCTACGCACGCCGCGGACGGTACGATGACGCCATCCACTCCTATCGCCAGGCCATATCCAAGAATCCCAGTTTCATCGCGGCTCAGAACAAGACCGGATATCTGCAGATTCTAACCCGCGACTTTCGGGCCGCCGAATCCACGTTCATCAGAATGGTGAAGAGCGAGGACGGCGACACTCGTTCGTTTGGACGAATTGGCCTGGCCACAATCCATACCCACCAGGGACGGATCCGCAAAGCGATTGAATTGTTGAACGCCGGACTGGAGGCCGACCGGATGGAGCATTTTACCGGGTGGCCGTATGTCATAAAATTGTATGTGAAGATGTTCCTGCTTCACTCGCTGGGAGACTATGCGGAGGCGCTCTCAGTCGTCAAGGAAGCCCAGAGCGCGACAGCGGCCCTTTCGCCCAGCGATGCGCATTGGCTGGTTGGCGTGGAGGCAGAGTTCCGCGATTTGATGGGACACTCCGATCAGGCGGATTCCCTGCAAGGCGAATTATATCGACTGATGACCTCGGGAGGTGCGTCCGATACGATCTGGTACTACCATCACATGCTGTACTTTTCGACTCAGCGTGGGGAAACGGGCACCATCCGCGCGTACCTGGACTCAACTCTGAGGAGCGGAGCACTGGAAGGCAGGGATTTCTTTCTAAAGGAGACAGTTGCGCGCGCCTACCTCGTGTTGTCCATGCCCTCTGAGGCCATACCGGTCATGGAAGAGTTGTTGTCCGGGTTCGATCAAGATGCCACTCAGGACGTCATTTTGATCACACTTCACTACTACCTCGCCCGCGCCTACGAAATGTCCGGCTGGACGCAGAAAGCCATCGAACGCTACGAGCACTTCCTCGAACTGTGGCACGATCCCGATCCGGAATTGACACTGATCGACAGCGCGAAAGCCCATATTGCCGCTTTGAAACAAGGTACCAATTAAAGCAGTTGTCGAAATACATTTCCGCCACAGGAGGACAAGTCTGATTGAAGATCAATGTGGGTGCCTGATGACTCAAACCCCGCAATCCCGCATCGGCTATGGCCATTTCCCGAGAGTCGTGTGCCGCGGGCCTTTAGAGGGGGAGCTGTTGAAAAAGGTGTGTCGATGCCGATTGCGTGCTTTTGTAGGGGCGCATTGAATGCGCCCAAGGCACATAACCGTTACCGGGACAGGGCGTACTCAGATAGTAGGTCAGGAGCACTGCGCGTCAAGATAGAATCGAGTGAAATGATCCTTTCGCAGCGCAGGGCTCCTGACAGTTCTGGTTGGGAGAGGTGGTTTTTTGCGTGGAGATGTCAGGAGCCCGGCGCAGTAACGGGCCAGCCATTGCGAGCGGCTGTGACGCGCCGTGCTCCTGACCTACGGGCTGTTGAAATCAGTCGGGTGTACAATTCACAATCACTCGTAGGGGCGCATTGTTTACTCTGAGCATTGCCGAAGAGCATGCGCCCAAGGCACGTGAACTGCTGCGGTGAAAGGGCGCATGCAATGCGCCCCTACCCAAAAATGAGCACGTCACTTTGTATTCGATTCACTGGCCGGACGCTTTCAGTAGATAGTAGGTCAGGAGCACTGCGCGTCAAGATAGAATCGAGTGAAATGATCCTTTCGCAGCGCAGGGCTCCTGACAGTTCTGGTTGGGAGAGGTGGTTTTTTGCGTGGAGATGTCAGGAGCCCGGCGCAGTAACGGGCCAGCCATTGCGAGCGGCTGTGACGCGCCGTGCTCCTGACCTACGGGCGTTCAGCAGGGAATTATGGGACGTGCATCTGTCTATATAAATAGTTAATGTCCATGAAGCCCATGGCACAAATTTAATCGGACTTGTCCGCCTGCCGTGGCAAATTTCTGTGACAATTGTTATGGTCTTCCCATTGAGTAGAGTGCCCTCACCATGATCGACATCGCCGTCATCGGCGCCGGCGCCGCCGGACTGACCGCTGCCATCTTTGCGGCGGAACGGGCTGTGCCACAGGGAAAGCGAGTGGTCGTGCTCGAATCCGCACGCAAACCGGGCGCGAAGATTCTGGTCAGCGGCGGCGGACGATGCAATGTCACCAATGATGTGGTCACCCCCGACGAATTCAATGGCGCATCGCGAGCCACGATAAGGAAAGTGCTCTCGGAATTCGTCGCGACGCGAACGCGCGAATGGTTCCGGAACATGGGCGTGGAATTGAAGCTGGAAAGCAACGGTAAGCTGTTTCCCGTCACCAACCGCGCGCAAACTGTTCTCGATGCATTACTGAAACGTCTCGCCGATGCGGGCGCCGAATTGTGGTCGGACGCGCGGGTAACCGCCATCATCCCTCAGGGCAATCAGTTCCGCCTGGTGATGCAGACCCAGGCGGGCACGCACAGCACCGTCGATGCGAGTACAGTCATCGTTGCGGCCGGTGGACTGGCGCTGCCGAAATCCGGAAGCGATGGCGCCGTCATGCAACTGCTCCGGCGACACGGCCACACGATCGTCCCGACCACACCGGCGCTCGCACCGCTGGTGGTGAAACCAGCGTCGGCACCCAGCATACAGTTGAAGCAGTTCAGCGGTGTGTCGGTCGATGGACACGTGCGCTTATACCGTGTGCGTGGCAACGGCCAACGGCAACGGGTGCATCACATCGACGGGTCCATCCTCTTCACTCACTTCGGTCTGAGTGGCCCGGCACCGATGAACTTATCCCGGCATCTGCTGCGCGAGCAATTGGAGCATCCGCACGAAGCGCTCGCCGTTACGCTCGGCCTGAGTCGTCTTCGCACCTCAGCCGATGCCGAACGGTGGATCGCAGATTATGTCAGCCGTCATCCCAGACAATCGGTCACCTCCATGCTCGCAAGCATGGTCCCGGCCCGACTCGCGTCGGCGCTGGTTGAATTATCCGGTGGCGATAGCCGATTGGCCGAACTGACGCGGCCCGCACGACACACGCTCAGCACCGTCCTCACGGACCTCGATGTTGCCGTCGCCGGCACCCGTGGCTATACCTATGCCGAAGCCACTGCCGGAGGGATCGATTTGCGTGAAATCGATGTGCGGACGATGCGGTCGCGGATCATCGACGGCCTGTATCTGTGTGGTGAAATCCTCGATGTCGATGGACGCATCGGCGGCTTCAACTTCCAGTGGGCCTGGTCGAGCGGGTATCTGGCCGGCCGTGCGGCGGCTGCGCATGTCACAGCGCCACCAGACTTTAGCCGGGCTGCGTGAGCTGGCCACCGCATCTTCCGCACGGATCGTCCCCTTCCGCCAGTTCCGCCAGTTCCGCCAGTTCCGCCAGTTCCGCCAGTTCCGCCAAGAGTGTAGTTCTCACGCGTAATCCCGATCATAGGTATATGGGCGACGTTGTCGTTATAGGGGCTGGTGCAGCCGGACTGACCGCGGCAATCTTTGCAGCGGAACAGCTCAATCCGGAGGAGCATCAGGTTGTGGTCCTGGACGGCGCGCTCAAACCGGGCGACAAGATCCTGATCAGTGGCGGCGGACGGTGCAACCTTACCAACAAGTCGGTCACCGCTGATGACTACAACGGCGGCGCGCCCGATCAGATCGCCAGCATCCTCGAACAGTTTGGTTCCGAGCGCGCACAGGACTGGATCCACAACATGGGTGTTCGGCTGAAGACCGAGTCCGACGGCCGCGTATTTCCCGCCAACGACAACTCGCACGCCGTCCTCAATGCCCTTCTCCGGCAATTGAAAGCAGCCCGAGTGGATTTGCGGTGCAGCCACAAAGTTACCGGCATAAAACCACACCCGACCGGATTCACCATCCAGTCTCGTGGACCGAACGGTCCGCGCGACGATGTCAATGCCCACGCCCTGATCATCGCCACGGGTGGACTCTCCATGCCGGAATCCGGCAGCGATGGGTCCTTAATGAAAACGCTCGGACGGTTCGGGCATACGATCATTCCAACTACTCCGGCGCTGGTTGGCCTCGTCCTCGAAAGTAGTTCGTCGGTCGGCGGATCGTTTTGCGCCCTGCGCGGAAGTTCGATCGACGGAATCCTCAGTTTGTATGAGCGCACCGGCAGTGAACGCAAACTGCTCGCGACATCCGAAGGGACGATTCTGTTTACCCATTACGGTCTCAACGGTCCGGCGCCCAAGACCTTTTCCCGTCACTGGCTGCGCGCACTGGTCGACAATCCCCAAGCCGAACTGGAGGTGTCGATGTCGCTGACCCAACACACCGACCCGATCAAGCTCGACCGGTGGATGTGCGCCCACACTGAAGCACAACCCCGACGGTTTGTATCGTCAATGCTGGGACGGCTCCTGCCGGTAAAACTGGCAAAACTGGTGGCAGCGGCAGCGGGTGGTGATGTCCTGCTCAGTCATCTCGACGAGGAATTGCGCGCCGCCATCATCAAGCAACTCCTCGACACACCCATTACAATTACCGACACGCGCGGCTATGATCATGCCGAGGCCACCGCCGGCGGCATCGATCTCAAGGAAGTCGACATCCCATTAATGCAGTCGCAGCGCATCCCCGGCCTCTACCTCTGTGGCGAAATCCTCGACGTCGACGGTCCCGCCGGCGGCTACAACTTCCAATGGGCCTGGTCGAGCGGCCACCTGGCCGGACTGGGGGCTGCGAAGCAGATTCTCAGCCGACAGACAGCTGCGTCGACCGCACAGACTGTCGCATCGTAGCGGCGTCTTGCACGGGTGCCACTGACCTTGGTCAGTGGCGGCACGAGCTTGCTCGTCGTGTCATTCGTTCATCTCTTTCGAGGACAATGGTGAGCCACCTGGTGAACGGTGAATGGACATGCCGCGATTCAGCAGTGAGCCACTTGTCCCTGACGAGGGCGTCAGGGACACCCGGGAGATCACGGTGTCGACGTAACGTTACCCACAGTAGAACTGTGGGCTACCAGGCACGGCCAACGATGAAGTTACAAAAGAGGTGCCTCACAGCTCTGCTGTGAGAACCGTCCCGTACACGGATATCTTGAAGATGGCCAATCTATCGTGACAACTTGTGAAAAGTGAATCCACGGTGTCGACGAAACGTTACCCACAGTAGAACTGTGGGGCACTTGGCAGCACGTCGCACGCCACGGCTGATTGCCTATTCACCGTGCGAGAGACTGGACGATCGCGTTCGTCTCATCCTTTGGGACCATAACGCGTTTCAATCCTGCGGGCGATTGACGCATTCGCCGGTTTGGGATATGTTGAAGTTGGGAAACAGAGACAGGAGGAGTACCATGAGAATCAGTAATGTACTGCTCGTTCTGATTGCAGCCGCAATTGCCATGTTCGCTATGCTGAATTGGAACACAATCACGACACCGGCCATTCTGGATCTGGGAATTGCCACTGTTCAAGCGCCACTCGGACTCGTCATGCTTGGGTTGTTAATTCTATTCGTGATATCAGCCCTGGTATTTGTAGTGTACGCAAAGACAGCTGGACTGTTCAGGGAACGCCACCACGCACGGGAGATGCAGGCGGCGCAGAATTTGGCGGAGAACGCCGAGGAATCGCGTTTCGTCGACTTGCGGAATCTCATTGCAGAGGAACTCAAAGCGCTGGAGGAACGGAATGACGAGCGGATGGCGGCCATGATGGCAAAGCTGGATCACCTTGAGAAGGGGCTCGGCCACGCGATGGAGCAACTGCCGCATGGATGAGCGCGGGCGCCAAACGGAGAAACCAGTCAGCAGATACGGAGCAACTGTCATGGAGAACTCTATTGCGCACCCGCAACACATGCGAGCACAGCTTGATGACATGAGGGTAAGGATCGAACGACTCAAGGTCCAAGTTGGGAAGGTGGGTGCCAAGGCGCAACCGATTTATCTCAAGGAGATTAGCGAATTGCAACGGAGGCACCAGCTTGCCAGCCGCAGGCTGAGTGAGCTTGAAAACGCGGGCGCGAATGACCGTAGCGTTACGACATCGGGTATTGCGTTCGTGTGGGATTCTGTCAGAGACGCTTTAAAGTCCATCAGGCAGACTTCGACGGGACACTGATTGGACACGGTTTCTGACCATTACAATGGAATGCGCCCCGACCTGCCCTCGCGCATGTCGCGCGATGGGGTTCAGGTGCGGCGGCGGAGGGAACGCGCACGTGCTGTGAAAAGCAGCAAATGCTATGTGCTTTGCGCCCGCGCAACACATTTAAAGGAGTGAACAATGTCCATTCTCGATCGATTAATCGTCACGCCTCTATTATCGCTCTGCATGAGCCGATCAAGCCGCCGGATGACCGTGCTGATTGCCGTGCTCGCCTTGCTGGGGACGACCGGTGGAGACGCCGTAGCGCTGCCACAGGGACTGAGTCTCTCGTTGGCGCCGACCATCGATTACGTGACATGGGACCGCCAAGTGGGGTTCGGGATGTCGCGCTGTACGGAGGACGGCTGTCCTTAAACTTCGGGCGCATTGTGTCCCTCCAGGGGCATTACCTCACCAACAACAAGACCGACACCGACCTTGGCGCTATTCGTTTCGACGGCCAGCCGCTGGAATTCGGCCAGAATCAAGGTCTGCGGATCAACCGGTATGGCGCAGACATGCTGTTCAACCTCGGCTTGAGTCAGAGCTTCGTTCCCTTCTTGCGAATCGGAGGGGGGGTCATGCAGTTCAAACCTGAGATGAGCCGTGATTTCGATGTCATCGCATTGAGCGCCGGCGGCGGTCTGCGTTTCGCGTTTCTGGACCGGTTTCAGGCACAAGTGTATGTCGAAGATCTGATGTTCCGAATGGATCGCCGACTGCTGGCCCCAGATCCGAACATGTTGGGAATGGACCCTGATCAGGACGATATCCGCCACAACATGACCTTTGGTGGGAACATTATCTTGAACCTGGGAGGCCATCCGTCAGATCAGGAGACCGAACTGGACCGTGCCATTCGGTCACGATACGATGGTGGGTTGTTCGGTGGGTCGTGGATTGTCGAGCCGTACGTTGGGCAGGTGAACTTTGATGATAAGGCCCGTCTAGATGATCAGCCCTTCGCTGGCGTTCGCACCGGATTGAATTTCGGACAACTCATCGGACTGCGGGGATACTACTGGCGTGGAATGAACGATAAGTTCGACGATACCGATCCCATTCAAAGTTACGGCGGAGAGGCGCAGTTCCACCTCAACTCCGGTCAGGGTGCGATACCCTACCTTGTGGTCGGAGCGGGCCAGTTGGACTTCCGCAACCAATATCGGGATGAATTACATGCAACGCGTTCAGACAAGACAATGCTGATCGTAGGTGGCGGCCTCGGATTTACCCTGGGACGTCACTTCCGTGTCAATGCCGGAGCCCGCGACTATATCTTTAGTGAATCGGATCCCGCGGCACTGGCAGCCCCAAAGGAGTTGCTGCACAATTGGGCGTTCACAGCCGGCCTGACTTTCCTCTTTGGCGGGAAGCAGGCGAGTCGGGCTGATGTGGATGCGTTCGGGCGCGAACGCTGGCCCACAACATCCACACCCGGACGACAGGCAGAGGCGAAGCCCGAAGATGAGGCCGTAGCGAAGGACACGCTGAAACTGGCTGACGAGACCCTGCCTCTCAGGAGCCACATGCGCAGGACGTCGGAGTATCTCGTGTTGCCGGATTCTCAGATGAGTGTCCGCACGTTCCAGGGAGACCGCGTTGTTGCAATACCTGTTCCTGAAGTGGGGGAGATCTACATCCGGTATGGTGAACCTGGCGGTGTGAAGATAACCTCGCAGCACTATCCGCGACCGGCGGAAGCCGCGGAACCTCAGAAGACAGACAGCGTTCTCCCTGTCCCTTCAACTCCGGCGCTTTCCGATGATGAGCGCCTCGAGCTCTTGTCGCGGCGTCTTGAGGAACGGTTGGGTGAACGGCTGGAGAAGAGAATCGACGAACGTCTCAAGACGTTTGCTCCGCCGTCTACAGAGACACCCTCTCAAGACGTGATTGTCACTCCACCTTCCACTCCCAGGACGGTGATGGGGAGCGAAGGCGGCGTTACCGTAGAGACAAAAAGTCGGATGGTATTCCACACGTATTCGGGATTGAATTTTGATAATCCGTCGCAGCTGCTCCTCGGAGGCCGATTGGACGTAGGCGCGATCGCCAACAACCAGTCTTTCCGTTTCGTGCCGGAGCTGGCTTTCGGGTTTTTTAATTCGGGCTCATTCATGGTTGCGGGAAATGCAATGTACAATTTCGGTGCCTTCCCGGGGACCAATCAGATCACCCCATACGTGTATAGTGGTCTCGGCGTCATCCGTTTCCGGCGAAGAGTCCGGTCGTGGTGATCGCACAGAAGGTATCCTCAACATCGGATACGGCATCACGAAACCGATCGGATCTTGGACTGGCTTTATTGAGCACCAGGGTGTTGATCTATTCAGCTTGAACCGTATCATTGCCGGTATCCGATGGAATGGGAACTAAGTGGAGAGGGCAGGCAAATCGGGCGCAAGGACATTCCAATCCAGAATACTCGCCACGGAGGGTCACACACCCTCCGTGGCGTTTGCTCATTACTCTTATCGCTATCACAGTGTCTGTGATAGCGGGTAGGGGCACCCGGCCAAACAAGAAGGGGCGCATGCCATACGCCCCTTCAATGTGAATGACAGTCCGATGTGCTACCCTCCCAACTTCTCCTTAAACACCTTCGTTATCTCCGGCGGGTGGCCCGGACGTTCGTCCGGGTCTCATACAACTGCCACATATGGAGCTAAACCTCTCCAACTGCTCCGGCAAGTCTTTAAGCGCGATTCGAGGGTTTTCATAAGTCGGCAAACGTCCTTTGAGACCCGGACCAAGGTCCGGGCCACCCCAGTTGGGAATTCACGCTGTCACGGGCACCCGGGCGCAGACTTATCGTAGCGACTTGTGAATGGAGATGCCACGGTGTCAACGGCACTGTTACCCACAGTAGAACTGTGGGGCACCGGGCCACCTGGTGAACGGTGAATGGACATGCCGCGATTCAGCAGTGAGCCACTTGTCCCTGACGAGGGCGTCAGGGACACCCGGCGTACGGCGGGTCGTTGAGGAGAATGAGTGTCTTCATGGAGTTCACTCCGGTTTGATCAGCCACCGGATCCCGCGTTCTTTGTATCCCGGATTCTCTCGTGCGGCCTGTCAAGCTCCTTCAGAAGCGAGAGCAGCTCCGTCAGGGGCGCGCCCGGAAAGTGCGTCTCCAATCTGATCGTCCCGTCACGATCAACGACGAACATGTTGACCGCCGGGCAGGTGCCCGGTGTGTACTCGCCCACATAGTCCGCACAAGCCGTCCCGCCCGAGTCAATCAGGATGGGAAATGCAAATCCCAACTGCCTGGAGACGTCTTCAACGGTAGTGTCGTTGGTACCCGGGAGACTGATGGCAAGCAACTCCGCTTGGGGCTTCATCTCAGTGCGATATATCGAATCCAGCGCCGGGATATTCGCCTGGCACCCGGGGCAGAGGTTGGTGAACCAGACCACGGCCGGAACTGAATCGAGACAATTGGCCAGGTTGTAAGTCTTTCCGTCAAGACCGGACAACGAGAAATCAGTGGCCCGTTGCTTACCCGACACCTCGTTCACCGGTTGCGGCTGATGGTTGTTCTGGGCCGTTTCTGCCGGAACGGCCGGGGAGACGACGAGAGCGCTGACAAGCGCGGCAAGCGCGCTGAGAAACAGACGACATCGGATTTGCATCACTCCTCCACCTTCAGGTACAGTGTTCGCTCGAAGTAGCTTCCTTTCATGCCCCGCTGCGGGTCACCCTTCACGGTTTCACCGCTGGTCAGCATCATCTGGAGAGTCACCGTTGCGTCTCCGGCCGCATCGGTGGGGCGGATCGTCATTGGTAAGATCGTCCCGTGGACACCCGGATACGCATCGAGCTTGTCGCCACCCAAGCGGCAGGCCATCGGCAGATTCACTTCCCACCCCGGCGGGAATTTCGAAAGAGCCGATGTGCCGATTCTCTGGGAGTCGATGTATAGCCAGCCGTTGCGATAGGGGATCAGGCTGTCTGTCTCCGTCTTGCAGCCGGCGACGGTCAGCAGTGTGACGGCGCCCCCGCGTTTGACAGACAGCGCAAAGGTCCCGTCGTCCTGTTGAAGCGATGCACCGCTTTGTTTGTCGACAATGTCAATGACGAGGTTGGAGTTGTCGACCCACGGACCGTTGTTGACGTGGCAGGTCAGGCAGTTCTCCGACTGGCCCAGGATGCCCACGGCGGGGGGATAAGCCATCGCCGTCGCCGCGAAGGCCCCCAGTAACGCCAGTCCTGAAACAATTACTCTTCGATCCATAGAAATGTTCCTCCATTACAGCGCCAGAGCCCATACTACGAGGCTATGCAAGCAACGTATCGGCTGACATTCGCCGGGCAGTGAACGACACTTGGCGCAGACTGCGGGTTGTCGCGCACTATTTCTCGTCCACCGTGGCCACTTTGCTCCAAATCCCGTCCCTTTCGCTCCAGGTGTACCGGGGCTTGCCATCGACTTTGTGGATGGACACCTCGGTTGTTTCCAAACCGTCCTTGCTGCCCTTCATGAAGATATCCAGATCGTACATCTTCCCATCACTGTTCTGGAAATCAGCGCACGCAAAATAGACGCCTCCGCCCAAAGTCGCGAGTTTGTCCTCATGCACCTTGGCCAACGTCAATTGGAGCGCTTTCTTTTCGATGGGATCGTAGACGAGAAACAGGCCGCCCTTCAGCTTGGCGTCCGTGGCGACGTAGTCGCTAATCGCCTCGGACAGCATCGCGATTGTAACTGTCTCCTCGCTCGTCTCGGACTTCGTGGGATGTTCAGTTGGATGCTCAGGGTGCTCCTGTGCGGGTAGCGATGTGGTCAAGACTGCCAGTGCGAGCAGCATCAGCAGCGCGGTTCGAATTCGATTCATGCGGCCTCCCTGTCTGTCAGGTTTGAAGTGAATGCCGCGATTCCATTCATGATCGGTTTGATACTCTCCGGGAAGTCAGGACAAGGCCCATAGAGTGGACATTCTTTATCTTGTCTTATCGCAATTACACCGTCGCGATTATGGTTGTTCCATGATTCCTATCGAAGCAGACCGGGCGATGTTGCGATGTTCCGTTGCGACGCGGTCTTCGTCCGGGTGCGTGTCCTCGACGACCATCACCGCAAATCCGCCAAGGAGGTCCGCCCGCGTGTGGCGATCATCACCGTGTCCTGAGCGCATTCCCTCTTCTCAGAGCCACTGCCAGAGCACCTGCCTTTCCAGCAGGACCTTCACGAGATGCCAGGACCATCCGGGGCGGCGTAATCTCACGTCCGGCAGAGGGTCGGCGTAGAAGTTTCCTGATCCGAACCCCGCCCTGCCATTTCCCATCTCCAGGAAACATGCGCCGTGTCCGTCAAACTGGGCGTCGGTACGCTTCTGGCCGACGAGGTTGGCAATGTTGCGCGCGATGACCTTTGCCTGCGCGTGCGCGAAAACGCCCGCCTTGGGCAGGGGCTTTCCCATCGATAGGGGAATGATGGTTACGTCTCCCAGTGCATAGACGTTCGGGAATTGGGTCGCGAGCGTATGCCGATCAACGCGCACCCAACCGGATTCATCGACCAGTCCGGTACCCGCTAGGACTCTCGGCGGGCGGATGGCCGGGACGTAGGCTAGCACGTCGAAGCCTAGCCGGGAACCGTCGGTAAAGGCGATCTCACGGCCTGCGACATGGGCAATCGGGTGATTGGGCCGGTAGGTCACACCTTTCTGTTCGACCATGGTGCGTACGGCCGCTGAAACATCCGGACCGGCGACGCCCATCGGCGCGGGTTCGGCAGCATGGAGCTGGAGATCGACCGACGGGCGCCGTCCGAAACCGCGGAGCAGGGCGTCGATCATCATCGCCGCTTCATAGGGAGCCGCCGGGCATTTGTAGGCGGGCTCAGCGGTGGCGACCACGATCCGTCCCGTACGAACGCTGGGCAGCATCTCGCGTAACCGCGTCGCGCCCGCGAGCGTGCAAAAAGTCTCGCCCGCTTCCGCCATTCCCGGAATGAGTTCGGGGGCGAACTCCGCGCCCAATGCGATAACAATGTGATCGGCAAAGAGCGTGTCGCCGGCGACATCCACCTCCATGCGTTCGGGATCAATGCGCTGAATCTCACCGTGAATAACGTCGATTCCTTTGCGCCTGAGGTTCGCCAGCGGGCGTGAGATCTGCTCCGGGCGTCGCTTCCCGTCCATGACCCACAGGAATGACGATGCCAGAGCGAAGGCCGGTTCACGGTCGATCAGGACGATACGGTGGTGGCGGTCCAAGCGCCTACGCAAGGCGTTCGCCGCGACCACACCTCCGACACCACCGCCGAGAATCAGGATTGTTTGACCGGGCATGCTTTCATTCCACGTACAGTGTTCAAACCCCAAACTACATTACCCTCGGCCGGCTGTGCCTTGGACTCGCGCTTGCGACAGCGTATCGGGCCTAATGACCGGCAGACCGGCTTCAGTCCACTCCACAACTCCGTCTTCGAGGCGTATTGCCCGAAACCCCTCCTTAAGGAGTCTCTGTACTGCCTCTTGGGCCAGCACGCAATAGGGTCCCCGGCAGTATGCGACGATCTCCGCATCCGGCGGGAACCCGGCCAAGCGGCTCTCAAGTTCTGGCAAGGGGATTGATTTCGCGAAAGGGAGATGTGCAGCGGCGTATTCGTCCTTGGGCCGGACGTCCAAGACGATGATCTCCCCTGCCTCAGCACGCTCAAGGAGTCGAATTCGGTCAATTGGCTGCAGGGTTTCTGGAGCCCCGAAATAGTCGCTGATGATGCGATCAATTTCAGCCATCCGGGCTTGTGCCAGATGCCGGAGGCCCCGAACGAATTGGCAGACTCGTTCGTCTGCCAAGCGGTAGAAGACGAAAGAACCCGCGCGGCGTGATTCAACCAGCCGTCGCACCTTCAGCATCTGAAGGTGCCGGGACGTGTTGGCAAGCGACAGCGACGCTTGCGCGGCCAGAGTATCAACGGATTTTTCACACTGGCAGAGCAAGTCCAACAACTCCAGCCTCTTAGAGCTACAAATACCCTGCGCGAACATGGCGAATTGCTCGTAAAGTCTGTCTTTTGTTTCTCTTCCAGAAGTCATTTTCACTCCGCATTATCAATTATACGATTGATCAATTAAGGCGTTGATACATTTCTCGCAAACTACCAGCGCACCAGCGCCCCCTGGACGCGGTATAGTTCCCCGGTCAACTGCTCAGCAAGCGGCTGAACAGACGGGCATCGTGTGTTCAAACACGAACTAATTGTAAAGCACAATACTCACCGTTAGGTCGCCCTGAACTTCATACTCCCACAACGTCAAGTTGTTAGATTCGAAAGGGTCTTACACAAGCCCTGACGAGGGCATCAGGGGCAACCGGTAATCGGAAACAGCGACTATGTATCGGTCGTAACGCTCGGATGCGAATGCGAAGCCCCCCTACCCCAACTTCTCCTTAAACACCTTCGTGATCTCCGGCAGATACTCGAAGAGATCGCCTTTGATACCATAAGAAGCGACGTTGAAGATGGGGGCGTCGGGGTCCTTGTTGATGGCGACGATGACGCGGGAGGATTGCATGCCGACGAGGTGCTGGATGGCGCCGGAAATGCCGCAGGCGATGTAGAGTTTCGGGTTGACTGTCTTGCCGGTCTGGCCGACCTGCTTGGCGTAGGGCACCCAGCCAGCGTCGACAATCGCGCGCGACGCGCCCGATGCCGCTCCCAAGACTTTGGCCAGTTCTTCCACCATTTTGTAATTTTCCGGCGCTTTCAAGCCGCGTCCGCCGGAGACAATGATGTCGGCTTCGTTCAGATTCACTTCGCCCGCCGCCGCAACCACCGACTCAGAGATATTAATCTTGGCTCCATCGGTCCCGTCGAGACCGCGTGTTTCGACATCACCGCCGCCATCCGACTCTTTGGCTTCCTCCACCGACTTCGGACGCAGTGTCACAATCGCGGGCTTTTTATCATCGAAGGTGTAATCAATAAACGCTTTGCCGCCATAGGTCGCCTTGCTGGCGGTAATTGTCCCGCCATCGGCTTTCACACTGCTGGCATCGGCGACAATCCCGGTATCGAGCATCGCCGCCACACGCGGGAAGAGCGCCTTGCCATAAAATGTCGCGCTGCCGATCAACACGTCGGGTTGATCCTTCTTCAGCCAGTCGACCAACAGATCGGCGTAGAGATCATCGACAAAAGCGGCCAGCGCGTCATCGTCGGCAACAATCGCACGGTCGGCCCCGCGCGCGGTCAACTGCGCGGCGGCGTCTTTCACGTTGTGTCCAAACAGCACGGCGGTCAGCGGTTTGCCCATCGCGTCGGCCAACTGCCGTCCGGCGGTCAGTGCTTCGTATGCGGTCGATGCGATCTGTCCTTTTTTCTGCTGTGCGAATACCCAAACGCCGTTGGCCATAGCTCTTATCCTTTGCTCGTGTTCGTGTCGCGGTTCATTTGCTCGTGAAAGATTCGTGTGGCGGTTTCGATAATCGTTTGCAGCGGCACGCTGTGCTGTTCGGCCGCTGTGCGGCAATCATCGTACTCCGGAATACCGCGTTCACCGCCGGGAGCCTCCGCCACTTTGATCCGTATCGCTCCCCACGGAGTCGTCACTGTCTCGCACCGTCGCGGCAGCTTGGTGCGCACCGCAGCGGTCCAGCGAATTCCCAGCGAACCGGTCTCGCCGAGAATCAACTCCGCTATGCGCTGCCGCTCTACGGCGGTGCACAAGACCTCGATCCGCGTGCCCCGGCGGCCTTTCTTCATCGCGACGTCGCTGAAGACGACATCAATCGCCCCAGCGGCGCGCAGACGGTCCGCCAGCCAATCAAACACCTCGGGACGGGTGTTGTCAATGTCACTGGCGCCCACCCAGATGTGATCGGTGTCAAAGGATTCGTCCACGGTGCCCACCGTGGCGCGCAGCAAATTTGGACGATCATCGAAGTGTTTATGCCCCGCCCCGTAGCCGATGCGGTCGGGTGTCATCAACACTTCGTCGCTGAAATCGGCGATTTCCGCTAGAATCGCAGCCCCGGTCGGAGTCGTCGTTTCCCCCAAACCGTCTTCGAATCGCACCGGCAATCCGCGCACAATTTCAAGCGTTGCCGGCGCGGGAAAGATGATCGGCCCATGTGCCGACCGCCCGACCCCCGCCCCCATCACCAACGGTGCACTCACCACCCGGTCGATCCCCAACCGTTCCAATCCCCACACCGACCCGGCGATATCGACTATCGCATCGGTCGCACCGACTTCGTGGAAATGCACTTTTTCGGGAGTCGAGTTGTGGATTTTCGCTTCGGCTTCGGCCAAACGACGATAGATGCGTGCAACCCGCTGCTTTGCAAACTCCGACAGCGATCCCCGTTCGAGCAGTTCGAGCACATCTTTGAGATGACGATGCGCTTTCTCATCACCGACAGAGACCGTGATACGCTGCGCGTTCAGTCCGTAGATCGATACTTGTTCAGCGTTAATAGAAAAGTCGACTGGCGCAATCGGTGTGAGCGTGTCGGTCAATTCATCGACCGACAGTCCCAAGTCTACCAGCACGCCGAGGATCATGTCCCCGGCCACACCGGCTTGTCCGTCGAAATAAAGTGTCGGCATTGCAGTGTTTATGCGGCGATTGTCGGTTGGCGCATCCAGGAATCATCCAAATCGAGATAGTCGCGTAGCCATCCCGATCCGTTCACCGGTTCACCGGAACCGTGGGCATGGATATAGTCGCAAAACAGGTCACGCAAAGCGGTCAGCGATTCGGCCTGCATCAGCTCTCCGCGCATCTCGGCGCTGTGCGGCAGTCCACGGAAATACGCCGCCATCTGTTTGCGCATCATCTTGATCCCGGCCAGCTCATTCGGCGTATGCGGGATCTTCTCGGTCAATTGTCGCCATGCAACACCGATCCGGTCTTCCATGCGCGGTTCCGGCAGTAGCCGACCCTCGTCCAGGTAAGTGTTAATCTCCGCGAAAATCCACGGCCGTCCGAGAGCGGCGCGCCCGACCATGACCATGTCGCATCCGGTCTCCTCGAGCATCTGCCTGGCTCTCGGAGCCGAGTCAACATCCCCGTTCCCGATCACCGGTACCGGGGCATACTTCTTCATCTCGCGGATATACTCCCACCGTGCGGGATCCTCGTATTTGTCCGACCGGGTCCGTGCATGCAGTGTCAAAACCTTGGCCCCGGCCTCGACCGCCAGCTTGGCCGCCTCTTGATAGACAAGGTGATCGTGGTCCCATCCGGCCCGCATCTTCACCGTCACCGGCAAATCGACCGAATGAGCGGTTTCGTAGACAATATCGTGCATCAACTTAAGATCACGGAGAATCGCCGATCCGCCATTATTCTTGACCACCTTCTTCACCGGACAGCCGAAATTCAGGTCGATCAGATCGGGCTGGAAGGCAGCCAACTGCCGGGCCGCCGCGCCAAAGGTCTGGGTCTTTGAGCCAAACAATTGATAGGCAACAGGATGCTCATCTTCGGCCAGGATGAGCTTATGTTCCTGGTTCATCCGGTTGAGCACCAGCCCATCGGTCGAGAGGAACTCCGAGTAGACGATCGCCGCCCCAAACCGCCGACAGATGCGCCGGAAGGTCACATCGGTCACCCCGGCCATGGGGGCCAAAACAGCGCTGCCTGAAATCGTCAAGTTTCCGATCTGCATGTCGAAAATATACGTGTCACCTTGTTGCGCCGCAATGTCCTGCGCCGGGTGATTTCAGTGATGTTTGCGGCCGCACCCCAACCCGGATCGGGAACGGCCCTCATCCTATACGCCGTCCAGGAGGGTAGCATGGCGGAAATCGTGGTGCGCTACGAAGACAAAGTGATCGAACGCGTGGTCACCGAAAAGAAACGGTTGTCGATCGGACGCACGTCGGACAACGACATCGTGCTCGAAAACAGAGGGGTCTCCCGGCGTCATGCCACGATCGAGGTCAACCCCCAGGACACCGTCATCATCGACAACGAGTCACTGAACGGAACGTTCGTCAACAATCGGCGTGTCGAGGAACAGATTCTCAACAATGAGGACGTGATCACCATCGGCAAGTACACGCTGACGTTTCGCGCTGACACTCCGCACGACACCAAACCATCGGATCTCGATGGCACCATGGTGTTGTCCACCAGGCGTCAGAAAGAAATGCTGGAGGCCGACGAGAAGTGGAGCGACATCTCGCGCCGCGCCGGTGGTGGCGCGGTGCTGGTCGGCGAGGGTGGTACCGAACCAGCCGAAGTCAAATTGGGCGATGCAGCGGTGACTTTCGGGAAGGCGCCGTTTGTCTCCGTCAAGGTCAAGGGGTGGTTCATTCCCGATATCCAGGCCAGCATATCCCGCGAAAACGGGCAGTACATCCTGACCAATGTCAGCGGTCGCGGACGCACGAAGCTCAACGGCGACGCCGTCGACGAAGCCACACTGAAGAACGGTGATTTGGTCCAGATCGGGAAATCGATTTACCGTTTCATCGCCGGTGTCGGCGCGGCGGCCTGACCGTCAAACGCAAGGCGATCGGCCATTGGGGCCGGTTGACAACATCACTCGATTGAAGACGACGCATATGCCAACAAAAAGGCCGTCCAAATCGCGCGGACTCTCCATGCAATTGGACAGTGAACGGGTGCGACGACACGCTCCGTTGGTCCTCGCCGGGCTGGTCACCCTTCTCATCATTTGGCTGTACACCGAAGACCATCGGATCCTGGCCACATGGGAACTGGGCATTCAGGATGTGATGGTCGAATCTAGCAAGCAACATGATCCGCCATCCGGCATCGTCATTTGCACCATCGATGATTCCGCCGTCGCGAAGCTGGGTGCATGGCCATGGGACGCCGAGCGGGTCGGCTACGTTATCGGTATGCTGTCCGAATACAAACCGCGCGCCATTGGTCTGGACTTTGAGCTAACCGAGGATGCCACGTACGACCCGGTGGGTAACTACTTCCTCGCCGAGATGATTGATCGCGCGGGCAATGTGGTCCTGCCGTTGCGGTTCACACTCAGCGATGACAGCCATCCGCCGATGGAACTGCCGAAGTCGGTGATCAACTCGAGCATCGTGACCATCGATCAGGCGATGGAGCTAATCAATCACAATTACCCCCGTGGTATCCGTATTTCCCACCCATACCAGGCGGCCTGCGATGCGGCGTGGGGACTGGGACAAACCAACACGTGGCAGGATGCCGATGGCAAGGTGCGTCGAGATCCGC
This sequence comes from uncultured Ignavibacteria bacterium, assembly GCA_964440935.1. Classification (GTDB taxonomy): domain Bacteria; phylum Zixibacteria; class MSB-5A5; order WJJR01; family WJJR01; genus WJJR01. The sequence goes on along the minus strand of CAYTTY010000008.1, from coordinate 2,503 downwards.
TCATCGTGAAATTCCAGGGCGAGTATTATCCGTCGATGGCGCTGCAACTCGTCCGGTGTGTCAAAGAAGCGGCGCGCACACAAACACAGATCGACCCCGGCGAAGGCATTGTTCTGGATAATGAGTTCATCCCCACCAACGAAAAGGGGCTGTTCCGCATAGACTATCGGGGTCCGGAAAGAACGTTCCAAACGGTGTCGGCCGCCGACGTGCTCGAAGGGAAAGACCTGGGCGATGCCGTGCGCGACAAGATCGTTATTATTGGTGTCACCGCCAAAGGTTACGGAACGTCGCTGGTCACTCCGGCTTCCGAGGTGATGCCGCGCAGTGAGAAAATCGCGACCGTAACGGCCAACATTCTCGATCAGCGATTCATCAATACGGTCGATCTGTCCGGCTTTGTCGATATCATGATCTTCTTGATCATCGGAGCATTTGCGGCCTTTGTATTGCCCCGCGTCCCGAAACTGTATCGGTTCGTCATTCTGGGTGTGACCTTGTTCGTGTTGGTCAGCCTTAACTTTGCGCTTTACAACTCGTTTAACATCATCACGAATACACTGTATCCGTCGCTGCAAATTCTGTTGTTCCTCGCTTTTGCGCCATTCCTGAAACCGCTGACCGACGAAACGGTCAATTCAGTCTTCGGAAAGAAGACAACAACAAAACCCATGTCAAAGAAACCCGCTGGTAAAGCGAACCAGGCGGATCAACCGACCGTTGCGACACCGGAAGTCGGATCACCAAGCGATAAAGTCCGCACGCGTGTCGTGAAGGAGAACCAAGCCGTCGGCGCCATTGGTGGTTTGGAACGAACGCAGACGGTGACCGCGCATTCGCCGCAATCGGTCGATTCACCGCAATCGCCAACCGAGGAGATACCGGAGCACGCCTCCGACGTCATGGATGCCAGTCCGCATCCGCTCGGCGCTGAACTGTCCGACAGTTCCAGCCAGCCGGTGCTGCCACCGGATGACGCTGAACGCAAAGCGCTCGGACGTTACGAAATCCTCGGCGTTGTCGGACAGGGTGCCATGGGCACGGTCTACAAAGGCAAGGACCCGGCCATTGACCGTATGGTCGCGCTGAAAACAATCCGCACCGGCTTGGGTGACGATCCGGAACAGTCGGCCGAATTGCGTGAACGGCTCGTCCGCGAAGGTAAGGCCGCAGGCAAGATGTCACATCCGAATATCGTGACCATCTACGACGTCGGCTCCGAAGGCGAACTGAACTACATCGCCATGGAGTACCTCGAAGGATACACCCTGGAGCAGGTGATCAAGCGTAATGTGCAGCTCAATTATCGCATTGTTGCCAAGATCATCATGCAGGTCTGTGCCGCGTTGTCGTACGCGCACAACTCGGGGATCGTGCACCGCGATATCAAACCGGCGAATATTATGGTCCTGAACGATTTCAACATTAAGGTGACCGATTTCGGCATCGCCCGGTTCGACCAGGCCGGTATGTCGATGACGCAAACCGGCATCGCCATGGGCACGCCGCATTACATTTCACCCGAACAGCTCAAAGGTGACACGATTGACCGGCGTTGTGACATTTTCAGTTTGGGTGTTGTCGCCTATGAAATGCTGACGCGTACGCGTCCCTTCCAGGGCGAGAGCATCTCGGCGTTGATCTACGCGATCACGCAGACAACGCCCGAACCGCCATCGACCGTCGACGAGAACATTCCGGGCCTGCTCGACATGGTCGTCATGCGCGCTCTCAAACGCGATCCCATCGAACGCTACCAGACGGCCGATCAAATGGCAAATGATCTCAAGGCGTTCGTCGAAGAGGCGCAGGTAAGCCGGTTCTAACCTCGAGTTTCTCATCAACAGAAGATACGCATGGGGTGCCCCACCCGACGCGACCATCGACAGAGTCGATGACCGCGTCGGGTGGGATGCTCTCACGCACACCATCTGAACTGATTGTGAATACTATACCGGGTGCGGGTGCCACTGACGTTCGTCAGTGGCAGCACGAGCTTGCTCGTTGTGGCGCATAATTAATCTGTGGTGCTCTCAAAGTTGTGGTTGTGACAATGATGTTCATCACCATGTTCCGCCATACGATGGACTCTGTCCTGGTCCATTCCACTTGCCAACTGCCTATCCTCCCTGCTATAATATAGCGATTGTCAGAAATATTGTCCGTTTGCGTCAGCGATCCATTCGGGTTAAACAGCTCACCGCTGTCATCCCCGCGAACGAGTGAGTGTCAGAATTCCTGTCCGATTGAAGTTGTTGCGGCGGGCGGGCGCACTGCCGTGCGCCCCTACGTTTTGCTCCCTCTCCCCGCGCTGTTCAGCGGGGAGAGGGCCGGGGTGAGGGGTAGATTGTTCCGGATGGGTCGTGGAATCGCACAAGAATTCCGACAATCGCTATAGACATGTCAGAAAACGAAGACAGTCTTGGACAAGGGCTCGGCAGGAGCCTCGCCCATACGCGCTAACTTAGTGTGGCGGAGTTATCGGTTGATAGGCGGCGCGAGT